>ONLW01000037.1 GCA_900318835.1 uncultured Bacteroidales bacterium
AGAAATATTTGAAAATAAAGAAAATAGAGTAGAATGAGAAAACTAGCTGTTGTTGCTTTCGGGGGAAATGCTCTCCTGCGAAGCGGCCAGAAAGGCACTTATCGCGAGCAGATTGAGAATGTGGAGAACACGTGTGAGAGTCTCTGCGCTCTGCTCAAGCGCAACTATAATATTGTTATCGGCCACGGCAATGGTCCTCAGGTGGGTAACGTGATGCTGCAACACGAGGCTGGCAAGCTCACCGGTGTCGAGGCCATGCCGATGGATTTCTGCGTCGCCGAGACTCAAGGTTCCATCGCCTACCTCATCGAGATGGGTCTCCGCAACGTGATGGCCCGCAACGATATCCAGCGCGATGTTGTCACTCTCGTCACCCAAGTGGCTGTCAACAAGCTCGATCCTATGTTTGAGAACCCCACCAAGCCTGTGGGACCCTACTACACCAAGGAGCAGGCCGACCAGTTGGCCGACGAAACCGGTGCCAAATACAAGGAAGACCCCAAGGGTAACGGCTGGCGCAAAGTCGTCGCCTCGCCCAAGCCCGTCCGCATCAACAATATCAAGATAGTGAAGCAGTTGGCTACCGCCGGCAACATCGTTGTCACCGTGGGTGGTGGCGGCATCCCCGTGGTGGAGGAGAGTGACTATGTGCGTGGTGTCGAAGCTGTTATCGACAAAGACCTCGCCAGCGCCCTCTGCGCTGTGGAAATCGGTGCCGATGAGTTCTACATCCTCACTGACGTGCCCAAGGTCTACATCAATTTCCGCAAGGAGAACGAGCAGGCCCTCGACACTATTACCGTGGCTCAGGCCAAGCAGTACCTCGAAGAGGGCCAGTTCGCCGAAGGCTCGATGGCTCCCAAGGTGCGCGCCGCCCTCATGTTTGTCGAACACGGCGGTAAGGAATGCATTATTACCGAGGCCGGCCAGCTTGACAACCCCAGCTGCGGAACGAGGATTGTCCGGTAGCGGACAATCCACAACCTTAAGGTTGCGGCACCAGACAAATCACATAAGCAATCAAACAATTAAACAATAAAACAATAAAAATTATGGCTTACAATTTAAGAAATCGCAATTTTCTGAAAATCCTCGACTTCTCGCCGAAGGAGCTTAACTATCTGCTCGACCTGGCCCGCGAACTGAAACGCGCCAAATATGCAGGTACCGAGAAACCGACCCTCACTGGCAAGAACATTGCCCTTATCTTCGAGAAGACCTCGACCCGTACCCGCTGCGCCTTCGAGGTTGGCGCCAAAGATCAGGGTGCCCATGTGACCTATCTCGGTCCCACCGGCAGCCAGATTGGCATCAAGGAGAGCATGAAGGACACCGCCCGCGTGCTGGGTCGCATGTTCGACGGTATCGAGTATCGTGGCTTCGACCAGGCCACCGTTGAGGAACTGGCTGAATACGCCGGCGTCCCCGTGTGGAACGGTCTGACCGCTGAAGCTCACCCCACCCAGATTCTGGCCGACTTCCTCACCATTCAGGAGCATACCGACAAGCCCCTCAACCAGGTGAAGTTCGCCTATATCGGCGATGCCCGTTACAACATGGGTAACAGCCTGATGGTTGGCGGTGTGAAGATGGGCATGGATATCCGCATCATCGCCCCAAAGAAATTGCAGCCTGCCAAGGAACTCGTCAAGAAGTGCCAGGAAATTGCTAAAGAAACTGGCGCCAAGCTCACTGTCACCGACGACGTCGAGAAGGGCGTGAAGGGCCTCGACTTCATCTACACCGACATCTGGGTGTCGATGGGCGAACCCGACAGCGTGTGGAAAGAGCGCATCAAGATGCTCATGCCCTATCAGGTCAACGCTGCCCTGATGAAGAAGACTGGCAACCCGAAGTGCAAATTCATGCACTGCCTGCCCGCCTACCACAACCTGGAGACCAAAGCTGGCCGCGATGTGCACGAGAAGTTTGGTCTGAACGGCATCGAGGTGACCGAGGAGGTCTTCGAGAGCGAGAACAGCATCGTCTTCGACGAGGCTGAGAACCGTATGCACACGATTAAAGCCGTTATGGTTGCCACTCTTGGTGACTAATTATTATTAGTTTAGGATTTAAGGTTTAAGGCTTAAAGGTGTGCTACCACCGGAAGTCTTAAACCTTAAACTTTTAAACCTTAAACCTTTATTCCTATGTGGTTTACTAACTTACTGACAAGCGGAGGTGTGGGCACTACGGTGCTGATGCTTTCCGTCTCCATCTTTGCGGGCTTGCTGTTGGGCAAGTTTAAAGTGAAGGGCGTTACCCTCGGTATCACGTGGGTGCTCTTCGTGGGCATCTTCATCAGTGCCCTTGGTGTTACATGTAATGGGGAAATGCTCCATATTATCAAGGAATTCGGACTTATTCTGTTTGTCACCGCAGTAGGTCTGCAGGTGGGTCCTGGATTCTTCAAGAGCTTTAAGAAAGGTGGCCTCGCCATGAACGGCATGGCCGTGGTGAATGTGGCTTTAGGCGTGTTGATTACCTACATCATTGCCAAGACTGCAGACCAGAGCCTGACCGATATGGCGGGTGTCTACACGGGTGCTGTCACCAACACTCCGGGACTGTCGGCTGCCCAGCAGACGGCTAATGATCTGGGACTGGCAGGCGCTGCCGACCAGATGGCCAGTGGCTATGCCGTGGCCTATCCTCTGGCCGTGGTGGGCATGATTATGACCTGCCTGCTGTTGCGTCCACTTTGCCGCATCGACCTGAAAAATGAACCCGTAAGTGATGAGGGTCTGGATTCCAAGGCCGAGAAAAAAGCCACCCCGACTTCGTTGCGCCACAAGGTGAATTTGATTCCCATTTTTGTCATCATTGCTCTCGGCATTGTGCTGGGTTCATTGCCGATACCTGTCGGTATGTCGGCTCCCGTGAAACTGGGATTGGCAGGTGGTCCGCTGGTGGTGTCGCTCATCGGCAGCTGGCTGGGTGTGAAGAAAGGCTGGTTCACCCAGGAGTTCACCGACAGCCATGGTGTGTGGATGCTGCGTGAGGTGGGCATCGCCCTGTTCCTCGCGGGAGTCGGTTTGAGTGCCGGCGGCAGTTTCCTTGCCACCATTCAGGCCGGCGGTTACATGTGGGTGCTCTACGGTGTCATCATCACCATCGTTCCTCCGCTTCTGGTGGGACTATTCGGTCGTTTGGTGCTCAAAATCAACTACTATACCCTCATGGGTTTCATCGGTGGCAGCCACACCGACCCGCCAACACTGGCCTTCGCCAACAATATGGCTCCCGAGGGTTGCAAGTTGCCCAACACCGGCTACGCCACTGTTTACCCCCTCACGATGTTCCTCCGTATTTTCACGGCACAATTATTGGTACTTTTGGCATGAAGAAACTGATTATCATGGCAGCGGCAGTTTTTCTGTCGCTGCCCTTTGTCCATGCGCAGGACACCAACAAGGTGTCTGTCAAGCTCTACGGCTTTGTGCGCAACTACCTCACTTTTGATTCACGCAAGACCTACACGGTGGTGGGTGGCGAGTACAACATGATTCCTTTCGACGAGAAATGGAATGAGGACCAAAGCGAGGACCTGAATGCTGTGCCTTCGATGCAGTTGCAGGCATTGACTTCGCGTTTTGGTTTAAATATCATAGGCCCCAGTTTTGGACAAGTGAAGAGCAGTGGCAAGCTGGAAGGCGACTTTGGTGGCTTCGGCACCAACAACATGGTGTTGCGTCTGCGTTTGGCCTATTTAAAACTAAGAGCCGAAAGAAGTGTGTGGAATGCGGAATTGCTCGTGGGTCAGGACTGGCACCCTCTGAGTGGCGACATTATGCCCGAGGTGTTGGGTATGGCCGCCGGTGCGCCGTTCCGTCCCCATAGTCGCACACCGCAGGTGCGTGCTTCCATGTATTTGGGCTCTTTTGGCTACACCGCTGCGCTGCTCTGGCAGTTGCAATACATGAACAACGGCCCAAAGTCTGCCAGCGACCCGACGAGCACCAACAGCATTGACTTCGCCAACAACTCTCTGGCTCCCGAAATTTTCTTTGGACTCAACTTCAAGCAGGGCCCCTGGTATGCCCAGATAGGTGTCGACATACAGAGCCTTTGCCCTCGCACCCATGCTTTGGTTGGTGGAGTTACCAAGAAAGTCAACGAGACCGTCAATTCGTTCACTCCGACGCTCTATGCGCAGTATGTGGGTGGCGACTGGAGCGTGAAGTTCCGCACCCTCTTGGCCCAGAATACCAGCCACTTGAACCAGCTTGTAGGCTACGGTGTCACTGCTGTCAACAACGATGGCTCTTGGGACTACGTACCCCTGCGTGCTTCCATCAGCTACCTCAACATTGCCTATGGAAAGAAGGTGCGATATAATCTTTTCCTCGGCTACATGAAGAACCTTGGGGCAGGGAAGGACCTCTATGACTTTGGCTCCAACACCTATCGCATCTACATGAAGGGCGGCGAGAACTTCACCCATCTCAACAGCGTCTACCGCATCACGCCCTCCATCAGCTACAACGTCAAGGCTTTCAACCTGGGCCTTGAGTACGAGTGGACCGCCTGCACCTATGGTGACCTCGACAAGAATGGCTCCGTCAAGCAGGACGACAACCTCCACCAGGTGGCCAACCACCGCATCTGTGCCTTGGTGAAATACAATTTTTAATTATTATGAAATCAAGACTGCTGAAATCCGTTGTGAAGAAGACCGTTGGCGACCGGTTCTATGACTATATGCTCTATAGCCATTTTTGCTATCAGGCCCTCCGTCGGTTGGAATTGCCCACAAGAAAGGCTGAAGGGGAGGAAGAATACCGTCGCCGCTGGAAGCCTTTCTACCGCTGGGTGGATCCGTACATCTACCGTCTGCACAGCCATTTCTGCGGTCCTATCCCGGACATCATCCCCGAGGACATTCTGCATTTGCAGATTGAGGAATGCCTCAATCCGCGCAGCTACTGGGATGTCTATGAGGACAAGGTGATGTTCCCGCGAGTGATAGGGGAGGAGAATACTCCGAAGACAGTGGTGGCACGCATCCGTGGAGGACTGCTGCTGGGTGCCGACCTGCTGCCATTGGAAAACTTGGAGAAGGCTCTTGCCGAATGTCCTTTTGATGCACTAATATTGAAGCCCTCTATGGGTACTTCGTGTGGCATGCGGGTGATAAAGTTTTTCCGTGGTGATGAGGGTTATGTCACTTCTGATGGCATACGCCTTGATAAGAATTTCCTATTGGAATTCGATGACAACTTGGTGTTGCAGGAGGCCATCGAGCAGCACCCTTTCATGGCACGCCTCTGTCCTACAGCGGCCAACACTATGCGCATGGTGGTCTACCGCTCGGTGGTCGACGGTCAGCCGCACCTCACCAGCGCCTACTTCCGCTTCGGTGGCCCTGGTGCCGTGGTCGACAACTGCCATGCTGGCGGTCGCTATGTGGCGGTCGACCTTGCCGACGGCCGTCTGCACGACCTCTCTTTCGACGACCAAGGTTTCTCCAAACCCTACCCCGATGCGGGCCAGTGCATTCCCTACTGGGATGCCGCCGTCGAACTCTCCTGCCATGTGGCACGTTGCATCCCGCATCACCATCTCTTTGCCCTCGATATGGCAATCGACAAAGACGGAAAGCCCGTTGTTCTTGAGTACAATATCGGAGGCTTCAGCGCCCACGCTGGCTATTATGTTGGCCAGACACCTTTCGGCCCTTACCTCGACGAGGTCATCGACTGGACCCTCAAACATCAGTCCAAATGAAACTTATTGATGAAATTGTTGTGAAATAAGAAGGGAGCCGCGAGGCTCCCTTTTCTCATTCTTCTACTGCAGCTGGCTCGGTGGCCAGCGCTTCGTCAAGGGCGTGAGAAGTTGCGCCTTTCTCGATGTCGAAGAAGACATGCTCCTCGTCGGCGGTGATGCGGATGGTGTCGCCGGGCAGGATGTCGGCTTTGATGATCTCGTCGGCCAGGTCGTCCTCCACATAGCGCTGGATGGCGCGACGCAGCGGGCGGGCACCGTAGTTCTCGTCCCAGCCCTTGCTGACGATGAAGTCTTTGGCTTT
The DNA here is from genome assembly GCA_900318835.1 of uncultured Bacteroidales bacterium. Lineage (GTDB taxonomy): Bacteria > Bacteroidota > Bacteroidia > Bacteroidales > P3 > Colimorpha. The sequence goes on from ONLW01000037.1 coordinate 6,032, forward strand.
CTCGTCCATCTCAACCTCGAAGCCCATCTTGCGGATGCGCCCAAAGAGGCCGCGCAACTCGATATCGATAATCTTGTGTATCTCCTCGCGACCTAGCGAGTTGAAGTAGATGATGTCGTCGATGCGGTTGATGAACTCGGGCGCGAAAGCTTTCTTGAGGCTCTTCTCGATGACATCGCGCTGCATCTGCGACTTCTCGGCCTCGCGGGCGGCGGTGGCAAAACCCACGCCCACGCCGAAGTCCTTCAACTGGCGGCTGCCAATGTTCGAGGTCATGATGACGATAGTGTTGCGGAAATCCACCTTGCGGCCGATGCCGTCGGTGAGCTGTCCGTCGTCGAGCACCTGCAACAGCACATTGAACACGTCGGGATGCGCCTTCTCAATCTCGTCGAGCAACACGATGCTGTAGGGCTTGCGGCGCACACGCTCGGTCAGTTGGCCGCCCTCTTCGTAGCCCACATATCCCGGAGGTGCTCCAATGAGACGGCTCACGGCGAACTTCTCCATGTATTCGCTCATGTCGATGCGAATCATGGCACTCTCGCTGTCGAAGAGGTATTTGGCCAAAATCTTTGTCAGATAGGTCTTGCCGACGCCGGTAGGTCCGAGGAAGAGGAAACTGCCGATGGGGCGGTTGGGGTCCTTGAGTCCGGCGCGGTTGCGGCGGATGGCTTTGGCAATCTGGGCAATGGCCTCGTCCTGCCCCACCACGCTACCCTTCAGTTCTTTTTCCATGCTCAACAGGCGGTTACTTTCGCTCTCAGCGATGCGTTCCATGGGCACGCCGGTCATCATGGCCACCACGGCGGCCACGTCCTGATCGGTGACGGTCACCTTGCGCTCGCGCTCGTCGGAGTCCCACTGTCGCTTCATGTCGGACAGCTTGCTCTCCAGGTCGCGTTCCTGGTCGCGTAGTTCGGCGGCTTCGCTGTAGCGCTTGCTGGCCAGCACCTCTTTCTTCTGTGCTGCCACACGCTCCACCTCTTTCTCCATATTAACAATCTCTTCGGGCACCTGCATATTGGCAATATGTACGCGCGCGCCAGCTTCGTCCATGGCGTCGATGGCCTTGTCGGGCTGCAGGCGGTCGCTGACGTAGCGCTCGGTGAGTTCCACACAAGCCTTCAACGCTTCATCGCTGAAGACCACAAGGTGGTGCTCCTCGTATTTTTCCTTTATATTGGTCAGTATATCGAGGGTCTCTTCGGGAGTGGCGGGCTCCACGAGCACCTTCTGGAAGCGACGTTCGAGAGCGGTGTCTTTCTCGATATACTGGCGGTATTCGTCCAATGTGGTTGTGCCGATGCACTGGATGACGCCGCGGGCCAGGGCGGGCTTGAACATGTTGCTGGCATCGAGGCTTCCGCTGGCACTTCCGGCACCCACGATGGTGTGGATCTCATCGATGAAGATGATGATTTCGGGATGCTGCTCCAGCTCGTTGATGATGGCCTTCATGCGTTCCTCGAACTGGCCGCGGTATTTCGTTCCCGCCACCAGCGAGGCCAGGTCAAGGCTCATCAGACGCTTGCCATAGAGCGTCCGCGGCACGCGGCCCTCGGCGATGCGAATGGCCAGGCCTTCGGCGATGGCGCTCTTGCCCACGCCGCTCTCACCGATGAGAATGGGGTTGTTTTTCTTCCTACGGCTGAGAATCTGGGCAATGCGGTCCATTTCCTTGGTGCGGCCGATGATGGGGTCGAGCTTGCCGTCGAGTGCCAGCTGGGTCAGGTCGCGGCCGAAGTTCTCCAAGGCGGGAGTGCCGCTCTTGCCTTTCTCTTTTTTATTACCCTTCTCACTTTCACGCAGGGGGTCGGCGAAAGCGTCGTCGATGTCGTCGTCGCTGGTTTGGCTGCTGAAATCGGTGTTGCCGGTGGGTTCCAAACCACTGTCGTTGCGTACCAGCTTGGCAAAGCGTTCGTAGTCAACGCCGTCGCGCATCAGCATGCTGGCCACCAGGTTGTCGTTCTCCTGCAGCATGGCCAGAATGAGGTGCTCGGTGCGTATCTCGGCCGACTTCAACTTGATGCTCTCCAGATAGCTCAGACGTAGCACCTTCTCGGTCTGCCGCAGCATGGGAATCTCGCTGTCGGCAGCATAGCGGATGTCGCTCTGCGCCTGACTCACCTGATTCTCCAGACGTTCGCGGAAAGAGGCGGTGTTCACGCCCATGGTCGACAGCATGGTCATGGCCGAGCACTCGGGCAGACGGGCCATGCCAAGGAAGAGGTGCTCGACACCTATACCGCCGTTTTTCAGGCGGATAGCCTCGTCGCGACTGAAGGCGATGGCCTTCCTTGTATTTTCACTTAGGTTTGCTTCCATTGCATAAAAATTCGTGGTGCAAAAATACTACATTTATTGCAACTGCAACTTTCATGCCAAAGATTATTATCAACAACGGAGTGTGAATTAGTGTTTTCCGCTCTTTCCATGCCCATCTCTTCTTGGAACGCTGATATCTTGCCGACCTCCTCCGCTAGCATGCCGATATACACGGTGTTGCTTGCATTGCCCTCATAGTCAACCGCGAAGCCGTAGAGATGGACCTCCTTCCCCTGCCAGCGTTCGGGCAGCGTC
>ONLW01000022.1 GCA_900318835.1 uncultured Bacteroidales bacterium
ACAAAACTGTTTCTATTGCTCCCGCACGGCACGCACCTTATAATATCGTTATAGACGGTTTCACAGGAATAACACGGGGAGGGATAAAATACTATGCGGATTTTTGAAGGTTTTCAAAAGGGTGTCAACCTGGGCGGCTGGATTTCGCAGTTCGCCGTTTTCGATGAAAAACATTTTAACACGTTTATAACGGAAAACGATATCCGTACCATCGCAAAGCTCGGTTTTGATCATGTGCGCGTCCCCATTGACTACACAGTGCTGGAAGACGAAGAAGGAAACCTCCGGGAAAGCGGCTTTAATCACCTGTCCGACTGCCGAAGGTGGTGTGAAGCCTGCGGTTTAAATATGCTGATTGATCTGCATGAATGCTACGGTTATTCTTTTGATCCACTCAAGAGTGGAATGGACCGCAAACGTTTCTTCTATGATGAATCTCTTCAAAAGCGCTTTCTGAAGCTGTGGAAGGAAATCGCCGTGCGGTTTGCGCCCTGGCAGGAGCAGGTGGCGTTTGAGCCCCTCAACGAAGTTGTTCTTCCGGAAGTGTCCGATGCCTGGAATGCCCTGGCCGGACGCTACATCCGCATGATGCGCACAATTGTCCCTAAAAGCTATATTGTGGTGGGCGGCGTCCGTTACAACAATGTACTGAGCGTCCCGCTGCTGGATCTGCCGGCGGATGACAGGCTGGTGTACAACTTCCACTGCTATGAGCCGATGATCTTCACACATCAGGGTGCTTACTGGGTAGCCGGCATGCCTTCCGACTTTCGAATCGGCTACCCGAAAACACTGGAAGAATACAAAGAAGCGGGAAGTCACTTAAACGCCGACCTCGCCGGCGCTGTGTATAAAGAAGGAATCCGGGACATCGGAGAAGGATTTTTTGAGGATATCTTTGCCCCGGCTGTCCGGAAGGCAGTGCACGACAATGTTCCTCTCTACTGCGGCGAATACGGCGTGATCGATCTTGCAGATAACCATGACAAAATCCGCTGGCTGCGCGACATACACAGCGCTTTCCGAAAATTCGGGATCGGGCATGCCCTCTGGAATTATAAAGAAAAAGACTTCGGTCTGCGAATTTATTGCCATTCTTTAAAACCAGGCGCTGGTAAATTTTAGCGCGAGCTTTGCGATTGCCGTAAGACTCTGTCCAAATCGTCCGCCGCCGCGGTAAATATGCCTCGTGCCGGCAGCCGCACCGGCCGGATTGTCCGTCTGTGTCAGATCATACGGCCCGTAATAATCCCAGCACCACTCATTTACGTTTCCGTGCATGTCATAGAGTCCGAACTTATTGGCTGGATAGCTTCCCACCGGCACTGTTTTCCCTCTGAACTTCCAGGCCTTGTTTCCAGTGCCGAGGTGTTAAAATAATTCTCTTCGATCTCATACGGGTAGCTTCCCCAATAGTTTGCTTCCTCAGTGCTGATGGAGTTTTCTGTATTAAACGGCGTTGCCGTGCCCGCCCTGCAAGCCCTAAACTTGCAGGGCATTGCTATATATACACCTCTTATCTCTTCCCGATGTTTCATTCCTGCTGATTTCATTACTTTTTCATAATTTCTTATTGACCATGCGGTCGTTTTATTGTATTGTATAAATCGACCTTCTGGTCGATTTTAATAATGCAGTGAATTATAAACACAACTTGTGAAAAGGAGTTCTTTATGGCAATACTCGAAGTGAATCATGTACAAAAAATCTACAAATCCCGGTGAAGTGCCACCCAGGTTGAGGCGCTTTCAGACCTTAGCTTTAAGGTTGAGGCAGGCGAATATGTCGCGATCATGGGCGAATCCGGTTCCGGAAAATCCACCTGTCTCAATATCCTGGCAGCTCTCGATAAACCGACCGCCGAATCGGTCCTGCTCAACGGCAAAAATCTCACTGACGATCGAGGACAATATCCTTCTCCCGCTGGTTTTACAGCAGAAAAAGCCATCAGAAATGAAAGCTGTCCTGACACCTCTGGTTCGGAAAATCGGGATTGACGCCCTTCTGAAAAAATATCCCTGCGAGGTTTCCGGCGGTCAGAAACAGCGCACCGCCATTGCCCGCGCCCGGCAATTGCTTCTGATCGCTTAAAAATGGAACGGAGGAATTTCATGAATCGGGAAGAGAAAAACCAGATTACACGACGGAAAATACTGGACAGCGCTATCGAAGAATTCGCTCAGCACGGACCGGAAGCCGCATCTATCAATACCATCTGCCAGAACGGAGGCGTTTCCAAGGGAATCATTTACCATTATTTTGAATCCAAGGACCGTCTCTATCTGGCTTGTCTGGAAGAATGCTTTGAGGCACTGACAGATGATCTGAAAAGAAACATCGGCAGCCGGACAGGCTCTGATCTTCCGGACCTGTACTTTCGAAGCCGGCAGATTTTTTTTGAGCATCATCCGGCATGCGCCCGCATTTTCTGCCATGTGATTCTCTTTCCGCTGGAGCGTCTCCGAACGGAAATTCAGAAGATTCGTAAAAGCTATGATGATCTGAACGATCTCTATCTTCATCGTATCCTTGAGCAGAAGGCACTTCGCAGTGATCTGTCGGAGGAGGAAATCCTCCGCTCTTTTCACTGCCTTCAAGACTTTCTCAACGCAAGGATCGCGGGTCAGACAGAGAAAAATCCGGACATCGAACATCATGAGGAGGAGAGCCGCCGAATGGTCGATATCTTCCTCTATGGCATCCTTGAAAGGAAGTAAATATAAATGAGCAATCTGTTTCAAATCCTCCGCTGGACCGCTGTCCTGCTCCTCGCATGGGGTTCGGGGAAGCTGATCGCAAAGATAAAAATGCCGGAGATTCTCGGCTGGCTGATTGCAGGAATGTTTCTGGGCCCATACGGTCTCGGCATCCTGTCCGCTCCGACGCTGTCCTCCGGATGGTATAAGATCACAATTACGTGGATGCAGTGTGCGTTCGGACTGATGCTCGGCACCGAGCTGATCCTGTCACAGCTCAAGAGCTATGGAAAAGCTCTGATCCTGACTACCCTTTCGCAATCTCTGGGAACCTTTCTTGTCGTCACCATCGCCTTTTCCATCGCTCTGTATGCCACACACCATCCCGTCTGGCTGGCTCCCGCCTTCGGCGGCATCGCACTCGCGACTGCACCGGCACCCGCGCTGTCCGTTGTTCAGGAATTTCACACCAGGGGCCCCGTAACGGATACCCTTCTCCCCATGGCTGTTCTCGACGACATTGTCGGAATCGCCGTATTCTTCACCGTAAATTCTTTCATTGCAAGCCGTGTATCCGGCGGAGCAGTACCCCTGTATATGATACCGGTGATGATTCTTCTGCCGATCGGAATTGGTATCCTGACAGGACTTCCTGCAGGCCTGCTTCTCCGTAAAAAAACCGGAAAGGCAAAAACGCTGCTTATCCTCATTTCCGGGATTACGGTAACCGCCGGTATCGGACTTATCTTTAACCGGTTTATCTTCACGAACATTACCCTGAACTACATGCTGATGGGCGTTTCCTACTCTGCCGTATTCTCTAACATGATCTCCCCTATGCAGCTTCAGGAAGTTACAGGATGGTTTCATCCCATCCTGGGGATCAGCCTTCTGGCATCCATTGTGGATCTCGGCGCTCCGCTTGACTTTCACCTGATCCTCGGAGCAGGCTTCTTCACTGTGGTATACATTGTCTCCAGAGGTCTCGGAAAATACTTTGGCGCAAGAGCCGGGGCAAAGGCAACCCACATGCCAGAAACAGTTCAGAAATACCTGGGCCTTACCCTTCTGCCGCACTCCGGAGTCTCCCTGGTCTTTACCGGGATTGTATGCGGCGTACTGGCCGACCCCAGGCCAGAGCTTGCGGCACTCGTAAAGGGTACCATTGCCGCTGCCGCCGTCATCAATGAAATCATCGCCGTCCTCGCTGCCCGGGAAGGATTCGAGCTCGCCGGAGAAATCGGATCCGGATTGCCGGATCAAAAAACGCCTGGATAAACATCGGCGTATGCCTGCCGGCACCAGGCTCCAGGAAGAGGCTCTTCTCATTCTTATGCGTTAAAACATGTGCGTTAAAACATGATTACCATAAAAAAGTGAGTCAGTTCTTACAGGTACGAGAATGCTTCCGCGCCCTTTGTGTCCAGCCATCTGTGCAATGAATATGCTATGGCAGCAAGCAGAATGCTCCAGCACACCAGATACGATGCTGCTCCGATCCGGTACCCAATCAGCAGGTACAGCCCTGCCATGGCAGCAAGGACACCCCAGCTGCCAAAAAGAATAACTGCTACCGCGCCGCTCTGTTTGATCGGTGCAAGTTCATTGGTCCAATTCAGAAGCGGCATCCGGATGCCGACAAACATACTGCATACAGCCGCGAATACCACGTAGGTCACGGGCATCACAAATACCATAACTTTCACCCCGGCAGATGCCGGGACGATGAACGAGCCGCACCCGGCCGCGAACAGCATGGGGATTTCTGTAAGGATCAGCTGCACCGTCATCTTGGCATGCAGTATTTTTTTGGGCTCCACCGGCAGTGACTGCAGAACCCAAAGACTTTTCCCTTCAAGCGATACCGAAGGCACCGTCATATCATTCATGGAAGCAATCATACATAATGCCATGCCGGCAAACACTGCGGCGCAGTCCGGTTTTCCGGAGAAAGCTTCCCCGACTGCCTCACAGAGCACGCGTCCTTTGATCAGCAAAAACACACCGGCGGCCGGAATCAGAAGAACACCCAGACCGCAGTTCAGCATATAGTTCGCGCTGGATGTAAACCGGCCAAACTCTTTCCCCAGCAGTGCAAAAAATACTGACTTCTCCCTGACCGTTTTTTCCACATAGCGGACATGGTCTGTTTTTCCTGTGTCGGTGGCGATGCTAAAGAAGCTCCGGGAAAGAATTCTCCAGATAATCACACAAAGAACCGCCGTGGTCATCGCAAAAACGGCAGCAGCCGCAAGGTCACCCTCCCCTATCCTTCCGAACAGATAAAGACCGTAAGCTGTCCCTTTAAGCTTCTCCCCATATGTCTGTGCATTGAGGAGAATGGTCCTGATCAGATCGCTCGCTTTGAAATAGAAGAAGTAATACCCTCCGATAAACAGAAGGGAAATGAGCACAGTAGTGAAGCTCTTATTCTTCAGCCGCAGACTGATTTTCGCAACGACCCATCCAAGCAGACAGGACAGAAGCAGCACGATCAATGTCACAACCAGATACAGGATGATCCCGCACAGCACTTTTCCAGGAGTGATCCCCGATACAATCCAGTAAACAGCAAGCGTCGGAACGAGGACGACCGTTGCATACATGGTTCCCATCAGCCAGACATTCACGAGGCGGGCGGTAATGATGGTCCTGGCCGGGATCGGCAGTGACAAAAGCAGATCGTTGTCCCTGGACAGATATAATCCCGCGTATGTATTGAACACGCTGCCGAACGCTCCCAGAAGGATGGCAATGCCTCCCATCAGCAGAAAATACATCCAGCCAAGTCCTGCCTGCGTAAGTCCTTCGCATAAGTTTAGCGACAGGACTGTAAACATGCCGCCGAGCATCCCCACCATGATCAGGATAAAGAAAATGATCCATCCGGCAATCGCTATTTTCGAACGCATCCGGTTCTTCTTCGCGTCATAAAAGTAGCCCTTGAATACCTCCGCCAGCTGCTTCTTCACTAATATCTTCAGCATTTACTCCGCCTCCAGTTCCAGGAATACCTTTTCCAGGCTCTCATCACCCCTCACTTCTTCCATTGTCCCTTCTTTGATCAGCTTTCCCTGCTTGATAATTCCCACTTTGTCGCATAGCTTTTCGGCCACCTCCAGCACGTGGGTAGAGAAGAAGATTGCTCCGCCATTGTCGCAATGCTCCCGCATCATTTCCTTTAGAAGATGGGACGCCGCCGGGTCAAGGCCGACGAAAGGCTCATCCATGACGATCAGCTTCGGTTCATGAAGCCAGGCTGAGATCACGGCCAGCTTCTGCTTCATACCATGGGAATAAGCGGAAACCGGCTGCCCGAGATCCTGAGTCAGTTCAAACAGATCCGCATACTTCCTGATTTTCTCCTGCCGCTCATCCGCCGGGATGGCAAATATATCTGCAATGAAGTTCAGGTACTGAATGCCGCTCATAAACTCGTACAAGTCCGGATTGTCCGGAATGTAAGCCAGATCCCGCTTGCAGCCCACGGGGTCATCCTTGATATTCTTCCCGCAGACCGTGATCGTCCCCTCTTCAAACTTCAGGATACCGACCGTGCTTTTGATGGTTGTGCTCTTTCCGGCACCGTTATGACCGATAAAACCGAAGATTTCTCCCGGAAAAATATGAAGCGACAAATCGTCCACTGCCTTTTTCTCACCATAGATTTTCGTTAAATGTTCTATTTTTAACATACCAATTCCTCACTCCGTTATTCTGAATCCAGGTATACAGAGTCCTTCTTTCCCGATCACGGCAATTTCCGGCAATTCCACAATATGCATATTCACCTGCATTCTCCCCGCGTCATTCATTTTTTCCTATCTGGATTCTTATCATTTATTGGCATATTCCGCAGTAAAATGGCCAACAAATGCTTTCAGCTTTTCCATCGCCTCAGGCTCTCTTGCAGGATCACGGTCACAAAGATGAACAAGCGCCGTAATGGGCGAAGTATAGGAAAAGGCCAGTATGGCCGGATCGCATCTCCTGATAATTCCCTTCTCCATCATCCCGGAAAAGATTTTTGTAAATATCGATTCTGTTCCATAGAGAAAATAGTGATTTGCCAGATCGCGGGCTCTTTCATTATGAAACTGCTCCGCCAGCAGAAGTTTCCTGCTTTGGACTATTCTTTCATCGTGAACGGTAAAGTTCACCATCCTCATCGTAAGCTGCTTCAGCTCCTCCATGCTGTCCGGTACAGGCGGCATCCTCCTGGAGGAGCCCATATTCTCTTCGTAGTAGGAAGCCATCATTTCCATGACCGCATCAAAAACCTCTTCTTTACTGTTGAAATGGCGGTAAAATGCCGATTTCACAATACCTACCGCCTCTGAAATATCTTTGATATTCGTTGCCGCATATCCGTTCCTTGCAAATAACGCAAGTGCCGCTTCCAGAATTCTGTCTTTCGTGTTCCTTGCCATGTCTGCTCCTTCTTCCGGCACAAAAGTGACCCAAAATTCACTACTATTATAGTGAACTCTGGGTCACTTAACAAGCACAAATCTGTTTTTCTTTCCCAAAGCACTCCGTATCCCTGGTGCTTTTATACATTGTATGCCGGCCTTTATTCTCTTGTATTCTTCTTAGCCAGGAGAAAACTGTATCACCTCTTCCATTTACTGTGATGATTACAGCCTCATTATTCTCACGGCACTGTTTTGATACTTCATTGTAATGGTTCCTGAGATCCGCTGATGGGCGAATTGTTTCTTGCAGTGCATACCCCATCATCCCATGCATCGGCATCCAATACCTGTATGACACCGCCTGCCGGAGAAATGACCACGAAGAGAAAAATGCTTACGAACAGGACGCTGTACGTCACGAAAGGCCCAGCTTATTCAGCAGTTTCTGTATATCCGTGGTTTTCAGAACTTTCCCCATAGAAACAACCTGCTCTCCCACCACCAGAGCGGGCATGCTCATCACACCATACTTTGCGATTTCCTTCATATCCGTGATGTACTCGATCTCTGCCGGAAGGCTCATTGCAGATACGGCATCCCTGGTATTCTGCAGAAGTGTCTGGCAATTTTTGCAGCCGGAACCCAGGATCTTGATTGTAAAAGCATCGCCTGTCTTTGCAGATCTATCACCTAAGGAGCACTTTGGCTCCACTGCTTCCTCTTTGTTTTCTTTCTTCTTGCCAAATAATCCCATTTTCAATTTCTCCCTGCGCTACTAATCATTGCCGCATCCGCAGCCACAGTTCTTCTTATCCATCGCTGCCGTCGCTCCGCCGCAGCCGCCGCCTGCTGTCTCCATGGTTTTCCCCTGTCTTGCCGGAGGAACCCATCCCGTATCATCACCCACATAGGTAATCGCTCCATCCGGGCACTTGTTGCCGCAGCCATGACAATGATCAATACAGTTCTCCGGGTGAATCACCCGCGGAGTCGGTGCAGCTGTCAAATCATATACGCCATGTGCGCACATTCCGCTGCAGGCGCCGCACTCCTCACAAAGCATGTAGTCAATAACCGGATACCAGGTCTTAGCCATAACAATTCCTCCTTCAAATGATGTAAGGCTGTATAAAGTTAAAGAAGTAACCCACGATGATAATACCAACAGTACAGATCACAATGAACATTCCCAGCAGCTTCGGCTTCACAGCTTTCCGCAGCATAATCAGTGACGGGAGTGAAAGCGTTGTCACTGCCATCATAAACGAAAGCACAACGCCGAGAAGAGCTCCTTTTGACAGCAGCGCCTCTGCAATCGGAATCGTTCCAAAGATATCCGCATACATGGGAATTCCGATGACGGTGGCCAATATCACGCCCAGCGGATTTCCATTGCCAAGAATTTTTTCCACCACGCTCTCCGGAATCCAGTTATGAATTACCGCGCCGATGCCGACGCCGATCAGGATATAGGGAAATACTTTCTTAAATGTTGAAACAACCTGATCTCTTGCATAGATAAGCCGATCCTTAAAGGACAGCTGCGGTGATTCAATATTTACACTGCTATTGCTTTGATAGATAAAATCTTCAACATATCTATCCATATGCAGGTGCTCGATCAGCGTGCCGCCCGCGACCGCGATAACAAGGCCCAAAATGACATAGATTACGGCCACCTTCGTTCCGAAAATACTCATCAGAAGGAGCAGACTTCCCAGATCCACCATCGGCGACGAAATCAGAAAAGAAAAGGTCACGCCAGGAGGAAGTCCCGCACTTGTGAAGCCAATAAAAAGCGGAATGGATGAGCAGGAACAAAAGGGCGTTACTGTGCCGAGCAGCGCGCCGATGCAGTTGGCCCATATTCCATGAAATCGGCCCAGAATCTTACGGCTTCTCTCCGGCGGAAAATAGCTCTGGATATAGCTGATCAGGAAGATCAGGACACAGAGCAGAATCGTGATCTTTAATACGTCATAGATGAAAAACAGGATACTTCCACCGATGCGGGTATTCGTATCAAGTCCAAGTCTTGTCAGCGCGAATCCGATCAGAAAATTCAGCCATTTCATGCCCAGTACCTGATTTTGAATAAAGCTCCATATCATTGGCAGTCACACTTTCCATCCGAATACCCGGGGTTTTTCTCACAATCCAGTGCGCCGATAAAGTGTTGGAAATCCCGCAAGGTTTCGCAGTTCAAAGAATAGTGGCTCCATTTTCCCTCTTTCCGGACATTGACCAGCCCGCAGTCACATAAAATCTTCATGTGATGAGAAAGCGTCGGCTGTGTAATATCAAACGCCTGAAGGATCACGCAGGCACACTTTTCACAGCCGGAAATCATATTCACAATTCGAAGTCTGTTCGGATCTCCCAGCGCCTTACAGATGGCGGAAACCTGATCTTCTGTCATAATAAAACCCAACTTTCTTCTAAAACATTGATGGTTATCTATGTTTTATGCTATCGCATACATAGATATATGTCAATATATTTATGTAAAAAAATAAAGCGCAGCCTCCTCAGCCATACATGAGGTCTTTCGCTTCTTCTGCGACGAAACAATAATATGTGCAATATCTCAATATATTCCCGTAGTACTTATGGATGAAGGCGTCGAAAGGTGTACGATGCCGCCGTCAAGGAGGCTGAAGCGCAGAAGACGCGTGACAACGACAGTGCGGTTGTCGATGCTGAAGCGAAGAAAGCTCAGGCTGAAGAAGAGGCGAGGGCTGCGCAGAAGGCCGTTGACGAGGCTCAGACCAATGTCAATGCTTCCGCGACTGAGGTGACGAATGCGGAGATCGCTGAGGCTGAGGCACAGAAGAAGACTGCGGATGCAGAAGAAGCAGAGCAGATTGCTGAGAATGTCGTGGATAAGTGCCAGAAAGATCTGGATGCGGCAAACGAAGCGCTTGATAAAAAGTGAAGGACATCCGATTATTATCCTTGAAGATGCGTTCGTTACGTCAGATTGTTTTCTGAACAAGTGAAAAATAGTAATGGAAAAGTGCCGTTTCCCGCGGCACTTTTTGATTTGCACCGCCTTCCGCCGCCCAAATAGCCTGTGGCGGGCAACATACGAATCAACCTCAGTATCTTCTGGAACGGTTTGCAAAAGCTGTAGGCCGTGCGGAAGAGCAGGCCTTTATCGCTGGGACAGGAAGTAAAATGCCGACAGGTATCGTTTCACCGGACAAAGATGCGGAGGTTGCGTTCACAGTTAAGGAACTTGGATGGGACGAAATAACGAAGCTTTATTTTTCCTTATCGTCCAGCGTATCCGTCAGGGAAGACGCAGGATGATGCAGATCCGCTTGACAATATATATCTAAAAGGTAGTATTTCCCTTTCCAAAGCACCATGAACGCATGCGTTTTGGTGCTTTGGTGCTTTGAGTTGTCCTGTCAGCGCACTTTGGAGCGCCTGAAAATACAGGCGCAAATACAGACGTATATCGCTCCTTACCCAAATCTTCTCTTTAGTTGTTCCTGTATTTGGCCGATCACCTTCAGATATTCCTCATCCGGTTTTCCGGTCGGATCCTCAAGTCCCCAGTCATCATCAAAATCTCTCCCGATGAAAGGACATTTTACCCCGCATCCCATGGATATGGCGATGTCCGGAGCGGGAATATCCCGGATTGTCTTCGGATACTGAGAACGCATGTCTATTTTGAACTTTTCTTTCAGGATGCGGACTGCATCCTGGTCGATTTGTTCTTTCGGAACTGACCCCGCGGAGTAGAATTGATATCCTTGATATCCGGCACGCTTAGCCAATGCCTCAGCCATCTGACTCCGGCAGGAATTATGCGTACAGATGAATGCTACCGTTTTATCTGCCATCAGAAAACCATCCTTTTGTCTTATTTGCAATTTTTACGAGTGTCAGCATGACCGGAACCTCTGTCAGTACACCGACCGTCGTCGCAAGTGCTGCAGGGCTCGTAGTTCCAAACAAGGCAATCGCAACCGCGACAGCCAGCTCAAAGAAGTTCGACGCACCGATCATGCCGGCGGGGGCCGCGATTTCAAACGGCAGCCGGATTAGTTTTCCCGCTCCATAGGCAAGGAAGAAAATCACAAACGTCTGGATGATGAGCGGTACCGCGATCAACACGATGTGAAGCGGGTTGCCGAGAATCACTTCCGCCTGTGAGCTGAAGATGATGACCAGCGTCAAAAGGAGTCCGACCGTCGTGGCGTTGTCAAACTTATGAACAAATTCACTCTCCAGATAGTCTTTCCCTCTCCTGTTTATGACCGCAATGCGGGTAATGACTCCTCCTGCCAGCGGAATGACTACGAAGAGAAAAATGCTCACGAAAAGTGTACTGTACGGCACAGATACGTTGGAGACACCCAGCAGGAACTTCACAATCGGCACAAAGGCGATCAGAATGATCAGATCATTGGTTGCCACCTGCACCACGGTATAGGCAGGATTTCCGTTCACCAGGGTGCTCCAGACAAAAACCATCGCTGTACAGGGAGCCGCTCCAAGAAGCACCGCGCCAGCCAGATACTGTGTTGCCAGATCCGGCGAAATGAAATTTCTAAACATTCCAAAAAGAAATAGCGAGGCAAGCCCATACATCGTAAACGGCTTGATCGCCCAGTTGACGATCCAGGTCAGAAAAAGCCCCTTGGGATTTTTCCCGACTTCCTTTACACTCCGGAAATCCACCTTAATCATCATCGGGTAAATCATAATCCAGATCAGAATTGCAATCGGCATAGAGATGCCGGCAAATTCCATTTCCTCGTAGCCGAAAACGGCGACGACCCGGTGGGTCTCCTTACCTACTGGACTTTCGAAGACCTTATTTACATTGAACATTTCGCCATTGACGAGGCACTCCGCAATCAGGGCCTCGGAAAGGCGACCTTCCTCAATTTCCTTTCGCAACAGCAGGAGCAGGTGGTGCTCGAGGTGGAAGTGCCCAACAACGAGGTGGCCGACCATCGTGTGGAATTCTACGCCAGCATGGGCTTCTACCAGAACCCCCAAACCTATTTCCAGCCCCCCTATCGCGAAGGTGGCCAGGAAGTGCCCATGATTTTAATGTCGAAATACGAACTCGATGACGATGAATTTTTCGAAATTCGAAACCTTTTATACCGCGAAGTGTACGGAAAAAAACAAGAGAAATAAAAAAATGCAAATATTTTTTCACGTGCAGCTTGTTGATTAACAAATAAATATTTTTCTCACAAAAAAATTATTAAAAAAAAATTTGGCCAGTATCTAAAAAGTTCGTACTTTTGCACTCGCTTTCGGAAAGAGAAATGACCGAAATCCAAAGATGGCTCCTTAGCTCAACTGAATAGAGCATCTGACTACGGATCAGAAGGTTGCAGGTTTGAATCCTGCAGGAGTCACACAGAAGAGAGAACAGGAATGTTCTCTCTTTTTTTTGTATTCGTCCGTCACCCTCTTGACTCCTCACTCCCACCCCATCGCCACCCACCAGACAAAAACACCCTACCATACCCTTACCAACCCCCTACCAACTCCTACTATGGTAGGAGTTGGTTAGGAGTTGATAAGGTGTTCATAGGTGGTTATCAGTTAGTTGGTATTAATAGGGAAATGGGACGTTTTTTTTCGTTTTCGATATAAAAAAAATGCGTATCTTTGCATTTGTATTTTATATATATATACACTATGAAAAACAGGTGTTTTCTTCTGGACATGATGCTGGTTGTCTGTCTGACGGCGTGGGGGCGTAATGAGCGCGACACGCTGTGGGCAGGCACGATGGTGCACTTCGTGGAGAATGCAGGCCAGTGGGATGCGCGGGTGAGATTTGAGGCACAGGTGAAGGATGCAGCAGTGTTCATGGAGGCCGACGGCATCATGGTGGTGCTGAGGGAGCATCAGGGACATCCCATGCCAAACGAGAAAAAAAATAGTTCCGGACGGAAATGCCACGCATACAAGATGCGGTTTGCGGGGTGCACCCCTGCCCTGCCGATGGGTTATGACCGCGAGGAGGGCTACAACAACTATTTCCTTGGCGACGACCCATCGCGGTGGCGCTCAAAGGTGGGCAACTACGCCACAGTGCGCTATGACGGTCTCTATCCCGGAGTGGCACTAGAGGTTTATGGCGGCGCTAAGATGCTGAAATACAACTTTATCGTAAATGCCATGGCTGACGCGTCGAAGATTGTAATGGAGTATGAGGGCGTGGACGGAGTGAGCGTGAGCCGCGAAGGCAACCTGGTGGTGCGAACTTCGGTAAGAGATGTGGTGGAACTAAAGCCATATGTGTATCAAGGAAATACGGAGGTGACTGGAAAATGGAAAGTGGAGAGGGGAAAGAATGGATGGAAGGTGTGGATTGAGCTGGGAGAATATGACCGCGGGAAGGAACTCGTGATTGACCCAGTGCTGATTTTCAGCACTTATACCGGCTCACGGGCCGACAACTGGGGCACCACGGCAGCCTACGATTCGGAGAAGAATGTCTACACTGCGGGGTTGGCGTTCAACGTGGGATATCCCACCACAACAGGCGCCTATATGGAAAGACCCGGGGGAGGCACCGATGTGGGCATTTTCAAGTTCGACAGCCTAGGGCAGCAACGAATCTACGCCACTTACCTGGGTGGCGGCTCGACGGACATGCCGCACAGCATGTTTGTCAACTCGTTCGACGAACTGATAGTTTTTGGCACCACGGGATCAATTGATTTCCCGACAACAACGGGTGCCTACCAACGGCAGCACGGCGGTGGCGACAGTGTCACATACGAGAATACCTCGTCACTGACCTACCCTCACGGCAGCGACATCTTCGTGAGCCGACTGAGCGCCGACGGCAGTCAGTTGCGGGCCTCGACCTATGTAGGTGGCAGCGGCAACGACGGACTGAATTACCGCCAGAACCTGAACAGTAGCTCCTCACTCATCATGGCCGGCAACGATTCGCTCTACTACAACTATGGCGACGGTGCCCGCGGCGAGATTATCACCGACAACCTGAACAACGTCTATGTCGGTAGCACCACCATGAGTAATAATTTCCCAACCACCTCCTCTGCCCTGCAACCCACTCACCGTGGACGGCAGGACGGGGTAGTCTTCAAGCTCGACCACAACCTGCGCACCCTGCTATGGAGCACCTATCTGGGAGGAAACCAGGATGATGCCGTCTATTCCATCGATGTCGACTCGGCCTACAACCTGCTGATTTGCGGCGGTACCAACAGTCCCAATTTCCCCACTACCGAGGGAGCCTGGCAGACCACCTACGGCGGTGGCTCGGCTGACGGCTTTGTGAGCAAGATATCCTACAACGGCGACCGTCTGATGGCGTCGACTTTTGTGGGAAGACGATTCTATGACCAACTCTATTTCGTGCGTGCCGGGCGACGGAACGAAGTCTTCCTCTTCGGACAAACCAAACCGATGGGCACTAGCACATTCATCTACAATGCCGGTTACAGCGTCTACAACAGTGGCATGCTGCTCATGCGCATGCAGCCAGACTTGAGCGACCGGGTGTGGAGCACCCTCTTTGGCACTCCCGGACGCATCAACCTCTCCCCCACCGCCTTCGCTGCCGACATCTGCAACCGGATTTATCTTGCCGGCTGGGGGCGCGACTTTGTGACCTACAATGATGTACAGTGGTACACAGGCGGCACCACCGGCATGGAGACCACGGCCGATGCCTATAGCGACACCACTGACGGTCAGGATTTCTATATCATGAGTATCGACGCTGACGCCAACAACCTCGTATATGCCTCGTTTTTTGGCGAATTGCACGACACTGTCCGGTGGGTTGGCGGTGGCGATCATGTAGATGGCGGAACAAGCCGCTTCGACCGTCTGGCGACACTTTATCAGTCGGTGTGTGCTTCGTGCCATGGTACCCAGGGATTTCCCCACACCGCTGATGCCTGGAGCGACAGCAACCGTGCCGGCAACTGCAACAACGCACTATTCCGCTTCAGTGTCAGTGACGATTTCCCGGTAGCGGAATTTGTTCCACCGACAGCGGGGTGTGCCCCTTATAGTGTTACCTTCCGGAATACGGGTCGCGGGACATCGTTTGTATGGGACTTTGGTGATGGCGGCACCTCGACAGAGCGCAATCCTTCGCATACCTACGCCACGGGTGGCATCTACACAATCACTCTCATAGCCCGAATGCCAGGAGGCTGCTCAGAAGCAGATACTCAGCGGTATGCACTGCATGTGATAGGTAATGGCGGGGATTGTTTTGACCCTTATATCTCTTGTGCCGGTGAAAGAATACAGAT
The DNA here is from genome assembly GCA_900318835.1 of uncultured Bacteroidales bacterium. Taxonomy (GTDB): domain Bacteria; phylum Bacteroidota; class Bacteroidia; order Bacteroidales; family P3; genus Colimorpha. Next base: position 15,397 of record ONLW01000022.1, read on the forward strand.
AGGCATGCAGCCACAAATTGGTGTCACCTATCAGTGGTTGACCGACGGAGTGAGCGACGCCACGGTGGCCAATCCTTGGGTAGACACGGCAGGAACCTATCTGCTCCGGGTATCCGCCTTGGGATGCAGCGAGATGGACACTTTCAAAGTACAAACCTATACGCTGATTGACCTTTGGAATACCACAGCCATCAGTTGCCACGACTCATCCGACGGAAGTTTGGCCTTTAGGCTGGGACCGGGAATAAACCCCGATTCGGTGAGGCTGACCATGACACCTGCCGCTGATTCCTCGTTCAGCGGACGCACATACACCTTCACTGGCCTTGCCGCTGGTATCTATCATGTCACTGCCACAGGCTACGGATGTGAATGGGAACAGGATGTCACCCTTGCCAACCCGCCTCTGCCCTATTATGAGAAAAGAACCTCGTCGATACTATGCAACGACAGCTGTACCGGATGGATTAATATACGATACAACCTCAGTGTCATTCCTGAGATTTCAGCAAAAGACACCCTTATCAACGGGCTTTGTGAGGGCACTTATATCACAGAACTAACCTCGCTGGGATGTCCTTTGACAGACACCACCGTCATTTCCCGTAGCCACATGCTCGACAGCCTTCATGTATGGGCCGACAGCTACCATGTGTTCGTTGGTGAAAATGTACAATTGCATACCGATCTGGGCCATGAGGTAAGTGGTATCACCTATCTTTGGACTCCTACCACCGACCTCAACCGACCCGATATACCCAACCCTACAGCCACCATTTCCGACACTTCTGTATGCTACACCGTCACTGTCACCACTACAGACGGATGCACCGCCACGGACTCCGTTTGTATCAAGGGTACAAACCTAATCTGCGGAGCTCCAGAGTATGTGATACCCAATGCTTTTACTCCCAATGGTGACGGTATAAACGATGTGGTGGATTTCTCGAGCATCATTTTGACCGAGATTCATGTGGCAGTCTTCAACCGTTGGGGCGAGTGTGTTTTCGAGAGCGAAGACCTGAACAATTGCCGTTGGGATGGCACATACAAGAACACACGCTGCCTGCCAGGAGTCTATACCTACACTTGCCGCATTCGTTGCCACAACCAAGTGGAGACCGAACTTAAAGGTGACATTACTTTAATACTCTAACTCATGTCCACACCGCAAAAACAGAAGAAAGACCAGTTTGTGGCTTTGTGTGCCGACTGCCGTGAAGATGCCGAGCATCTACTTCCGACAGTTAAATTGTTGGCCAACAGTCTTCGCAAGGGCATCATCCTTTTTACAACCGCCAAAGACGGCGACAGCTGGGTGGAAGGATTTGGCGTGACTTATGCGGCACTGAAGAGCGACTGGCCAACCGTGGTGGAAGCCATGCCCACAGTTTTCAACGTGGTGTTGGCGGTAACCTTGGCCGACCATAAAGCTCCGCGTGGTAGTTCTGCCCATCCACGACAATTGCTGAAGAATTTCAGACAGGCCAAGATAGCCTATCTGGTTATATCGGCAGACTCCACCCCTCCCTTCACGACAGAAAGCGTGGCTTTGACCCTCGACCACCAGAGGGAGAGCAAGGAGAAGCTTTTGTGGGCCACCTATTTCAAACGTTTTTGTGGAAGTGAAGTAGTTGTGTATCATCACCCCTATACCGACCTTGCCTTTCGGCAACGACTTGACAACAATGTCCGCTATTTGGAAAAAGTATTCTCTTCGCTGAACCTCACCTATCGCCTACAGGTCCTTCCCGCCGGCAATCAATTTGCAAATCCTGACATCAAGGCCGTTGACCAGCCTGACGTCGACTTGTTTATTTCCCTTGTTCCAGATGACCGCGATCGCGACCTATTCGATATCTTCTCGCCACCGCAGGCGCTTCGTCTGTTAAAACATGCAGCTCCAATTCCCATCCTCTTTTTGAACCAACGGGACAATTTGTATATCTTGTGTGACTAAAAAAATATCTGGTTTTTCGGATAATTTGTTTGTTATTAGATATTTTTGTATATTTGCAAATAATATATATATTATCCGGAAAATATAACAAACTGAAATATAAACAATAAAAGTAGAATACCATGAGAAAAATTATGCTTTTTGCAGCCGCACTCTTTATCGCTGGTGCGATGACATCATGTCTTCGTGGCGACGATTTGGAGATGTTCCGCCATCCGATACATGTTACCGGAACCGTCAATCCCCAGTACGGCATCCCCGTGGCCTCTGGCGAGTTGAACATCAACGACTTGCTCTCCAGTTTCAGCTCCGACTACTCTGGAATGATAACCGACGATGAGATTATCACTGTGACATACGACACCTCTCTGAGCGACACCATCAGGGCATTGAGTAATGTGTCTTTCAAAAACAGTCGTAAAATCAAACCCCGTATTGATCAGGCCAAAGAAATGTGGCTGACGAAGGACACCACTCTGATGGACACTATCGATATCGACTTCTTCAATGATGTCGACTATGCAGGACAAATCGACATTGACCATATATGGCTCACCCTCAAGGTGGGTGCTTATGGCAAGGGAGCACGCGATTTCATTGGCAACAACGTAAGAGCCCGATTCCTTGATCTACAAATTTCCTATGAGGATCACAACGGCGTGCTTAGAAATTTTGGAGGAATGCCCAGTGCTTATGCCGAAATCAACAACATCTTCGATGGTTTCAACAAGCACTTCGATAGTGTTGACATTGCCGATATTGTCAACGACATGCCGCGTCGCATCATCACGGCTTACACCTTCCGTTTCCAGGTCAGCTCCAGCCTTATGACAAGCAACATCATGTCCATGCCCTACGCCCAAATCCTCGATAGCATCCAGATGACCGAACTTATCTACTCGGCCGACCTGCATATTTCCCTTCCCCTCAGTGTCGAGTTCCACAACATGAAATACAACTTCCCGGTCGACCTTGGCGATGGCCTTTCCTCAGTTAACCTTGACTCTATCGTTGCCTCCATCTCGTCGGACATCAATTTTGACATCGACAGTGCCCGTTTCCGTTTAACCCTGCTTAACGGCATACCTTTGACCCTCTCCCTGACCGCCACTATGCAGGATGCCTATGGTAATAATCTGATACGCCTGTTTAACAACAAAACCATTGCAGCTGCCGAGTTGGCACCTAACCCCAGCAACCCCAGCCAGTGGGAGGCTGCCAGCGAGAAAGAGACCATCATTGAAGCTCCCCTTTCGGCAGTCGACATAGACAACTTGAAAAATGCCAAAACACTGATGATCACCTTCAAGGTTGATAGTCAAAGCAAACACGTCTGTATCCGCCGTTCCGACTCTTTGAAGTTGAAAGGATTCCTTATTTTGAGTCCGTCTCTGGGTGTGGATATTCCTGTAACCAACAATGGTATTCTTTAACATAAAATGAGGAGGAAAAAATATGAATAAGAAAATATTATTTTTTGTCCTGGTCGTTGCTTTCAGTATTCCAATGAACGCCCAGTTCGGCTATAGTGAGACCAACAATCTCTTCTACCATACGCTCCGCACCCCGCAATCAAACATCGACAACCCAGCCTTCTTCCCCACTAATAATACATTCTATTTGATGCTCCCTGGAGCTGATATCCAGTTCGGCAGTCCCATCGCGTTCAAGAATGTCATTTATTATGACAATGCGTCCCAGCGCACACTTATCAATCTCGATACCATTTTCAAAAACATAGATGGTCAGTTCCGCATGGGCGCCAATGTCAACCTTCTGGGCTTCGGCTTCAAGGTCAAGAACATGTTCTTTAACTTCAACACACGCCTTGTCAATAATATCAATGCTGGTCTTTCCAAATCCACCATCGACGCCCTCCTTCAAGGTAACATGGACGGCAATGGAAACCTCATTCCCAGAGTTGAACTTTTGAACAGTGATATTATCAACCTCACCTCCTATCTGGAGAGTGGACTCGGTTTTGCTTATGAGATTGAACCCATTAACCTCACCGTCGGTGTCCGTGCCAAACTGCTTTTCGGTGTTGCCAATATGCAGACTGACAACACCAAGATTGTCTTCAACTCTACCAATGATTCTCTCCACGCCAACCTCTACTACGAAATCCAGACCTCCACATGTGTCCCCTATGACACAAACCAGAAGAAATTCATCTTCAACATGGGAGACATTCTCAGTAATCGAAATACAGGTGTTTCTTTCGACATCGGTGCCAAATACAACTTCGGCCCCTTCACATTCTCTTTCTCCATCATCGACCTCACTGCTGGCATCCATTGGAAAAACAATGTTACCACTTGGCGACCCTCTGGTGGACAAGGTACCATCACCTTCAATGGTATGGATGTCTCCACTATGCTCAATGGCGGTAACTTCAATATCGACTCTCTTACCACCTATCTGCGCAACCAGTTCTCCGACATGACACCCACGCAGGACAATGCCGGTGAATATTGGTTCTCCATCCCCACCAAAATCAACCTTGGTGCCAGCTACAGTTTCGCCAAGATTCTTCGTGCAGGCCTTCTTTTCCATGGCCAGTTCGACCGTGGTCTTCTCTCCAAAAGTACCTTGAAATCCGGATCTGGTGCCGATGTTTCCAATACCTTCCGTTTCAACACCACCCTCTCGCTTGGCGTCAACCTCTACAACTGGGCAGAAATCATCGTGGGCAACTCACTGGTCTTCGACAGCAAGAAAGCTGACTTCTTCAACCCTGGTGTCGGACTCGTCTTCACACCTTTCACCGTCTTCCAACTCTATTTTATGGCCGACTATATCAGCGACTTCTACCTTGTCGAATCCAAGGCATTCAATATTCGTCTTGGTCTCAACCTGCTCTTTGGCAAAGGTGGTCGCTCTGTAGTCACAGCCGAATAAACAGACACATTAATTCAAAAATACATCAACAAGTTGAACATTATCGCCATCGTAGGCCGACCGAATGTCGGCAAATCAACACTCTTCAACCGCCTTACCGAGAGCCGCGACGCCATTGTTGACGAGACCGCTGGCGTCACCCGCGACCGCCAGTACGGCCACTCCGACTGGAACGGCAAACGATTCTCCGTCATTGACACCGGAGGTTATGTCATGGGAGGCGACGACGAATTTGAAGTGGAAATCCGCAAGCAAGTCTCCCTGGCTATCGACGAGGCCGATGTCATTCTCTTCCTTGTCGACGCCCGCGAGGGTCTTACTCCCATGGACGAAGATGTTGCCGAGATGCTGCGCAAATGCCCCAAGCCTGTAGTGTTGGCTGCCAACAAGGTCGACAATAGCGCTCAGATGGATACCCTTGCCGAGTTCTACTCCCTTGGCCTTGGCGACCCCTACCCCATTGCTGGTGTCACCGGTAGCGGCACGGGCGACCTCCTCGATGCCTTGGTCAAGGACTTTGACTCCGGCGAAGACGATCCCACCGACGGTCTGCCACGCATTGCCGTGGTGGGACGTCCCAATGTGGGAAAAAGTTCCTTTATTAATATGATTACAGGCAAACACCGCTCCGTTGTAACCCCCATCGCGGGCACCACGCGCGACAGCGTCTATTCGCATTACAACCTCTTCGGCTTCGACTTCAACTTTGTCGACACAGCTGGCCTGCGCCGTAAGAGCAAGGTCTCCGAGGACCTGGAGTTCTACTCCGTCATGCGCTCCATCCGCTCTATCGAAGCCGCAGATGTCTGCATCCTCATGCTCGACGCTTCTCAAGGCCTTGAACAGCAGGACCTCAACATCTTCTCCCTCATCCAGCGCAACCACAAGGGTGTGGTCGTCGTGGTTAACAAATGGGATCTCGTACAGAAAGAGACCAACACACACCGCGACTACGAGAAACTGATCAAAGAACGCATCGCCCCCTTCGACGATGTGCCCATTATCTTCACTTCCGTCATCAACAAGCAGCGCATCTTCAAAGTACTGGAGACTGCCAAGCAGGTCTACGAGGCCCGCAGCCGCCGCATCTCCACCGCTGAGCTCAACGACACGCTGTTGCCGATAGTCAAAGAGCAGAACCCGCCGCCCTCAGTTAAAGGCAAATGGGTCAAAATTAAATATATCACCCAGTTACCCACGGCCTACCCGCAGTTCGTCTTTTTCTGCAACCTGCCACAGTATGTCCGCGATCCCTACAAACGCTTCGTAGAGAACCGCATGCGCGAATTATGGGACTTCCACGGAGTTCCGATGACCATTTATTTCCGAGCAAAATAGCACACTCGAACAATCAAGCATTCAAACATCAAACAATAATAACCATGAAAGTCACAGAAGAAAACTTCAACGAAATGATTGCCTCTGGCAAGCCCGTGATGGTAGATTTTGGTGCCACCTGGTGCGGCCCCTGCAAAGCCCTCGCCCCTCGCATCGAGGAGATTGAGAAAGAGTACGAAGGCAAAGCCATGATTGGCACCGCTGACGTCGACGAATGCAGCGACCTCGCTGCCAAGTTCCGCATCCGCAACGTCCCCACCGTTCTCTTCTTCAAGGCCGGTTCCGACCAGCCCGTCGACAAGAGTGTGGGACTCGTCGCCAAAGAAACCCTCACCGAGAAACTTAACGCCCTGCTCTAATGGAGCGCCGACATCTTGTCGGCATTAACAATGGACCAAAGTCAGATTTCTCGCTACAAATCGCTGGACTTTTATGCCCGTCAGGTGGTTGAAGGCTTCATCACCGGCAGGCATAAAAGTCCTTTTCATGGATTCTCTGTCGAGTTCTCCGACTACCGCCAGTACAACACTGGCGAGAGCACCAAGAACATCGACTGGCATCTTTACGGCCGCACCGACCGTCTCTATGTCAAGCAGTTTGAAGAGGAGACCAATCTGCGCTGCCAACTGGTGATTGACCAGAGTGGATCCATGCTCTTCCCCACCGAGTGTCACGGTGATATCGGGCACCCTAACAAACTCACATTCTCCGTCTATGCCGCCGCCGTGCTGATAGAGATTCTACACCGTCAGCGCGACGCCTTCGGCCTCAGCCTCTTCAGCGGACAAATCGACCAGCAGACGCCTTGCCGCTCCAGCAGTGTCCACCAGCAATACCTGCTGGGATTGCTCGATGGCTTGTTGCAACCTGTCAACAAAGATACCCATCGCGAGACATCGCTGGCAGAGACCATCCACCTCACCGCCGAGCAACTCCACAAGCGCTCCCTCGTCGTCCTCTTCACCGACGCCTTCACCCATCCTGATAACTCAGGCAATCAAGCAATCAAGCAATCAAGCAATCAGGAGGCCCTCTTCGACGCCCTGCGTCACCTCCGACACAATAAGCACGAAGTCATCATCTTCCACACCTACGACTTCGCCCACGAGGTCAACCTCGACTACGACTCGCGGCCTCATCTCTTCATCGACCTCGAGAGTGGCCGCCAGTTGAAGGTTCAGCCCGAGGAGGTTGCCGATGCCTATCGCAGCCAGATGACGGAACTCTTCGCCACCCTGCGCCAACGCGCCATGCAGTACCGCATCGACTACGTCCCCGTCGACATCGCCCAGGGTTTCCATCAGATACTTCTTCCATTTCTCCTCAAACGTAGTAAGATATGAACTACGCTCCCTACGCCTTTATGCCCAAGGAAAAGCCCTACGCGCTCTATGTCCACGGCATGGGCAGCGGAGCCAAGAGCGGCACCAAGTCGTCGCGGGGCCATTACCTCGACGGCTACGAATGGCTCTCGCCCGAACTGCCGGTGGAATCCGAGGAGGCCATGGCCATCCTGGAGAATTATGTCAACGTTTTATCCCCTGCCCTCATCGAAGGCACCTCGCGCGGCGGACTTTACCTTCTGTATCTCGACGCCTCCGAGGCCGTCAAGATGGCCATCAACCCCACCTATAACATCGAGACCACCCTGCACTGCAAGCACCCCTACCACTGCGAACGTGAGGACGGCGCCACCGAATACACCATCAACGAACCCCTGGTCAAACGCTACGTGGCCGTGCGCGACCAGGGCATCCCGCGTGCCGCGAAACGCATGGTGGCACTCTTCTCCACCGACGACGAGCTGGTGGGCCGCGAACCCGCCAAGCAGAACGCGGCCGCACTACAACATCTTGGCTACGAGATTCTTTGGTGCGACAAGTTCGGCCACCGCCTCAACCAGCCCGCCGCCAAGCTCCTCTCAAAAATCCTCCTCGAAAACGATAATCAATAATGATGGGAATCATTGGGAAATTTTTGTCAATATTGTTTCGGCTCTTCCTCATCGTCGCCGGTGGGGGCTTGACCTACGCCGCCTATCATGGTATTGAACTAATCATCAAGAATGGGCAGTTTCAATGGGAAGAGATTTTGACCATGGGCATTTGTGGAGGTTGCATGTGTCTGGGTGTTTGCGGTGTCATCATCGGCATCTGGTACAGAAAAATCATGGATAAGTCGTACGAGCAGGAAGCCGCGAAGGAGCGGAAACGCAAAATAAAGGAGCGCGAGCGTTCACGCGAAGAGCGTCTGCGTCGCGATCGCCGTGGAGAAATTGCCGGGGTGCTGCTGGCCTTCGGATTGGCGGCTGTCGTCCTCTACTTTTTCTATCCCAAAAATGAAGACGAAATCGACTCCGGGCAGATTGCCTTCGGCATCGGCTTGGTGGGCTATTTCATTTACTTAGGCTACAGCCCGCTAAAACACCTCATAGCCACCCGCAAAGATTGGAAGACCGCCTCGGCCGACGATTTCGAGATGAAAACCTTGCAGAAGATTGAGAGGCTGAAATCGTGGCACCTGTCCGACGACATACTGATTACCGCCACCGAGGACGGCGACATCCGCGATGCCCTCGAGGATTATGTCGAGTACGATGTGACCAACTACGTCAACGGCGCAGCGCAACTCTGGCAGCTAGAGAAGAAACGCTACGCCATCACCTTCCCCTGCGGTGTGAACCGCCTGCAACTGATGCAGATGATGTGTGAACTATGCAACCAGTGCAGCGACATACGTCTCTGGATGCCGTCGCGTGTCACCAAGCGCACCACGGGGCAATGGACCCTGGCCATATTCGATGACGAGGGCTACCTCGTGGCCGCCAGCGACGACGGTCGCCAGTGGAGAGTGGCCGATGATGACTACTACGACCTCCTTTTCATCCCTTCCAACTCCTACCACCTCACCTTCCAGCCCCGCCCCAACATCGACTTCTCCTCCGCCCAAAAGAAAGCCCTGTATTATCAAAATGAAATTTACATAAAGATTGAAAATATTGAAGAATGAAACAAACGCTAATGAAACTTTCAATGCTTGTCGCACTGGTGGCCATTGGCGGCCACGCCACAGCTCAATGGTCTGTAGGCCTGCGCGGCGGGTGGACAACCACCACGATCAGCCGTTACAACGCCGGGCGCATCGACGAGTCCTACGCGCTTCTCCCCGGCCATGAAGCAGGTATTCAAGGCAGTTATACCTTTAACAACTGGTTCGCCCTCTGCGCCAACCTCAGCGTTATGCATCGCTCTCACCGCATGGACCGCAATCTCAACTACCTCAACCCCGTCTACACCGAGCATCACAACACCTACCTCATGATGCCCGTGATGGCCGACTTCATGTTCGGTGGCAAACGCTTTATGGGGCATATACTGGCCGGTGGCTATGCCGGCTACTGGCTCAAGGAGCGACGCAACGGTACAACCTACTGGATGACAGACTACAACGTATACTTCGAATCCTTTGACGAGACTCGCGATTTCACCGACGAGGATCTTCGCTTCAACGCAGGCCTCCTCCTCGGCTTAGGGCTCTCCTACCCCCTTGACAACCACTGGAAAGTGGGTATCGATGCACGCTACTACTACGACCTCACCTCGCACCACCGCGGTGACGAACACCTTGCCGACCCACGCTACCTGAACACTGTGGCAATCAACCTTAATATCAACTATGACCTTTAAGCCATGAAAAAGTACATATTAATAATATCTGTCTCAACACTCCTCGTGGTCTCCTGCCGCAAAGAGGCAGACTACATACCCTACGTGGGCGAGTCGCCCAAGTTGGCCTACAATACTTATGCCGAGCAGTTTGAATACCTCTGGAAAGTCATGAGCACGGCCTACGTCTTCTGGGACATCGACACTGTCGACTGGGACGCCATCTACGACCGCCTGCTGCCGCAATTCAAAGACCTCGACGGGAAATACCAAGACAGCGGATTCGTACGCAATTCTGACTTCGAACCCCTTTACGCCAGCATGTTCGGCTCATTGATAGACCACCACATGAGAGTCTATGTCGAGAACCTACATCCCCACCCCTCTGAGACCTACCCCAGCATCATCTACATCAATCCAGCAAACATCGAAGTTCCCACCCGTCCATACTATTTCGAGGACCGTAACACCGAGCAGGACGGCATCAAGGCATTCCTCAAGACCATTGAGTCGAACTACACCGTGGCGGTCCACGACTCGGGTACCTTCGCCTTCGACGATGCAGGCATGAGCGCCACCGTCACCCTACACTACTGCCTCTTCCGCCTCTCCGACGGCCGTGTGGTGCCCTACCTTTGGCAATCAATGGCAGCCCTCACTCCTTTGATGAAGGGCAAAGGCACTCCTGCTGGCAAAGTACTGATTGAGAAATGGCTGCACACCATCTGCGACAGCGCCAACCTTGCCGGCATCATCCTCGACAACCGCGCCAACCGCGGCGGCTACCAAGACGACCTCGACTACCTCGTCGGCACCTTCCTCAACGCCCGCGCCACCATCTTTGAAACCTGCTACAAGGAGGGTCCTGGCCGCCTCGAGTACTCCGCCTGGTGTCCCTACTATCAGGATCCCAACCCCACCTTCCACCGCGACATCACCGCCGAGGACATCCCCTATGTTATCCTCACCAGCGTCAACAGCGTGAGTATGGGTGAGCTAGAACCCCTTACTGCCAGAGCTGTCCTCCCCACCACCCACATCATGGGCGAGCGCACGTGGGGCGGCACCTGTCCCTTACAGCCCGATTGCGAGAACCTCAACTATAACGCCCCCTTCGGTGACAGTTATGACCACCGCGGCCACTATATCTACTCCTCCACCTTCGCCACCCGCATTGGCGGCCGCCGCCTCGAGAGCATCGGCTGCGAACCCGACGAGGTCTTCAACCGCAAGGACGCCCCCTCCCAAAGCTTCAAACCTCTCCTTGATGCCGCCCTCAACTACATTCAAAGCCACTAAGTTATGAACTACTCCTACACCAACGAGCCACTGCCCTACGCGCTCTACATCCACGGGATGGGCAGCGGGGCCAAAAGCGGCACCAAGTCGTCGCTCGGCCATTACCTCGACGGCTACGAATGGCTCTCTCCCGAACTGCCGGTGGAACCCGAAGAAGCCATGGCAATACTGGAGGATTACGTGAAAGTGTTCTCCCCAGCCCTCATCGCAGGCACCTCGCTTGGAGGACTTTACCTGTTGTATCTCGACGCCCCGGAAGCCGTGAAGGTAGCCATCAACCCTACCTATAATATTGAGACCACGCTACGCCGCATCGGCTACGGCAAGCACCCTTATCACTGTGAACGTGAGGATAATGCAACGGAATACACTATCGACGAGCCGTTGGTGAAACGTTACATGGCCGTGCGCGACCAGCGCACCCCACGAGCAGCGAAACGCATGGTGGCCCTCTTCTCCACCGACGACGAACTGGTGGGCCGCGAGCCCGCCAAGCAGAACGCCGCTGCCCTGCAAAAGTTCGGCTACGAGATCCACTGGTGCGACAAGTTTGGCCACCGCCTCAACCAGCCCGCCGCCAAGCTCCTTGCCAAAATACTTTCCGAGAATTGAATTTTAACTTAAAAATTATTAAAAGGCAACCTCCTATACCCTTTCAGGCGCCCGACAGATGTCGGGCACCTTTTTTTATGCATAACACCTACTACCTCAGAGGTATAAACCACCTACCAACACCCTACCAACTCCTAACCAACTCCTACCACGGTAGGACTTGATAGGGTGTTGGTAGGGACTTCGTAGGTATTTTCAATCTATTATTATCTAATTTTTTTTCGTATCTTTGCAGATTGAAATGGACGAGACCGCGGTATATTTTGTCGATGTGCTACTGCCGCTGCATCTTCCTGGCACCTACACTTATAGGGTGCCGCAAGAGTACAACGGACAGGTGCAGGTGGGAGCCCGCGTGGTGGTGCAGTTCGGTGCCAAAAGCGCGCGGATGTACTCCGCCGTGGTGCGCCGCATCCATCAGGAGGCCCCTCTGTTGAAATCGAAATATATCATGGCGATACTCGACACCGAACCCGTGGTCACCGAGCGCCAGATGGAGTTCTGGGAGTGGATGGGCCGCTACTACATGTGCTCGCCTGGCGACGTGATGGCCGTAGCCCTACCCTCGGGCCTCAAGCTAGCCAGCGAGAGTGCTGTGGCGATACACCCCGACTTCAGCGGCGAACTCTCCAGCCTTTCCAAATATGAGCGTATGGTGGTCGACCTGTTGAGCGAGCACCCCGTGATGCGCGTGCTCGACATCAGCCGGGCCATTGGTCTCCAGAAGATTATGCCGCTCATCCGCGGTATGATCGAGCGCGAAATTGTGATGATGGACGAGGAGCTGCGGCAGCGCTTCGTTCCGAAGAAGGCGCCTTATATATTATTGTCGGACAACTACAAAGAAGAGGCCGCGCAGAAGGCACTCTTCGACGAGTTGGAGCGCAAAAAACGCGTGAAACAGGTGGAACTGATGATGCAGTTCCTGCAACTGTCACACTTCGGCAAGGAAGCTGTAGCCAAGCGTGAGCTACCGCAAAGTTCTGCATTGCAGACGCTTATCAAAAACGGTGTGCTCACCGTCGAGGAACGCATCGAGAGCCGTCTGAAGGACTACAGCGATGCTGAACTGGTTGATCCATCATCGATTATACTGAACGAGGAACAGCAGGCAGCATTCGACTACTTGAAGTCTGACCGTTTCAACACATTCCTCCTCCACGGCGTCACATCCAGCGGCAAAACTGAGGTGTATATCAAACTGATAGACGAGGTAGTGAGGTCTGGCGGACAGGCGCTGTTCCTGCTTCCGGAGATTGCGCTGACGGCACAGATCATCAACCGCCTGAGAAAATATTTCGGTGGCAAGGTGGGTGTCTACCATTCGCGCTTCAGCGCCAGCGAGCGCACCGAAGTGTGGCATCGCACCCTCAGTGGCGAATATCAAGTGTTACTTGGAGCCAGGAGTGCCATCTTCCTGCCATTCAAAGATTTGAAACTTATCATTGTCGACGAAGAGCACGACAGTTCCTACAAGCAGTTCGAGCCCTCACCTCGCTATCATGCCCGCGACGCGGCACTCTACCTGGCGCGCCTTTGGAACGCCCGCACCGTCCTCGGTAGCGCCACTCCCAGCGTGGAGACCTACTTCAACGCCCTCGAGGGGAAGTATGGACTCGCCACAATGACAAAGCGTTATGGCGGCTTCGAGTTGCCCGAGGTAACTTGTGTCGACATGAAAGAGGCACACCGTCAAGGACTGGTCAAGGGCCATTTCTCGGTGACGCTGCTGCAGGCTATCGAGGACGCACTCTCCAAGAAACAGCAGGTCATCCTCTTCCAGAACCGTCGCGGTTTCTCGCTGCGGCTGGAGTGCGACGACTGCCACGAGGTGCCCCATTGCGTCCACTGCGATGTGTCATTGGTCTACCACAAGGCCACCAACTCGTTGCGCTGCCACTACTGCGGCTTCTCCATCCCCGTGCCGTCGGAATGTCCGGCATGCCACTCCACACACCTGAAAATGACCGGTGTGGGCACCGAGCGCATCGAGGAGGACCTCCAGATACTCTTCCCCGAAGCCAACGTGGCACGCATGGACCTCGACAGCACCCTGCAGAAGAACCAGTACCTCGAGATACTCTCCGACTTTGAGCATCGCCGCATCGACATCCTCGTGGGTACCCAGATGGTTACCAAAGGCCTTGACTTCGAGCATGTCAGCGTGGTGGGCATCATCAATGCCGACAACATCATCAACTACCCCTCGTTCCGCTCCTACGAGCGCGCCTTCCAGCAGATGACGCAGGTCAGTGGCCGCGCCGGTCGCCACAATGGCGGAGGCAAAGTCATCATTCAGACCTACAACCCTTACCATCAGGTCATTGCCAACGTGATGGACAACGACTACCAAGGCCTCTACAATGAGCAGATTCAGGAGCGGCGCGTCTTCCGCTACCCACCCTACTACCGCCTGATAGAGATTACTTTAAAGCATCGCGATGCCAACGTCCTCAACGTTGCTGCCGACTGGATGGCCTTCCAGTTGCGAGGTGCTTTCGATACACGTGTTCTCGGACCGGAATATCCTTTGGTGAGTCGCATCCGTGGCCTGTACCTCAAGCAGATAACCCTCCGTTTCGAGCGCTCTGAGCCCATTGCCGACGCCAAACGCGTCATCCGTCAGGTGGGCGACGACCTCACCAAGCAGGAGGGTTGGAGCGGCGTCAGCATCATCTACGACGTCGACCCCGCCTAAAAATATTATTTGGCCATTCCATAGATTATTTGTACCTTTGCAAAAAATTTAACCCACTACATGTACGAAATCATCAGCAAGCGGCTGCTCAACAGCCACGAGATCTACCGGATGGAGATCCACGCCCCATGGATATCGCTCAGCGGCAAGCCGGGCCAGTTTGTCATTGTCATTCCTCACGAGAACGGCGAGCGCATCCCGCTCACCATCAGCGACATCGTATACCAACGCCAGTCGGTGGTCATCGTCTTCCAGGTGGTTGGTGAAACCACGCGCCAGCTGGCCGAGATGAAGGAGGGCGACGACCTCTATACCATCGTGGGCCCTCTGGGACGGCCGAGCGAGCTGATAGAGAAGCATGAGAAAGGCGAGCTAAAACGGCTGCTCTTCGTGGCCGGCGGTGTGGGTATCGCACCGGTGTTCCCGCAGGTGAAATGGGCTTTCCGTCAGGGCATCCCCACCGACGTCATCATTGGCGCACGCTCCAAGGACCTCCTCTTCTATGAGGACGAGCTACGTGCCGTGTGCCACAACCTGCACATCATGACCGACGACGGAAGCTACGGCGAGCAGGGCTTGGTCACCGCAAAAGTGGATCAACTCTGTCAGAGTGGCGCCGACTACAGCCATTGTGTGGCTATCGGTCCCCTGCCGATGATGAAGTTCGTCAGCCTCACCACTAAGAAACACGACCTGCCCACCATCGTGAGCCTCAACTGCATGATGGTCGACGGTACCGGCATGTGTGGTGCCTGTCGCGTACGTGTGGGTGACGAGGTGAAGTTCTGCTGTGTCGACGGCCCTGAATTCGACGGCCACCTGGTGGACTTCGACGAGGCCGCACGCAAGCTGAAGACTCCCGATGCCCGCCGCTACCGTATCGCCACCGCCTCCGAAGGTCACAACTGCAATCTGGCACCTGCCGTAGAGAGTGCAATGGCTGAGGCAAAAAAGCGCCAAAAACCCCGCGAGCAAGACCCCAAAGTCCGTGCCCGCAATTTCGACGAGGTCTCTTTCGGCCTCACCGAGCATCAGGCCCTCGCCGAGGCCAGCCGTTGCTTGCAGTGCAAGAAGCCGCGTTGCGTCGAAGCCTGCCCCGTGGGCATCAACATCCCGCTTTTTATCCAGAATATCAAGGAAGAGAACTTCAACCAGGCCTATATCACCATCTCTCACGACTCTGCCCTACCCGCCGTCTGCGGCCGTGTTTGCCCGCAGGAGACACAATGCGAGGGCAGCTGCGTGATGGGCGTGAAGGCCGAACCCATCGCCATCGGAGCCCTCGAGCGCTTCGTGGCCGACAACCATCGCGCCAAGTCCAAACCCCAGAGCCCCTGCTACCCTGCCGGCCGCAAAGTGGCAGTCATCGGCAGCGGTCCTAGCGGCCTCACCTGCGCCGGCGACCTCGCCAAGCACGGCTATCAGGTCACCGTCTTCGAGGCTCTGCACCATGCCGGCGGTGTGCTCGTCTATGGTATTCCCGAGTTCCGCCTGCCCAAACAGCGCGTCGTGGAACCCGAAATTGAGAACCTTCGCCGTCTGGGCGTCGAGATACGCACCAACGTCATCATCGGCAAGAGCATCACCATCGACCAGCTCTTCGAGGACATGGAATACGACGCCGTCTACATCGCTTCGGGTGCCGGCCTGCCCAAGTTCATGGGTGTCAAAGGCGAGACCCTCATCGGTGTCATCAGCGCCAACGAGCTCCTCACCCGCACCAATCTCATGCACGGCTACGATGAGCAATACGACACGCCCATCTATCTCGGCAAGAAGGTGATAGTGGTGGGTGGAGGTAATGTGGCTATGGATGCCGCCCGCACCGCCCTGCGACTGGGCAGCGAGGTCACCGTCGTCTACCGCCGCGGACAGGAGGATATGCCCGCCCGCCGCGAGGAGGTGCACCACGCGATGGAGGAGGGCGTCCGGTTCATGTTCCAGACGGCCCCCGTGGAGATCCTCGGCAACGAGGACGGCACCGTGCGCGCCCTGCGCTGCGTGAAGATGGCTATGGGCGAGCCCGACGAGAAAGGCCGTCGCAAATTCAGCCCCATCGAGAACAGCGAGTGCGATGTGGATGCCGACACCATCGTCGCCGCCCTCGGCACCAGCCCCAACCCCCTCATCCGCACCACCACGCCCGGCCTCGAATGCGAGACCTGGGGTGGCATCAAAGCCGACGAGAACGGCCAGACGAGCCGCAAACTCATCTTCGCCGGCGGCGACGCCGTGAGCGGTGCCGCAACGGTAATCCTCGCTATGGGTGCCGGCCGCAAAGCAGCCAAAGCCATCATGGAAGCCTTGGAGAAATAAAAAAGAAACATGAAGAAATACATCTTAACCCTCATCTTATGCTGCTTCTGCCTGACCGTCGCGGCTCAGGAC
This sequence comes from uncultured Bacteroidales bacterium, assembly GCA_900318835.1. Classification (GTDB taxonomy): domain Bacteria; phylum Bacteroidota; class Bacteroidia; order Bacteroidales; family P3; genus Colimorpha. The sequence goes on from ONLW01000022.1 coordinate 32,258, forward strand.
CCGCTGATTTTCAAGGAGCAGATGCCCAACGCCGTAGACTTCCTTCCTGCACCGCCCGACACCTCCAGCGCAGCCTTCAAATACGATAAAGCACAGTATTTCTGGGGACTGGAACAGCGTAAAGACCCCGAACGTCGCGACATCGCCATAAGCGACGCCGTGTGGAGCGTGGAGAATACATGCACCATCTTTAGCGAGGTGCTGGGTATCAAAATCACTCCCGAGAACACGCCCGCCATCTACAAGATGCTGGGTGTCGGCGTTATGACTGCCGACCAGGCAGGCATCATCCCCAAAGAACACTTCATGCGCACGCGTCCCTACATCTTCTTCGGCGAGCCCACCCTCGTGCCCGAAGACGAGGAGGAGCTGAGCCACAACGGCTCCTACCCTTCCGGCCACACCATCCTCGGATGGAGCGCCGCCCTGCTGCTTACCGAAGTTGCCCCCGAAATGGCCGACAAAATACTTGCCGTGGGATACCGCTACGGCGAAAGCCGCGTCATCGCCGGTTTCCACTGGCAGAGCGACGTCAACGCAGGCTACCTCGTGGCAAGTGCCGCAGTGGCACGCCTGCATGCCGACAAGGAATTCCTGCAGTTGATAGAAGCTGCCAAAAAGGAGTTTGAGAAACTGATCAGATAATGGCTGACGCACTCCTCACCGTAGAGAACCTCACCAAGAGCTTCGGCGACAAGCTCCTCTTCGAAGATATCTCCTTCGGCATCAATGCCGGACAGAAATCCGCCCTCATCGCCCGTAATGGCTACGGTAAATCCACGTTACTCAATATTATTATGACCGCTGCGGAGGGCGAGCGAAGAGCAAGCGGGCTTGCTTTTCCGAGCCGAAGCAGCGCGGGCGGAGCCACCGCGGCGGGGCAACGAGGTTATAACACCCTTCAGGACAGCGGCAAGATCACCTTCCGCGGCGACCTCAAACTGGCCTACCTGCCGCAGAGCCCCGAGGCTTACCCGAAACAACTGGTTCGGGACTTCGTCTACAACATCCAGCGCCCTGAAACCGAAGACGAGTGGACCTTCGAGCAGCGCATGGAGGAGATCCTCAGCCGCATGAAGGTCGACACTCTCCTCGACCGTCAGATGGAGACCCTCAGCGGCGGCGAGCAGAAAAAAGTGGCTCTTTGCCGACTGCTCATGGACGACTGCAACCTGCTCATCCTCGACGAGCCCACCAACCACCTCGACATCGACATGATAGAGTGGCTCGAAGAGTTCCTCTCGCGCCAGCGGCTGGCCATCCTCATGGTCACCCACGACCGCTACTTCCTCGACAACGTGTGCGACAACATCTACGAACTCGACAACTCACGGCTCTATCATTATAAAGGACGCTACGACTACTACCTCGAGAAGAAGGCCGAACGCGAAGCCAACGAGCGCGCCGAGGTGGAGAAGGCCCGCAGCCTCTACCGCACCGAGCTCGAGTGGATGCGCCGCATGCCGCAAGCCCGCGGCACCAAGGCACAGGCACGCATCGACGCCTTCTATGAGCTCGAAGCCAAAGCCCACACCCGCTTCGACAACTCCCGCCCACAGCTCACCGTCAAGACCGAGCGCATCGGCGGCAAGATACTGGAGCTGTACAACATCTGTTACCGCGACCTCATCGATGACTACTCCTATGTCTTTAAAAAGGGAGAGAAAATAGGTATCGTCGGTCCCAACGGCGTGGGAAAGAGCACCTTCCTCAACATCATCACCGAGAAACTCAAGCCCACCTCCGGCCGCGTTGTCGTGGGACAAACCATCCAGTTTGGCTACTACACCCAAGTCGGCATGAAGGCTCCCGACGACCGCCGCGTCATCGACCTGGTGAAAGACATTGCCGAGGAGATTGAACTCGACAACGGCAAAAGCATGTCGGCACACCAGTTCCTCACCTACTTCGGCTTTGACGGCACCACGCAATACAACTACTTCGGCAACCTCAGCGGCGGCGAGAAGCGCCGCCTCTACCTGCTGCAGGTCCTCATGGCCAACCCCAACTTCCTCATCCTCGACGAGCCCACCAACGACCTCGACATCTACACCCTGCAGATACTCGAACAGTTCCTCCAGACCTACAAAGGCTGCCTCATCATCGTCTCCCACGACCGCTCCTTCATGGATCATATCGTCGACCATCTCCTTGTCTTCGAGGGTAATGGCAAGATTCGCGACTACCATAGCAACTACACTGTCTACCGCATGCAGAAAGCCCAACAACAACGCGAAGCCTCCCAGCAGCAACGGCAGGAGAAACCCAAATACGAGCGCAGCAAGAGCGATAAACGCAAGGCTACCTATAAGGAGCAGAAAGAATACGAATCCTTGACGGCCGAGATAGAAACCCTTACCAATGAAAAAGCCGACCTCGAGGCGAAACTCAGCGGCGGCACCCTCCCCGACCCTGCCGAGATCACCAAAGCCAGCACCCGCATCGGTGAGGTGATAAACCTCCTCGACGAGAAAGAGCTCCGCTGGCTCGAACTCGACGAAATCATCAACGGCTGAAAACGCTATATTTTTTTTCGTCGGGACAGGTACCTGTTCCCTGTCTTTTTTGATTTGTCTCTCAGTTGTGTCAAAAGGCGCGCTGCCGATGGATGGGGTCCCTGCGGGCTGGCAGTAGGAGGTGCCGCGGGGCATATATTGGGGTGGTTTGTGTTCGAGCTGCTATCTGTGCTTTCTGTGTGCCGTTTCAATGTCAGACCTAAGTTAGAGTTATGTTAGAGTTACATTAGACTTAGATCTCAGTCACTTGCGCCTTGCCGCTCGCACAAAACGACAATGCAAAAATACGACCGTGGGATTGCGGTCTACGAATTTTCCCGAAAAAAAATTAATGCGCCACAGTGCATTATAACAGTTGCGCTACAGTGCAACTGTGCTACAGTCCGAAAACGAGCAATCACCCTTGGTGTCGATCGGAAGTTTGTGTGCGGGTGCAACTATAAGTGTTTGACTGGACAGGTGCCAGTCCCCTGTTCCATGCTGTTGCAGCGACTCTATCTCCTCCTGCTGTCGTTTATTATCCGCAATCACCTCATCGATACCATCCAGCAGTTTCTTGTAATCCTCCATCTGAGCCAATTTTGTCATCAGCCTATCACTCTCATTTTCAACTCAATACAGTGCATTCTGCGCCATCTCCATGTAGTCAATAATATTCCCCTTCATATCTTTTTTGTGTTTTTATAGTGTGACAAATCGCATAAGACATTGAAAATGCCTATGCTTAGAAATAAATTTTATATTGCTTTTCAACTCCAAAGGTACGGACTTTTCCCCACCCACCCGAAGGTAAGTTTTCAACACATATAGTTACGGAGACAACCGCCACCTCCAAACCATTACCAAATAACACATTTCCCTGTCGAAAAAATAATTTCACGAAAAGTTATCCACACATGAATAATACCGTATTAGAGATGTAAAAGTCTTGCATTTTATCGTATTATTTGAGATAATATTTTGCATTTTATCGTAATTCAGTTTTTTTTTTGTATCTTTGCACCCAAATTGAAATGCTATGATAGACGAGAAAATAATACTCCAGGTACTGGCTGAACAACAGGAGGAAATCAAGAGTTACAAGCCTCAAAAATGGGTAGCACGCAAGGAAGAGTCGCTCTTCGAGTTCGACACCAAGATGGCACAGGTGGTTATCGGTGTGCGTCGGAGCGGCAAATCCACCATCTGCCACAAAGTGCTGCTGGAGCGTGGCATCCGCTACGGCTATGTCAACCTTGACGACGACCGTTTGGCGGATATGAAGACCGAAGACCTCAACACCGTGCTCTCGTGCGTCTATCAGCTCTATGGCAGCGACATTCCCTATCTGGTGCTCGACGAGATTCAGGATGTGGACGGATGGTACCTGTTTGTGAACCGCTTGCTGCGCACCGACTTACATATTTTTGTCACGGGCAGCAATGCCAAACTGCTCAGTGGCGAGCTGGCCACACATCTCACCGGTCGTTACAACGAGATACACCTCTACCCATTCTCTTTCTCGGAATATTGTCAATACCATCAGATTGACACTCGGGGCATCACCACCAAAGCCGATGCCGACCGCAAGCGGGCCTTTATGGATTACATCCACGACGGTGGCTTTCCCGAGATGCAAGGACTTCGCAACAAACGAGCTTATGTGCAGAGCCTTATAGAGGCAATCCTGCGAAAAGATATCCAGAAGCGTTTCAAAATACGCAACATCGAGGCGTTGCGCAAGTTGGCGCACCACCTTATCAATAATGCCTGCCAAGAGGTCAACTACGACGAGCTGTCAGGCATGTTGGGCATTGCCGACAAGACGGTGAAGAAATATGTGGATTACCTCAGTCAGGCTTTCCTGATACAGCTGCTCACGCGCCATTCCTTCAAAAGCAAGGAGCGCATACGCAACCAGAAGGCCTATATGGTCGATACCGGATTGCAGGGGAACCGCGACAATACGCTGGCTCCCGAAAACCTCGGATGGCGGCTGGAGAACGTCGTCTATATAGAACTCCTAAGACGCTGCGCCCACGATTTCTTGGATGTCTACTACCTCAAACCCGCTCCCAGAGCCAAGGAGGTCGATTTTGTCGTCTGCGACCAGAACAAAACGGTGGAACTGATACAGGTGGCATACGAGACAGACAGCCCTAAGGCCTACGACCGCGAGACCTTATCGCTTGTAAAGGCATCGGATGCCCTATCGTGCAACCGACTAACCCTTATTGCATTCTCACCCACACGCGATGTCGTGATTGACGGAAAAGCCATCCACATTGTTTCGGCATTGGAGTGGCTATTGCAATAATCTTTTTGCTATTCCAGAAATAATGCGTAACTTTGCAGTTCGAAAATAGTCAGTTAATTATAAACGAAAACAACTTAAAAACAAGAATATATAATTAGATAATAATATTTTAACATAGCGCGAGCGAATTATTCGGCATACCTTGAAACTTAGGAACTTTCAAACGTCCAATGCGAATAAGTCTGCAAGCGTCTGCGTTGGTGCAGGCGAGACTTATCTGTTTGGACGGGCATCCTAAGGCCTCAAGGTGCAGAGAATCGAACCTGCACCTTTTGTTTGGATGCCCGTACCGCTGAATGGATCAATCGCCAGCAGACGTAGACGTATGGACAGAATCACCATGATACAAACTGTGGGGCAACAATACCTCACTTCCAATATTGAAAACGGGGAATTTAGTTATGCACAAGTTATAGACAGAACTCTTTCCGGCCACTACAAATTGGATATCCGTTTTTATGACTCAACCAAAAGAATCGCCATTCTCATTGAAACAAAAACGCGTTTCAAGAAGAGTGATGAGGCACAATTATTCGACTATGTTACACTCGAAAAAGAATATGCTGTAGCAGACAAGATTATTGCAATTTTAGCTAATACTGCTAACGATAAGTTAAAAGTATGGAAATGTCTGCCGGATGGAAATGCAGAGTTACTCAACGACACTAAACTAAAAACAATCGCCGAATATGCTGACTATTATCTACCCCAGAATGTGAATGACAGGTCAGCTGTTCTTGAAAATACTGCCACTCTTAACAAGGAATTGCATGATAACGGCATACCGGAAAATCTAAGGAGTCAATTTGTAGGCACTTGTCTTCTTGCCCTCAAAAACGGATTGGTATACACAAGCCAAATGTCCACACTACAAATCATTGCAGGCATTAAAGGAATATTAGGTTCTTTGCTGAAGGATAGTATGGATAAGGCCGTTAAGCTTACCGTATTGCAAGAAAAGGTCTTGGAGAATCAATACGTCCGTGAGATGGATTCTCATAATTTCCATCATCTACTTAAATTTATCAAGGAAAATATTCTTCCTTACATCAATGACACAAACCACGAAGGACAAGATATATTAAGCTACTTCTTTACCACCTTTAATAAATACGTTGCTCGTGAGGATAAGAACCAGGCATTTACGCCAAATCACATTGCTCATTTTATGTGCAAAGTCGCAGGTATTTATAAAAACACACAAATATTTGATCCCACGTGTGGTTCTGGAACATTTCTTGTCCAAGCAATGACAATGGCGCTAGCTCAATGTGAGACCAATAAAGAGCGTGACGCTGTAAAAGAGAAGCAAATTTTTGGTATTGAGTATGACGAGAACGTTTTTGGATTAGCAACAACAAATATGCTAATTCATGGTGACGGTAATTCAAATATCAAAAAAGCCTCATGTTTTGACGAGAAAAGTTGGATAGAGCAATCGTTATTACTTACGAAACCAAGGGTTGTATTGATGAATCCTCCATATAATGCATCAAAAAAACAGGTGCCTAAGGCGTTTGCTGATACTTGGGGGAAATCTAGCACAGATCCATCCAAAGGAATGTATTTTGTGAATTATGTTGCAGAATGCGTTGGTACAGGAAGATTGGTTACTTTACTTCCTATGGCCTGTGCAATAACAACAAGGGGTGTCATTTCCGACCTTAAACATAAAATGTTAGAGAAAAACACTCTGGATGCGGTGTTCTCTTTCCCTGCCGACATGTTCTATCCTGGAGCCAGTGCTGTTGCTTGCTGTATGGTTTTCAATCTGGGAATACCTCACTCATCTGAAAAGAAAACATTCTTCGGATATTTTAAAGACGACGGTTTCGAGAAACGCAAAGGGATTGGCAGAGTGGATGTACGAAATCGCTGGGATAAAATAGAGGACGAATGGTTGGATATGTATGAGCATCGAGCCACTATGGCTGGTAAATGTGTGGCACAATCCGTCACAGCTGAGGACGAATGGTGCGCAGAAGCTTATATGGAAACGGATTATAGTACATTATGTGATGCAGATTTTATCAATGTAATGAAAAACTATGCTGCATTTTTAGTGCAAAACGGAATGGGAGATAAACTATGAATACAGAAGGCTGGAAACGCTTTAAGATGGAGGAACTCTTCACCTCTTTCGAAAGAGGTAAGGTTCACTCTCAGTATAGCCTACCTGATGGTAATGATTACTTCTACGTTGGAGCAAAGAAGGACAGGTGTGGTGTGATGAGACATTGTGGCTATGATGAAGAGCTGATAAGCAAGGGTAATTGTATTGTTTTTATTTGCAACGGAGAAGGTTCTGTCGGTTATTGTAATTATATGGACAGAGATTTTATGGCATCTGGGGATCTTATATTGGCGTATGGCGATTTCATTAACCCATATACAGCCCTTTTTATTGTAACACTACTTGACCGAGAAAGACCCAAATACTCCTTTGGGCGAAAGTATGGTAAATACGTAGCAAAAACCACCATTCCATTACCTACACAAGAAGACAGAAAAACTCCAGATTGGAAATGGATTGAAAAACACACCAAAGAAATCATATTACCTTCGTTACCAAGCAACGCCAGAAAAGTTTGGCTAAAACAATACGACGTTCTGCCAATTTATACAAAAAAGAAAAATGAGGCAAGAAGGAAACTTCTTACCGATTGTACCTGGGATTACTTTAGATACGATGAAATATTTGATATAAGAAAAGGCTTTTACAATAAGAAACCTGATGACATAGAAGGAGGGGATATTCCATTTATTGGTGCGACAGATAGCAATAATGGAGTTACATCAAGGTACAATTATGATGTCGTTGAACAAGCTTCCAAAACAGGAGATGAACACAACGCTCCGATAGAAGAAAAACTTTTCGCGGGAAAATGTATTACGGTCTCAAATAATGGCTCTGTGGGATATGCGTTTTATCAGCCGGTTAGATTTACATGCTCTCACGATGTCAACCCTCTATATATTCATCCCCAGTGGGGAAAGGAGTTAAACCCATATATTGCAGTTTTTATTTGTACAATTATTGAGAAGGAAAGATTTCGTTGGGCTTATGGTCGGAAATGGAGGCCCATGAGGATGCCTTCATCAATCATCCGTCTTCCCGTTATTTCTGGGACTCGCACCCCCGACTGGCAGTTTATGGAGGACTACATCAAATCATTGCCTTATTCAAAGAACATCTAAACATGTCTTATAAAAAAAACATACTATTTATATTACCCTTTGCGCTCCTCTTCCTCTCCTGCGATAACTCTGTTGTCTCACGCGCAGAGTACGACGCATTGCTATCGGAGAAGCAGGAAATGGAAGCACTCAACGACTCGCTACAGTTCGAACTATCGAGCCTCAAAATCTACGTCGAATGCCTCGAAGAGGACAACAACGAACTCATCGAAGAACTGAAACGCACACCATGTGATTAGCGATAAAGGTTTTTCATCCACCCCGCAGGGGAACTGAGCACCTATGAAAATAAATAGATGCAGCGAAAAACCCTATTTTTTAATGTGAAGCGGGGCGGCCACGAGTTGGCTGTCCCAATTTTTTACAAACAAATCTTGCCGGTATCGGCAAAAAATACCGACTATGGAAAAGAACGGAAGATAAGCATGACATTGGAATGGTATGGAGTTAATAGAATATAAAACTCGTTGATTTATATATTCTTCCAAACAAAAGTATATATAATGCCAGAAAAATATTTTTGCGAGCTATCGAGAAAAAATGTATATTTGCAGATTGTTAATTCAAGACACAATCAATAAAAAATATTCAAAATGAAAAGATTAAGCATTATTCTCGTTTCTTTTGCCACTTTGGCATTGACCTCGTGCGGCATTTTCAACACTTCGAGCAATTCTGCCGCCCAAGCCCTTGGCCAGACCTGCGGCGCCGCCGTCCTCGGCCTCTACCAGTCATACAAGGCCACCGGCTCTCTCAGCCTCACCACGGGCAACAACCTCACCAACGCCCTGACCCTGGCCACCTGCTACACCCAGCTCTCTCAGAACAAGGACAACAGCAACTATCGCAAGGCTTTCGCCTCGGGACTTGTCCTCTCCTCGGCCGGCCTCATCACCAACCAGAACTCCGCTGCTTTCATCAATGCCCTCCTCGGCACCTCGGCTCTAGGCACCGTCAATAGCAACAGCACCTCTGTGCAGGTCAACAAGACCACACCCGCCGTCACCGGCCTCCTCAAAACCCTCGAAAAATGAACACACAAGCATTGGAAAATATGAAAGCGCGGCGCAGTTGCCGCGCTTTTTTGCCCGACATGCCCTCGAAAGAACTCATCGCCAAGGTCTGTGAGGCCGGCACCTGGGCTCCCACGGGCCACGGGAAGCAGAGCCCCCTCATCATCGCCATCACCCGCAAGGAATTGCGCGACCGCCTGTCGGCCATGAACGCCAAGATATGGAACATGCTGAAGGTGCAGCGTGGAGAGAATCCCGGTCCCGACGGGTTCGACCCCTTCTACGGCGCCCCCGTGGTGCTGCTGGTGCTGGCCGACCGCAAAGTGCCAACCTACCTCTACGACGGCTGCGCCGTGATTACCAACCTCGCCAATGCCGCCCATGCCGTGGGTCTCGCTTCCTGCTGGATACACCGCGCCAAGGAGGAGTTCGACTCCGAAGAAGGCAAGCAGATTTTGAAAGACCTCGGCATCGAAGGCGACTACGAGGGTATCGACCACCTCGTCCTCGGCTATCCCGCCAAGACCATCCCCTCTCCCCTGCCCCGCAAGACCGACTACATCCGCTGGGTGGAGTAAATGTTAAAGAGGCTGACGCATCATATCACCTTATAAATCCTTAAAAAGTCTTTAACCATAAGAAAAAGCCCGCTGCAAAAGCAACGGGCTTTTCTCGTTTATAAGCTTCCCGATTAGTGCAGGAAGGCCAGCAGGATACCGGCAGCCACTGCCGAACCCACCACACCGGCCACATTGGGGCCCATGGCGTGCTGGAGGAGGTAGTTGGTCTTGTCATACTCCAATCCCACGTTGTTCGACACGCGGGCGGCATCGGGCACGGCGCTGACGCCGGAGTTGCCGATGAGGGGGTTGATCTTGTTACCCTCCTTGAGGAAGAGGTTCATGATCTTCACGAAGAGCACACCGCAGAAGGTGGCCACGATGAAACTGCCGGCACCGAGGCCGAAAATCATCACCGACTTGCCGCTGAGGAACACCGAGGCCTGGGTGGAGGCACCCACGGTGATGCCGATGAGCAGCGTGCAGATATTGACGATGGCGTTGGAGGCCACGTCGGAGAGACGCTTGGTGACGCCGCACTCTTTCAGCAGGTTACCGAAGAAGAGCATACCCAGCAGGGGCAGGCCGCTCGGCACGATGAAGGCGCAGAAGAGGAGGCCAATGATGGGGAAGGTGATCTTCTCGAGCTTGGAGACCTGACGCGGCGGTTTCATGCGGATGGTGCGCTCCTTGGGAGTGGTGAGCAGGCGCATGATGGGCGGCTGGATAACGGGGACGAGGGCCATGTAGGAATAGGCCGACACGGCGATGGCACCCATCAGTTCGGGAGCCAACTGGCTGGAGATGAAGATGGCCGTGGGACCGTCGGCACCACCGATGATACCAATGGCACCAGCCTCATTGGGCATGAAGCCCAAACCAAGAGCACCCATGTAGGCAGCGAAGATACCCACCTGGGCGGCAGCACCGATAAGCATCAGCTTGGGGTTGGAGAGCAATGCCGAAAAGTCGGTCATTGCTCCGATACCCAGGAAGATTAGCGGTGGATACCAGCCGTTCTGCACTCCGTGGTATAGGATATTGAGCACCGACCCTTGTTCGTAGATGCCAATCTTCAATCCGGGATAGAAGGGGATGTTGCCGATGAGCATACCGAATCCGATGGGGACCAGCAGCAGCGGCTCGAATTCGTACTTGATGCCCAGGAAGATGAACACCAAGCCTATCAAAATCATTGCGATATGGCCCCAGGTCACGTTGGCGAAGCCGGTATATTCCAGGAACTGGACCAGCTGGGTCGACATGAAGTCCATGAAGCCACCTGTTGCTAAACTAATCATAATTCAATCAAAATTAACCAATTACAACCAATACATCGCCCTCGAGGACGCTGTCGCCTTTGCGGACTTTGACTTCCTTGACGGTGCCGTCGGTGTCGGCCTCGATGTTGTTCTCCATCTTCATGGCCTCGAGGAGGACGACAGTCTGTCCAGCCTTCACGGCGTCGCCGACGTTGACGAAGACGTCGAGGATGGTGCCAGGCAGCGGGGTAGTCACTTTGGCGCCTGCGGCTGCGGGGGCGCTGGCCTTCTGCACACCACCGGCAGCGGGAGCCACCTGAGCGGCGGGAGCGGCGACGGGTCGGGCCATGGGTTTGGGCTGTTGTTTGATCTCCTGGTCGACGGTGACGACATATTCGGTGCCGTTGACGTTGAGCTTGATTTCCTGGCCTTCGACCTCGTTGATGTCAACATTATAGTCGTTGCCGTTTATCTTGAGCTTATAATTTTTCATTGCTACTTTCTGTTAATAAAATAATGATTCATATTATAGAACTTGGCGTTCCAGGGCGTCCACTCGCGCTCCACCTTCTGGATGGTGAGGATAGTGTTCTCCTCGTCGTGGAGCTCGTTGTTGTAGAGGTGGATGGCGGTGGCGATGGCGGCGTAGATCTCGCCCTCCTTGTCGGCTGCCGACGCAGCGGCGGCGATGGCAGCGCCACCTTTCTTCTTGTCGCCTTTCTTCTTCTTGTCATCCATGCCAGCCATCAGCTTGCCGGAGCCACTGATGATGAGCGAGATGCAGACGAGAGCCAGGAACACCACAGCAACGGCAACGGCGGTGAGGCCGATACCCACGGGGTCGGACATCTTGATTTTCTCAGCCTGCTTGGCCACGCGGTAGTGGTGGGTGAGAATCTCGCCGTTGGCGAAAGCCTCGGGGCCACCATGCAGCGGGATGATGTTGATGTCGTAGCCGTAGGGATTGCGACCCACCACAATCATCGAGCCGTGCTCGATATGCATGGCATACATGGGGCTGCTGAAGGTGCGGCGGGCGACGGGCTTGAGGTTCTCGTCCATGAGGGCCACATAGGCCGTGTCGTTGACGGCAGAAGCCAGAACAACATAATACTTACCCAAGACGCTCACGCTGACAGGACGGATGATGTTCTTCAGGTCGTGACGCTTGTAGGTGTTGTCGGTCTTATAACTGGCCAGGGTGTCGAGGCCATTCTCGGTCATGCCGATGAGGTGGACCGAGCACTCGACGCTGTCGATAGCCAGGAAGGCACCTGTCTGGGGTGCCAGGCAGATCTTGACGCTCTGGAACTCGACGGGAGGCACCATGCCGTGCATCATGCAACCCTCGTGGGGTTGTTCCATGCGGGGCTCGGCGGGCTTGGTGGCACCCTCGACGACATCGGGAGCCGGACCCTCATGGCAAGGGGGCTGGGCCACTGCCGTCAGCATCGAGAAGCAGAACAGACCTGCAATAAGCAATTTATTGATGGTTTTCATTGTTCTTTGTTAATTGTAACATCAAAAAAGTGAAAATCAATTGTTGCGGCGGCATGGCCGCCGCAACAATATGACTCAGTTACTTCTGGCATTTGTGCTCGCACTCTTTGCCTTCAGCTTTCTTGCAGCAGTCTTTGCCTTCGGCTTTCTGGCATTTGTGCTCGCAAGCTTTCTGGCACTCCTGACCCTCGGCCTTCTGGCACTTGTGCTCACAGGCCTGGCCTTCGACGGCAGCCATTTCCTCGCAGCAACCCTCATGGGCGGTGGTGTCCATGCAGGGCTTGTCGCACTGCTCAGCGACAGCGGCGGTGGTGTCTTCGGTAGCCTCAGCGGGCTGGTTGTTGCAAGCGGTCATGGCGAACATGGCCATGGCGGCAAAGGCGGTTAACAGAACTTTCTTCATTTTTTTGATGTTTTTTAATATTGGTTAATAAAATGATTAATAAATAAAATGAATTACAGAGGTAAGTTGCAGTGTTTCTTCATGGGTAGGCTGTCCTTCTTGGTCTGCAGGGCCTGGAGGGCACGGATGACACGGAAGCGAGTGTTGCGCGGCTCGATGACATCGTCGATGTAGCCGTACTTGGCGGCGTTGTAGGGGTTGGCGAAGAGGTCGTTGTACTCCTTCTCCTTCTCGGCGATGAACTTGGCCTTCTCCTCGGGATCGGTGATCTCCTTGAGGGCACGACCCTGCAGCACCTCGATGGCGCCGCTGGCACCCATAACGGCAATCTGGGCCGTGGGCCAGGCATAGTTGATATCACTGCGCAACTGCTTGCAGCTCATAACGATGTGGGCGCCGCCATAGCTCTTGCGGAGAGTGACGGTAACCTTGGGCACCGTGGCCTCGCCATAGGCATAGAGGAACTTGGCACCATGGTTGATGACGCCATTGTACTCCTGGCCGGTGCCGGGCAGGAAGCCGGGCACGTCGACGAGGGTCACCAGCGGGATGTTGAAGGCGTCGCAGAAGCGCACGAAGCGAGCACCCTTGCGGCTCGAATTGCAATCGAGCACACCGGCCATGGCCTTGGGCTGGTTGGCGACAACGCCCACGCTCATGCCGCCCATGCGGGCGAAGCCGACCACAAGGTTCTGGGCCCACTTCTCGTGGACTTCGAGGAACTTGCCGTCGTCGACGATGGCATGGATGATTTCCTTAACATCGTAGGCCTGGTTGGGGTTCTCGGGGATGATGCTGTTGAGGCTGTCCTCAAGGCGGTCAATGGGGTCGTTGGTGGCCACCATGGGAGCCTCCTCGAAGTTGTTGCTGGGGATGTAGCTTACCAAGTCGCGGATGAGTTCGAGGGTTGCCTCCTCGGTCTCCCCAACGAAGTGGGCCACACCGCTCTTGGTGGCATGCACCATGGCACCACCGAGCTTGTCGACGGTGACGTCCTCGCCCGTGACGGTCTTCACAACCTTCGGGCCGGTGAGGAACATGTAGCTGTTCTGCTTGGACATGAGGATGAAGTCGGTCAGAGCGGGACTGTAGACCGAGCCACCGGCGCAGGGGCCGAAAATGGCACTGATCTGCGGCACCACACCACTGGCCAGGATATTACGCTCGAAAATCTCGGCAAAACCGGCCAGGGCGTTAATACCCTCCTGGATACGGGCTCCACCGGAGTCGTTGAGTCCGATGACGGGAGCACCAACCTTCATGGCCTGGTCCATCACCTTGCAAATCTTCAGAGCCATGGTCTCGCTCAACGAACCACCGAGGACGGTGAAGTCCTGTGCGAAGACATAGACCATGCGGCCGTTGATGGTGCCGTAGCCGGTTACCACGCCGTCGCCAAGGTACGACTTCTTCTGCATGTCGAAGTTGGTGCAACGATGGGTGACAAACATGTCGAATTCTTCAAACGAGCCCTCGTCAAGCAGCAGCGCGATGCGCTCGCGGGCCGTCAGTTTGCCCTGCTCGTGCTGTTTGTCGATGCCTTTCTGGCCGCCGCCAATGCGGGCTTCGCCGCGCTTGTCGAGCAACTCTTTAATCTTCTGTTCAAAAGCCATAGTAACTATTGTTTGATTGTTTGATTGCTTGATTGTTTGAATATTTGATCGCATGATTGTTTGATTGCTTGATTGTTTGAGTATTTAAGGCGCTAGCCTGTCAAGCATTCACACAATCAAGCATTCAAGCATTCACTTTTTATTTGCAGCAGAACTCGGTGAGAACACCCAGGGTTGATTTGGGATGCAGGAAGCCGATGTGGAGGCCTTCGGCACCGCCGCGGCTCTGCTGGTCGATGAGACGCACACCTTTCTCCTTGGCCTCATTGAGGGCCTGGTCGGTGTTCTCCATGGCGAAGGCGATATGGTGCATGCCGCCCTTGCCACCATTCTTCTCGATGAAAGCGGCAATGGTGCTCTCGGGGCAGGTGGGCTCGAGGAGCTCAATCTTGACGTCGCCGCAACGGAAGAAAGCGGTCTTCACTTTCTGGTCCTTAACTTCTTCGATGGCATAGCATTTCAAACCCATAATGTCCTCCCAATAGCGGATGGCCTCGTCGAGGTTGGTCACAGCAATGCCGATGTGTTCAATGTGTGAAGGTGTCATAATTTCTTATAATTTATTATATTATTATTAAATTCAATGTTCTTTATCACTTAACAATCATGCCATTATACCCACGGCACAAGACATATTAAAATGCAAATATACGAATAATTTCAAATATAGATAGTAAAAAAAATACAAAAGCAAACGGCCTCGCAGTACTGCGGGGCCGTCTTGTCTCATTCATAGCTCATAATACAACTATTTTCCTTGCCGGTCGGTCGCCAACTTTGACCAGATAGACACCTGTCGGCAAGGCGTCGCCGACCACCCTGCGGCCCTCGATGTCGTACACCTGGAGGCTCTCGCCCTCGGCACCCTCGACAACGATGCGGCCATCCACCGAATAGACACTGACTCCATCCTCCTCAGCATCGTCAATCCCGTTGCAGTCCTCATAGTATTTGTCGGCGAACTGACCCCAATACTCGTCAGCCAAGTAGGCGCTCAGGCTACCGCAGGGGATGACAATGCTGTCCACCTCTGTATCATACAAGCAGCCA
>ONLW01000042.1 GCA_900318835.1 uncultured Bacteroidales bacterium
CAGTGCCAGCGCTCTTTGTCGGCCACGGCAGGTGCGTAGCCATGCCCTTTCTCGGTGTGGATGTGTACCACCACGGGATGGTCGATGTCTTTGACCTTGTGGAAAGCTTCCACGAGACTGCCCACATCGTTGCCCCGCTCGACGTAGAGGTAGTCGAAGCCGAGGGCCCGGAAGTAGTTGCACTCCGCCAGGCCGCCGCTCTCGCGCAGACGCTTGAGGTTGCGGTACAGCCCGCCATGGTTCTCGGCAATGCTCATCTCGTTGTCGTTGACGACGATGATGATGTTGGTACCCAGTTCTGCGGCGGTGTCGAGTCCTTCGAAAGCCTCGCCGCCCGAGAGCGAGCCGTCGCCGATGACGGCGATGACATTCTCTTTGCCACCAAGGATGTCGCGGCCTTTCTGTAGTCCTGTAGCCAGAGCGATGGAGGTGGAGGTGTGGCCAATCTCAAAGTTGTCATACACGGGGCTCTCCAATGGAGAGGAATATCCCGAGATGCCGTCCATGCTGTCCACATTGAGGAAACCGTCCTTGCGCCCGGTGAGCATCTTGTGGGGATAGCTCTGATGGGAGACATCGAAGACAATCTTGTCCTCGGGAGCGTCGAAGACATAGTGCAGGGCCACCGTAGCCTCGGTGAACCCGAGGTTGGGTCCTACGTGACCGCCGTGATGGCTCACACGGTTGAGCACACCTTGTCTTACTTCCTCAGCCACTACGCCGAGCTGTTCTATGGTCAGTGATTTCAAGTCCTTGGGACTGTTGATGTTTTCTATATACATGTATCTATATGTTTTTTATGTTTCCGGGTGCAAAGTTACTACTTTCTATTCGTTTATTGCTTATCCAAATTATGGTGTTGCTAACCCAAATTACGGAAGGCCTTCTCCTTCTGTTCTGTCTAAGATGATACCAAGCCTCAGGCAGCACAGCCCAGAAGCATATTGGTTAGATGAGGTACACAATGGGGAAGAAAGTCAAATGCAGATGAGAAAAACCATGCCAATATCTTGGACGAATGCTTTATTATTATTATTTTTGCGAAAAATGCCGATACGAAAAATCACAGAATTCTTTGAATAGTTAAACACGATGACAAAGCAATACATATCCATCTTCAAGCGTCCGCTCTGGGTGGCGCTGTTTGCCCTCACTGCAGCCATTGCCTGGGGCTTTGCCTACCCACTCATCAAGTTAGGCTATGCCGAGTTTCAGATAACACCGGTGATGACGGGCAGCAAGATGCTCTTTGCCGGCATCCGATTTACCATCGCCGGACTGCTGGTACTGGCCATGGCACGCACCACCCACAAGGACTTCCACGTCAGGCAATGCGCCGACTGGTGGTTTATCCTCTTGTTCTGTCTTGTCAACACCACGCTCCACTACACCTTTTTCTATATTGGCCTGTCCCATAGCGAGGGCTCACGGGCAGCCATCCTCAACTCGCTCAGCGTCTTCTCGGTCGTCATCCTGGCCTGCATCTTCTTCAAGAGCGACCGCATGACGCTGCGCAAGGTAGTGGGCTGCGTCATTGGCTTTGCAGGCATTCTGTCGCTGAACTTAGGCGGTGCCGACAGTGGTCGCTTCACCTGGCTTGGCGACGGCATGATCATCCTCAACGCACTCTGTGGCGCCACGGCATCGCTGCTGACGCGCGGCCTGGGCAAGCGGTTGAATGTCTTTGTCGGCACAGGCTACAGCCTCGCTATCGGCGGCATCATCCTTGTCGTCTGTGGCCTGCTCTTTGGGGGCGCGCTGCCGAAAATTACGGCCTTAGGGCTGTTGTGGCTGTTCCTGCTCATCTGCATCAGCACGGTGGGCTTCACGCTCTATAACAAACTGCTCACCTGCAACCCGATTGGCAAGGTGGCCATCTACAACTCACTGATTCCCGTCGTCGGGGCCGTCAGCTCCTGCCTCTGCCTGCACGAGGTGTTCTATTGGAAATATGTCCTTGCCGGCGCATTGGCTACGGCGGGCATCTATATCATCAACAAGGGAAGATAAGGCGCCAGTTATCATTGCCCGTATTGGGGCACATACTGTCTACCCAATACGATTCATCGCATCTACACTATGTGTGGCTTAATAGGCATGGCGTTGCATTTTGCTCAGTCGTTGATTTAGAAGTGGAAATTGAGCGTGAGCGCACAGTCATGGAAGTGATAGGACCCCGTTGTCCCCGGATAATCCTTTTGCAGGTTGAGCAGTCCGACATGGCCTTGCACTCCCAACCGCCAGTGCTTGCCCATCTGATAGTATATACCGGGCTGCAGACCAAAATCGAACGACCGGTAGATG
>ONLW01000034.1 GCA_900318835.1 uncultured Bacteroidales bacterium
CCTTACCTACAGCAGCACTGGAGGAAGCGGCTGGCTCGGTACTGGTTGGGACATCCCCGTCCCCGCCATCACCCTCGACACCCGCTGGGGTGTGCCGCGATATGACACCACCTATGAGACCGAGATCTACATGCTCAATGGTGAGCAGCTGGTGGCCAAAGCCCCCAATGGAGAAATCTTGGAGATGCCCCACCGCACCAACCAGCAGACCCTTCGCAGCGAATTGCGTGGCAACGTCCAGTTCTATGCCCGCACGGGCGATGCCCACGACAGCATCATCCGTCACGGAGACAGCCCCAAGAACTATTGGTGGGAGGTAATCGACCGAAACGGCACCACACACTATTATGGTCTTTACCATGACACTAATCGCTGCAGGCTGAATCCGCTTTCATTATCAGACACCCTTACTTCCTCATTATTCGACACCAATACAATTATTTATGATAGCACTCATCGTCCATTTATCGTCTATCCAAGGGTAACCCGTAATATCCCAATATGGCGGCCTTATCCAGCAGCCCTTTATGATGACCGACATAACGTCGCCCGCTGGATGCTGGCCGAAAGCCGCGACCTCTACGGCAACACCGTCCGCTACTACTATGACAAAGCCACCGTCAGGAATCGCGGTGCCGTGGGTCGGCAGATCTATCTCGACAGCATCTCATACACAGGGTACGACGAGAAAGACGGCTACTATACCGTGGTGTTCTGCCGCACGGGCAACAACACCCCCGACGTCCCGGTGTCGTGCAACAACGGATTCAAGGAGATTACCGACCAGCTGCTGAACAGCGTGTACCTCAAATGCGGTGACAGCATACAGACCATCTGGCATTTCGAGACAGAAAACAGCGATTCGACCAACTACAAGAACCGCCTGACCAGCATCACCAAGATAGACACCGTTGGGGAAATAGGTATGCGCGGCCTTCAGAGAAAGTTCTGCCACTGCATACAGCAGGATGAGGACGAGTATGCCACGTCCGGTACCGATTCTGCCTATATCCTCGTGCGCGGCAGGGATTCGATTATTTTGGATACTGTATATGCCCTGATTCCTAAGTATCGGATGATTAGTGATAAATGTTGTTTGGAAGATAATGAAAATAATCACCCCCTCCACAACAACACAGGCACTCCACTATATTATTTTATTCACGACACCTTGTATTATACTTTCTATGATACCTATAACGATTCCTTGTTTTATGCCCTCTACGATTCCATCTATTTTAAAGCTTCTTACGATGACAATCCTAACGGTTCTTCCAGTAGGTACAGATGGTACCGGTACTTAGAAGGCTACAAATACGAAGCACAGGTGGACAGCATAAGAATCACATTCCTCGACAGTGTCAGCATCCCTCAACACATCAATCCGTTATTCACTTTAACCACGTTGAAATATGCCGGGACCACCACCACTTTCGATTATTACAATGCTCCTGACAGCAAATCCTTGTTCGATGATAAGGTGACGATACCTTTAGAAAACAGTAACAAAGAGTTGCATGGCTTCTTCCTGAGCGACCCGCTTAGCGCATTAGACTCGAATAATATGAACAAAGCAACCTGGCTGCGGTGCCGTGCCACGGCTCTGGGGTTGTCGACTTCCTCGGGTTGGAATGTCGGTGGCGCCGCCACGGTGGGCCTCGGGCCGACAGTGTGCCTGACAAACAACGGCCTGGGAGGCAACTATACGCGTTCCGGTTCGTCGAGCGAGACGCAGATGACGCTGGTCGACCTCGATGGCGACGGCCTGAACGACAAAGTTTATGTGAAGGGCAACAAGGTGTATTTCTGTCGACAGATTTGGGATGAGAGCAACCACATATTCTCCTTTGACAAAAGAGAAGAGGTCACGGGCATACACCGTATTATGGCATCGAGCAGCACCAGCAACACTTTCGGTGTGCAGGCCGCCCTGTATGCTTCTGCCAGTGCCAGCTGGACAGACACCAAGTCCATCACCTCCACCTATTTCGCCGATGTCAATGGCGACGGTTTGGTCGACCTGGTGGACAACGGCCAGGTTTACTTCAACCATTGTAAGGAAGGCGGCGTGCCGGAGTTCAAGCGCTACAGTGCCGTACCCGTGTCGTCGCAGGACGAAGAGGCAACGGCGGAGGTCGCCACCGAGGAACCGGCGGACAATGCTTGCGGAAAAATTATCTTCGACGGTGCTGCCGACAGCAGCATCAACTGCCAGCGTGTATGGGTGCTTATAGACAAATTTACCACAGACACGAATGACAGAAACATGTACACCTGGCTCAATGAACACTTGGTGGACACCATGTATAAATGTAAAGTGTATCAGGAGAAGAGGGGCTTGGATGTGGAAGTCTACCACCGGGAGTGGGACTGCTCCTATCACGACGAGTCTCCCGCCTCCGACGCTGTCCGCGTCTGGGTGGCACCTATGGATGGCAACATTAACATCACTTCGAGGATACAGTTGAGGAAAGACACCACGCTTTCGCGTATTGTATCCCGTCATGCCGACGGTGTGGTATTATCGATACAGAAAACAGAGAATATAAGACATGGGACCAGCAGTTTCGACACAGGAAGTGTGAACATTCTGCTTAATGACATACTCATAGACTCCGGCGATTATACTATGCACGTCGACAGCAGTAGACGTGATAGTGTCCGTGCCGGTGACATGTTATTCTTCCGCTTGCGCTCCAAATCCGACTACCACTTCGACGATGTTTATGCTCGTTTCACTATTGACTATGATGATAGTAGTATATATGACCCATGGGAAAGAAACAAGTGGCATTTCGATTCCCAGGAAGATTTCGTGCTTTCGGGAGACTACTATTTCAAGGCCCCGGTGGCCGGTCGTTGTGAGGTCAAACTCACCTGGAACGACCATTCCGAAAACGTAACTGCAGGAGTATTTTATAATGGTACTGATTATGGTTCTTATGGTTCTGTGTTCAATAGTGAGATGAGCAAAGGAGATTCTGTTAGTGTGGTGTTGAGCTCTGATTACGACGTCAAATGGGGCGATGTGGTGTGCAAACCATATATCACCTTCCACCCAAACTCCGATGAAGAATTGTACGATACCATATATTCTGAACCCGACAGTATGAAGATAGACACTTCCCGCTTTACCGCCCCTATTGAGGGCTGGCTGGTTCCTCAGGTGGAAATTTCCCATGACTACTCCATTTACCAAACGCCCCTTTACAGGCGTCTGTTCGGCCCGATGTATAAGGGATGGGGCCAGTTCGCCTACCACTCGGATGGAGCAGATGCCGACACAATCAAGGTCGAGAGGCTGATACCCCTGGACATGATGCTGTCCAACACCAACAACAATGCCGATGGCAGAAGCCGGATGGAACAGTTGACGAATCATGGGCCCGAGAAGGAAAGTTTCGGCCAGTCGGAAAGCCTGGAAGAATTCCATGCGAGCAACGAGAATTTCTACGACCCCTATTCCAACAATTCTGCCTGGTTGGAGATGACTCCCGACGCCGAGCACTGGGCCTGGGTAAGCTATGGCCACCAGAACACCCTCGGCCGCGACACGATGAGCAATTCCCTGCGTACAGAATGGTATTCCACCACCCCCAGCCAGACGGTCATAGGAAACTCAGAGGAACCCGCGGTGAACATCACGAGGCAGGTTGCCGTCCACGACGACCCCGTGCCGCCGGCCTACCATGACACTCCCGCCAAGGCGGTGAACAAGGTGAACCGGTCCAAATCGCACAGCTGGTCGGTCGGTTTCCTCGGAGCAGGCTACTCTGACAGCAAGAGCGACAACACTATCGAGATTGAGTACATGGACCTCAACGGCGACCGCTATCCCGACATCATCGGAACCGACAAGGTGCAGTACAGTCGGCAGTGGGGCGGCATCGGGCCTGTCACCGATCTGCCCACCACCCTGAGTCATGGCAGCGCCTCGCACACAAAGTCGAAAGGCTTGAGCTACAGCGCCTCGCGGGTGATACAGGAACGCACGGCCTGCAGCCTCCAGCAGAACGCCTTCTTCTCCATGCGCAGCGCGGGCAGCGGCAGCGTCTCCGGTGGCGGCAACATAGGCAACGATGAAGCCGGCGGCAGCTGGGTGGACATCAACGGCGACGGATTGCCCGACTTCGTTTACCCCGACGGCCACGTGATGATGAATATCGGCTACGACTTTGTCGACGACCAGAAATGGGGCTTCACCGATGTGCACAAAGGAGTGAGCGGTGCCATCTCGGTGGGTGCAGGTTTGGGGGGGTCGGAAGAGGTGACGGAAATCCTGAGCGGTGCGACCAATATCTCGCAGGCCAGCATAGAGGCCGGTGCCTGCATGGACGGCTCTTACAACCAGACTACCCACATGCTCATGGACATCAACGGCGACGGACTGCCCGACAAACTGTGGCGCGAGCTAAACAATATCAAAAAAATCCTTGATGGCTCGGATGTCATCAAGACAATGGTGAGCTACAACCTTGGCAACCGCAGGTTCAGCGAACCGCATCAGCTTGACATCGGACGTTTCCATTCCTCGGCCACCTTCAACGAGTCCTTGAACCTGGGCCTCACCTGCGGCTTCACCGCCTGGGTATTCAAAATCACTGTCGGCGCGAACGGCTGCCCCTACAACGCAGGCGTGACACAGGACTATGTGCAGTTGGCCGACGTCAACGGCGACGGTCTGCCCGACTGGGTCTACTCGTCGTCCGAAAATGAGATGGATGTACGCTACAACCTGAGCGGTAAGACCAACTTGCTCAAGAGCGCCACCAACTTCACCGGCTCGAGCATCCATCTGGACTACACACTCTCCCAAGCCTCCTACAGGCAACCCTCGCGCGGTTGGCTGATGACAAGTGTGACGACCAACGACCCCCTGAACACCAACGGCGCCCAAACCTCCATCACCGAATACTCCTACAACAACCCCTACTACGACCGCTATGAGCGCATGTCGTATGGCTTCGACTCTGTGGTGACGAAACAGATAGACCCCTTGACGCATGATACCCTGCGCTTTGTCGATCACAACTACAACAACCGCAGCCTGATGCAGCGGGGAAAACTCACGCACGAACGCATCTACGACCGCAACCGTAACCTTTATATCGAAAAGGAGATGAACGGCATCATGGTCGACTACCATAGCGGCCACACGGTGGGCGATCAGGACTGCCCGACCATCGCCTATCCTTCGCGCGAGGGCATCTTCACCAGCTACTACGAGGGTAGTGGCACAAAGAAACTGGAAACCCGCGAAGTGATTGTATACGACCGCTACCACAATATATGTTACGACACAATCATTGGGGACTTTCTGAACCATCCGGACGAAGGCCTGGTGGTGTACCTGACCTATTACCACAACCAGCCGCACAACCTCATCGGCCTGCGCGAAAGCTACAAGATCAGATCCCTCGGCTCCGACCCGGTCAGGCGCGATGCTCATTTCACCTATAACGACAAGGGCAAGCTGAAAAACCAGACGATTGGCGGCAGCATGACGTACGATTTCTTGTACGACAACTATGGCAACCTGAAATGGGCTGGCTTGCCCGAAAACGACAACGGCGAGAGAGTGGAATACAAATACGGCTACGACAACGTTGTGCAGACCTATCCGGAACTCATTGTCAACACTTCGTATGACGAGACAATGAGAATGGACGACTACAACTATCTGATTGGCAAACCTCAAAAGATTACCGACCCGGGCAACAACACGATGACCTACACCTACGACTTCGCCGGCCGACTCACCTCCGTCCGTTCCCCGATGAACACCTCCCGCAAACCCTCGGTAATCAACACCTATTATGTCAAGAACTACTGCCACCATGACTTCCAACCATTTAACTTCCTGCAGCGCCCGATAAACTCTCGTCCCTATGCCGTCACCGAACACTACGACGACCAGGGCGGCATGATTACCGAGACTGTGGTCATCACCGACGGCTTCGGCCGCGTGCTGCAGACCAAGAAAGGCCTGCCCATGGACGGCGTGAGGAAAATGCAGGTCTCCGGACAAACCATGGTCGACCCCCTGGGGCGCACCGTCAAGCAATACGACCCCTTCGTGGTTTCATACAACTTCCTCACGTTGGGCAACCTCGAAACCTCCTCGACAGCCGCATTGATAGACTCCACCACCTACGACGTGCTCGACCGTGCCACGGAAGTGTTCCAACCCCTCGGCATCACCACTCGCTATTTCTATGACATTGAGGACGACGATGACCATCGTCGCCGCTTCTACACACGCATCACAGACCCCAACGGCAACGTCACCCACCAGTATGCCGACTTCGAGGGCCGTCAGGTGCAGGTGACTGCCGAAATCGGCAACGGCAACAAGGCCACCACAAAAATGCACTACGACAACCTCGGCCAGCTCCTCTGGTCGCAGGACCCCGAAGAATTCACCACCTTCTATGGCTACGACGAATTCGGCCGCCTCAAACACCGCGACCATCCCGATGCCGGCCACACAGAGTACGGGTACGACCGCGCAGGCAACATCACCGTGGAATCCAACCCCTTGGGAGAAATTATTTACGACTACTCATACTATAGACTGCAACACAAACGTTATACCTATGGTATGAGCGGCAACGACGTGACATATATCTACGGCAACTCCGGCAACGAAACCGGACGTGTCACCCGAATCATCGACGGCAGCGGCAGCCTCGCCCTGAAGTACGACCCCCTCGGCAATGTCATATCCGAAACCCGCATCATCGCACTACCGGAGAACAACGGCGAAGTCTACCGCTTCCACATGGAATACACCTACGACAGCTGGGGACGCATGCTCAACATGCAATACCCCGACGGCGAAATGGTGGAATACACCTACCTGTGGGGCGGCGACCTCCTCTCGATGCACGGCAACAACCCCTACATCAACGAAATCCGCTACAACGCCTTCGGCCAGCGCGACTCCATCGTCTACGGCAACGGCACCCGTGCCAAATACACCTACGACGCCCTGCATCGCCTGAAGCACCTCAGCAGCTACACGGCCGGCAATATTAAAATGCAGGACATCGACTACACCTTCGACAATGCCAGCAACATCGCAAAAATCTACAACCACGTATCTCCCATAGGCTCCTTCGCTGGAAGTTACCAAAACGGATACAAATACGACAACCTCCACCGACTCGTGTTCTCCAGCGGCAACAATGTGTTGGGCAACTATGGAATGAATGTCCAATACAGCCCCTCGGGCCGCATCGCCCACAAATACTACAAAACCCCCTCGGGAGCACTCTCCAGGCCGGTCGACATGTACTACGGCTACTGCGACAAAAACCAGCCACACGCCGTGCGGCGCATCTACGACCATCACGAAAATGGGGAATTCAACAAGTATTACGACTTCCGCTGGGACAAGGCAGGTAACCTTGGCCAGATATCTATAGCCACGGCCGATGCCCACTTCGACCACGGCCGCTTCCTCTTCTGGACCGAAGACAACCGCCTCCACTCCGCCGTTGACGACAAATACTACAGCTACTACGTCTACGACCACAGCGGCGAACGGCGCGTCAAACTGACGGGCGAAAGCCATCGGATCGATGTCAACGCCAACATCATGGATATCGCCACCACCCTCTCCACACCCACACTCTACCCCTCGCCCTACCTGGTGCTCTCCAACAAAGAATACACCAAGCACTACTACGCCGGAGCCGACCGCGTGGCGGCCTGCCTGGGTGGCGGCGGGCTGGACCTCTCCCTCCAGAAATCCGACTGCCACATCACGGAGCCGCCAGCAAGTTCAAGCTCCAGCTCCTACTTCGATCCTGTGTATCCCGGCGAAGAAACAGGCAATGACGACGGCTTGCCGGACTGCAAAACGTTGATGTCCAGTATGCAGAAAACCGCCAATGAACTCTTTGGACAGAGCCGCAAACAATTGGACAACCGTGAGCTGGAGAAAAACGACCCCGATTGCCTTTGGAAACCCGAAAACTTTTGGGAAACCGAAGAGTATTTTCGGAAAGAACTCCAAAGACCCATCGAAGGCATTCCCGAAAGACTGTATGTCAAGGAGGTATATGTCAAACTGGACGAATTCCGTAAAAATACAGAAAACCTGAAGAAAATACATCATAAAGAGTCGGACTACATCTACTACTACCACGGCGACCACCTCGGCTCCGCCTCTTGGATCACCGACCACCACGGCGTGCCTGTCCAGCACCTCCAGTACCTCCCCTACGGCGAGCCCTATGTGGACCAGCGCACCAGCGGCTACAGCGAACGCTTCCGCTTCACGGGCAAGGAAAGAGACGGGGAAACAGGCTACGGCTACTTTGGTGCCCGCTACATGGACCACGAGCTGATGACCATGTGGCTCTCCGTTGACCCGATGGCTGACAAGTATCCGAGTATCTCGCCTTACGCTTACTGTGCGTGGAATCCCATCAAGTTGGTTGATCCAGACGGAAGAGATGTGTGGCCCACCAGTGATGAGGCTTATGAAATGATCTTAAAAGCATTGCCCTCCGAGGCGAGGGCTTATGTACAACGCAATTCTGATGGTTATATCGATAGAGATTTGATAAATTCATATAGTTGCGAAAGTCAAAATTTCAATGATTTAAAGGAGCTTGTCAACATGAATGATTGTACTATTGAGGTTTCATTAGCAAACAACTATAAATATAAGGACAATGCAGGGGATATCGTACCAGTCGATATGTATTACTCAAATCCTGAGATTGAGGCAGAATTGAATAAATTATATGGAATAAAAAATCCTCCTCCAAGAGAAGTGGGATTATACGATCCCTCTACGGGAGAAAGCGGCGAAATGGGCGTAACTCTTCGCCCTACTTCAACCTCGGGAAAACGAAGCACAAATGAAAATATTCAAGTATATATAAATGAAAAGCTATCGTTGATGGGGCAAGTGGAAAATTTTGCTCATGAATTTTTTGGACATGCCTATATGTATGCAAAAACAAGAAGTATCACTTTGTCAGAGCATGACTATGACACCAAACCGGGGACAGATAGTAATATTTTACTTAGAAATCGTATAAAACGTGCACAAAATGAAGCTGCAAGCTATAATAGATAAAAAGGTATTCGTGATTTACACCTTGCTCTCTTCTTTTTTCTTATATTGTCCTGCGTATGGGCAATGTGAAATAAAAGAGAGCCGACAAGATATTTACAAATATGATTCTTCGAATCTACACTATGCAGAGTTTGTTGTCCGAAACAAGACGCAAGATACTATTTATATTTGGATTGACACTGATACCATTGAAAATGACTCGCTGACGTTTGAACAGAAGAATATTTGGTTCTTTTTTAAATATATTCGTGCTCCTAAATGTGGACTAGGATTGGATTTTTTATGTCATGATGGAAGTATAAACTTTAGCAAGGGATTTCCCCCTCCTCCAGTGATAGGTTGTACTTTTATAAAAAAGATCCTCCCAGATGAATCATTTACAATCATCTCCCTTAATGAGAGTGTTGGCAGGAAAGCCATTCATTATGTTCATAAAAAAATAGTTTCTCACTTCTTTCGGATTGAGCGATTGGATGAGTTTTGTTATGAGAAACCATTTATTCTGGTGTGGTAATTTGGAATGGTTTAGATGAAACTATATTAGAGACATTACAATTGATTGAACAATGAGAAGAAAAATTTGAACCGTCCAGCACATAAAACACCCCTCCCCAACCACCCTCAACCCATGCGGTTTGGCGAGACATTATTCACGGGCAAAGAAAGAGACGAAGAAACAGGCTACGGATACTTCGGCGCCCGCTACATGGACCACGAGCTGATGACCATGTGGCTCTCCGTTGACCCAATGGCTGACAAGTACCCCAGTATCTCCCCGTATAGTTATTGTGCCTGGAACCCCGTCAAACTGGTTGACCCAGATGGTAGGGAAGTGATTTTGGTAGGCACGGATGAATGTAGACAAAAAGCTATTGAAATGATGTCCCAAAGGTCAGGTCTATCATTTACTGTTGATGAGAAAGGGAAAGTTGGCTATTCAGGAAAAGTGAAAACAGAGATGGATGACTATATAGCAAATATGATTGACAATACGGAAATAACTGTTCTTCTGACTGTTCAAGAATCAAACTATGACAAAGATGGGGCTGAAATCTATGGTGGATGCTTTGATGGCAATAAATTTAAGCCAGGAACAACGAACCAGATTAATTGCCTCCAGATAGTTGACTTAATTACGGCTAAAGAAAACGACTTGCTTGTTGGTGAAAGCTGGCTTGGCCAAACGATTTGGCACGAAATAGCAGAGGCTTTTGAAGGTGGAGTTAATTCGATTAAAAACCAAAAAGAGGCAGAAAAAGCATATGCAGATGAAAACAATCCGGAATATATACAAGCTCACAATGCAGCCAGCAAGATCTTTCCAGCATCGCGTAAACCAATAATTCAGACTGATATAATGGGATTTATGAAATATTCAAAAATAATAGGATATGAGTTTGAGTAAGAAATATGCGATAGTCATTACCACCTGTT
Source organism: uncultured Bacteroidales bacterium (assembly GCA_900318835.1). Classification (GTDB taxonomy): domain Bacteria; phylum Bacteroidota; class Bacteroidia; order Bacteroidales; family P3; genus Colimorpha. Next base: position 10,529 of record ONLW01000034.1, read on the forward strand.
TGTACTCATTATTTTGCGCTTGCAGTACTGATTATTATAATGCAAAATGGATTCAGAATTGTGTTAAAAAACATGCTGAAGCAGAGAAATTGGAAACATATCAGCTACAGTATGAATTACAAAATATAGACTATCAAATGGATTCTTGTGAACGATTGCTGTGCTCAATAACTGATACATTTACTGTGGCAAATATTTATGAAGGGAAAGGAGTATTCGAGATTGTTCTTTTGTCGAAAAAAAATTTATACTATGAGGTATATTCTCCTAAAATAAAATGTTCGAGAGGTAAAAAGATAAAAGAAGGACACTCATATAAAATGACATTGGCTCCTTATTTTAAGAAAAAGAGAGCAAGACCGATTGAAATTGTTAGACCAGTCTATCTCAAAGGATATAGAATTATTCCTTACCCGTTATATCATGGACAAATCTATAGTATTGACAACCTTGAAGGCCTACATCTTCTCACAGATGGAATGTGAAAGAGCGGTGGAAAATGTCCCTGTTCCAACAAAATTTAAAAACAACACCTAATTGACCCCATCAGCACATAACCCCGTCTTGTCAAACCGCACGAAAACCATGCGGTCTGGAGGGTCATTATTCACGGGCAAGGAAAGAGACGGGGAAACAGGCTACGGCTACTTTGGTGCCCGCTACATGGACCACGAGCTAACAACCATGTGGCTCTCCGTTGACCCG
>ONLW01000028.1 GCA_900318835.1 uncultured Bacteroidales bacterium
ACCTGCTGGAACTCCTCAAAGGAATTAGTGAAGATGGAATGGATGATGGCCAACTGGAATTAAATTTTAATTGTTAAAAATTTTAAGAGACACTAGTGATGTGATTTAAAGGTTTATTTATTTTCGTTCACTTGACAATCAACTGGCGTACCACACGATTATGGGCGTTGGAGAAGACTACATGGTATATGCCGGTATTAAGGCGACTGGCATCGATGGTGAATAGAATCCGGCCCGAAGTGTTTATTGTGCTTGCATGTACCGTGCGGCCTGTCTGGTCGAGTATGGCGACATTGTAGCTGGCGCCATCTGCGAGGTCTATTGCAATATTTGCCTTGTCGGCAGAGGGGTTGGGATAAAACATACCGAAGGATCCTTCGGCAGAGGTCCGCTGCATACTGGGGATAGAGAGGTGGGTGGGGTTCTGTGCCGAGGTGTCGGGCGTGAGCCAGCTGCTGCCGAAGGTGAAGGTGATGTCCTCCATGGGCAGGGGCACGGTGTCGTAATCGAACCATGTGGAGTCGAACAGAGCGTCGGTGCCGAAAGAGAAGTGGTAGTAGCCACCTTGGCTGGCGGTCATCGGTTTGGTGATGGTCTTGCCGTTGTTGGAGGTGGCGGAGATATAGTAGTCGACAGAGTCGATGATGGTGTTGATTTCAGTGAAGGGGAACTGTCCGTACCATCGGTTGCCGTTGGCGGTGAGTTCAAGAGTCTGCCATTCGTTGGCACCGTTGATGCGGTACATCACCTCAGCGTGGGCGATACCGCTGTGGTTGGTGATGATGGCGCTGACGGGCAGGTTGGAGTTTCCGAGGCCGGCGGTCATTGTTCCGTGAATGTTCTTGTGCAGGATGCGGACGGGGTTGTCGGCTGGAATCTGCTTGGTGACGCAATGGATGGCGCCGCCGCTGCCGTCGAAGGTGCGCACGTCAATCGGGTATATGGTATAGCCCGGATAGGCCGCCTTGATGAGCTCGATGTTGGCACTGTCCCATACGGCGGTGGGCATGCCGTCGGCACCTACCTCCGAAAAGCAGGGCTGCAGGATGACGTTGTTGACGAAGGTGTGGTTGGAGTAGGTGCGCGAGTAGTTTAGGTCGTATTCTTCCTGGCTGGCGAAAGGTACGCCGCCGTCCTTCGACGGGAAGGGCAGCTGCCCCATCACATAGTAGTCGCGGCCGGAGAAACTCTTGTAAGAGCAAAGCGAGTCGATGTTGTTGAGGCACGTGGTGTAGTCGGCCCACGAGCTGTATTCCTCCGGCATCTTGGAGTAGACAAAGCCGTTCTCATCGTAGGCGTCCAGATAGAGGTTGATATGGCCTGTGCTGCCGTCGTAGAGGTAGCGCGGGATGACGTAGGTGGCGCGCTGGCCGAGCATCTCGTGCAGCGCCTGCCAGGTCTGTGCTGGGGTGAGGGCTGGCTTGTATTCGGCATGTAGCGTATTGATGTCCTGTCCGTCCCAGACGAGCTGACCGACGGTGTCGGTGTTGATGGTGTAGACGGCATCGGACGAAATCACCGTGCCGACTCCGTCGACAAGGCAGTTGCCGCCTTCCCACAACACCTTGGTCATGTAGTTGGGGATGCCCATCTGCTGGTGCAGCAGCGAGGGTATCGAGTCGTTGAGTGGACGTCGGTGGCGCGAATAGATGAAGTCGAGCATGGCCACACTGTCCTGGTCGCCGTAGTAGAAGCAGATGGGGCCGCAGTCGCGGTACCAGATGGAGTTGCCGGGGCCTACGAAGAAACGCAGGCGGTCGTGCCTCAAGTTCATTCTTGTAAGTGTCTGGTACACCAGTGTGGTGTCAGCGAGCCGCTCCACATGTACCCAGGCCTCGGCACCTCCTTGTTGGATGCCATCCATGATGTGGAAGAATACCTCGCTAAACTCCGACGAGGTAAGCATCTTTGGTATATAGGGTCCCATACCGCGATACTGCCAACCAAAGTCAGTCCATTCATAATAGTCGGCATAGCCTGTGACGACCGGCTCGGCATACCAAGTGCCATCATCTTCATGGCCTGGAACAAGATAATTATAGTAGGGAGTGACGATGACGGCTTTCACCTCCTCCCATTCGCCGGGGAACCACACCCTGTCGGTGGGGAGTGCCTTTAGGTCGTCACCCTTGACCGACGAACGGGGCGCCACCGGAACTTCCGGCATGGGATACTGTCCCGAATAAACTCTGCTGTGGAAAGTATGGAAAATCTCGCGCTGCATCTGTTCGCTGAGAGTGGTTTGGGCAAAAACGCCCGGAGCGAACATTATCGCCACGGCCGCGAGGCGCTAATAATACTTTTTTCATTGAGTTATGTGTTTATAGCATATAATATTTAGGTTGCAAAAGTACGAAGAAAATTTGGATTGGCAAAAAGAAACTTACAGAAAAACAAAAGCGCCTTCATTGCAGGAGATGCTCTATTGATAAAAAAAATAAAAGTGAACACCAAAAACTCGATGTTCACTTCAGTACCCCGGGAGGGACTCTGCAAAGAATACCTCATTATTTCTTATTAGTTGATATTGTTTATTTTAACCTTCTCGAAATACATTAAAAACAATCGCAATATCCAAAAAATCTTCTAAAATATGACCAAATTATGACCAACCTATTCTACCTCAGATTATGATACAATAACGAACTTTTTAATATATAACGAGAATTCCTGATTGTTATTGTGTATCATCATTGAATAGTCAACAATTCTACAACTTTGGCTTGCTGATAGATATCATTTGCCTAATCAAGTATTTGTAACACTACATTGATTGATGTGGTTATTAAGATAATTAACAAGGAATCTTCTTGGATTTGAGGATTCAGCAATATTTTGTTTTTTGTCAAGTTCTTGGCATTTCTTATCTTCTATAGACCCCAATGAATATCCAAATAAAAATTCCTCCAATTTCCCAGTGTTATCCATACCCAAAGAAGATGCAATATTTCTCATTCTCGTCATGTAATCATCGTATAGTTCATATATGTTTTTCCGGTAACTAGTTATTTTAATGCTTCGTTTGGTTGGTTTGATACGATAGAAATCCCTTAAGTCTTCATTGTTTGCAATAATCAATGCACAATGTTCAAGTTGACTCCATTTATCAAATATAAGAGCCTCTGCTCCTGTTTTTGATTTGTCAAAAAAATACAAGACTTTCGTCAAGAAACTAACACCAATTCCATCTATTCTGTTACTCGGTTCGTCGTCATTAATATTTGATTCTTCAAACATTAGTTCGAATGCTTTTTCCACGTTACAAGGTCCTTCATTTATGCCATTAATAAGGTTATAGGTTCTTTCTAATTTTCCATCTATTTCTTCCACTTTCAACACTCGATTTATATTTGACGGGAAAGCACCGCCCCACAAAAGCATCATCATAAATGCTTTGAGTAAATTATGATTGTCGACCTCGTGAAAGATGTCATCTCTTGAAATACCCTTGTTTTGGTTAATTTCATTATAAGCCTCCTTGAATATTGTGTCTTTAACATTATCAAAAGAAGTTTTTTTGACTTTATCGAATGAGATGACCTTCACGGACTCACTCTTTATTAACTCTTCGTTTTTTCTTATGTATTTGATATAATTCACGGTTATACTTTTATGATTAATGATTCAAAAGATAAGATGATGTGAATAATGACAATTATACTTTTTCGTCTCTATTTATAGACACTGTCTAAAAAACTTCAGGGCAGCGATAGGGCATTGTATTTGGGGCCAATAATTGACCCAAACTCAGATAGCTCGCCTTATCCCATCGATATCTCTAAATCATTTGAATGTGTTGGAGATAATAATCATTCCTTTTCTTGAGTGAATAGAGTGATTTTTTAGTTATGTTTCATAATATGGTAAGATAAAGCATCTATTTCCCAATCTTCTGCAGGACTTTGCTTATGTCTATAAAAGGTGTCTTCCCCAATTAAGCGATTATACCAATCACTTTTCATTCGTAAAAACGATAACAGCCCCAGATTTCTAGCGTATTTTTCATACACATACATTTTATCCTTACCTTTATAATTAAAACAATCAACCACAATTCGGTCATTCCGTTCCAAATGTTTTTGCCAAGTCACAATCTCCTTTATTTCGGTCTCTTGTATAGAACTTTTTTCAAACAAGAGAATATTATCAGCATAATAGAAAACTGCCCTATTTAACACTATTACATCATTCACATCCCTCAATTCTAGATAATCTTCATCGGGTCCATCACTCTCATATACAACATTGTCATATAGCAAAACACCCTTTTGGGGAGATAATGGATAATAACAAACGAGACCTCTCGAACCCCACCCCAAAGAATCTACTCCTCGTTCCTCAAACCAATAATTCCACCGGCAAACAGGATTGTCTGAAGTGATAAAACCAATAGAGGTATTATTCACTAAAACTTTCAATTCTAAATCCACGCAATGTGACAAATTTGCCAGCGTAGAATCAATGGACAATGGTGCTGGTTTAGAATATAGTTCTTTTAAAATATTTTCTGCTGTTTTATTAGGTAAGCCCTGAGCATTTAATATTTGGAGTTGCAACTCATATATAACGGTTTGTAAATTATAGGAAGATAGGTCGGTACGACCTTCTTGAAGTAACACCGAGAATAATAGCCAAAATCGATAATTCCCATCTATTCTTTGGATAGGATTGGCAACTACATTTTTGATAGTATCTGAAATATGAGATTCTAGTATTGATAATATTTGCTCTAAACCTATGCCATCTTTTTCTTCACCATTTACGGAATACATATAGTCCTTACTTGCAGTACTTTTTATGGGTGAAGAAACGATTTTATTATTATTTATCAAATAAGCTTCAACAGACTTATTATCTGATGAAAATAAACGCTGATAAAATTGTGGAATATAATGTTGATTCTTTTGAGCAGGCATAAACGGTTGAATGTATAAATGTTATTTGATTTTTTTATTTTTTTTTATGTAAATATTTGATATAAGTTGTCCTCTCCCCTTAAAAAACAAGCCATCAAAGTCACACATCTTAAAGATTATAATCACCATATCATAATGTGAACCGTTTCGTTTGCACATTTTCGGAAACGATTTTGTAAAAGGAGGCCAAAAGGTGGCCTATCTCTTCGCAACTCATTATTTTACATTTCCCAGTAGCTCTTTTGCTGTCATCTCCATCTTGTTGAAGGAGAACCAGCGTTTGCCAAGGTCTTTCAATGAAGCTCCGATGTGATAGACAGTGTTGTCGATACAAAGGTAGCGGTCGTGAACACGGTCGAACTGTTTCACGTCAATGGGCTGGTACTGTTCATTGTGTTTTGCAAGGTCGAGAGACAATTGCTGCTTAACCTTCTGGGTGTAGATAGTGGCAGAGACCTTGGGCTTACGCTTGTCGAGCATCGTCAGCACGGTATCGTCGACGTAGTTATCAAAGAGAACGATGCTCTTCTTCGCCGAGCGAATGAGGTCGGAAACAAAGGTGTAGGCGTCGAAAATTTGTCCATCGAAAAAGATGCCCTCCACTGGAGGCAACGAAGTTCGGACAAAGAAGTCTATTTTCTCCTCTGTTTTGGAGACACGCTGCTCCAGTCGCTCTATGCGATTGTTGACAGCATAACCTTTCAGCAAATAATCTTTCAAAACACGGTTGGCCCATTGGCGATATTTCACACCTCTATCAGATTTCACTCGATAGCCAACAGAGAGTACCATATCCAAATTATAGAATTCCTTGGTACGATTTACCATACGACCACCCTCATTTTGAACTATCGCAAATTTTGCGACAGTTGCCATCCCTTTAAGCTCTTCACGCAGTGCATTGTTGATATGTTTGCCTATGGTTTTGACATCCCTGTCGAACAAATCTGCTAATTGTTGTCTGTCCAACCACACCGTTTCCTCATCCAACCTAACCTCAAGACTTATATTGTTATCTGGCTGGTATAATATAATCTCACTTGAAGTGTTGGTCAGATTTGCCAGGTCATCAACAGCAGTTGGCAACATATTTGAACTGTCGCATTTTTTGCGACGGTTGCTTTTTGTCGAATCACTCTTTTGTACCGCTAAGTCGCTCTTTTTCTTTGCCATATCTTTTTTTCTTGATATTACTATTGTAATAACGAGAAAAGACCGACTTTATTGTGTGTATCAAGTGATTTGAAAGGTCATTAGGGTGCGTCAAGGACGCGCCTTTTTTTTGAAATCTTTAAAGAATATGACCAAATTATGACCAAATTTGGGATATAAAAGAAAAAGAATTTTGCTTTTTCACTCATTTTGAGTTACTTGCAAAATCCTCTTGTACCCCGGGAGGGACTTGAACCCTCACGCCCTTGCGAGCAGCAGATTTTGAGTCTACCGTGTCTACCATTCCACCACCAGGGCCTTTCGAGTTGAAAGATGAAAGTTGAAAGATTTCCACTCTCCACTTTCAGTTTTCCACTTGCGAAATCGGGTGCAAAATTACACACTTTTTTTGACATGGAGAAATTTTTTTTGGCCGGACTAATATTTTTTTGTATTTTTGCACTCGTTTTCAGTCACTAAGATTGGATAAAAAAATAAACGATACAATTAAAAATCAGTACAATAATGAGCGATATGCGTTCTGACAAGGTGTTCATTTTTGCTGGCCGCGCCACCGAAAATCTGGCACGCCGTGTGGCGGAAATCTATGGCATTCCGCTGGGCAATTCAACCGTTTTCCAGTATGCTGACGGCGAATTTCAGCCCTCTTATGAGGAGACGATCCGCGGTGGCATCGTGTTCATCATCCAGAGTACCATCCCGCCGACCGACAACCTCTTTGAGCTTCTCATGATGATCGACGCAGCCAAGCGTGCTTCGGCCCAGAAGATTGTCGCCGTGATTCCTTATTATGGATTCGCGCGTCAGGACCGCAAGGACAAACCCCATGTGCCTATCGCTTCCCGCCTAATTGCTGACATGATTACGACTGCCGGTGTCGACCGCGTCATCACCATGGACCTCCATGCCGACCAGATTCAGGGGTTCTTCACCCTTCCTGTCGACCACCTCTACGGTTCGAGCCTTTTCATGCCCTATATCCGCGAGAAATTCGACATCAACGACGTGATGTTCGCCAGCCCCGACATGGGTGGCAGCAAGCGCGCCGGTATGTATGCCAAGACGTTGAATAACAGTTTTGTCATTTGCTACAAGCATCGTAACAAGCCTAACGAGATTGGTGAGATGCGTCTCATCGGTGATGTGAAAGACAAGCATGTAATCCTGCTTGATGACATCATTGACACCGGCACCACCATCTGCAAGGCTGCAGGCATCATCATGGAGAGTGGCGCCAAGAGTGTACGTGCCATGATTACCCATCCCGTGCTCAGTGGTAATGCCATCGAGAAGGTCGAGGCCTCTGCTCTCGAGGAGCTAGTGACCACCGACACCATCCCGCTGAAGCGTGAGAGTTCGAAGATTCACGTTCTCAGTTGTGACTGGCTGCTGGCCGAGGCCATCCGCCGTGTGGTGAACTACGAGAGTCTCGATAACCTCTACGAGACTACCCTGCACCGCAAGGGTGTGATTCACAGAATGAATGAATAAAATGCAGCACCTCATGGTGCTGCCACTGAACAACAATATTAACAAACAAAACCTAAACAACAATGAGAGTAGTATCAATGAGCGGTTCTCTTCGCGAGAACGTAGGGAAAAAGGATGCTAAGGCTCTGCGTCGCGACGCCAAAGTGCCTTGTGTCATGTACGGTAAAGGCGAGCAGATTCTGTTCAGCGTTGACCAGACTGCCTTCCAGCGCATTCTGTTCAACCCCGAGCCCTGCTTCCAGAAAATCACCATCAACGGTGTTGAGCACATGGCCATGCTGAAAGACATCGAGTTCCATCCCGTGACCGAGATTGTCTATCACGCCGACTTCTACGAGCTGACCGACGACAAACCCGTCGTGATGTCCATTCCAGTCCACACCACCGGCACCAGCAAGGGTGTCATGAAGGGCGGTAAACTGGCTTACAAGCAGAAACGCCTCAACGTGAAGGCTATTCCTGCCAACATGCCCAGCGAGGTGCTCCTCGACATCACCAACCTCGATGTCAACCAGCGCATCCGCGTGCAGGACATCGCCTGCGAGAACTATGCCATCCTCAACCCGAAGAGCGCCGAGGTGGTCAACGTCCTCAGCACCCGTGCCAGCGCTACCGCCTCTGAAGGCGAAGGCGAGGCCGCTGCTGAATAATCGACAGACAAACCGCAAGAAGAGAGGCATCCGCACGGATGCCTCTCTTCTTTTTGCCCCCATTTCTTCTCTTTAAAAAACGGCTGTTATCTAACAGCCTCATTCTTTGTACCATCTCCCTATCAACTCCTACCCAACACCCAACCAACTCCTACTGTAGTAGCAGTTGGTAGGGTGTTGGTAAGTGTATAATCGGTAGAAAGATCCAAGGTGATACTATATAGTTATAGATACAATATTATTATTATGATGCCGTTATTAATGGTATGAAAAAGATAGCCCTCTTGACGGTGTGTCTCATGGTCTCCCTGACGGTGATGGCCAACGGCGACCCTGTGGCCGTGCGCTCGGCGCTGACTTTGTCGCGCATGCCTGTGGCGGTGCATGTGCCTGAAATAAAACTCCTCGACGAGCACTGCTCCTTCTCTCTCCACGACGGCCATGTCGATGTGGAGGTGCGTTACCTGCTTCACAACCAGTCGTCGAAGGACTTCAAGGCGTTGCCCTACGGCTTCCCCATCGACTGGCTCGGTTGCGGCGAGTCGCATTGGGAAAGCCTCAACTTCGTCAGCGAGAGTATCGTGGAGCGCGGCTGGAGGGACAGCTACGTGCAGGATGTGATGTTCAGCCTCGGCGGGCAAAGCCTTCCGTGGCAGTGCTCGAAGGATACCGTGCTCAGGGCTCCGGAGCATTATATTGAAGATTTTCTGCTGCTGTTTGAGATAGAGGGCGTTGACGAAAACGACCCGTTGATTCAACCCGACAGCGCCGAATATCATTACTCGGCCAAGCGCACAAAACAGATTCTGGACAAATATGGCGCTGAGAAAGATGTTTTTTATGTGGCTACCCCAGCCCTCAACCGCCGCTGGTACTATGTGTACCTCGACATCACGGCCGGGCAGACGGTGGAGCTGAAGGTGCGTTACCGCCTCGATATAGGTGTTTCGCGTGGTGGACTTTATGAAGAGTATAAGGTGTTTCGGGATACCAGATACATGGGGTGCCGGTTCGAGTACGACTTCTCGCCCGCGGTCTACTGGGGCGACGGCCATGCGCAGCGTTTCGCAGTGGAGGTGGACACCACAGACATCCTCTGGCATCCCGTGTGGCAAAATCATGGTTGCATAGAGGCCAAGGGACTGCCGTTGCAGAAGAAGGGTAGGGGACTGCACTACGAAACGCGCAACTTCGACCTCGCTGCTGCCGAGCCGCTGGAAATCAGCTATGTCACCAAGCACATCCACGAGGATGTCGCCGACCTCCTCAGCCACCGTATCGCGCCCGACCAATACACCATCACCCTCAGTGGTGTCGACCCCAAATATCCCGTGGACAACCTTAGCGACATGGACCTCTCGACCGCCACGGTGTTGCGTCCCGACAATCGCGACTCAATCTATATCACTATCACCTTCCGCGACTCGGTGATGCTTACCGGTGTGCTGCTCTACAACGGCTACTGCAAGGACCGCCAGGCGTGGCTCAACAACAGCCGCATCGGTTTCCTCAAGTTCCAGGGATTGTTTGGTGGTGGCGATGAGTGTAAGGCCGTCGAACCTGTCGATTTTACATGGCAGGGACTGACCGATGCAGCCATGAAAATGTCCGTCTTGAGTCGCAAGATGGACTATCAATTCCCGTGGGAGTGGAATGACTATCGGCAGAAAACCAAAGAAATAACCATCCGCATCAGCGATATCGTCGTCGGCAGGAAATACAACGACCTCTGTGTGTCGGAGATCATTCTGATAGGGGATTAGTCCTCCAGCGCGTAGCCGAAGCTCTTTAGGGCGCGGTCGCTGTTGCGCCAGTCTTTCAGTACTTTAATGTGTAATGAGAGGAAGCATTTCTTCCCCGTGAACTCCTCGATGTCGCGGCGAGCCTCGATACCCAGTTTTTTGATGGCCTTGCCCTGGTGGCCGATGAGAATGGCTTTCTGTGACTCGCGTTCCACGAAGATGAGGCATGAGACGTTGTCGATGCCGTCGCGTTCCTCGTAGGCTTCCACGGCCACCTCACAGCTGTAGGGTATCTCTTTCTGGTAATAGAGGAGTATCTTTTCACGCACTATTTCGCTGACAAAGAAGCGCATGGTGCGGTCGGTGAGTTCATCTTTGGGGAAGTAGGCGGGATGTTCAGGCAGACGTTCAAGGATAAGGTCGAAGATTTTGTCGACGTTGAAGCTTTCTGTGGCCGAGCAGGGAACGATGATGGCGCGCGGTATCTGTTCCTGCCAGTAGGCCATCTTTTGGCGGATTGTCTCTTGGTCGGAGAGGTCTATCTTGTTGATGATGAGTATGACGGGTACGTCGCTGTTGACGACGCGCTCCAGCACATGGCGGTTCTTGAATGTCTCACCCACCTCGGTGACAAGGAGGAAGAGGTCGGCATCCTGCAGGGCTGTGCCGATGAATCCCATCATTTGTTCATGGAGTTTGTTGGCGGGGTTGACGATGCCGGGGGTGTCGGTGTAGACAATTTGGAAATCATCACCGTTGACGATGCCCATGATGCGCTTACGTGTGGTTTGGGCTTTGGAGGTGATGATGCTTAAACGCTCTCCGACGAGAGCGTTCATAAGGGTCGACTTGCCCACGTTGGGGTTGCCGATGATGTTTACGAAACCAGCTTTGTGCATCTACTAGAAGTATTCGATGGTGCGGATGGTGGTGTAGGCAGGGAGGCGGCGGTCGCCAAGAACCTCATATTCGGTGCATTTGATCCAGTTGCCGTGAGCGTCGTACTCGCGCTCGTAGACGGTGACGAACATTTCGGGCTCCTCTTCGGTGTAGTCGTAAAGGGTATAGCTTGTGGGCTCTCCCTGCTCGTCATATTCCCAACGCTTCTCCTGCACCTTCTGCTTCGAACGGTCGTAGACCACGGCCTTATTGACCGTACCGTTATCGTTGAAGGTGTATATCTCGCGTTTGAAGATTTCGTTGAACTGGTCGTTGAAGCTGCGCTGGTCGATGCGTCCCATCTTGTCGTGCTTCAGGCGCAGGCGACTCTCCACTTGGCGTTCGGCATCTTCTACATAGACCTCAATGAGGGTGTGGTCGGCATCGTAGATATAGTAGGTGCGGCCGATGACGCGGTCCTGATTGTCGACAACATGTTCGAGAGTGGTAAGGCCGAAGCCGTCGTGTTTGTAGCGTGTGCGGAAGATGACATCCTCGGCCACCGAGAGATAGGTCTGGCTGCGGCGCTGACCCTTGGCGTTGTATTCGGTGACGAGGTGCTCCATCTGGTCGCCACGTTCGAGGTTGTCGTTGAAGTCATATCGTGCTTCATACATCACGGCATCCACGCGTTTGACGGCACCTTTCATCCCGTCGTCCTGCAGGTCGTGTCCGCTTTGGGCTGTAGCTGTGACGCCCAAGGACAAAAACAATATTGCCGCAAATATTTTGTTTCTCTTCATTTTTCTCTTCTTATTAAGAATATATCACATAACGTGTCCATATACTATTTATTGTATATATTTAAAAAATATTTCGCATTCTTTTCGTATCTTTGCATTCTCAAAAAATCATTTGAAACAATGGAATCAACTATATTAGTGTGCTTTGCGGCCTACACGGTGCTGCTTTTCTTGGTGATGTGGCTCACGGGAAGGCGTGGCGCCAAGGGCAACGAGGCTTTTTTCCGTGCCGGCCGCAAGTCACCATGGCCTGTGGTGGCCTACGGTATGATTGGGGCATCGTTGAGCGGGGTGACCTTTATGTCGGTACCTGGCGATGTGCTGGCCAACAAGTGGTTCTACATGCCTATGGTACTGGGTTATGTGCTTGGATATGCCACCATTGCCCTCGTCCTCCTGCCACTCTACTACAAGCTTAACCTCACCTCCATCTACACCTATCTTGAGCATCGCTTCGGCCTCCGCAGTGAGAAGACCGGCGCGCTCTTCTTCATTATCTCGCGTCTCCTGGGTTCTGCTTTGCGAATGTATCTTGTTGTATATGTGCTCTATGAGTTTGTCTTCGGCCCCATGGGCATTCCTTTCTGGGTACCTGCAGTAGTGTTCATTGCCATTATCCTGCTATACACTTTTACCGGCGGCATCAAGACCGTAGTTTGGACCGATATGCTGCAAACCACTTTCCTCATCCTCGCAGCGGTAGCTACGGTGGTGGCTATTCTTAATAAACTCGATATCAGTGTGTCGGACCTCATCAGGATTTCCTCCGACCAAGGCTACACCCAGATGTTTAACACCGACCCCATGGCACCCAAGTTTTGGGTTAAGCAGCTATTGGCCGGCATGTTCATCACCATCACTATGACGGGACTTGACCAGGATATGATGCAGAAGAACCTCACTTGCAAGACTCTCCGTGATGCACAAAAGAATGTGATGACTTCGAGTCTGCTCTTCATTGCGGTTAACATCGTTTTTCTCTGTCTGGGTGCCGCCCTTATTGTCTACGCCAACGTGACTGGCTTCGCGTTGCCCTCGCAGGCCGACAAGATATTCCCTTCCATTGCCTTCAGCCTCAGTGGCTTTACGGGTGTGGTCTTTGTCCTTGGCATGGTGGCCGCGGGCTACTCCTCCGCCGATGGTACCCTCACAGCACTCACCACCACGTTCTGCTACGACTTCCTAGGATTTGAGAAAGGAGAAAGGTATGCTGATGCGGTCGATGCTGACAATCTTTCATCTTTCACCTCTCACCTCTCACCTTTAACTATCCGCCGCATGGTTCATGTCGGATTTGCATTGCTTTACCTATTGGTAATCATTGCTTTTCGTCCGTTCCATGATGATTCTCTCATCAGTATTATTTTCGACATTGCGGGCTTCACCTATGGCCCGTTGCTGGGTCTTTACACTTTTGGCCTCTTCACCAAACGGCAGGTTGATGACCGCTGGGTCCCCTTTATTGCTGTGCTGTCGCCAGTGATATGCTATATATTGAAAATCAATTCTCCCACTTGGTTTGGCTACACGTTTGGCTTTGAGATACTCCTTCTTAACGGACTCGTCACTTTCCTGCTGTTGCTTGCCGCCAAACCTAAAAAAATGATTGCCAAATGAACTTCTTTGTAACGATACTGGGTTCGGGCGCCGCCCTGCCCACCGGGCGCCGTCGCTGTAGCGCGCAGGTGGTCAACATCAACGGATTCAAACTCTTGCTCGACTGTGCCGAGGGTACGCAGGATCGTATCCGTCAGAATCATTTGAAGCTCCAGTCGCTCGGTACGGTGCTCATCTCGCATCTCCACGGCGACCATTTCTTTGGTCTTCCGGGACTGCTTTCCACCATGCACCTCTGTGGGCGCACCGAGCCAATGACCATCGTGGCGCCCAAAGGGGCTAGGGAGGTTATCGAGACCACCTTTGAACTCACTGGCAATCATGTCGGCTATGAGATGAATTTCATAGAGATGGACTTTATTGAAGGCCTCCATCGGGTCTTCGAGGGCAAGCGCTGCACCATCGACGCGTTCCCCATCCTTCATTCGGTACCCACCTTCGGCTTTCGTATCACGGAGGTGCCACGGGGCAACAACCCCGCACGCGTCTATACTTACTGCTGTGATACGGCCTATAGTGAAGATTTAGTTCCATTTATGCGCGATTCATCGCTCCTCTGCCTTGAGTGCACTTTTGCTGACGACCTTGCCGAACTGGCTCGTGAGCGTCAGCATCTCACCGCCGGTCAGGCTGCCCTGTTGGCCTCCATGGCGGAGCCCAAACAACTGTTGCTCACGCACATCAGCGCCCGCTACAAAGAACCAGAACTGCTCACCGAACAGGCTACCGCCCATTTCCCCAACACAACCTTGGCCTCGGATGGTCTCATTGTCGAAATCAAGTAAACGGCAAATTACTCTAATTGCCCGAAACTACGCAGGCTATTATGGCCAACATTGTTGCGGCCTCAGAATTCCCTTGTAATGCTGCCAGTTGAAGCCAGAAAGTGGCCTCATCTTTGTCAACATTATCATGATGGGAAGCGATCAAATAATACCGTCCCATTTGTAGTTGTGCCATATATATCCACATCTCGCTGCATGCCTGATTCTCTCTATCTTATCATAAGATGGAGCACTGATATTTTCAGAACGGCACATCGTCATAATTGGGTTTTTCTTTTTCAAGCAAAATGTCATGCAGTTCAACGCACCGCCTTTTCTTACCGCCTCCAGTGCAGGTACCCCAATCACCTTGCATCCTGTCATCGCTTCTGAAATCTGTTGCAATGCCTGTTCGTCTTCAGGGATTTCCAGTTGTTGGACAAGGGCTAATCTGCCAATCTGCACGAAGTTGACATAAGCCCAACTGCGCTGATGTCTCCTTTTTGTGTCGTATGACAATGGAATCACCTCGAAATGTTTTTCCATAACCTTGTTGAATCTATGAGCCAAATCCGCATCGACCCAGCTTTAAACAGTTGATGTTTCTTATCTCATTCACATCAGTAATTGTTCGCAGGAGATGCTTTGCTTGCAAATAGTTCGGGTTGTATTTGTAAAAAACAAAACGCTTCTCGTCTGTCTGGATTGGCATATAATCGCGGCACCAAATATCCTTTGAGTTTTCCAGTAGCCGATGGTCAATGCTATTGTCTGTCAGAATTGTATCAAGACTTTGATATAACGTGGGACATTTTTGGGGCAACAAATCCGAGAAAAAGACTGTGTCGGTATAGGCATCGACCATGATGGGGTCTTTGCATTTTCCGTATAGAGTATTCCAACTATTATTTGCCATGTTCTTTGCTTTTCTCGTAGATGCCTTTTAAACAGAACCGCCAAGGTCTTGTATCACGAACGAAATCCTTACCATTCGTTCTAAATGTTTTTACCTCATGCTTTTCTATTTTTCTTTCACTTTCGCTTTCAGCAAGACCTCTATCAACTGACAATAATAAATCATGATTGTCCATGTATTCTACTGTAAGTTTCTCATATTTTTCCTTGCCTTTTTTTCGATACATTGGGACATTTATCCGAAAAATTGATTCATCCATATCTCTGCCCTTGTTATGTATCTTTATCCATTCTATTTTGGTATTATTGAACGAAATACCCTCATAAAACATATCATCAAAAATATGAGTGGAGCAATGGTCGTATTTTGTATTATTTTCTTGAGGATATTCTCCGTTTTCCGTTTTTAGTAGTCTGTAAGAACGAATAAGAAAAGAAGCTCTATATTCTTTTTCCTTCTCAAATGTAATATCTAGCCCAGATTGTTGCAAATTAAAACTGCCAAATTTAAAATATGGGTATCCTCCTGCAATCTCACACATCTTTGCTTTATAAGGATGGGCATTAGTATGATACATGATGTAATCTTTTATTTTCCCATCTTCCCTTTCTTCATGATAGTATAGTTCTATTGCTCCAATATCAATTATGTATTTCTCATTGATTAAGAAATACCCTTTGCAAAGAATATCTTCTGCACAAGGACGGAAACAATCTGCCACTGCTGCCGCATTCCAATTGGTGCCAATCATTTGTTTTCTATTCTTATCAAATTGCCTCAAAATCTTGATTAGTTCTTCCATCTTGATTGTTTCTGTGGGTTATCAAATTGAGTGCAAAAGTACGCATTAATATGGACATGAAAATCACTTTTCGGTTAAAATTCGTTAAAGTTTTTCAAAAAGATATTAATAAACGATAAAGCTAGAATTTATCAGTTGTCGGTTTACTATAGATGACCATAGCCGCCAGATTCTCTGATGTTTACTGGGATGTAATATCAGTTTTATTAATATTTTCCAACAGCCCCTTCGCTGTCATCTCCATTTTGTTGAAAGAAAACCAACGCTTGCAGAGGCCTTTCAAAGATGTGAAGAAAGTCCGGTGAACTTTGGATGATTCTGATACAAAATGAAGTCTCACAAGTTTGTCTGATGACACTTGTGAGGCTTTCTCTGGCGGAGAGACAGGGATTCGAACCCTGGGACCAGCAAGCTGGTCAACGGTTTTCGAGACCGCCCCGATCGACCACTCCGGCATCTCTCCAAATCATCTCTAACAAAACCGTCCGAATCATTCCAAAGTTGGTTTCTATCGGTTTTTTGGTTAGAAACTCTTGATGAAAACGGGTGCAAAATTACTAACTTTTTCGCACATGGCAAAATGAAAAATTTGTTAAAATCAACACTTGTACATAAAGTGCTGTCAACAAGGTATTAACGGCCTACCATCGCCCTATCAACACCCTACCAACTCCTACCGCGGTAGGAGTTGGTAGGGTGTTGATAGGGCGTTCATAGGTGGGAAATGGCTACTTTTTGGCTAGTCTTTTTCATTTTTTCTGGCACCATTGAAAAAAAAGTTGTATCTTTGTTTGGTTTTCTGTTCTTGAGCGGAACGGATAAGGTTTTGATAAATAATGTTATATATATAATAATAGAACTAAGACATGGCTAATTTTTTAACCAAACTTTTTGGAAACAAGAGTCAGCGCGACCTGAAGGTCATCCGTCCCTTTTTGGACGCCACGCTGGCCGTCTACCCCGCTATCGAGGCTTTGAGCAACGATGCCTTGAGAGCGAAAACCATTGAATTCAAGGAGCGTATAGCCAAGGCTGTGGAGGCCGAGGAGAGCGAGCTCGCACAGTTGCGTGCCCGCATCGAAGAGGAATACGACATGCCCGTTGCCGAAAAGGAGGGCCTTTACAAACGCATAGACGAACTGGAGAAGCAGGGGTATGACAAGACCCAGAAAGTGCTCGATGATATTCTGCCTGAGGCTTTTGCCGTGGTGAAGGAGACCGCCAAGCGTTTCGCTCAGAATGAGACCGTGGAGGTGACCGCCACCGACCATGACCGTGACCTCGCTGCTACCCACGCCTCCATCACCATCGAGGGTGACAAGGCTTTCTACAAGAACCACTGGATGGCTGGCGGCAACGAAATCACTTGGGACATGATTCACTACGACGTGCAGATTATCGGCGGCGTGGTGCTCCACAGCGGCAAGATCGCCGAGATGGCCACGGGTGAGGGTAAGACCCTTGTGGCCACGCTGCCCGTCTACCTCAACGCCCTGCCCGGCAAGGGTGTACATGTGGTGACTGTCAACGACTATTTGGCCAAGCGCGACTCGGAGTGGATGGGTATGCTCTTCGAGTTCCATGGCTTGAGTGTTGACTGCATCGATAAGCATGAGCCCCACAGCGAGGCCCGCCGTGCTGCCTACGCTGCCGACATCACCTACGGTACGAACAACGAGTTTGGCTTCGACTACCTGCGTGACAACATGAGCCGCAATCCTGAGGAACTGGTGCAGCGCGGACACAACTATGCCATTGTCGACGAGGTCGACTCGGTGCTTATCGACGACGCCCGTACACCTCTCATCATCAGCGGCCCCACGGGCAAGGACGACGACGAGCAAGAATTCTACCGCTTCAAGCCCACCATCGAGAAACTCTACAATGCCCAGCGCGTGTTGGTGACCCAATACTTGGCTGACGCCCGTAAGGGTCTGAGCGAGAACCCCAACGCCAAGCCCGAGGAGAGCTGCGCCCAGATGCTGCTGCGCGCCTACCGCGGATTGCCCAAGAACAAGGCTTTGATCAAATACCTCTCCGAGAGCGGCATCAAGAGCATCCTTCTGCGTACAGAGAACTTCTACATGCAGGAGCAGAACAAGAATATGCACATCATCGACGACGAGCTCTACTTCGTCATCGATGAGAAGAATAAACAGGTGGAACTCACCGACAAGGGTATGGACTTCCTCACCTCCCTCGGCGAGGATCGCAATTTCTATCAGTTGCCCGACATCGGAAGCGCCATTGCCGACGTGGAAAACAACGCGGCGATGAGTGCCGAAGAGAAGGTTGCCGCCAAAGACAAAATCTACAGCGACTTCGCCATCCAGAGCGAGCGTGTCCACACCGTCGACCAGTTGCTGAAGGCCTACACGCTCTTTGAGCGCGACGTCGATTACATCCTTACCGAGGACAATCAGGTGAAGATCGTCGACGAGCAGACGGGTCGTATCATGGAAGGACGCCGTTGGAGCGACGGTCTGCACCAGGCTGTCGAGGCCAAGGAGAACGCCAAGGTGGAGGCTGCCACGCAGACCTACGCCACCATCACGTTGCAGAACTATTTCCGCATGTACAAGAAACTGGCCGGTATGACGGGTACAGCCTCGACCGAGGCCGGCGAGTTCTGGAACATCTACAAACTCGATGTCGTCGAGATCCCCACCAACAAGCCCGTGGCCCGCGACGACATGGACGACATGATCTACAAGACCAAGCGTGAGAAGTTCAAGGCTGTCATCGACGAGATTGAGAAACTTATCGGCGAGGGCCGTCCCGTGCTGGTGGGTACCACAAGTGTTGAGACTTCCGAGCTGTTGAGCAAGATGCTCAAGATGAAGAAGATTCCGCACAATGTGCTGAACGCCAAGTTGCACCAGAAGGAGGCTGAGATTGTGGCGCAGGCAGGTGAACCTGGCCGTGTGACCATCGCCACCAACATGGCTGGTCGTGGTACCGACATCAAACTCAAGGGCGACGTGAAGGAGAAGGGTGGTCTGGCCATTATCGGCACTGAGCGCCACGAAAGTCGCCGTGTCGACCGCCAGCTGCGTGGTCGTGCCGGCCGTCAGGGAGATCCGGGTTCGAGCCTGTTTTTCGTCTCCCTGGAGGATGACCTGATGCGTCTCTTCGGCTCCGAACGCATCGCCTCGGTCATGGACCGTATGGGATTGCAGGAAGGCGAAGTGATTCAGCACTCGATGATTACCAAGCAGATTGAACGTGCCCAGAAGAAGGTTGAGGAGAACAATTTCGGCATGCGTAAGCGCCTGCTCGAGTACGACGACGTGATGAACAACCAGCGCACAGTCATCTACAACAAGCGCCGCAACGCCCTCTATGGCGACCGCCTGAGCATCGACATCAGCAACATGTTCTACGACACCTGCGAGCTGCTCTACACCGAAGGTCACGACTGGGAAGAGTTCAAGCTCGAAGTGATTAAAGTGTTCGCCCACGAGGTGCCGATGAGTGAGAACGAGTTTCTGTCGCTCCACCGCAGGGACGCCATCCAGTTGCTCTACGAACAGTGCTACACCGCCTACAAGGAACGTATGCAGCGCCTCTGCGAGTTGGCATGGCCGTTTATCAAGAATATCGCTGAGAACACCCGCTACATCAATGTTGCTTTCCCCATCACCGACGGAAAGAAGACGCTCAACACCATCGTGCCGGTGAAGAAAGCTTATGAGACCCACGGTCGTGAGGTTCAACTCTCCATCGAGAAGGGTATCACGTTGGCTATCATCGACGACCTTTGGAAAGAGCACCTGCGTCAGCTCGATGACCTGCGCCAGAGTGTGCAAAATGCTGCCTATGAACAGAAGGATCCGTTGCTTATCTATAAGTTTGAGTCGTTCAAACTCTTTGAGCAGATGCTGCTGGATATCAACCGCGAGATTACCACTTTCCTTTCTCGTGCTCAGCTGCCAATGCGTCAAGAGGATGTCCAAGAGGCCCGTCAGCCGCAGGCTCCGCAGCGTGGTATGAAGGCTGGCCGTGGTGGCAACGACTTCGATCGTGCCGCCGCCCAACAGCGTCAAGCTATCGAAGGCTCGTCACAGCAGCCCCAGAAGGTGATGCCGGTCCACGTGGAAAAGAAAGTGGGCCGCAACGACCCCTGCCCCTGCGGCAGCGGCAAGAAATACAAGAACTGCCACGGCAAGGACGCAGAGTAAAAAAGAAGGTACCAAAAAAAAGCCTCGCAATTGCGAGGCTTTTTTTATTCGGCTGAGATGAATTTTCCGTCGACTTCGAAGTCGAGGACTTTGATGTCTTTCTCTTTTTTCCACCAGAGGAAGCCGCTCTTGCGGGCGATGCGGGCTTGATAGGTCATTTTGTTGCGGGCTTTACGCACCCAAAGGTCGGTGACTTTGTGCTTGGGATAGTTTTCTTTGACGTAGCTGGTGATGGAGTTGGGGAAGTGGTCCTCGATGATATAGTGGGTCTCCATGCCCTTGTTGGAGAAGACCATGGCTTGGCGCGACTTCTCGAAGTCGCGGTAGGTGACTTTGAATGTGTTCTCGTCAATCTGGTACCATTCGACGTTGGTGGGATCTTTGACCTGACGCTGGAAATCGTTGACGTACGAGATTTTTACGTCTTTTTCGGCGACCTTCTTTTGGGCGAAAACAATGCCCTGGCTGAGGAGGAGTGCCATTGCGAAGAGGGTTATCTTTTTCATGTTTAGTGTTTTATAATGTTCCTGGATGTTTATACGAGCAGCAAAGATACAAAAGTTGCTTGATATGGGCAAATTTTTTTATCTACAGTTTGTTGATGAGATTGTTGAGGACGCTTTCTCCGTCGCGGATAGCTTGGGTGCACCAGTGGAGTTTGAGGTCGATTATCTGCTCGGGAGTGAGCTGCCAGGGAATATTGCTGTTGCGGAGGCGTGAGGTGATGGAGAAGAGTGAGAGTGCGGCGCAAACGGAGATGTTGAAACTTTCGGTGAAACCATACATGGGTATCTTGACGTAAGAATCGGCAAGGTCGATGGCCTGCGGGGTGAGGCCGGTGAGCTCGGTGCCGAAGACCAGTGCAATGGGCTGCGAGATGTCGAGGTCGGTGATGAGTGTGTCGTTGGTGTGGGGAGTGGTGGCTACAATCTTGTAACCCATTTCACGCAATCGGGTATAGGCCGAGGGTGTATCGTGGTAAGGGTAGTAGTCGACCCACTTGGAGGAGCCCACAGCGACATCGCCGGCGGGGTTGAATGGATTGTTGGCCTCGATGACGTGAACATCCTGCACGCCAAAACAATCGCAGGAGCGGAGGACGGCAGAGGCGTTGTGTGATTGGTAGATGTCCTCGAGGACAACGGCGATATGGCGGGTGCGGAGGGAGGCGAGACGGTCGAAGAGGTCGCGCTTGTTTTCGGAGATGAGTTCAGAGGCTTGTTGGTAGAGCCGCTCTTTTTGGTCGGGTGTAAGTGTGTTGAGCTGGGTGAGTGTTTGACTGTCGATACGGGGCATGGTGATGGAATTTTTATTTAAGATTGTCGTTGAGGTAGAGGTCGATATAGTTCTTCATGTGCTTTTCGTAGGAGAAGGAGGCTGCATAGGCTTTCTCCAGAGCTGCTTTGTCATCGGAGAATTTGGAGAGGCCGTTGTTAACCACATCGGCCATATAGTTTGCCTCGAAACGTGAGAAGTAGTGGGCAAGGGGACCTCCGATTTCGGGCAGGGAGGTGCGGTCGGAGCAGAAGACGGGTTTGCCCCATTGCATGGCTTCAATGATGGGGAGTCCAAAGCCTTCGGCCACGGAGGGGAAAAGAAGTGCGGTGCAATGGGAGTAGAGCCAGCGGCGCTGGGAATCGGATACGATGCCGATGATGTGGATGCGAGGATTGTTGGCGGCCTGAGTGCGGAGGTGTGCGGCGTACTCGGTGGAATCGTTGCCGGCAATGATGAGGTGATAGTCGGGGAAGTGCTCCATCATGGGAAGGAGGGTGTGGATGTTTTTCTTTTCCTTCACTTCGCCGAGGGCGAGGAAGAAA
Source organism: uncultured Bacteroidales bacterium (assembly GCA_900318835.1). GTDB lineage: Bacteria > Bacteroidota > Bacteroidia > Bacteroidales > P3 > Colimorpha. The sequence continues at coordinate 21,755 of ONLW01000028.1, forward strand.
GGCGCGTTGAGGTTGGCAAGTTGCTGGGGAATATCGAGGGAGCCGACGGTGAGGTCTTCAACGCCGTTGTAGATGACACGTGCGGGTTTGCCACGGAGGTCGATGACGCGTGAAGTGTCGTCTTTGGCGAATTGCGAAATAAAGGTGAACTCGGTGGCGCGGTCGCACATGCGCTGGAGTTTGCGACGGTATTTGTTTTGTTTTCCGTCGGGTTTCTCGTGGAGGAAGTTGACGTCGTGGATGGTGAAGATGAAACGTGTGCGGCGGCTTTTGGGGCGAAAGGCAGTGGCTTGGTTGATAGCGTGCCAGATATCGAAGTAGGGCATGAAGCAAGGGAACTGGCGGCGGATGTCGTTGCGTTTGAGATAGTGGACGTCGGTTCCAAAGGCGCCGATGTAGTTCTTGGGCACTAGGAGGGTGATGTCGAGTTGGTCGGCCAGTTTGGAGGCATTTTGTTGGTACCATCGGCCATAGTTGAGGCCGATTTGGCCGAGGCCGCACATGGGGTGGCGGAGGATGCTTAGGTCGATGAGTATCTTCTTTTTAGCCATTGTTTTTTATTTGATATTGAAAATGCAAAAATACGAAAAAAAAATGACATGAGATGGATTGGTTTTTTTTTTGTACTTTTGCAGTATGAAAAATGATTGGAATATGAAGATAGGATATGATGCGAAACGGGCGTTCCGGAACAACAGCGGCCTGGGAAACTATAGCCGTATGGTGATTGGAGGTGTGGCACAGATGCACGACTGTATGCTTTATACTCCTGGTGCCAAAGGTCGGTATGAACATTATTTTGACGCTAAGGAAAGGGTTAGTGTCTGTGTGCCGAAGGGTGCATGGAGGCTGCTGCCCGATATATGGCGGAGCCTATGGATGGGGCTACGTGCGAAAGGTGATGGGGTGGAGGTATTCCACGGGCTGAGTCACGAACTGCCTTATGGATTGGGAAAGAATGTGAAGAAAGTGGTCACGATGCATGACCTCATTGTAAGGCGTTATCCGAAATTTTTCAAGCCTGCCGACCGTGTGATTCACAGGCTGAAGATGTGGCATGCCTGCCGTGTGGCGGATGTGGTGGTAGCTATCAGCGAGCAGACAAAGTGCGACCTTATTGACTTGATGTGTGTCCCCGAGGAGAAGATAAGGGTGGTGTATCAGTCGTGCGACCCCATATTTTGGAATAGGGACATTAAAGACATCAAAGAAAAATATTATCTTCCGGAGAAATATGTCATTTGCGTCGGAACATTGGAAGAGCGTAAGAACCAACTGCGGGTGATTGAGGCGATGGAGCGTCTGCCGAAGGAAATTGGGCTGGTGTTGGTAGGGCGTCCTCGGGGCGAGTATGGAAAGAGGGTGATGGCTTGCTCCAATGAGCGCATAAGGGTTCTTACAAATGCCGATTTCAAGGACTTCCCATCGTTATATGCTAATGCTGTAGCGAGTGTCTATCTGTCTGTCTTCGAGGGCTTCGGTATTCCGGTACTAGAGAGCATGTGCTGCGACTGCCCGGTGGTTACTTCTAATGTTTCGTCAATGCCCGAAGCTGGGGGAGCGGCGGCGTTGTATGCTGCACCTGACGATGTGGCCACGGTGTCCGCCCATCTCAACCATCTGCTGGATGATGAGGCGTTCCGCCAGCATACAATAGAAAAGGGGCGAACTCAAAAAATGATGTTCGCCCCAGAGAAGGTTACGGCAGATATGATTGCCGTTTACAGAAGTTTACTTGACGATTAAGCGACGTACAATCTTCTGGCTGTTGTTGCTGAAGACCACGTTGTAGACACCCGTGGCCAAGCGGCTGGCGTTGATGGTGTACACTATTTGGCCGGCAGCCTGGAGGTAGGAAGTGTGGATGGTGCGACCGCTTTGGTCAATGATGGTGACGTTGTAGTTTTGACCGTCGCCAAGGTTGATCTGGAGGTTGGCATGGTCGCTGGCGGGGTTGGGGAAGAACTGGCCGAAGCTTTCCTCCATATCCTCAACTTCCTCGATGCCAACAGGACGCACAGCGTTAGTGTCCAGAGTGACCCAGCTGTTGCCGAAGACGAAAGTGATGTTCTCGGCAGGCATAGGCAGAGTATCGAAATCGAACATCGTGCTGTCGAACACAGTATTGTTGCCATTATAAGTGAATTTGTAGAAACCACCTTGGTTGGCGGTCATCGGCTTGGTGATGGTTTTACCGTTGTTTGATGTGGCGGAGATGAAGTATTCCACGGTGTGGGTAGTGTCGGCAAGGATGGGAAGGACACCATGGAATCGGTTTCCATTGGCCGTGAGGCTGACAGTATCCCACTCGCCCTCGTTGTCGCGGTAGACCACTTCGGCGTGGGCAATGCCGCTACGGTTAGTAATAATGGCGCTGACGGGAATCTCGGTCATCTCTCCTAGAGCAATGGTGTCGTGGATGTTCTTGTGGAGGATACGCACGGGATTGTCGGCGGGAATCTGTTTGGTGACGCAGTGGATGGCACCGCCGCTGCCGTCGAACTCACGCACGTCGACACAGTAGATGGTGTATCCCGGATAGGCTTTCTTTATTTGCTCGATGTTGTCGAGGTCCCATTGGGCTGTGGGTTCACCGTTGACGACGCTTGAGAAGCAGGGCTGCAGGATGATGTTGTTGACGAAGGTGTGGTTGGAGTAGGTGCGGGTGTAGTTGCGGTTGTATTCGGTCTGGGAGGAGAAGTTGGAACCGTTGTCCTTCGAGGGGAAGGGGAGGGTGGCCATGGTGTAGTAGTCGCGGTCGAAGAGACTTTTGTAGGAGCAGAGAGAGTCGATGTTTTTCTGCCCAGTACGGTAGTCGGTCCAGTTGCTGTACTGGTCGGGCATCACGGAGAAGACAAATCCATTTTCATCCCAAGCATCGGCGTAGAGGTCGACGTGGCCGGTGCCGCCGTCGTACTTATAGGCCGGGAGAATGTGGGTGGCGCGTTGACCGATGAGTTGTCTGAATGCCTCTTTCGTCTGGCTACGGCTGAGAGAAGGTCTGTTGTCATAGGCGAGGGTGTTGATGTCCTGTCCGTCCCAGACATACTGGCCATAGTTGAGGGCATTGGCGCTGTAGACAGCGTCGGAGGTGAACAACATACCGGCACCGTCGACGAGGCAGTTGCCGCCTTCCCAAAACACTTTGGTCTGGTAGTTGGGAATGCCCATCTGCTGGTGAATCAGCGAGGGGAGCGAGTCGTCGAGGGCGCGTTCGGGATAGTAGGTGAAGTCGAGCATAGCCACGCTGTCCTGGTCACCGTAATAGAAGGCGATGGGGCCGCAGTCGCGGTACCAGAACGAGTTGCCGCCACCGAGGATGAAGCGGACATTGTCGTGGCGAAGGTTCATGCGGGTCAGCGTGCGGATAACGACGGCCGAGTCCTCGGGATTCTCGATGTGGACCCATGCCTGGGCGCCACCCAGCTGGATGCCGTCCATCAGGTAGAAGAATACTTTACCGAAATCGGAGGTTGAGTCAATCATTTTGATGTAGGGGCCTACACCGGCTTCCTGCCAGCCGCTGAAGTTGGTGTACTTATAGTATTGTGCATAGCCAGTGACTAGGGGGTCGGCATACCAGTACATGTTGTTCTCTTGCCCCGGAACCTTGTAGTTGTAGAAAGGCGACACTGCAATGGCCTGCACCTCTTCCCATTCGCCGGGGAACCACACGCGGTCTTCGGGCAGGGATTTTCCGGAGTTGCCCTTGGTGGCGGGAGCGGCGGAAATGGGGATGTTCTTTTTGAGGGGTTTGTTGGCCATGTCGCGGCTGTGGAAAGTCTTGAAGATTTCCTTCTGCATGCGTGTTTTTTCGTTTTGCTCGGTCTGAGCAAAAACATTGACGGCGATGATCATCGCCGTCAATGTGAGAATTGTTTTCTTCATCTCGTTTTATTTTTTGGGTTTAAGTGAGAGAATTTCGCGGGCCTCGTCGCTGGTGGCGATGGGACGGCCGAGGAGTTTGGCCATGCGGACGACTTTGTCGACCAGCTCGCCGTTGCTCTTGGCGAGTACGCCGCGCTCGAGGTAGAGGTTGTCCTCGAAGCCTACGCGGACGTTACCGCCCATGACGATGGCAGGAGCGGCCAGAGTGAAGGCGTGACGGCCGATGCCGGTGGCGGTCCAGGTGCTGCCTGCGGGAATCTTGTTGACGAGCCAGCAGAGGTTGTCGACGGTAGCGGGGGTGCAGCCAGGGACACCGAGGACAAAGTTGAACTGCATCGGGTTGCCGGGCACTTCACCTTTGCGAGCCATGGTGAGGATGGTGTCGAGGTGACCCATCTCGAAGCACTCGTATTCGGGTTTGATACCTTTCTCAATCATGCGTTTGCCAAAGGCACGCATAGTGGGCATGGTGTTGTCGAAAATCTCGTCGCCGAAGTTGCAGGTGCCGCAGTCAAGGGTGGCCATTTCGGGGATGGGGGTGGTGTTGGTGGAGTCGAGACGCTCGTCGGGAGTCATTCCCACGGCACCGCCGGTGGAGGGAATGAGGATGACATTGGGGCAAGCCTTCAGGATGGCTTCGGTGCACTCCTGGAAGCGCACGTGGCTCTGGGTGGGCGTGCCGTCGTCCTCGCGGACGTGGAGGTGCACGATTGCGGCACCGGCGTCGACGGCGCTCTTGGCCTCACGCACGATTTCCTCTACGGTGTAGGGAACGTTGGGGTTCTGCTCTTTGGTGACTTCTGCGCCGCAGATGGCGGCGGTAATGATGAGTTTGTCCATTTTGTTATGTTTATTAATTTTTGATTTTCAATTGCTGCCAGCCGTCTTTGTAGCGGCCGCCGACGAGGCCTGATATCTCCTGCCAGCGGTTCTGGAGGGCGGATTCCTTACTGACCTTGGGAGAGATACTCTCATATAGGCTCTGATAGTTGGCATTGAAGAGGTCGGTTTTGAGGCTCTTCATTTCCTTGAGGAGGAAGTAGGTGAGGAATCCGTGCTGGTATTCGTCGAAAGCATAGGCTGTGCGGTCGAATTCCGATGCCAGCAGTACGACGGCATCGGCCCGCATGTTGTTTTTGCGCTTCTTTCTTCCCTTGGTGTTGTTTTGGGGCAGGTCGGCACGGAAGACGGGTTTGCCGTCACGGCCGTTGCCGTTGAACGAGGCATCGATGACGACGGTAAGGTTCTTCACCGGCACGGTTTTGGCGTTGAACATGTTGCAAAGCTCATCCACGCCCAAGCACTGTTCCGCCATGCGTTTCACTTCTTTCTTCTTCAGCACGATGTCGTAGTTGAGACTGGGGTTCTTCTTGCTCACTTCGAGCGAGGATATGTCTTTGGTGTTGATGCCGTTGGGAACAAGGTAGGTCTGGTTTTCGAGGTCGGTGAAACCATGGCCTGCAAAGTAGATGATGACATTGGCGCGCGGCACTTTGGTGTCGTCTTTGTGGATGGCGACGGCTTTTGCTAGGTCGGTGAGCCAGTGGACACCTTCCTGCATGATGGTGGCCTTTGTGGCATTGTTGAGCACTTTCACCTGGCGTTCGGGAACACCGAGGGTGCGTATACAGTAGCGACTCAGGATGTCGCCGTCGTTCAGTGCGTAGGGCACATCGGGAATCAACTCGGTGTTGTAATTTTCATTGGCAATAATGAGCACGTAGGTGTCGGGATTTTTCTCGCCTGTCACGGGGATGTTGAGGTCCACAAAGGCGTCCTCCATGCGCTGGCGCTGCATACGCTCCACAGTTTCGGCGAAGACATCGTTCACCCGCATTTCCACGCTCGAACGACGGTAGTAGTGAGTGTTCACGGAATCCTTGTAGGAGTGGGCCACGTAGCAGAAGTTATTGATAGTCTTCTTCAACGCGGGGATGGTCTCTTCAAGTTTCGCCCTCATGCCTTGTGCACGGATGTAGGCCAGTTGGCAGTTGTTGGTGATGCTCGTCGAGCGGTCGACAGAGACGCGGATACGCTCGCCGTTGAAGGTTACGGGGCAGTAGCGGAAGTCGCCGTAGCGGCCGTCGTAGCTCACTGCGGTGGTGAACTCGGTGCCGTCGGCAGAGGAGGTGATGATGATTTCCACCTCGCTCCGGGGACGGAAGATGTCGCTGAGAGTGTTGCTTACGAAATAGCGCGTAAGGTCGCAGATGGCGCGGGCACTGTTCGACGAGTCTACGTCATAGGCCCCCAGGGGATAGTCGTCGGTGTAACCTTCGATATGTTTGCAATTATAGCTCAGGCGGTAGATAAGGTCCAGATGCAGTGAGCCGTCGGCCCAGAAGGTGTCCACCAGGTCGGCCTCCACCTTGATATAGTTCTCGTCGTAGAGTTTTTGGTCGTTCGGCAATGACGCAAGAGTTCTCTCTGCATAACGCTGCATCTCTTTCTGCCGACCCAGAACCACCTGGGTGAGCGAGTCTCGGATCTCGTTCAGATACCTGCGGTTCAGTGTCTTTTCCACGTTCTGTGCCTCCACGGGCATCAGCGTCAGCATCATCAAGGTCAAGAGTATATTCTTTCTCATAGTTCTATTATTGATATCCAAAACAAAATGCAAAAATACAAAAAAACTCCGACATGGTAAAAAATATTTTTGGTGTAGATAGTTCAGTATATTTTCTAAGGCAGGGAGTGGGGGGTAAGGTAGACTCCAATCCCCCCAAACCTCCTATTATCCCCCTATCAACACCCTACCAACTCCTACCATGGTAGGAGTTGGTTAGGAGATGGTAGGGCGTTGGTAGGGTTTATATGCTTAGGTAATAGTTGTTTATGTACTATTTGGTATTTAGGTTAATTTAAGTTAAATTGAATTGGGCATAATAAAAAACGGAAGCCTTTCTGGGCTCCCGTTTTGGATGATTTGTTAAATTATTTAAGTTAATTTATGGGCTGTATCTGTTGGCGGAGGGTCTGGATGTCGAGTTGCTGGTAGCCGATGGCGGAGGGGTCGGAGAAGTGGTCGCGGTTGTTGTTGTAGGTCTCGCGGTCATATTCGGCGGCTTTGTCGAAGAGGGCCCGTGCGACCTGGATAAGGAGCTGGTCGGTAGTGGTGCGGCCTTCTCGGTAGTCCGCTTGTTGCTTGTCGGAGAGGTATTTGGATATCTTCTCGAATTCTTTTTCAGGCAGGCGGCCGTTCTCGTCGAGGCTTTTGCGTAGCTGCGGGAAGTTGACCCAGGAAGTGATGGTGGTTTCGAGAAGGTCTATGTTCTTCATTTTCTTGTCGGTATAGTATCCGAGGTAAGCGTGGCAGGGTTCGACGAAGATGACGGGACGGAGGCCTATCTTGCGGAGGATGGAGGCCAGGAAGACGCAGGCGTCGATGCAGTTGGCCTGGCGTGTGTTGAGCACTTCGTCGAAGAAGCGGATGTGCTGGACGTTGGCACGGGGGTTAGGGTTGGCGGTGCAGGAAATGGAAGAGTAGGAGATGCCGCGGTTGAGAGTGTAGTACCAGACGGCGAAAGCCTGTTCGGTGACGTCTTTGGTGCGGCCCGACTGGTAGCCGGTGAAACGGGTGACGATGCTTTGGTCGAGGATGTCGGTGAGTATCTGTTGGATGGAGGGATGCTCTTCGTTGACATAGGCAGCGAAGAGGAATCGGGTGTCGAAGATTTTGCCTTCCGGCGAGCGGAGGGAAAGGGGACATTCGTTGACAGAGCGGACGTCGAGGTGGAGGTTTTTGATGTCGACTTGTTCATCGTTGATGAAGCAGAGGAAGGTGAGGTCGAGCGGGCGATGCTGGCGGACCTGGCGTAGATGGTCGTATTTCCATTTGATGGTGATGGGGAAGGTGTAGGTTTGTCCGCGGGAGGGGAGTATTTCCTGAAGGATGGTGACAAAGTTGAGGTAGGAGGAGTCGACGACGACACGGAGGACGGCGTTGTTGGCGGGAGCGGTGACGGAGACAGTGAATGAGGAGTCGGCCTGGCTTCCGGCGAGGAGGAGGGAGGGGTATATCTGGTCGGCAAGGAAAGGAAGTGCTTCGGCCTTGAAGTTGACCTTCTGTGGGTCGAACTGCTTGTGACTTTTGCTTCCGCAAGAGGTAAAAAGTAAAAAGTAAGAACTAAGAACTAAGAGGATGAGTGTGGCTTTTCTTAATTCATGGTTTTTAGTTCTTAGTTCACTAAGTTCGGGTTTTGATTGACGAAGTCTGACCATTGCTGTTTGGCTGATTTATGCTTTTTCTGTTTGGATTTCAACTGGTCCTGAATGTCTGTCACGGGATTGGAGAGGTGGAGGTGGCAGGTGTAGGCCACGGCGAGGGCGTCGGTGGCGTCGAGGTATTTGGGGGTCTGCTCGAAGCCCAGGATGGAACGGAGGATGGCTGCAACCTGCTCCTTCGAGGCGTTTCCGTTGCCGGTGATGTGTTGTTTGATGACAGAGGGTTCGTACTCCGTTACCGAGAGGTCGCGGCTGATGGCGGCGGCAATGGCAACCCCTTGTGCGCGACCTAATTTGAGCATCGACTGCACATTTTTTCCGAAGAAGGGGGCCTCGATGGCCAGATGGTCGGGATGAAAAGAGTCGATGAGGCGTGTGGTGGAGAGGAATATCTGGCGTATGCGGAGGTTGAATTCGGGTATCTTCTTCAGGTACAGCACATCCATGGCCTCGATTTTAGGTGTGGGGCCGTCGGTGTCGAGGAGGGAATAGCCCAGAATTTGGGTGCCGGGGTCGATGCCTAGGATTAGCATTTGCTGACGGTTAGGGTGAATTTGCTGTCGAGTTTTTTTCGGAAGAGATAGAGAATGAGGATGTAGAGGCCGAGGGTGGCGAAGGTGAAGAGTACGACGAGGAGTTCGGAGAGGCCTGTGAGGGAGAGGCCGACGATGACGGCAATGAGGAGGATGGCCGGCAGGACATAGGCCCACCAGGTGGCGGCGAGGCCGCGGGAGTGGTCGATGGTGACAGTCACGGGGTCGCCGACTTTGAGTTCGGAGTCCGTTGTGGGGATGTCGAGTGTCTTGGTCTTCGATTCGGCAAATCCACATTTGGAATGGGCCTGACATGAGGCGCAGGCGGAGACCGAGGTGATCTGGACGGTGACGAAGCCTGGTTTTACGGCGGTGACGGTTCCGGGGTGTTCCATTTTAAGGTTTATGGTTTAACTATTTGAAAGAAATGATTCCTTTGCAGTTTTTTACGCAGCGGCCATTCCGGTCGATGGTGAGGCGTTGGCCGTTGAAATAGACGTCGGCTCGTCCCCAGCGGAAGGGCGCAGCGATGTCGAAGATGAAGGGAATGAAGAGTTCCCCGTGGTTGTCGACATAGCCCCAGAGTCCATCTTTCTTTGCAGAGGCCAGTCCTTCGGTGAACTCGTAGGCTTCTTCGAGAACAAGGGGTACGACAAGGTTGCCGTCGAGGTCGACGTATCCCAATCGGCCTTCTTTCTCAACGAGGGCGAGGCCGTCGCGGTAGACATATTTAAGGCCTTTGGGTGTGCGGTCTTCATATTCGAGCGGTAGGATGATGCGGCCAAGGGTGTCGACCATGCCACAACGGTCGCCGATGCGTACGAAAGCGCGTCCTTGGCGGAAGAGTCCAATCTCGTCATATTGGCAGGATATCACCTCTTTCCCGTTAAGGTCGAGGAAGCCCTGCTTGCCGTTGCGGGAGACACCGATGCGGTTTTCGGCAACGATGGTTATGGGCTGGTAGAGAGGCTGGGTAACCGGGTGGCTGGGCGACTGGGTGTTGAGGCGGAAGAATGCCATTCCGGACGAATCGCCTGCGAAAAGGGTCCCATGGTCGGGCATGGTGATTGACTCATAAACTGTGGGTATCACTTCGTGGCCCATTGTGTCGATGATGCCCCAGCGGTCGTAGCGACGCACGGTGGCATGGCCGTCGATGAAGGGGCGTGCGTTTTGATAGACAGGAGGGAAGAGCTGCTGGCCGAGGGTGTCGATGAATGTATAGAACAGAAATGCGGAATCAATGACAAGTCCCACACAAGCACGATTCTGGATGAAAGAACTGGCGTCGCGGTACTGGATGGGTATGATGGGGTGTCCGTCGAGGTCGGTGTAGCCGAAGAATCCGTTTCTGCCGACAAGGATGCGGCCGGAAGAGGGGAACTCGACGGCATCATAGGTACATGGGACAACTTGCCGACCAGTGGAGTCGATGAGACCTGCAAGGAGAGGTAGATCGACGCCTTGCGGCATGGTGACGGAGGAGTCATCGACCCAGACGCGGCAGTAGCCATGGGAGAACTGGTCGACATGGCGATAGATATTGGGAGAGATGACGGTGCCGTCGTTACGCTGGAAACCGTAGAGATTGCCGTCGCGCGTGGTCTGTATGCCGTCGACATAGATGATGTCGCAACCGCAGGAGGTGTCTACGGCGTAGGTGATTTCCTGTGCGTGGACACCCAATGTCAGCAGACAGACAACGGGCAGCAGCAAATGTCTCATATCCGTTCAATGCTTTCTTCCTGGCACCAGCCGGTGGTGCCGTCGGCGAGGGTTATCTTATGCCAATCCGAGAGCGACTCGGAGATGGTGACCTTGGTACCTTCGTGGAGGATGAGTTTGTCGACGCTTTGAAGTTCGGGAGAACTCTTGACGGCCATGGAACCTTGCATGACGATGGCCTCACTGTGGCTGTTGTAGCGTGAGGTGGAGACGAGGGTGAACCAGATGGAGATGAGGAGCAAGAGCCCTGCTGCAATAAGGCTGGCGAGGGCAGTCTTGCGAATAGGAATACTGCGCGAGGTGACAAGGAAGTAGACCGCCACGCAGGCGATGATGAGGATGATGATGACGATGATGCGCCATGTGGCGGGAGCAAAATGGGAGACGAGAGTGTCATACCATTCGACAAGGAAGATTTTCGGGAGCACGGTGATTCGGTCAACGGTCTTGCTATTGGCCAACTCAAGGTTTTGACGGGCGTCGGTCATGCCGGGATTGAGCCGGAGGGCACGCTCGTAGTTGAGAATGGCATGACCTATCTGGTCGGTGCGGTAGTAGGCGTTGCCGAGGTTGTAGTGAAGGTCGGCAGAGGTGATGCCGTTGGCCAGAATCTCTTCGTAGCCATGGATGGCTCCTTCGTAGTCGGCCGCACGGTAGAGCGAGTCAGCGTCTTGGCTACGTGTGACCATCTCCTGGGCCCATAAGGATGAGGTCAGGAAGGTTAATAAAAACAATATATATATCCGTTTCATTTCTTTTCGGTTTATTCTAATCCAACAATCATTTCGAGGGCTTCGTCATAGATGCTTTTTTTCTGCGATTCCGGGTTCCCCGGGGCGAATCGGGCGAAGTCGACATCCTGCAACACATTCATGATGCTTTCCTGTTGTTCGGCAGGCACCTGTTTTTCAATAAGACAAGCAGAAACATTGTCCCGGTTGAGCTGAGAGAGAGGAATGCTGTATTTGTCGGAGAGGCAGCCCCAAATGGCTCGGTAGATTTCCTCATAAAAAGTGTTGGTATCGCCGGAGCCGAGGAGGGCGGTGGCTTTCTTCAGGCGGCGGCGGGCCATGCGGGTGGCGCGTTTTTTGCGCATGCCGGCCATGTCGAGGGCATCGGCTTGATGCTTATTGGTCCATAGGATGGCTGCGGCAGTGCTGATACCGACGAGAAGGATTGCAAGGTAGAAGGGAAGTCCTGCATGTTCTTCCTCTTTAACGGTGTCGAGGTGGGTGATGGGGTGAATGTAGTTGATGTCGTGGTTGAGGAGTGTGACGTCGTCTTTGCTGCTGGAGGCAGAGGCTTTGCCTTTGGCTACGTCGATGGTCTGTGCCGGAATGGTGAGCGTGACATACTGGGCGGTGGTGGGGTCGAAATAGATAAATTTGTAGGCGGGAATGGTGAATTTGCCTTGGCTGCGGGGAATGAGAACCCACTCAAAGGTGCGGCTGCCGCTGACTCCGTTGTCGCCGCGGGTGATATTGTCGTCAATCTGTGGGTCATAGACCTCGAAGGAAGAGGGAAATTCAGGCGTAGGAGGGGTGAGGAGCATAAGGTTGCCGCGGCCTTTGACGGTGATACGATATGATACAGCCTCGTTGGATTTCACTTTGTTGAGGTTTAGTCCACCGTCGACAGAGAATGATCCCACGCCACCGGAGAAGTTGTCGGGACTGGCGGGAAGGGGTTTAACGTTGATGGGTACGGTCTTGGTGTGGAGGGGATAGTCGACAGCTTGTGCCATATTGAAGAAGGGGTCGTCGAAGAGATCCCAGATGCTGCCGGTTCGACGGCGTTGGCTTTGCACGATGGCTTTCACAGTGAGGTCAAGGGGTTCGATGGAGAGTTTCCCGCCTTCTTGGGCGAAGAGGGCTCCCTTGCGGATTTCGGCCACCTGATACTGTTGGCCACCAATGGTCTCGTTGTATTGCTTGATTTGCTTGCCGGTAGTAAGGTCTTCGGCCCAGAAACCTTTGTTGCCGGGAAGTTTGTCAATGCCGAATTGGGAGATGGAAACTCGGGTGTAGATTTTGTAGGTGACGATGATTTGCTCGCCGAGATAAGGGTTTGTCTTGTTGACAGAGGCGCGGGCGAACAGTGTCTTGTCGTCGATTTTTGATGCAGGCTGGGGTTGCTGTGCCCAAGGATCGTAGGCTTGGCGCCGCTGCTGCTGTGCCTGCTGTTGCTGCTGGCGCTGCTTGAGTTGTGCTTGGCTCAGTTTCTCCACCTTGATGGTGAAACTGTTGGATGAGATTTTCTTGCCATTGGCAGTACAGGTGGCGGGGCCCACAGTGAATGTTCCCTCGACATCGGCTAGCAAGCGGTAGGAGTAGGTGGTCTGTGTGGAATTGGACATCTGACCGTTGATGATGGAGATGGACTGTTGGGAGCCTCTGTTGGGACCTGACCGCAGGCTAAAGCCTTTGAAGTTGGGCCCTTTGAAGTCGGAGGCTTGGTCGTTGATGATGAAGGTGACGGTGAAGTTATCGCCCTCGTAGACTTGTTTGGGCGCCTGTACGGACATTTCCTGTGCCTGAAGCCTCAGGATACTCATTAGTCCGATTAAACCTATGATGGCAAGTTTTCTCATGATAGTTTTTTTTTACCAGTCTTTGTCGCTAGGGTGACTATTGGCAGCCTGCACTTTTTTGGCTTGTTCCTTGAGGCTCTGCCGTTCATTGTTTTTCACGGCCTCCAACATGCGTTCGGCATCTTGTTTGCGCTGTTCCATTTGGTTGGGGCGCTTCTGGGTGTCCTTTTGGCCTTTCTGGTCGCCTTGCTGGTTCTGATTCTGCTGATTCTGATTCTGCTGATTCTGGTTGCCCTTGTTCTGCTGGTCTTTGTTTTGTTGGTTCTGCTGGTTTTGCTGATTCTGGTTCTCTTGGTCCTGCTTCTGTCCTTGTCCTTGCTGGTTCTGTTGCTGTTGTTGGGCTTGCTGCAGCAAGCGGCGGGCATAGGCGAGATTGTAGCGCGTGTCGTCGTTCTTAGGGTCGAGTTTGAGGGCATCCTGATAGCTCTGCACAGCCTGTTGAAACATTTGCATACCTCCGGAAGGATTGGATCCACTTTGGTCACCCATCGTCAGGTTCTCCATACCGGCTTTAAGGAAGCTGTTCCCTTTGTTGTGAAGTGCGCGGGAACGCTGACGGTCGCTGATATTGGGGCATTGAAGTGCTTGGTCGAAATGACGGGCAGCTTCGTCGTATTTCTTCTGTCGGTAGAGAGTATTGCCGAGGTTGTACTGACCACGATAATCGAGGCTATCCTGCTCGAGTGCACGGCGGTACTGTACTTCTGCTTTATCGTATTTCTCTTTCTTATAACTCCGGTTGCCGTCGCGTAGTTGACCGCGGTTGGCCTGGGCCCACGCTTCTCCCATGAAACCCATTAAAAATATTATACCTATTGTGAGTATCTTCTTCATTGCTCTTTCTCCTCAAATAGTTTCCATTTTCTGTTTTTTCTCTCGTAGAGAATCACCTCGGCCAAGAGGCACAGCAGTCCTGCCACTAGGGGATACATGTAGCGGCTCTCGTAGGCGCTGAATACTGATTCGCCCATTTCCTCTTTTTCCAGTCCTTCGATGATGGATGTAATGTCGTTCAATCCGCTGCCAGCGTTGCTGGCACGTACATAAGTGCCATTGCCGACGGAGGCTATCTGGCGCAACATGTCCTCGTTGAGGTGGGTCATGATGATGCTTCCGTTCTTGTCTCGCTTGTAGTTGTTGGTGCGACCGCGAGAATTGGATTCCGGTATGGGAGAACCTTCTGGCAATCCCATGCCGATGGTGCAGACGCGGATGCCCTGTTTGGCGGCTTCCTTGGCGGCACCTACGGCATCGTCCTCATGGTTCTCACCGTCGGAGATGACGATGATAGCGCGTC
>ONLW01000012.1 GCA_900318835.1 uncultured Bacteroidales bacterium
AGATACGAAATTCAAGCCCCGGACAGTACTTTTCTTTCATAAACAAATGTGCTTAAAGTAATTACAATTTAAATTAACAATAATTAAGAGACACTAGTGATTTTCCGTATCTTTGCATCATCAAACAATAAGACCAAATAGAAGCACCGACAAAATAATGAAAGTGGCAGAGACAATAGGCAATGTATATCTTTGGAAACGGCAGAAAACACTGTTCCTCTGTTCGAAGCATGCACCGCTGGCCTGCTATCGTAAAGTGTTTCATTGGGTGGAGAGTTTTGATAAATGGGGATGCGCCGTGTGTTTTAATACATCGGAACTGGAAGAGGAGGTGCTGAAAGCATTGCTGGTATGGCGTGTGCCCACCGTGCTGGTGGTGACAAAACGGTTCCGAGACAACTATAATGTGCAGATAGAGCAGGCACTGAAGGAGAATCGCCTGCTAATTATGGAACTGAAAATAGAGGAGAGCGACGGGAAAAGATTTACTGCAAGGATTCGCAACCAGTATGTCATAGATCAAGTTCAGCATATTGTATGCGGTTACATCAATCCGAATGGCAGCATCTTTGGTTTGTTGGCGGGGCATAACAACGTTACATATCTTGTTGACCGCAAGGCATTGAAAGCTGCAGAACCTAAACCTAAACCTTTCCGTTGGACGGTGGCTGAGGACAAACGCCTGCTGCGAATGTTCTATGAAGACATGGGTATCCATGCGATACATAGGGCCATCAACCGCCCTTACAGCACCATCTACAGACGCATCAAAGCGCTTACTATGAACGACGAGGTGCTGAAAGGCCGCGAGTTCGAGGATTATGTGGTAGACTTTTTTGATCTGCCACACAATACGCAACTCGCACTAAAAGAATGGCGTGGAGACAAGGCGTTGACCGGCATTTATCCCGAGAACAACAGCGCTCCTGACCTAATCTTTGAATATGACGGCCAACGGTTTGCCATCGAGTGTAAGTGGCGTAACCATATGCCCAAAGACATAGAGAAAGAGTTGTTGCCATCTGACAAGCAACACTTCTTCTTGCAGTATGCTAAGGAATATTCTTTACCGGTTTATATGCTTCTCGGCATAGGAGGCTTGCCTTCCGACCCCGACAGACTCCATCTTGCTCCTATCACAGGACCCCTATCCCTTACTGCCCTTCTGCAAAACGAGATCAGCACCTCCTCCGATATTCTACGACAAATTCAATCGGTCGAATCCAAACAGAAACAATTTCCGCAACACGTATACGAATTACGAAAGCTTTACCCCAATGCCTACAAACCTTGGTGCGAAGAGGAAAACAACCTCCTTGCGAAACTGCGTAAAGAAGGAAAAACAGTCAAAGACCTATCCACGCTTTTTCAACGCAATTCTGGCGGCATTAGGTCGAGGTTGCGAAAGTTGGGGGTGGAGTAGTAGCGATAAAGGTTTTTCATAAACCCTATTTTTAATGTGAAGCGGGCAGCCATGCGTGGCGGCCCCTTTTTTGCTCCATTTTAGTAATTCATTATATTGAAGGCATTTTTGATACGCCGAATGTCAAGTTAATGCTGGGTGCTATCTGGTGATGAACCAGCCAATCTCGGGACGCAGGGCGAAGGTCTCCGGGTCTTGGGCGATGCCTACGAAGCCGGTCCAGAGAGTGATGTCGGTCGTCTGGTTGTTGCCGTCCTGGAACATGACGGGCACCATCGAGAGCTCGGGTGGCAGGTCGTGGGCACCGTCGTAGAGTCCTTCGAGGCTGTTGCGAAAGAACTCGGATGGCTCGTTTTTCCAGTATTCGTCATGGATATCCATGTTGTTGTATGGATAGAACTTCACTATCCATCCGTCGGCCAGCGTCTTGGGGTCACCGCACATCTCATGTTTGAGTTCGTGCCATTTTTTATTGATGCAGCAAAATATTTTTTGTGGTGTGGGGAAAAATATGTATCTTTGCACTTTAAAATAATAACATTAAACAGATAGAATTATGAAAGACTTGATGCCTGTAAACGGACAATTCGAGATGCCCACGCTGCCTTACGAAGGACTGGGTACCATTATCAGCAAAGAGACGCTCTTGTTCCACCACGGGAAGCACTTGAAAGCTTACGTGGACAACCTCAACAAACTATTGCCCGGCAGCGGATTGGAGAATCTGCCGCTGACGGAAGTTGTGAAGAAGTCCGAAGGCGGTATGTTCAATAATGCAGGACAGGTGCTGAATCATGCGATGTATTTTGAGCAGTTCAGCAATACCACTAAGGCTATGAGCTCAAAGTTTGCAGCCCTGCTGGAACGTGATTTCGGTTCAGTGGAAGCCTTCAAGAAGGAATTCGAAACAAAGGGCGCCACTTTGTTCGGTAGCGGATGGGTGTGGCTTTCAGCTGACGCCCAAGGCAAGCTAGTCATCACGCAGCAGAAAAACGCCGAGAATCCCGTCACCATGGGTCTTACTCCCCTGCTGACCTTCGACGTGTGGGAGCACGCCTATTACCTCGACTACCAGAACCGTCGTGCCGACTATCTCGCCGCCCTGTGGCAGATTGTCGACTGGGCCATCGTTGAGGACCGCTTATGTTAGTCAAGACTTACGGTAGCGCCATCCTTGGCGTGAACGCACTGACGGTCACTGTGGAGGTGAATGTTGGTGACGGTGTGGGTTTCTTCATGGTGGGTCTGCCGGACAACGCCGTGAAGGAGAGTGCCCAGCGCATCTCGTCGGCCTTCGAGGAGAGCGGCTTCCGCATCCCCGGCAAGCGTATCGTAGTGAACCTGGCTCCCGCAGACTTGAAAAAAGAAGGCACCGCTTACGACCTCACCATCGCCATCGGTGTGTTAGGCGCCCTCGGAATGGTGAAAGCCGACGAGATGGAGCGCTATGTCATCATGGGAGAGCTGGGCTTGGACGGCACCCTACGTCCCATCAAGGGAGTGCTGCCCATCGCCATCGAGGCCCGCAGACAGCAGTACAAAGGCATCATCGTCCCTGCGGAGAATGCCCGCGAGGCAGCTATCGTCAACAACCTGGAGGTCTATGGCGCCACCAGCCTCAAGGAGGTGGCCGACTTCCTCAACGGCGAGGGTTCCATCGAACAAACCATCATGGACACCCGTGCCGAGTTCGCCCGTTCGCTGAATAACTACGAATACGACTTCTCCGACGTCAAAGGGCAGCTCACTGTGAAGCGCTGCCTCGAAATTGCCGCTGCCGGTGGCCACAACGCCATCATGATAGGCCCTCCGGGCAGTGGTAAGACCATGCTGGCCAAGCGTATGCCTGGCATCCTACCTCCGCTGACCCTCAGCGAGTCTTTGGAGACCACGCAAATACACTCCGTGGCAGGCCTCATGCGCAAGGAGGATGCGCTGATAGCGGTACGTCCTTTCCGAGCCCCGCATCATACCATCTCGGACGTTGCCTTGGTAGGTGGGGGTGCCAACCCCAAGCCTGGCGAGATCTCGCTGGCGCATAACGGAGTTTTATTTCTGGACGAGCTGCCGGAGTTCAAGCGGACAGTATTGGAGGTGCTGCGGCAACCCATGGAGGAGCGTCGCGTGACCATCTCGAGAGCCAAGATGACCATCGACTACCCCGCCGCTTTCATGCTTATCGCCGCCATGAACCCCTGCCCCTGCGGCTACTACAATCATCCCACCATCCCCTGCACCTGCCCCCCGGGATCCGTCAAGCGCTACCTCAACAAGGTCAGCGGTCCCCTGATGGACCGCATTGACATACATATCGAGGTGACGCCGGTACCCGTCAGTCAGCTGAACAAGGTGGAAAAAGCCGAGAGCAGCGCCGCGATAAGAGAGCGTGTTGTCGCCGCCCGCGCCATACAGACGGCCCGTTTTGCCAACACTCCAGGTGTCCATTGCAACGCCCAGATGGGTAGCAAGCTGACGCGCCAGTACTGTGCCCTCACCGACGAATGCCGCAACATCATGGAGATGGCGATGAACCGCTTAGGACTCAGTGCCCGCGCCTACGACCGCATCCTCCGTGTTGCTCGCACCATTGCCGACCTCGAAGCAGCACCTGACATAAACCCTGACCACCTCCGCGAAGCCATTACCTACCGTTCATTGGACCGAGATAGTTGGGGTAAATAACAATGATTATGAACTTTACCAATAGACCAAATCCTAATGAAGCGTTCCCAAACCCAAACCTTCCACGCCTCTGTTTCATCAAGAATGTGGTGAAAAATCCTAATATCATCATTGGTGATTATACATATTATGACGATGTGGATGGTGCAGAACAATTCGAGAAGCACGTCACTCATTTTTATGATTTCATTGGCGACAAACTAATTATTGGGAAGTTCTGTGCTATTGCTAAGGGTGTGGAGTTTGTGATGAATGGTGCCAATCATAGAATGGACTGCGTTACAACCTATCCGTTCTACATTATGGGTGGAGATTGGGGAAGTGCCATTGCACCCGTAAAGGACGAGTTACCTTTGAAAGGGGATACAGTTATTGGTAATGATGTATGGATAGGACAAAATGTAACGATTATGGCAGGAGTTCATATTGGGGATGGCGCTATCATAGGAGCCAACTCTGTCGTGGCAAAAGACATTCCACCGTATGCTGTTGCTGTGGGCAACCCCTGTTACGTTGTCAAAAAGCGATTTGATGATGAATTGATTGATTTGTTGCTCAAACTAAGATGGTGGGATAAAGAAATTGAGGAAATAGAAAGAATAATGCCAATTCTTTCCTGCGGCGATTTAGAAAAGGTAAAGATCGAATTAAAAGCATTTCTATAAGGAAGTACATCGCCTCGTCGCCCTATTCTCCGCTACCAAGGGCAATATCGACAAAGTCGGGAATAGATACTTCCTTAAAATTTCATTTCTTGCTTGACTTCATCGCTCGTTTTCTCGCTTCGGGATTGTGAGCGAATTCCTTTCCCTCTCGGCTTTTTTAGGTTTGGGGGCGGGGAGCGCGGCGCAGGTGGCCTTCACTAAGGATGAGAGGTGGTCATGGTCGTCGACATCCTCGATGTAGAAGTAGGGCTTCGCACCGTCGTAGGGCGGACGCATATCTTCGTTGCGGAGCAGTTGGCGACCCGTCTCTGTGGGCTTCAGGTAGAATCCGTTGTCGCAGATAAGGCCGAAAATCTTGTCGTTGCAGTAGATGCCGAAGTCGCCAAACATCTTCTTTGCTTCGATATTTCCCGCACCACTGCATTGGTCAACGATATATTGTACAAAATCAGGATTTGATGCCATGTTGATATGTTGATACATTGATACGTTTTCCGCTCTCCAATAGGAGTAGCTGACTTTTGCGCTCAAATCCATAGGCATATCCCGTCAAGGAACCGTCGGAGCCGACGACACGGTGGCAGGGGATGATGATGGCGATGGGATTCCTGCCTACCGCACCGCCCACAGCCTGTGCCGACTTGCATCCGATACGCCGCGCGATGTCTCCATACGTCGTCGTTTGTCCATACGGAATGTCCATTAGCTCGAACCAAACTCTTCGCTGGAACAGCGTACCAAAGGGTGCCACCTGTGGGGTGAGGTCTGGCTTCTCTCCGTTGAAATAGCAGTCGAGCCAACGTCGTATCTCTTCCAATATCGGGACAGTTGGAGATGACACCTCTATGGGTGTGTCGGAGAAGCGTAACTCCTTCAACGACTCACCGTTGCTGGTTATCGTAAGCATTCCGAGGGGCGAATCGTATTGTGCTTGGTAGGTCATTTGGAGGTTTGCTCTGGTACCACGGCGAAGAAGGTCAGCGGCTCGGTGGCGCTGGCATTGATGAGCGAGTGGCTGTGACCCTTTGGGCAGTAGTGGCACTGGCCGGGGACGAGGCGCTCCTCTCCATCATCATATAAGCATCGGGCCTTACCGCTGAGGATGTAGATAATCTCGCTGTTGGTCTCGTGGCTATGGTAGCCGATGGAGCAGCCCACATCCAGCCGTCCACGCATAATCTTGTTCTGTCCGTCGTTGAAGGTGCGGAACAATGTGTCGCCCTCGCCGCCCTTGAACTGCGGGTTGGACACCTCTTGAATCTCGTTGAAATCTATAACCATGTTGATATATTTCTATTTATGATGAGTCGGTTTTTAAAATGCAAAAATACAAATTTTTGGCAATATAAAGAAGGATTGCAAAAAACTACCGCATGAGGGAGGAGAAGTAGATAGCAACTGCTATCTGCAAGAGCAGAATGGCGGGCACCCCGTAACGGAATTTCTTGTGGCGGGTTTTGTGGCGGAAGAGGTACATGGCCAGGAGGGCGGCGGGGGAGCCGCCGAAAGCAGCGAGGAAGAGCAGCGAGGCCTCGGGGATGCGACGGGAGAGGCGGTCGTTGTGGCGGGCACTCCCACCACCCCTACGGCCGTTGTGGACAGCTTTCCACTTGTCGAGGCCATAGACAAGGAAGGTCAGCAGGTTGACTGCAATGATATAGGATAGCAGGAGGCGAGAGTTTATCATTACTTATGATTATCAAGAGGAATCAAGGTGTTGGGTCGCTAGTTCCGCAGTTTTTTGTTTCTTGGAGTATATGGTTATACTGATCTATAGTGAGAGGATGTAGATGAAAATGTTTCAGCAGATACACCATCATGTCAACAACTTCCGAGATATCATCTTGTGGGATGTCCCAACTATTAAAACGTGCCTGCAAAAACATTGGTGATATGCCAATGTATTTAAATGGGGCTTTGTCTCTTGCAAATACCTCCCAGTCATGCATAAAATCATCTGTGAACCCTCCGTCTTTATTGTAAGGCGATGGATAGTCTGCTAGTGGGGCATAAATGATGGTCAAGAAAATACGCTTCAGCGTCTTATGTGTTATTTTAGGTGAAGCGTCAACGTCCTCTTGATAACACAGTTGAAATTCAATACCATGTATTTGTGCCACCCAAATGTTGCCGTTGAGCCGGACTTTGATATTTGCCATGGGGAGAAAAGCGTTGGCCTTTTTGTCAAGTTTGTCGTACTGGACAAATGACTGGACATAAGAAGCGATTCCCAGGGCAATCGAAACAAATAATCCTGGAATTATTCCTACTGCAAGAATAGTCAGTGGATTGGTTTTTCCTGGGGAGAAAAGAAAAGCCGCATATATAAATGCGATAAATATTAGGCTCAATTCTAATGACACGATGGCAACACGTTTGACCCATTGCCACTTTGAAGTGAAATGTACTGCATAGTCAGGGTGTTGTATCAACATTGTTAGTCCCCATTTTTTGCCATCAATATATCCTCGAAACATAAAATGATAGGTCTGTTGGTTGTTATTAAGTGGTGGATGCTATGGATTACAATCCCCTGGTTGCACGGGGCGCGGTGGAGATTACCGCACTACGAGGTCGGATATTGGAGGCACTACTTGGTCGGGGCTGGGCACTTGTCGGTTTGTCGGTTTTAGGTGTTGTGCTGCCTTGGGGTTTGCTGGTTGACGGTATTGCGGTGTTTTTTTGCCTTGACGGGCTGTCGGGTGTTGTTACGGGATCGGTGGCGGCAGGCCGTTCGTAGTCGGTGGGAATGTAGCTGCCGCGGTTTTGCTTGTAGCCCGTCATCTTGTTAACACGGCTGATGCGGGAGGAAAGGTTGTGGCCACCGGTGGTGAGCAGGTCGTTGTAGGTGACGATGAGCGACGAGGTCTTCATATAGCGCCCCGCATTGCCCTTCAAGTTGGCGGCATACCAGTTTTTCACATTGCCGAGGTCCATACCTATCAAGTCGAGGTTATTTTTGCCCACCTCGCGCATCAACAGGTTTATTTTGCGGGCACGGAGATAAGTGTTATAACTCTCTCGGTCATTGACCTTCACCCCACGGGGATAAGAAAGATAGCGCGCCAGTTTCTTGAATTGCTCCTCAGAGAGACCATTCAGCATACCCTTCACCTCCTGAATGTAGCGACTGACACTTGCTTGGGTATTGTGACGCACATTCTGATAGATGTGGTCACGATTCTCGTCGCTGTAGGAGAAGCTGTGCTGCTGCTCATTGTCGTGCAGCTGCTTGTCGACCTGCTCCTTTTGGTAGTTTCTAAAGCTACGATGTGCGAGGCTGTCAGCCAGCAAGGCTATCTCCTCGCCGCTGAGACCGCGAATCCTGTTGAGCAGCTCCGTCGTGGGCTGGTAGAGCAAGAAGGGCTTGTTCTTCGGGAACGACGGATAGGTGTCGCCGGAATAGCTAATGTTGTTGTCGATAAAGAGCTGGTAGAGGGCGGTGTACTGCACCACGCGAGCGAGGGCGGTACAGCCGAGGGTGGCGAAGTAGTGGTAGGCCTGCGCCTCGTAGCGGTAGCCTATCGACTGACTCCTTTCCTGTGAATTGAAATAACTGACGGGCAGCGAGCCGGTGCGCCCCAAAGTGTATATGGTATAATTTTGCAGGCGGGACGCCTGCGCACCAGCGGCTTGGCGGTCGATAGCATACATCGCACCGGCGGTGTTCCAGTTGTAGACGAGTTCGTTGAGGCCCAGCTTGCGGAAGAGGGGGCGGTCGAAGGGGTAGTAGCCAGGCTCGGGGTAACGGTAGTAGCTCTCCTGGATGGTGCCGCGTTCCGACCAGTCCTTGAGCAGTACGTCGGTGATGGTCATTAGGTCGCCGAACTCGGTGTTCTCCAGCTCGCGGCTGAGGTAGGTGGGGCACCAGTCGCGACCGTTGTTCATCTTGCCCGCCATCAGGTCGTTGATGTCGAGGCTCTGCGACAGCTCCTTTTCGGTAGTGGAAGCCAGCAGTAGAATGCTCTCCACCTGCAACGGAGGCAACTCGTACAGCAGCGACTGACGCTCACGACCGATGATGACTAGCGTGCTGCTGTCGGCAAGGGCACCGAGGATTAGGTCGGCATCCAGCGTGAACTGCCGGATGTCGCCTAACTGCGGGGCGATATCGGTGCCTTTAGCCACTGCCCACGCCACAAACCCTGGCTTCTGGCTGAAGTAAACGCCTCGCGCTTTCTGTGCGAAGAGGTCGGGAACGGTCAGCACAGTATTGGTATCGTCGAGGTGGACGAATCCTTCGCCCTCCACTATAAACCAATTGTTGAACTCTTCCAGTGTAATCTGGTAATCAAGACTGGGAACGCAGACGTCCCCGTCTGCACCAGCCTCATTTTTGACAAAATACCGCCGTCCGTGTTCCGCCGGCAGCGTCATCACCGCGGGCTTGTAATCACTGAAGAAGAGCTCGCGGCTGAGCCGCCGTATCAACCCCGCGCAGTTCTCCTGCGTGGCGTTGGCGAGCAGGATGACCACGTCGGTCACATAGCCATCGTAGCCGATGGGATGTTTCTTTATCTGTGTCTTATGCTTGAACTTGGCGAAGATTGGCGCGATGGAGTCCGTCTCGAAATGCGGCGGAATGTCGGTGAGCAGGATCATGCGGCTGCTGTCGGCGAACGACGCCATTCCGATGGTTTGGTAGTGGAAGCGGAATTTCTTGCGGAAGTCCTTGTAGATGGAATCCGCCGCCCCTGCCGCCTCTGTGCCCTCGATTGTCACCGCCTGGTTGGGGATATACTCGTAGTCGAACAGTTTCGCGCTCTCTCTTTTCACGCTCTCCCCTATCGACGTCCGCGATATTACGAATATACCCACCCCGAC
The DNA here is from genome assembly GCA_900318835.1 of uncultured Bacteroidales bacterium. Taxonomy (GTDB): domain Bacteria; phylum Bacteroidota; class Bacteroidia; order Bacteroidales; family P3; genus Colimorpha. Next base: position 9,595 of record ONLW01000012.1, read on the forward strand.
GATTGCCAGCACGTCCACCAGCCAGAGGAGTGTTTTATGGGATTTCTTTGTCATTTTCGGTTTGCAAAAGTACGACTTTTTTCTGAAACCCAACAGCCTCGGAGAAATAATTTTGGTCAAATCAAAATAAGTGTGTATTTTTGCAGTCGCAAACGGGGAGAAATCCGTTTGCCGAGAGAAAGCATTTGCATATTCATAGAACGTCCTTGAAGTTTGGCCGCAGATAGACGTATTTACAGAATAGAGCAGATGTCCATTTTACGTGGATGTCTGAATTGTCTGTAAATACGGGTTAGGCCAAACACCCAAGGACGTGGACGAGGAAGATGTCCACGTTTTTTTTGTCCTGCATGGGACTGGGTGTTTGGGTTAGCTGTACGTTCGATGAATGCACGTATAACTAACCGTCTGACCCAATGGTAACACGCACATCACGGCTGCAAGGCAGCAAAAAGAAACGGGACGACGAATACTACACGTTGTTCCAAGATATAGCCGACGAGGTGAGTCACTACTTGCCTCAACTGCGCAGCAAACGCATTCTCTGTCCATGCGATTGGGACGAAAGTTACAATGAGGAGATTGTATACAAAGAGGAAGGCTATGTGCTGGGGCGTGGATTGTTTGGTCCCGAAGGAACAATAAAGAATATCGACATAGCCAAAACACGCGAGAAGATAGAGAAGCGGATGGATTTGGTGAAATGCCAATTCGTCTACTATCTGCTCAATCAAGCAGAGGAATGGGGTATTAAGTCAATTAGCGTAAGCGGCTATAATCCACAGACAGGCGAGGGGGTGCGATACCAGGATATCGATTACAGCTATTACGATGTTATCATCACCAATCCACCATTCAGTCAATTTGATGAGTTTATCGACCTAATGGTGAAAAATGGCAAGGAGTTTCTGGTAATAGGGCCCCAGACGGCACCAACAGAGAAGAGTATCATTCGGCATTTCCAAGAGGGGAATATCAGAGTTGGATATCACTACCATTTAAGTGGTTTCAAACGCCCAGATGGAACAACGCTACCCAAACAGCATAACACTCCACGCAGCTGCATGTGGTACACCAATTTACAGGTGGAGCAGGAGTCAAAGGAACTCACGCTGATGGCATCATACCACGATAATCCAGAGAAATATCCAAAGTATGTGAATTATGATGCCATTGAGGTTCCAACAGTGGCAGATATTCCCAATGACTATTACGGAGAAATGGGCGTTCCCATTACCTTTATGCAGAAATACAATCCTGAACAGTTTGAAATAATAGGATCTAGTCGTCAGTTGGGCAGGAAAATGAAAGACTGTGTTGGGAAAGATGCTGTATACGTTCAGGGAGGTGTTCGATTCTACTTAGATGAAGGCAATAACCACTACAAATGTCTTTGGGACAGAATGGTCATCAAACGGAAAAAGGAGGACTAATTTATGACAGTAAAGGATTTATACGAGAAGGTAGTCAACGGTGTTATCATCAGCGATATTGAGTTGCAACGTGCCATTGTATATGACGCCGACAAGCAAGCGAAGGTGATAGATAGCATTTATCACGAAATTCCCTTGCCTGCATTCTACCTATGGCAGCGTGAAGATGGCAAACTTGAAGTGCTGGACGGTAAGCAACGCATCGAGTCCATCAAGAAATTCATGCAAGGAAACTTGTTGTACAATGGCAAGTCATGGAAAGAATACGCCTACAATAGTGACCTGCAACAGGTGGTGAACAACACCGAGTTGACCACCATCATCTGTAGCGGTACGGAAGAGAAGAAACGTGAGATATTCAAACGCATCAACACTCTTGGTGTGGCTCTCTCAAAGTTCGAAGTACTCAACGGATTGTACCACGGCAATTACATCGAGGGACTGAACGATTACTTCGCCCACGATGCTAATGTCCGCAAGGTATTACCCGGTGCAACGCTTGACCGAGGCGATAACAAATACCACTTGCTTGAGTACATCTACTATGTGCGTAATGGGAATGTGTTCCCCAAGAGAGGTGAACTGGACGACTATGTGCAGCAACACAAGGACGAGTCGTTTAACGAAGAGTTGAAGAAAATAAAGCCTTACATCAGTTTCATACGCGACATCTTTGGTGATGCGTCCAAGATTGGATCGACTCTAAAATTCAAACTGGCTGTGAAATACATCAAAAACCGCTCCATCTGGTTGCAGAACAAAGACGACATCTGCAAGGATTGTAATGCTTTCATCAAAAGTGACGGCTACAAGCTGTCGTCCAGCAAGGAAGAGGATATCGAAGCCATGATACTCGGTATTGTAGGCAACTTGCGGGTAGACCCCAAACGTCTGTTTACTGCTGACGACAAGAAGGAATTGCTCTCCCAGCTCTCGCCTAACGAACAGGGACTATATGAATGCAAGAAATGTCATCAGCATTTTACATCAGATGAACTCACAGTTGACCATATCAACCCATGGAGCAAAGGAGGTAGGACTGTACTCTCGAATGCTCAATTGATTTGTAGGGCGTGCAATAGCAGTAAAGGAAATCAATAGGTAATTATCTCCACCCACCGGTGGCACCTACATGATAAAGATTGGCAACCATCCCGTCCGAAAGGTGGTGGTGATTAGGTGACGCCGGAGGGCTATTGAGAGTAACCCCCTGACGGGGTATGACCCCTGCGGATGACCCGCAGGGGTTTATTGTTTATAAAGAACCTAGCGGCGGGACGCATTGAGTTTTTTAACCTAAAAAGTGTTAAACAACCAATAGTATGCACCTACTTAACTCTTTCATTTCTAGGGGATGATAAAGGGTTGAGTAAGGGAAGAGTAAGAGAAGAGTAAGAGAAGGTGGCTTTTGGGGTTGATTATCAATCTGCTACAAGCGTGTTTTTTAAAAGGTTATGTTAAGTAGGAATGGCCGAATTTTAACATTTCTTACGGGGTAATGAGGCCGATGTGCTGCATCATCTCGCGGTAGTAGGCGGCTTTCTCGTCCAGCTTCATAGGGTAGGCGCGGGAGGAGGAAGGCATGCGCCAGAGACGCATCGAGCGGCCAGCGAGGGTGAACTCGTTGTAAGAGCCCATCGCGGGGACGGGGACGCCATAATCCTCCGTCAGGACCGAAAAACTCTTCTGGCCGGTGCAGACGATATCATTGCATAGCGGTATCTTTGAGCGCAGCGCTGGGATATCGGTCTTCTCGACAATCTCGAGGTCTTTGTCGGAGGCGTTGCCGCTCAACCGGCGCACGGCACAGGCAGTGTCAAATATCGCTATTCCGCGCTCTTCCAGCAAGGCCTTGATGTCCTCCATACGGAAGGTCTTATGCTCCGCATCCACCAATCGTTGCGAGTCGCCGTAGAACACCAAGCCGAATATCTCCCACATCATATTGGTGCGGTTGGGGTAGAAGAAATCCATGCACCAGCGTTTCCTCGGCGGCGGAAAGCTGCCGAGCATCAGCAGCCGCGCATTCGGCGGCAGGAAGGGTTGCAGAGGATGACGTTCTATGTCCGGCTTATCCATATCAACGTATCAACAAACAGTTAGGACGGCAAGCGTCCCCTTGGCAGCGCGCAGGAGGTCGGCAGGGACGAGGTGAAACTGGAGGCCTCGCTGACCGGCGCTGCAATAGACGCTCTCGTGTTCCATCAGGCTCTGGTGGAACCAAGTGGGCAGCGCCTTCTTCATGCCAATGGGCGAGCAGCCGCCACGAATGTAGCTCGTCAGCGGCAGCAGTTCCTTCACATGTATCATCTCCACCTTCTTGTTGCCAGTCACCTTGGCGGCCTTTTTTAGCTCCACCTCCTCGGCCCCGGGGATGATGCAGACAAAGAGCCCCGTCTTGTCGCCCGCAGCACCAGCGTCTTGAAGATGCGCTCAATAGGTTCGCCCAATACCTCGGCGGTATGTTCGGCGCCCAGATGATCCTCGTCGACCTCATAGGGGGTGAGTTCGTAAGCTATCTTCAGCTGGTCGAGCAGCCGCGCAGCGTTGGTTTTACGCACACCTTCGGGCAGTGCCATTAGAACTCGGCGGTCTTGGGGGTGCGGGGGAAGGGGATGACATCGCGGATGTTGGCCATGCCGGTGACGAAGAGCATCAGGCGCTCGAAGCCGAGGCCGAAGCCGGCGTGCGGGCAGGAGCCGTAGCGGCGTGTGTCGAGGTACCACCACATGTCCTTCATCGGGATGTTCAGTTCGTTGATGCGGGTCATCAGCTTGTCGTAGTTCTCCTCACGGACGCTACCACCGATAATCTCGCCAATCTGCGGGAAGAGCACGTCGGTGCCCTGCACAGTCTTTCCGTCGTCGTTCTGCTTCATGTAGAAGGCCTTGATCTCCTTCGGGTAGTCAATCATGATGACGGGCTTCTTGAAATGCTGCTCCACGAGGTAGCGCTCGTGCTCGGAAGCCAGGTCGACGCCCCAGCTGACGGGGAACTCGAACTTGTGACCCTTGGCGACAGCCTCTTCAAGTATCTTGATACCCTCGGTGTAGGGCAGACGCACGAAGTCGGTGTCGATGACGCCCTTGAGGCGTTCGATGAGACCGTTGTCAATCATCTTGTTGAGGAATTCCAGATCGTCCATGCAGTGGTCGAGGGCCCATTTGACGCAGTATTTGATGAACTCCTCTTCGAGGGCGGTGAGCTCGTCGAGCTGGTAGAAAGCCATCTCCGGTTCAATCATCCAGAACTCGGCGAGGTGACGCGGAGTATTACTGTTCTCAGCACGGAAGGTGGGACCGAAGGTATAAATCTTACCCAGCGAGGTGGCACCCAGCTCGCCTTCCAGCTGGCCGCTGACGGTGAGGGCGGTGAACTTGCCGAAGAAGTCCTGCTCCCAGTCGATGGTGCCGTCCTCCTTGCGGGGCGGGTTCTCGGGGTCGAGGGTGCTCACATGGAACATCTCGCCGGCACCTTCGCAGTCGCTGGCGGTGATGAGGGGCGTGTGGAAGTAGAAGAAACCGCGCTCGTGGAAGAAGGTGTGGATGGCCATAGCCATATTGTGACGCAGGCGCATGACGGCGCCGAAGGTGTTGGTGCGGAGGCGCAAGTGGCCAATTTCACGAAGAAACTCCATGCTGTGCCCCTTCTTCTGGAGGGGATAGGTGTTGGGGTCGGCCTCGCCATAAACGACGATGCTCTCAGCCTGTACTTCGACGGCCTGGCCCGAGCCCTGGCTCTCGACAAGCTTGCCTTCCACGCCGATGCAGGCACCGGTGGTGATGCGTTTCAACTCTTCTTCAAACTTCGCGGGGTCGGCGACCACCTGGATATTATGGATAATCGAGCCGTCGTTCACAGCCAGGAAGGCCACGTTCTTGTTGCCGCGCTTGGTGCGCACCCAGCCTTTGACACAAATCGATGTGCCGATGAGGGCCGACACATCCTCTTTCAAAAGATACTTAATCTCGTAGCGTTTCATAATATATATTGTTTTTTTATTTTCAAAAAAATTTATTAACGCAGTATGGATTGGTTTATTGTGTGACCACGTTTTACTTTTTATAAACTGTGCATTTCAACTGTCCTTCCGTGATGCTGAACTGCAGCACCTGCCAGCAATCCACGGCGTTGCCGTTGGCATCGGTGGCGGGCTTCCAGCCGTTGGGCAGCTGCTTGGCAATTTCCAGTACTTGATTGGACAACTCGAACAGCACACCTTTGCCTTTTGAAGCGATGTACCACTCGCCGGCTTCGCCGCGGCAGTTGACCTTGAATCCCAACACAGTTCTGAAAATCATATCCTTGGAGCGAGGGTCGGTCAGTGGGTGGCCGTTGAACCACGCCTGCAGGGTGTCGTCTCCTTCTCGCCAGGCGGGCAGAGAGGTCGCTTCGGGGAGGTCTTTATAGGTGTCCCGAGCCCCCCAGTGGGCGCAACGGTACACATGCTGCGGGTCGCAGTCGGCGAGAGCGGCCTGTGGGGCGACGTCGAAATCCGATGGAGTCCAGACGCTCTTCACGATGCGGCCCGAATCAAGCACGATGCGTTGCTGGCGCTCCATGCGGAACTCCTTCGACCCGAACTCTCCATCGACTTCCTGCCCGTATTCAATCGTCCGCTCGCCGTTCATCCAGAAGGCGAACACCTTGCCGTCCTTAATCCGCTCGGACTTAAAAATCCAGTCCAGCCCCACGGTATCCTCGTTATGTTCGTAGAACCCCAGTCCCGAGTATAGCGTGATGCTGTTGATGAACAGCGAGTCGTGGCTGATGCTCCATGTGCAGACGGGCGTTCCGTTGCGCTGGAAATTCTCCCAGTTGAAATAGAACCTCAAGGGGTCGTAGTCGAACAGCGACATCAGCTGCGGGCGGAAGTCCTGACCCTCGAAGCGCCCCGTGTGGCCGTTGTAGGTCACCTCGTCGTGGCTCATGCCGCTCTGGAAATAGTAGGAAAGATAGAAGTTGTTGAGTAGGGTTATCATGTATTTGTCCATGAACTCGTGGTCCGAGGTGTCTTTTTCCGTCATGGTCTGCATCCGCTCGAAGTCTTTGCCGGTCACCCACTGGTCGTCCACCACTTCACCGTAGCGCACATAGACATAGCGCACACCCTCGCTCTCGACCCTCTCGTCCCCTTCCGTCACCTCGTCGCCAATCTCCAGCACACCGGAGAACCAATCGGCTACCACTGCGCCATCGATTTGTGTGGGATGCACCTCCAACGAGGCGATGCCGAAATAACCTGGCGCCGCCAGCGTGTCGCGCCGCTCGCCCTCGTCGGGCCAGTAGGTGCCTGTGCGGCCGTAGTGGCGGCGGGTGTCGACGTTCACCAGAAACAACTTGCCGTCGCTAATGCGCCAGGTGGCGATGTGGCCGCGGTAGTTGGCGGTGCTCCAACCCTGGAAGGGCGACTGTGTGTTGGTGCGGATATACAGCACCTGCAGCGGGGAGGGATGGCTCCAATCTACTGCCAGTTCGTACCTTTTCCCATTATACTCGATATAATCAGGATACTGCTCGGTTGCCTGTGTCTGCCATGAGAAAGCGGTCAAGCACAGGAGAAGTGCTATTACTTGTTTACATAGGTTCATTGTTTTTTTCTTATTTGTCGAAATTTACTTTCGAGTACAGCAGTTGCTGCATCTCCACGTCGTTGGCGAACTTGAAGATTTTATCCTCGTTCTTCCGGCGGCAAATCATGATGGTATCGTCGTTGGCGGCAATGATGTAGCCGTCCAGTCCGTCGAGTACCACTATTTTCTCGCCTGGCACGGCCACCACGCAGTTGCGCGTGTCGTAGGTCAGTGCCACGCCACTAGTTACGGCGTTGCCTGCTTTGTCGTGGCGGAAGACACCGTAGAGTGAATCCCAAGTCTCCACATCGCTCCAGCCGAAGCTGGCGGCCAGCACATGCACGTTGTCGGCTTTTTCCATGATGCCGTGGTCCACCGAGATGGCTTCGCATTGCGAGTAAACTTGTTCCAATGAGGCATGGGTGGTGTTGAGTGTCAAGCCGAAGAAACTCTCAGCGATGGCGGGAAGGTAGGTCTCATAGGCCTTGTGTAGCACCGGCAGGCGCCACACAAGCAAGCCGGTGTTCCAGAAGAACTCGCCGCTGGCAATCATCTGGCATGCCATTTCCACGGGCGGTTTCTCGGTAAAGGTGACGACTTCGTAGAGGTTGTCTGTTACGGCGGGTTCGCGGAACTGGATGTATCCGTAGCTGGTGTCGGGCTTCACGGGTTGGGCTCCAAAGGTGATGATCCAGTCATGTTCCTGCACACATTCGATGGCCTGTGTCAGGTTGCGCACGAAGCGTTCGAGCCCGAAGACGGCGTGGTCGGCAGGCGACACGACGACCGTGGCTTCGGGGTCCATCTGTGCGATGACGGCAGCGGCATAGGCTATGCAGGGGGCCGTATTGCGGCGCAATGGCTCGCCGAGCACCTGCCACGGCATCAAGCCGGGCACCTGCTCGCGTACGCGGTCGGTATACTGTTCGCCGGTCACTACCACGATATGGTCGCGCTGGCAGATCTTTTCAAAGCGGTCGAAGGTGAGCTGCAGCAGCGAGCGGCCTGTACCCATGGTGTCTACAAACTGCTTCGGGCAGTCGGTATTGCTGATGGGCCAGAAACGGCTACCTAGACCACCAGCCATGATGATAACCCAGATATGTTCGTTGTTGCTCATACCGAAACTTCGCCTTTGATGTGTGGATGGGGATTGTAGTTTTCGAGAGAGAAGTCCTCGTAGTTGAAGCCGAAAATGTCGTGGACATCAGGATTAATCTTCATTGTGGGCAGCGGTCGCGGGTCGCGCGTCAGTTGCAGGCGCACTTGGTCGAGGTGGTTCTTGTAGATGTGTGCGTCTCCGAAGGTGTGGACGAAGGTACCGGGTTCAAGATTGCATACCTGTGCCATCATCATGGTTAACAGGGCATAGCTGGCGATGTTGAACGGCACACCGAGGAAGATGTCGGCCGAGCGCTGGTACAACTGGCATGACAAACGGCCGTTATCTACATAGAACTGGAACAGGCAGTGGCAGGGGGGGAGGGCCATGTCCTGTATCTCGGCGGGATTCCAGGCTGTCACCAGAAGACGGCGGCTGTAGGGATTCTCTTTAATCTCACGTACCACGTTGGCTATTTGGTCTATTGCGCCACCTTTGCCGTCGGGCCACGAACGCCACTGCGATCCATAGACGGGACCCAGGTCGCCGTTCGCGTCGGCCCACTCGTCCCAGATGCTCACCCCGTGGTCCTTGAGGTACTTTATATTCGTCTCGCCGCGCAGAAACCACAGCAGTTCGTAGATGATGCTCCGCAGGTGCAGTTTCTTGGTTGTCAGCAAAGGAAAACCTTGACTGAGGTTGAATCGCATCTGATAGCCGAAAACGCCGATGGTGCCTGTCCCTGTGCGGTCCAGACGCTCGGTGCCGTGGTCCAGCACATGTTGCAATAGGTCTAGATACTGTTTCATAAATCTGTTTTAAATAACGCTGAAATTATTAAAATGTTGTACCTAGATATAAAAAAATAATTATGCAATTATAATTATGTTAAAAAGATAATATAGTACTGTTGCGTTAATTTTTTAACCTTTTAAAATAAAGTTAGTTCATTGACATTTTGATTGAGTAGGTCGTTCGCTGGATCTGTAAGTAAGTCTGCAAGGTCTCTCTTTGTTAGTGCAGAAACACCGAGAATTGTTGCAACTTCTGTAATAGTATAGGGACAATCCCTGCTAGTGGCTTTTATCCGAGCTACAATAAGATAGGTACAGATTGCAATCCACAAGTGCGTGGAGCAATGCCATTCGTTTCAATACCCTTGAGTGTGATGCTCCCACTGGCGTAATTGTTGGTGATTTTACTACTACCAGTGCCAAAATTACTTGGACGGCGCCAGAGGGCGCTACCCGTTTCATCGTCAATTACGGAGTCAGTGGTCACACGCAAGGCACCGGCACAAGTGACACTGTCAACGGTGCCAGCTACACCCTCACCGGACTTGAAGCCGACAGGGCGTACGATGTGTATGTGCAGACTATCTGTGCCGATGGCGTGGTTTCCGACTGGAGCACTGCGGCCGAGTTCACCACTCAGAGTGAACATGGAGGCATCGACGACGTGAACGCTGCCAATGTCAACCTCTACCCGAACCCGGCCAGCAGCACGGTGACCCTCACGGGCATCGAGGGTGTGGCCATGATAACGGTGGTCGACATGAACGGCCACGAGAATGGTAAATGGACCGTCAACGACGGCACGCTTACCATCGACGTCAGCCAGATGTCCCAGGGCGCCTACTTTGTCCGCATCGTGGGCGAGCAGGTGAACGCTATCCGCAAACTCATCATCCGCTAACCGCGGCGTAACCTTTGACACAGAGGGCCCCGCCGAATGGCGGGGCCCTCTGTTTTCATTCCCTTAGAATTGTCCGTTGCTCAATATTTAGACATCATTTGTCCGATAGTTGTCCAATGATTAATCGGACAACTATCGGACAACTACTGGACAACTGACAGACAAAAGCACAACCATTAGGAAGATGTACGTGAGGAAAAACTTAACAAAAACGTAACAATTCCGTAGCGATATTCTTTGTACTTTTGCAGCATCGATTTGAATCAAGAAATAAGAATTAGAAATTAATAATCAGAATATTATGGAAATTTTTCTAGTGTGTTTGAAGCTAGCGGGAGCCTTGGCAGTGTTCCTTTTCGCCATGAAACTGATGAGTGAGGGTCTGCAGAAATATGCCGGTTCGAAACTGCGCCACATCCTGACCAAGATTACCGGCAAGCCGCTGAGCGGCATTTTGGCCGGTACGGGTGTGACGGCCATCATCCAGAGCTCGACGGCCACCACGGTGATGACCGTGGGATTTGCCGGCGCGGGATTGTTGACCCTCGGCGGCGCCATTGCTGTCGTCATGGGAGCCAATATCGGCACCACGGTCACCGCCTGGATTATCACCCTCTTCGGACTGGGTGGCGGCGATTCGGCCGACAAGGTGCCATTGATGCCCATGGCCATCGCGGCCATCAGCCTCTTCTTCATCTTCTCGAAAAAGAACAAGATGCAGTACCTCGGCCAAACCATTGTGGGTCTGGCGCTGCTCATCCTCGGCCTCGGCCTGATGGGCGACTCGGTGCCACCATTGGACGAGGACGTGGCCCACTCCATCGCTGCCTTGGGAGAATATGGATACTGGTCTGTTCTGCTGTTTATTGTGGTGGGAGCCATACTATGTATCATCCTGCAGACCTCGTCGGCCATGACGGCTGTCATCCTGCTGATGGCCAGCCAGAACTGGATTAATTTCCCCACGGCCATGGCGTTAGTCATTGGGCAGAACCTCGGCACCACGCTGACCGCCCAGGTGGTGGCCATGACCACCGGCACCACCGGCAAGCGCACAGCCCGTGCCCACCTGGTGTTCAACGTAGCCGGTGCCATCATCTTCCTCATCCCCTTCTATCCGATTTGCCATGGTGTAGAATATATCAGCGGAGAATTGGATAAACTGCTCCCCAATATCCCGCCGATACCTTTGGCTATTACCGTCTTCCATACGCTCTTCAATGTTGTCACCACCGTCATCTTGGCTTTCTTCATCCCTCAGATTGTAAAGATCGTCACCTGGATGGTGCCTGAAAAGAAGGAAGAGGGCGAAGAGGAATTCCGTCTCACCTATCTCACGCCCAACCTGCTCTCCACCGCCGAACTTAACATCCAGAGCGCCAAGAGCGAAATCGAGGAGTTTAGCAAGCGCGTGTTGCGTATGTACACCTTCCTTCCGGGATTGAGGACTGCCAAGAAGGACGAGGAGTTCGAAGCCATCATGGAACGTATCGCCAAGTACGAGGGTATTACCGACCGTATGGAAATGGAAATCAGCCGCTTCCTTACCAAAGTAGGGTCGGGCGACATTTCCGAACACGGCTCCGAGCGCATCAGCACCATGTTGCGCATCATCGACAACCTCGAGTCCATTGGCGACACCATCTACCAGATTGCCATGACGCGGCAGAGCAAGCGCGAGGATGCCGTCCACTTCGACGCCGGCCTCAATGCCAACCTCGAAGAGATGCGTGGATTGGTACAGAAGGCCCTTGACGTGATGGACCGTAATCTCCATGATTATGACCATGTGGACCTCGATGCCGCCTATGCCGCCGAGCATGCCATCAACAGCTGCCGCGACCGTTTGCGCAAACAGCACCTCGATGCCCTCAAACTGGGAGTCTATGACTACGCCATCGGCAACGCCTACAGCAGTCTCTACGCACTGTATGAGAAACTGGGCGACTATGTCATCAATGTCTCAGAAGCCATCGACGGCAGCCGCAAGCACAGCGAGGATTAAAAAAAAGCCCCGCTAGGAGCGCGGGGCTAAAGTAAATCCAAACATTTTTCAATGGGGATACCGAGGCAGAGGTCTTTCTGATCCCGGTTTCTTTCAATGAGGTTGGAGACGACGGTCATGGCCGTCTGGGTACTGTCTTTCAACGTCTCGCCATTCATGAGGTGACCGATGAGGACAGCGGAGAAGATGTCGCCGGTGCCATGGAAGGCCATAGGGATTTCCTCGTAGTCGATACGGAAATAGGGACCCTCTTTGCCCCGCTGTCGAAAGCCCTCCAGTGGCCAGTCGCTGCGGCGACCTATGACACAACGTTGGCCGTCGACACACGCGCTGGTGATGACGGCAGCTTTGGCACCGAGGTTGATAATACCGTCGAGCATGTCACAGGCCTCGTCCCAACTCATGCCTTCCGTGCAATAGGGTTTGCCTGTGAGGTAGCAGGCTTCGGTGTAGTTGGGGAAGGTGAGGTCGGCCACGGCAACCATTTCTTTCATTAGAGCCACCTGGGTGTCGCTAATGCCGTTATAGAGGCGGCCGCCGTCACCCATGATGGGATCAACAAAGACTGCGGTCCCCTCGTTCTGTAGCTGGCGGCAGTAGGAAGCGACAAGGGTGGCCTGTTCCTCGCTGAACATGAGACCGGTGCATACCGCGTCGAAACGGAATCCCAATTGACGCCACACGGGGATGGTGCCACGCATATAGTCGGTGGTCTCAAGGATATTGAAGTGACCATAGTCCAATGTATTGGACACCAATGCGGTGGGGAGATTGTAAGTGGTATGTCCCAAATTGGTGAGGATAGGCAACATGGCCACCATACCCACATGACTGTAGCCCACCACGTCGTTTATGAGGAGAATCTGTTTCATATTTTTGATAACGTGGTTTTCCTTTTTTTATTGCTCGCAGGGCTGCGTCCTAAAACTTATACTTATGCTTCGATGTTGAAGCCAATGCTGAAGGAGGGACCGCTGTGGAAGTAGAAGGTGTTGGAACGAGAACCACTGGTGTTGGTTGGGAGGAGGCTGAAACAATCGGCCTTCATCTCAATGCCAAGCCTGAAATAGCGCGTGTCGAACTCGTAACCTACTCCGCAGATATATCGAAGGTCATGGGCATTCAAACGTTGGATAGTCCCTTCGTCGAGGTCTTTATTTAACGAGGTGAAGTCGAAATTGTAGCTAAGTCCGGAGGTGAGATAGAGTTGTCGGTCACCCCATCGGAAAGGAATCCACTTGACATCGACGGTCATCTCACCGCACACGTTTACAACATTGTAGTCGGTAGTAGACGAGGTGGGGAAACTTAGGCTCGACGGCTCCCAGGTACAACTGAAAACCGACACTCCCGGCATAGCACGCAGACGGAAGTGGTCCCCCATCCGGAAATCCCCTATCACAGAGACACGGATGCCGGATTCATAGAACGAATGGTTGCCCTCTTTCAGGGCATACGCTTCACCTCCTTGAGTGTAGTAGAGGTCGACCCAGTTCTCGGTGAAACCCCAATGAAGACCATAGAGCACCTTTTTGTTGTTAAAACCTCCAAGCTCCTGCTCTTGCGCGTGGATCGACTGGGAAAGAATCGACAGAAGGGAAATACAAAGCAGCAGTGCTGCCTTTTTGATGTGTTTTACCATGATGTGAAAGATTTAAATTGAACATTAATTATTTATGCATTTTGCATCAATGGTATTCAATCCCTCATCATGGTGTCTTTTGGGTTGTACTTTTTTTTGCACATATTAACGGCTCTTGGGGGGAAATATTGCCTGCTGGACAAAATAATTTTTGAGAAAAAACAAATATTTAAAACTTTTTTGTATCTTTGCAGCCTCAAACAAAGACCAAATTATGGCTACCACAATCATCATAGCTATCATAGCCCTCGCAACGGGAGTGCTCGCCGGGATGCTTATTGCAGGGCGCGGGAAGAACGCCATCAACGCCGAGAAGCAGAGCCTCGAAGCACAGCTTGCCGCTGCCAGACAAAGTCACGCCACAGAAACGGCCCTCCTCAACAAACAACTGGAGACGCAAAAAAATGATGCGGCAAAAGCCCTCGAAGACTACAAGGTCGAATCAGACAAGCGACTGGCCGACTACAAGGAGGAGGTACTCAAGCGACATAACACTGTAGTGGATGAACTCAAGCAAAACCACCAACATTTTGTTGAGGAACAGGACCGCCGTCACCGAAGCGACACCGAAGCATTGGAGAAACGTTTCGCCGACACCATCAAAGCCCTCCGCGAGCAGGTGGAGAACACCACCAACACCATGCTCAAGCAGCGTCAGGAAGAGTTTTCCGACGCCAGTGCCAAGAACATCGACAGCATCGTCAAGCCCCTTAAGGAGACCATTGACAAGATGAAGGAGGAGATGGCCAAGAATTCGACCGTGCAGACCACCATGAGTGCTGAAATCAAGACCAACATGGAGCACATGATACGCCAGAGCATCGAGGCCCAGCGGAGCGCCGAGGAGCTGACGCGCGCCTTCAAGCACGAGTCAAAAACACAGGGCGACTGGGGCGAGGTCATCCTCAGCAACCTGCTGGAGAAACAGGGCTTCACTGAGGGCAAGGACTTCGAGACCCAGATGGTGATGCGCGACGAGAACGGCAACACTATCCGTCCCGACGAAGGGGAGAATCTGCGTCCCGATGTGCTCCTCCACCTTGACGACAAACGCGACGTCATCATCGACTCCAAAGTCTCCATGACCGCCTATATCGACTTTGCCAATGCTGAGGACGAGCTCACACGCCGCCACTTCCTCAAAGAGCACATCAACAGTCTGAAGAAACATGTCGACGAACTCTCGGCCAAGAACTACACACAGTACCAAATCACCCCCCATCTCGACTTCGTCATCATGTTTGTTCCGCAGCCACCAGCCTTGTGGGTAGCCCTTAACGAGGAGCCTTCTCTCTGGCAGGATGCTATGCTGAAGAAAGTCTTCATCGCCGACGAACAGACCCTCTACGCCGCCCTGCGCATCATCCGCATCACCTGGACCCACATTGACCAAGAGCAGAACCACCGCCGACTCTACGAACTGGCACAGGAGATGATTGAGCGCACCGGTAATTTCCTAAAAGAATACGACTCCATCGGGGAAAACCTGCAGGATGCTCTCAACGCCTTTGAAAGCAGCCGCAAGAAACTTCTCCCTGGTGGCCGAAGCATCAGCACCACCGCCAACCAGATTCTCAAACTCGGCATCGAAAACCTAAAAGCCAGCAAAGGCAAGAAAGGCGCAGCCATCATCCCTAACGAATACCTCGACAGCTCCCTCAACCTCCCCACTGCCGAACCCGAAGCAGAATAAAAAAACTTCAATATAAGGATTTTTTGTATATTTGCACCTTGAAAGGGTGTTTTATACGCCCATACAAAACAAAGCAATACACTATATATCAATTTAATAGTAACTATTATGCGCGTTATTATTACAAAAGACTACGACGAAATGTCGGTCTGGGCCGCCAATTATGTGGCCAAGAAAATCATTGATTTTCACCCCACGGCAGAGCACCCCTTTGTCCTCGGATGCCCCACCGGTAGTTCACCCCTAGGACTGTACCAGCATCTAGTGAAGCTCAACAAAAAAGGTGTGTTGAGTTTCCAGAACGTGGTGACTTTCAATATGGACGAGTATGTAGGACTTGACGTCAACCACCCCGAAAGCTACCACTCATTCATGTGGAACAACTTCTTCAACCATATCGACATCAAGAAGGGAAACGTCCATATTCTCGACGGCAACGCGAAAGACCTGATGGCCGAGTGCAAACACTATGAAGAAATGATTGCCGACGCTGGCGGCGTTGATCTCTTCATGGGAGGTGTAGGTCCCGATGGTCACATCGCCTTCAACGAGCCTGGATCCTCTCTGGCCAGCCGCACCCGCATCAAGACGCTGACCACCAACACCATCCAGGCCAACTGCCGCTTCTTCGACAACGACGAGTCCAAGGTCCCCAAGCAGGCCCTTACCGTCGGAGTGGGTACCGTGATGGATGCCCGCGAGGTTCTCATCCTTTGCAACGGTCCCAAGAAAGCCCGTGCCCTGCGCCACCTGATTGAGGAAGGCGTCAACCACATGTGGACCAGCAGCATGCTGCAGATGCACCCCCATGCCGTGGTGGTGTGCGACGAGGAAGCTTCTGTCGAACTCAAAATGAGCACCTACGATTACTTCAAGGACAAACAGCGCATCGAAGGCTCCATCGAAGAATTCATCAACCTTTACAAATAAGCCTATGGCCACCAATTATCGTAATCTTACAGCAAACGAAATAAACCAACTGGAACGGCAGGGCAACCAAGCCGACAATTGGTCTACCGTACGTGTGGCCGAACCCTTCCATGTTGAATGCGTGAGAAACAGCACCTTCGAGGGTGCTGTTTCTCTTGGCATCATAGAGCCTGAAACCCACAACGAAGGAGCACTCACTCTCCATGAAGGCATCTTCAACTCCACCTTCCGCAACACCACCGTAGGCGACCATCCCGCCATCCGCAATGTCCACATGATTAGCGGCTACACTCTTGGCAACAACGTCCTGCTTTTCAATATCAACGAGATGACCTGTGATCCCGATCACCTCTCTTGGCTCGAGCCCATGAACGAGAACGGCGGCCGCCGTATCCTCCCCTTCGGAAGCATGACCATTGGCGACGCCTATATGTGGGCACGCTACCGTGGCCGCAAGAGATTCATGGAAAAACTCGAACAGTTCACCCGCGACCTGCTGGCCTCCCCCGAAGGTCGCTACGGACAGGTGGGAGACGGCTGCGTCGTCAAGAATACCAATCGGCTGCACAACGTCGTCATCCGGTCGACTGACATCGACCGCACAGTGGTCGACGGTTGCATCGTGCTCAGCGATGGCGTCATCGGCTACGGATGCACCGTGGAGAACGGAATTATTGCCGAGCGCTTCCTGCTGGGCGAGCACGTGCACCTGGAATTCGGTTTGCGCCTGAACGATACCGTGGTGGGAGACAACAGTACGTTGGCGCGCTGTGAGGTGGGCAACAGCATCATCTTCCCCGCCCACGAACAACACCATAACAACTCGTTCCTCATCGCCGGTCTCATCATGGGACAGAGCAACATTGCCGCCGGCGGCACCATAGGTTCCAACCACAACAGCCGCACCGCCGACAACGAGTTGGCCGCTGGCCGAGGTTTCTGGCCAGGCCTCTGTTGCTCCTTCAAGCACAGCAGCCGCTTCGCATCCTACTGCCTGCTGGCCAAGGCCGATTACCCCGCCGAATTGAACATCACGCTACCCTTCGCATTGGTTAACAACAACATCAACAAGGACCAACTCGAAGTGATGCCTGCCTACTGGTGGATGTACAATATGTACGCCATGGACCGCAACAGCAAGAAGTTCGCCAAACGCGACAAGCGCAAACTCAAGGCCCAGCACATCGAGTTCGACAGTCTGGCTCCCGACACCGCCGAGGAGATACTCCTCGGCATAAAGCAGTTGCGCGCCTGGATGGCCGCCTCTACTTCCGATACCGTCTATGCTCAGGGGCAAGAGAAGAGCAAGCGTCCCACGGTAGTGCTGAAAGCCAACGAAGGCCTCAAAGCCTACGAAGACATGCTCGTTTTCTACGCCATGAAGACGCTGGAAGGTGAAAGGTCAAAGGTCAAAGGTGAGAGGTTAAATGACTGGGTCAATATCGGAGGCCAGCTCGTCACCAGACCCGACATGGAACAACTCATCACCGATGTGGAGAATGGCACCATCGGCAGTTGGCACCAGCTGCACGAGCGCATGGACACCCTATGGGAGGCTTATCCCGCCCAGCGCGAGGCTCACGCTTACGGCGTCCTCTGCCGCTTGGCAGGAGTCGACGGACTCACCGATGACCTTTGGCAGTGCTACCGGCAGCGCTACGATGAAATACTGGAATTTATAGAAGAGCAAAAAGTAGCCAGCCGCCACAAGGATGAGGTGAATCCTTTCCGCAACATGACCTATTGGGACGATGACGAACGCGCCGCCGTCCTCGAATAACCCCACTTCCACCCCTCCCGACGGGGAGGGGCTGGATGAGGAAGAAAAAAAGCCGCTCTCATTCGGGAGCGGCTTTGTACTTTTCAAGGATTCGCTGTGTCGATTTACATAGCGTTAACTTGACGCATGCACTTCGACTTCAGGTTGGAAGCTTTGTTCTTGTGGATGATGCTGCGTTTGGCAAGCTTGTCGATGATGCTAATCATCTTGGGCAGACGCTCGGTAGCCACGGCCTTGTCTTCCAGAGCACGGAAGTCGCGCAGAGCGTTGCGCATGGTCTTGGCGTAGTATCTGTTCTCAACTCTTCTTTTTTCGCTCGAGCGAATTCTCTTTTTTGCAGACTTGTGGTGTGCCATAAATTAATTGTTGTTCTTCTTATTATTATTTATTCTTCTCAGTACCGCGTGCGGGATTCGAACCCGCGATTTTGAGAATGAAAATCTCACGTCCTGGGCCAGCTAGACGAACGCGGCATCACTTCTTGTGTCCCAACCGAATCATCTAAAAACATTTCGAATTCATTTTTTCGGTTAGATTTTCTCATCAAAAGCGGGTGCAAAAGTACGAACATTTTCCGATATGGCAAAATTTTTTTCAACGCCATCGGTTGATATCTTTCCATTTCTACTCGCTATCTGCCTGAAAACGAAAGCCTAAACGCTTACCTGTCACCAGCATTTTTTTATCAAAATTGCTTCTCATCTCACCCACCGAGACAAGCTTAACTTCGTCGTACGGAGGGGTCAGAAGATCAAAATTGGTGGTGTATTCGATGGCCGATTCGACAATTCCCTGGACGCTCTCCGGCGTCACTGTCGAGGTGTTGAAATTGGTGTACAACATGCCCAGCTCACGCTTGCCCTCGATAAAGTAGTGCTTCTCGTTGTTGACAAACACACGCCCAATCATGTAGCCCAAATCGTTGTCACGTTGATATATAAAACTATCGGCCAAGAAGTTATAGATATGAATCACACCGCAATAGCTCCTCCGTGGATCCTCTCTAACGTAGGGGGTCTTCATCACCTGATGGTCGCGCGAGAACTCGAAAACATTGGTATGCATCATAAACAGCAGAACGTCGCCCGCGAACATCACTTCGAACTCGAAGTCACCACGGTCGGTAAACTCGAACGCCACCTGGCGGCCCTCCTGACGGCAACGGTCGCGGAAGAGTTGAATCAGTTCGCGCGTTTGCCTGCGGAAAATCTCGAAGGTCTCCTTCGTGGCATCAAATACATTCTGTTTCAGCTCGCTTTTCGTGAAAACGAGGTCCTTGAGAGAATCTTTCAGTTCCATAAAAAGTTTCCTTTCTTTCAACTTGCTCATAACGCGGAACGACCTTTTTTATTGTCCAGACTCTTCTGTTTTTTATCCCGAAAAAGCGCTTTCATAAACATCTGATCACAAATACCTTCTACCCACCAACTCTTACCCATCTCTTTACCATCACCTAACCAACTCCTACCATGGTAGGAGTTGGTTAGGAGTTGATAGGTGATTCATAGGCAGTTAGAGACTAGGTAAAATTAGTCATTGGAGGGGTATTTTTTAACTTTTTTCTTTTTTTTACTTGCATGTTAAAAAAAAGTTGTATCTTTGCAGCCGAAATCATGTAGAACCAAACAGGATTGAATGAAGCAATCGTATCAGTTTTAACCCCCTAAAATAGAGGAATATGACGGACGTAAAAATCAGACAACTGTCAGACAATGAACTGATTCTGCGCTACCAAGAAGGCGATGCATCTTGTTTTGAAGTGCTCCTCGAGCGCTACCAAGCCAAGGTGTATGGCTACATTTTTTCTGTAGTGAAAGAGAAAGAAACAGCGGACGATATCTTTCAGGACACCTTCTACAAGGTTATCGTCACCATCAATTCCGGCCTCTATAAAGACGAGAACAAGTTTGTACATTGGGTGATGCGTATTGCGCATAATCTGATTGTGGATTACTTCCGTCGCAACAACAAGATGCCCATGGTACCCAACAAGCCCGAGGGCGATGTGGTTGACAACCTGAAGGTTCAGGACGAGAACGCCGAGCATGCCATCATGAAGAAGCAAACCAGCGCTAACATCCGCAAGCTTGTGAAGATGCTCCCTGCCGAGCAGCGTCGCGTGGTCATCCTGCGCCACTATGGCAAGTGCGACTTCAAGGACATCGCCGCCCGTACCGGCGTGAGCATCAACACGGCCCTCGGCCGCATGCGCTACGCCATCATCAACCTACGCCGCTTGGCACAGGAAAACAATATGTATATTGAACTATAAGCAGACAATAGTCAGTAGTTAAGCAGATAAGTAGATTGATTAGTAAAAATAAACTGAAGGAATTGGCCGCCTACCGCCTGCAGAAACGTTGCGACGAGGAGGCGGTTTTTGTTGTCGAAGGGCCCAAGATGGCTTCCGAGGCGATGGCGTCGGGTTTCGTCATCAAGGTGGTATGCGCTACAGCGGAATGGCTGTCGGATTACGCCGACAGCATGGTGGCCGAAGAGACCTTCGAGGTGAGTCCTGCAGAATTGGAAAGGCTTTCCAACTTCAAGACAGCCAATCAGATATGGATGCTTTTGGAGAGGAATAGGGAATGCAGAAAGTGGAATGCGGAAAGTGGTCTTACGCTGGCACTCGACAAGATACAGGATCCCGGAAACATGGGCACCATGCTGCGGACAGCCGATTGGTTCGGCGTGCGCCATGTGGTGTGCAGCCGCGACACCGTCAGTTGCTACAACCCCAAGGTGGTTCGGTCGACCATGGGAGCCATATTCCGCACAAAAGTGGAGTACGTTGACCTGCCCAGATGGCTAGCCAACTGCAACATGCCCGTCTTCGGAGCCTCGTTGCAGGGCAAATCCATTGTCGGCAGGGACGCCGCCTCTCTCAACGAGGCAGTATTGCTCATTGGCAACGAGAGCCGCGGCATTTCCGAAGAGGCTATGGCTCAGGTGACTGACCCCGTGCTCATTCCCAATATTGGCGGCACCGCCGAAAGCCTCAACGCAGCTGTGGCTGCAGGAATTCTGATGAACTGGATGACAAAATAGTATTTATGGAACAACTACAATATCAAGAAGGAAGAACAGAGATTGGACAATTGGGCAAGGTAGCCCTCATCGACCGACTGACAGCCGACACTGGCTGTCAAGGCGACGACGCTGCCGTGCTTGGCAAAGGCAAGAAACGCACCCTTGTCACAGTGCAAACCTTAGTGGAAGGTGTGGATTTCGACATGATGTACACTCCACTCAAACACTTGGGATACAAATCTGTAGCCGTGGCCATAAGCAACATTGCCGCCATGAACGGCGCACCGCGCCATGCACTGGTATCCCTCGCCGTAAGCAACCGCTACTCGGTGGAGGCCCTCGACGAACTCTACGCCGGTGTCCGCCTCTGCTGTGATCGCTACAACGTGAGCCTCATAGGTGGCGACACACGAAGCACGAGAGCTGGCATGGTTCTGACTGTCACAGCGATAGGGGATGCCGACGAGGACAAGATTGCCTACCGCAGCGGAGCCAAACACAACGACCTCATCTGCGTCAGCGGTGACCTCGGCAGTGCCTATGCGGGCCTGCTTGTGCTTGAGCGCGAAAAAGTCACCTACCAGGCCAACCCCAACTTCCAGCCTGACCTCGACGGCTTCGACTATGTGCTGGAACGTTTTCTCAAGCCCGAGCCCAGAATGGATATCGTGAAAAAACTGGCTGAAAAAGAAGTGGTGCCGACCTCGATGACCGACGTCAGCGAAGGACTGGCCGACAGCCTATTGCACCTCGGCAAGGCCTCTGGCTACGGCTGCGAGGTATATGAAGAAAGACTACCTATAGACTATCAATGTTCGCGCGTATGCTCGGAGATGAGCAAGAACATGCTGCCCGTGAGTTGCGCCCTCAATGGCGGCCGTGACTACGAATTGCTCTTCACCGTGGACCAGAAAGATTATGAGAAAATCAAGACCATGGAGGGCATCCACATCATCGGCTACGTCACCGAGAAGGGCATGCCCAGCGTGATGGTCACACCGCAAAACACTACCATCGAACTCCGCGCACAAGGCTTTACCAAGCAATGACACGACAGGACACATTCAAACATAAAGGATTACGAAAACAAATGGTCGAGGCCCTGAGAGCCAAGGGCATCGACGATACAGCAGTGCTGCGAGCCATGGAAGAGGTGCCGCGTCACTGGTTTATCGATAGTGCACTAGACACCTTCGCCTATGAAGACAGGGCTCTGAAAATCAACTGCGATCAGACCATCTCGCACCCTTCCACCGTAGCCATGCAGAGCCAGTTACTCAACGTACAACCCGGCATGAAGGTGCTGGAAATTGGCACCGGCAGTGGCTATCAAGCCGCCATCCTCAGCAAGATGGGAGCCAAAGTCTTCAGCGTCGAACGACAGAAAGGGCTCTTCGACAAGACCCGCGCGCTGCTCACGGATCTGGGTTTCCGGGTGCGCTGCTTCCTAGGTGACGGCTACCAAGGGTTGCAGGAGGTAAACTACGGCCCCTATGACCGCATCATCGTCACCTGCGGTGCCCGCGAAATACCCACGGCACTGATGCAGCAACTCAAGGAGGGCGGCATTATGGTCATCCCCCTCGACGACGAGAATGGTCAGGAAATGTTACGAATCACCAAGGAGGGAGAGGAAAGTGAGAAATGGAAAGTGGAAAGATTTGGTGCCTACAGCTTTGTACCCATGCTCGACGGCCGCCAAATGCGCTAGCGCAGAATGAAATGCTGCTTCGAGAGACGAGAATTGGACACAGCAAGCCCTACGGAGAAGAGGTCGATGGTAGCCTGCCATTGCAGGTCGGCAATGATTGACTGCCAACGCGTTTCATCACGATGAGGGTGGTCGATGACAAGGAAGCAACCATCATGTGTGTCCAATGTGGCAGTATCGGCAGAGCGGTCAGCAGCGACATTGTACCGACGCTCCAATCGCCATACCACCTCGGCAAAACGCCCATGCGGAGCCCCATCTGCACGCGAGAAAAGCACCTCAGTGTAGAGCCCATAGACGAAAGGAGAATGCAGGTTGAACTGCGTCTTGGCACGAAGAAAATGTTGCAGCCGATTCATGGTGCAAAGATACAAAATAAAGTTTAAAGTTTAGAGTTCAAAGTTTCAACGTAATGAGAATCAAGAATATACTAGTCGCATTATTCATCTCAACCATACTGGTGGCGTGTGGAGGAAATGACTATTCGCCCAAGCCGAAAGCATACCTCCGCATTGACCTGCCGGAACAACACTACTGGCTGGTCGACACCCTGCGCCTCCCTAGCGACACCACCATCATTGTCAACGGCGACACACTATCTTTCGGCAAACAAGCCAAGTCCCACAAGACTTTCCCCTTCATCTTCGAAGCCAATGAATGCGTGAAACTGGCAGAGAAAGACGCCCCCAAAGGCGAAGTGTGGTTGGATCTGAACTATCCACAGTGGGATGGTGTAGTGTTCCTTACTTACAAGCATCTGCGTTCATCTGGCGATTTGCGCGGACAGATCGACACCTCGTCGCGCATGCTCGAGAAACACTACCCATTCGCCTCAGGCATCGACGAACAGGTCTTCGAGAGCGACGACCATACGGTGCATGCCGTCAAATGGCGCCTCAAAGGCAAGAATGTGGCCTCCACCTACCAGTTCTATGCCACCGATTCGGTCCGCCACTTCCTCCGCGGAGCCGTCTTCATCAACCACGCTCCCAACAACGACTCCATTGCACCGGTGCTCGACTACATACACCACGACCTCGACCGCCTCATCGAGACCCTCCGCTGGCGGTAAGGTCCCATCTTCTCAATATCCATAAACAACAAGAAATCAATATGGTGTACTCATCAAGTCTTACCCAACTCTTTACCATCCCCTACACATCCCTTATCACGGTAAGTGATGGTGGACAAATGATAAATGGCTGATGAGAAAAAATATGTTTTATGGGGCAATAATTCACATGCGGGCGCGTTATAGTTATTATGTCGAACCAGTTTGCCGACCGGAGCCATGTGGTGAAGATTATCTTCATCGTCATCGGGGCGCTCTTCATAGGACGTCTAGCGATACTGCAACTATTTAATCCTGAATACAGAGAGAAGGGGGAGCAGCAGTCGCTTCGCAACGTGACACAATACCCCGCCCGCGGTTTCATCTATGACCGCCACGGCGAACTGCTGGTGCACAACGAAGCCGTCTACGACCTCATGGTCATCCCCCGCATGGTGAAGAACCTTGACACGGCCTACTTCTGCCAGTGTCTCGGCATCACGCGCGACGACTTCGACGACCGCATGCAGAAGGCCCGCACCTACTCGCCCTATTCGGCCTCCATCTTCATAAAACAAATCTCGAAAGAAGATTATGCAAAATTCGAGAACAAGATGTTCCGTTTCAAGGGGTTCTACATCTCGCAACGTACGCTGAGAATCTACGACCGCCCCATCGCGGCACAAGTGCTGGGCTATGTAGGCGAGGTGGACCAAGCTGACCTCGACCGAGACTCCTACTACAAACGTGGCGACTACATCGGCAAGAGCGGCCTTGAAAAAAGCTACGAGGAGGTGCTCCGCGGCATCAAGGGGAAAAAAGTCATGCACGTAGACGTTCACAATCGCGAAATAGGTCCCTACCAGCATGGCAAGTTCGACACCCTTCCCACCGAAGGTTGCAACCTCTACACCACCCTCGATGCCAACCTCCAGACCTATGCCGAGGAGCTGATGGCAAACAAACGCGGCTGCGTGGTGGCTATCGAACCCTCAACAGGCGAAATCCTCGCCATGGTCTCCGCCCCCACCTACGATCCCAACCTCCTCGTGGGACGCATCCGCGGCAAGAACTACATCATGCTCAACAGCGACATCTCAAAACCCATGCTTAACCGCGCCCTCATCGGACAGTATCCTCCGGGAAGCATCTTCAAGGTGGCACAGTCGATGGTGGCCCTCGACCTCGGCGTCATCAACCCTGGTAGTGGTTTCGCCTGCGAGAAGAGTCTTGTAGGTTGCCACAACCATCCCTCGGCACGCTCGGTGCAGGAGGCCATCAAGATGAGCTGCAACCCCTACTTCTACCAAGTCTATCGCCGTGTCATCCAGCAGGGTAAGTACAAAAATAT
Source organism: uncultured Bacteroidales bacterium (assembly GCA_900318835.1). Taxonomy (GTDB): domain Bacteria; phylum Bacteroidota; class Bacteroidia; order Bacteroidales; family P3; genus Colimorpha. The sequence goes on from ONLW01000012.1 coordinate 34,591, forward strand.
CTATAAGGATGCACAATACGGTCTCACCATCTGGCACGACTATATGTTACGCTTCGGCTTCGGACAAAAGATTGATATTGACCTGCCCAAGAGCGGCATGTCGAGTGGAAACATCCCCGACACAGCCTTCTACAACCGCTGGTACGGCAAAGAGCGCTGGGCATTCTCCACCATCTACTCCAACTCCATCGGCCAGGGCGAAGTCACCGTGGTCCCCATCCAGATGGCCAATCTAGCCGCCATTGTAGCCAACCGAGGCTACTATATCACACCCCACATGGTGCGCTTCTACGGCCCCGACTCCGTGCAGAACGAGGAATACCACAAGCGCCATGAAACGGGTGTCGACAAGAAATACTTCGACATAGCCGCCGCCGGCATGTACGATGTGGTGCATGTAGCAGGCGGCACGGCTCGTCGCGCACGGGTCGACGGGCTCGACATCTGCGGCAAAACCGGCACCGCCGAAAACTACGGCAACGACCACTCCGTCTTCATCTGCTTCGCTCCCAAGGACAATCCCAAAATCGCCATGGCCGTCTATGTAGAGAACGCACAGGGCGGCGGCGGCACTTGGGCAGCCCCCATCGCGGGTCTACTGGTGGAGAAATACCTCAACGGCGAGGTGAAGCGCAAAGACGTCGAGAAAATGTACAAAGAAATCAACCCCTGCCAAAAGCTCCCGCTCACCCGTAGGGTCAAAAAAGCCAAGAAGAGAGGATAAACGTATGTATCAAGAGAAAATAAAAGTGGATTGGGTGACCATCTGGCTCTATTTGGGCATCATGCTCTTCGGATGGCTCAATATCTATGCCGCAGGATACGACGAGACACACGCCTCGATTTTCGATTTCTCCGTGCAGCACGGCAAACAGCTCATCTGGATGGCCGTGGCGCTGCTGCTTGCCGTGGTCATCGTCTTCACCGAACCACGCGTCTTCTCCAACACAGCCTACCCCATCTACGGCGTCATGCTGGCATTGCTGGTGGTGACGCTCTTCATCGCCACCGTCACCAAAGGCGCCACCTCATGGATTAACTTCGGAGCCTTCAAATTCCAGCCCTCTGAGTTCGCCAAGTTCGCCACCGCCTTAGCGGTAGCCAAATACCTGTCGACCATAGGCATCGACATGCGCGACATGCGCACCAAACTGGTGGCGTCAACGCTCATAGCCATCCCTGCAGCACTCATTCTCCTCCAGCACGACACAGGCTCGGCCCTCGTCTTCGTTGGCTTCATCTTCCCGCTCTACCGGGAAGGTCTTTCCGGCAACTTCCTGATCATTGGCGTAGCAGCCATAGCCCTCTTTGTATTGGCTCTGCTCATCAACAAATACATCCTCCTTGCCATCCTCCTTGCCACCGGATTGTTCTACCTCTTCGTGTGGCTCAACAAGCGCTCCATACGCGACTACTGGCGTGTGGCGGCCGTTTTCGCCTGCTGCGCCATGTTTGTTTTCTCGGTCGACTTCATCTTCAACAACGTCCTTGAGCCCCACCAGCGCGGCCGCATCGATGTGCTGTTGGGAAAGACTGAAGACCTGCAAGGATCGGGCTACAACGTCAACCAATCAAAGATTGCCATCGGTTCCGGTAGTTTTTTTGGCAAAGGGTTTCTTCACGGCACTCTCACCAAGGCCGATTTCGTGCCCGAACAGGAGACCGACTTCATCTTCTGCACCGTGGGCGAGGAGTGGGGCTTCCTAGGATCCTCAATCCTCGTGGCGCTCTACGTCTTTCTCCTCGTGAGGCTCGTCAACATGGCCGAACGTCAACGGTCGCCCTTTGCCCGCATCTACGGATACTCCGTGGCCAGCATCCTTTTCATTCACCTCTTTGTCAACGTAGGCATGGTGCTCGGGCTGGTGCCCGTCATCGGCATTCCCCTGCCCTTCTTCAGCTATGGAGGCTCCTCGCTCCTGGCCTTCACCATCCTGTTATTCATATTCATACGCCAAGACGCATCTAAAAACCAATTGTTGTAAATGTCCAAGAAAACCACCAACGAAGAACATTGCTCTTTCTGCGGCCGTCCCGCCTCGCAGGCCGGCATGCTCCTGGCAGGCCTCAACGGCTATATCTGCCACGATTGCGCCGACCAAGCCGAACAGATTTTTAAAGAAAGCGGCCAGCCTCAGAATTCAAAATTCGAAATTCATAATTCCGACATCCCCAAACCCATCGAAATCAAAAACTTTCTCGACCAGTACGTCATCGGTCAGGATATGGCCAAGCGAGTCCTCTCCGTGGCCGTCTACAACCACTACAAACGCCTGAAATACAACCAGGATCACGGGGACAAAAATGACGTGGAGATTGAAAAAAGCAACATCGTGATGGTTGGCGAGACCGGCACCGGCAAGACCCTCCTGGCCCGCACCATCGCACGCCTCCTCAAAGTACCCTTCTGCATCGCCGATGCCACCACATTGACCGAAGCCGGCTATGTGGGTGACGACGTCGAGAACGTCCTCGTGCGCCTCCTCCAGGCCGCCAACTACGATGTGGCAGCCTGCGAACGCGGCATCGTCTTCATCGACGAAATTGACAAAATAGCCCGCAAGAGCGAGAACACCTCCATCACCCGCGATGTCAGCGGCGAAGGTGTGCAGCAGGCATTGCTGAAACTCCTCGAAGGTGCCCTCGTCTCCGTCCCCCCCGAGGGCGGACGCAAGCACCCCGAACAGAAACTCATCACCATCAACACACGCAACATACTCTTCATCTGCGGAGGTGCCTTCGACGGTATCGAGCGCGCCATCGCATCACGCCTCAACAGCAACGTCATTGGCTTCAAAGGCGACGAGACTCGGGCCGAACTAGACCGCGAAAACATGCTGCAGTACGTCCAACCCATGGACCTCAAGAAATTCGGTCTCATCCCCGAACTTGTGGGACGCTTCCCCGTCCTCACCGCACTGCAACCCCTTGACTGTGAAGCCCTGCGTCGCATCCTCACCGAACCCAAGAATGCTCTCGTAAAACAATATCAGGAACTCTTCCACATGGACGACGTCACCCTCGACATCCCGGCTGAGACCCTTGACCTCGTCGTCGACCGGGCAGTAAAATACCATCTCGGCGCCCGCGGCCTGCGCTCCATCATGGAAGGCATCATGACCGACCTCATGTTCGACCTCCCTTCCCTCGCCAAGGGCTCCACCTTCACCCTCACCCCCGACATCGCCACCGCAAAACTGAAACTTTGACAAATCACATAAAATCGACACAGCTCCCCTACCCCAGGGGAGTTTTTTATACCCTAACCTCACACAAACCACCTACCAAAACCCTACCAACTCCTAACCAACTCCTACCATAGTAGGAGATGATAGGCCGTTCATTAAGTTAAAAAACGCCCATTTAACGTTTATTAGGAAAGTTCACCTGCCATTTTTCGCACAATATTTTTTTTCGAAAAAATGAGCTCAAAATATTTTTTTCACCATGTCGAAAAAAAAACGTATCTTTGTTTTTTGAAATAAACATCCTCACCCCTATTATTCACAGAGAGTGAATACTTTATACCCAGAAATACAAAGATATAAAATATATAAAAACCCTAAAAAATATAAACAATGAAGAAAACCTTTACGTTTTTCGCAGCCATGGCCATGCTGGCCTCTGTGAGTTTCGCCCAGAACGGGAAGTTGCTCCGTCAGGCTGCCCAAAGAATGGTGATTGCCCCCGGCAATTTCCAGAAAGTCACGAAGGCAACAAAAGATGCCAACTGCGACCCCATTACCGCCATGCCATGGGAAGAGGGTTTCGAAAACGGCACCGACTGCTGGACCTTCACACAAGCCCACGACACCATGGGTTTCGTTGCCTACCCCAACAACTCACAGTATCAGTATGCCCACAGTGGCACCTATTACCTTCTTGGCACCTACAGCGACAACTACAACGTCAGCCAATGGGCCGTGTCGCCTGCCATCACCCTGCCCGCCGAAGCTGATGACTTCACCCTATCTTATTACATCTGGATGAATGTGTACGATGGAATCTCAACCAATTACGAGGTGCGTATCTCAACCAGTAACGCCGACACTGCCAGTTTCACCACCGTACTTTTCAGCGAAAGCGGTTCAAGCCACAACGCTTATGTAAAGCGGACCCTTTCACTGGGCAGCTACGCGGGTCAGACCATCCGCATCGCCTTCCACAACAAGACCGGAAGAGGTGGTGACGCCATGTTCTTGGACGACATTCGAATTGGACCTCTTGCCATTCCCGAGCTGACACTCTCCGGCCCCACTGCCGCCCCAACTAACGTCCCCATCACCTTCGTGGCTACCTGCGACTTTAACACCTTCACATGGACTGTTGACGGCAACACCGCCAGTACCACCGGAGACACCCTCACCACCACCTTCAACACCGTTGACGTGCACGAAGTGATTGTCAGTGTTTCCAACGCCGTCGGCACCGTGAGTGACACCATTAATATTGAAATCTTCAGCTGCGAGGATATCACCCTACCCTACACACCCAATTTCAACGGCGGCATCGGCTGCTGGGATACCGTGTGCGACTCCATCCACGGTACTGGCTGGTTTGCCAGCGTTGATATGTTCGCCGACACCCCCATAGGCCAGGTTCTCTCCATATCAGCCTACGATCCCTATGGCATAGGCTGGTTTATGGATATCCCCGTTGACAACTGGCTCATCAGTCCAGAAATAACGATGCCCGCTTCCGGCACCCACGAAATTGCTTGGCAGGTAAAGCCCATCGATTCTGACTATGATGGCGACCATTACGGCGTCTACGTCATCAATGGAGAAAACGCCATCCTCCTTTATGAGGAAAGCCTCACTGGCATGACCAATTGGAACAAACGTATTATTGGCATCCCCGACAGCATCACCGGAACCTTCCAAGTGGCTTTCCGCCACTTCGACAGCGAGGGTGGTTATGTCATCATTCTTGACAGCATCCAGATTCGCGACCTTACTGCCCCTGAGGTGAGCGTTGTCGGCCCTATCTTTGCTGAAACCAACGACCCGGTGACCTTCACCGCCGCCAGCGGCACCGCCATCAACTATGAGTGGACCGTTGACGGCGAAGTCGCCAACACCACCGGCAACACTCTGACCACCACTTTCACAACTGTCGGTAACCATACCGTCCAGGTTGTGGGTATCAACAGCGTGGGCCGTTCCGCTGCCGCCACCCTCACCGTCAACGTCTTCTCTTGTGATGCCGTCACCGAATTCCCCTGGATCGAGGACTTCGAGGACGCTACCGGCTACGACTGCTGGAAATTTATCGATGCCGATGGCGATGGCTACAACTGGACTACCGACTATCTGCGCACCTCAAGCACTCCCGCTGCCCACAACGGCAGCCGCGGCATGGCCGCCTCCGCCTCCTATGCTTCCGCCCCTCTCCATCCCGACAACTGGATGATTCTCCCCGCTATGACTCTGCCCGAAGGTTCCAATTTAATCCTCAGCTGGTTTGAAAAAGGACAGGATGTCAATGACTTCGCCGAGAAATACAGCGTCTACATCTCCACCACCGGTCGCCAAATAAGCGACTTCACCGCTGCCGCCTACACCACCACAACCCGTAACGAATGGAAAGGCAACAACCTTGAACTTGCCCAATATGCTGGTCAGACCATCTATATCGCTTTCCGTCACTACGACTGCACCAACATGTTCTATCTTGACATCGACGACATCAAGGTTAGCAACGAGCGCGTGGGTATCGATGACATCGACAACCACATCCTCAGCCTCTACCCCAACCCCGCCAGCCAGATGGTTGCCGTCAACGCCGAGGGTATCGAGGGTAACGTCACTGTCCAGATTGTTGACCTCAACGGCCGCGTGATGATGCAGCAGCAGGGTGCCGCACAGAGCTTCCGCTTCGACGTCAGCACTCTCGCCCAGGGTGCCTACTTCGTCCGCATGACCGGCGAAAACATCAACGCCGTTCGTAAACTCATCGTGAAGTAAAAATCCCAGGATTACTTAGGAATCCTCAAGGGGATGTCCCTTAGCGGGGACATCCTCTTCCAAAGAAAAAGAGATAAAAAAGATAAACGATATGGAAAAGAAAGACCTCCTGAAAGAAACCGTCAAGCACATTGACATCAAGAAGTATGACAGTACCGAGCTTATCGACGCCATGCGCCACATGAGCTTCACCAGCCGCGACACCGCCCGTGCCGCCGACATCCTCTGTCAGATGCTGGCTGAGAAAGACTGCACCAACATCCTGACCATCGCTGGCTCGACCTCGGCGGCAGGTTGCATGCAGGTGTATGTGGACATGGTGCGCAACAAGATGATTGACGCTGTGGTCAGCACCGGTGCCAGCATCATCGACATGGACCTCTTCGAGGCCCTCGGCTACAAGCACTACATCGGCACCAAGGAGAACGTCATCCCCGACACAAAACTCCGCGAGCTCTACATCGACCGCATCTACGACACCTTCATCGACGAAGAAGAACTGCAGGCTTGCGACCAGGCCACCTGCGACGTCGCCGACCTCCTCGAGCCCCGTCCCTACTCCAGCCGCGAGTTCCTCTACGAGGTGGGCAAATGGCTCGCCAACGGTCACGGCGTGAAGAAGGACAGCCTCATCCAAACCTGCTACGAGTGCGGTGTGCCCATCTTCTGCCCTGCCTTCAGCGACAGTAGTGCCGGCTTCGGCATCGGCAAGCACCAGTGGCTCCGCAAGAAAGCTGGCAAGCCTTATGTGAGTATTGACAGCGTGTGCGATTTCCTCGAGCTCACCGAAATTAAGATGAACTGTCCCGAGAGCGGCCTCTTCATGGTCGGCGGCGGCACCCCCAAGAACTTCGCACAGGACACCGTCGTCTGCGCCGAAATTCTTGGCAAAGAGGTTCCCATGCACAAGTATGCCATCCAGATCACCGTGGCCGACGTCCGCGACGGCGCCTGCTCCTCCAGCACCCTCCTCGAGGCCGGCAGCTGGGGCAAGGTCAGCGAGGAACTGCAGCAGATGGTCTATGCCGAAGGCACCACCGTCATCCCCGCCATCGTTAGCTACGCCTACCACAACGGCGACTGGAAGAACCGCGAGTACAAGAACTGGCAGAAGCTCTTCCAGAAATAAACCGGCTTATACCTTAGAAAGACAGTCCCTTCCCTGCGAGGAACTGTCTTTCTCCCTTAAAAAAACAATAACAAGCGTATCCCATGTACATTGGTCGAAAACTATTAATTCTTGCCGCCTGCACCACCTTTCTCTTTTCGTGCACAAAAGAGGAGGCCGTGGGCGATGGGATGATAGAAATTTTTGCGGAGACGATGGGTGGCGGAAGCAAAGTGATGCTCGACGGAGTCAATTCCACATGGGTCGATGGTGACTCCATCCGCATCAACAGCGACAAGGTGGTGGTAGAAAGAATCAATAGCCGTGCTTATATCAGATATGCCCATCCTCAATCGGTCAACCGTGCCGTCTATCCCGCCTCGCTGGCCAGTGGCACTCTGAGCAGCGACAATGTTACCCTTACCTTTCCGGCCTATTACCATTACCGCACTGACGGCAGCGGACACCAGCTCCTGGATCTCCCCATGGCCGCCCGTTCCGAGGGCGATGCTGCCCTTCGGTTCAATCATCTCACCGGAGCCCTCTACGTCACCGTGACCAACACCGCCAATGTCACCCTGACCCTCCAATCCGTCACTATCTCCAGTAATCGCTACAAACTCAACGGCACCCGTAGCGTTGACTTGAACGATTTGGAAAACTTCGGCAGCGCCACCAGCAGCGTGGAAAACGAACGTTCTGTCACCCTTGTCTTTGACAATGGCTATTCCCTTGAAAGTAGCGAATCGGTCAAGGTGATGATTCCAATCATGCCTGTGGGGGGAAATGGGGACAATCTCTTCACGATTAAAGTAAAATCTTTTGCATCCGGACAAACCACTTCTTATTTATATAGCAGATCACAACCATCCGGTAGTGACCATACTCTTGCCCGAAATCAGTTAGGTTATGCTCCTGCCGATATTACTGCTAGTGGTTCTACACCAGTACTAGAGTACAATAGTGGAGTGTATTTGATTCACACTCCATTGGACTTTAAAATGATGGTGGATGCTATACAAAATTCATGGCTTGCAAATAATGCCCAATATAGCATCACAGAAGATATTGACATGTCAGAAACCCCCGTCACCCCTATCACCAATAGTTCATTTATCGGTACCATTGACGGCGGTGGACATACTGTTAGCAACCTAACAATCAACAGTATTAAACAAAGCGGGACATGCTACTGTGCACTCTTTTCCAATGCAGGATCAGGTATTATACTGACAAATCTTCACCTGAATGGATTAATACTGAATGCACAAGATGTTGGAAGTTCGACTCTTATAATAGCAGGACTGATTTCGGACATTGCGAGTGGTGGTACATTGACACTGAGCAATTGCTCCGTCAGCATCAGTTCTGTTAACACCAGTAGTGCCACTAGTACCATCTATTTTGGAGGCCTATTGGGAAATGTGGAAGCCGTAACAAACTTCACGAACTGCCATGTTTCGGCTTTGTCCAACATAAATGTAAATGGAGGTGCCCTTTATTGCGGTGGACTGATAGGGTATCATGGGTCAACAAAATCCACCATGACATCCTCTTCTTGGAATGGAAATCTTGTCCTCACATCATCCTCAACCATCCGTGCAGGAGGCTTGATTGGATTCAAAAGTACACAATCTTTTAAAAGCACAGATTGCGAAGTATCTGGTTCTATTAACGCACAAGCGAATGGAGTAACCAATTATCTTGGGGCTCTCATCGGTCAATATACTTCTAAAAACTCTGCTGACATCACAAACCTAACCAAATCAATCACTCTCACATTGAACAACTCTTCTATTGTCGACAACAACTTTGGAAACTAAAAATTTACGAAGCCTATGACAAAGAAAAAATATACTCCGCCCATTTTGATAGTAGCTTCTTTCCATGTGGAAAGGGGATACGCGGAGAGTGGGGGAGGTCTTGTGTCGCAAATGGGGTTTTTGCAGTTGTTGTTCTATCAGGGGAATCCGAGCAGAGAGATTGAATCCTTCAACACGCACAGCACGTGGACAGAGGGCACCGACGGCTTCTGGCAATAATGCTCTCAGCGTTTGAGCATCACCCACGTCAGATAGGCTGCGACTGTCAGTATTCCCACCCCCAACAGTTTTGGCATCCAGGTCGCCAGCAGCAGCACCGCTCCCAGCAGCAGCAATACTCTTGATGCAAGTCTTTTTTCTTTAGGCATAGCCATCCGCGCCTGACGGTAGTTTCTCCAGAGGGACTGCCATTTTGGCATGTTCATCCACTGCCGCAAGCGGCTCATGGTCCGTCCCTGATGGTCCACAGTCTCGGCCTTGGTGACAGGCAACTCCTTTACCTTCACACGAATAATCTTTGAATAGGGCTTACCCTCCACATGCGCCGTGAGGGTTAGCCGCGTGCGACCCTTCGAGCGGTTGAGGCGGAAGCGCTTGTCGCCAGCCAGCTCAAGGGGGATCATGCTGGCTTTGTAGCCGTTGTCAATAGTCAACTCGACGCTCGAGGCATCCGGGCAGTTCCAGCGCACCTCCACAATATCGCCTTCGGTGACCGTCGTGCGGTCGGTGGTAAAAGTCATTCGTTCCATATTGTTTTTTTTTCATAATAATCAAAAAATGTGCCAAGATTTACCGCGCTGGAAATCAATGGCTGATACCTATCAAGTCTTACCCAAGTCTTTACCATCTCCTACCCATCCCTTACCATGGTGGGAGATGGTAGGTCGGTTGCAGGGTGGAGATTGGATGAGATGAGGAAAAAATATTTTGCCATTCCATTCAATTTTCGTATCTTTGCATTTTAAAAATAAAATATAAAAACATGAAGAAACTACTCGCAATCTTAGTATTATCAACCCTTTCGTTGCCTTCCTTCGCCGATGAGGGCATGTGGATTCCAATGCTACTGCAGCGCAACGAGGCCGCCATGCAGAAGGCTGGCATGCACATCTCGGCCCAAGACATCTACGACATCAACCATGCCTCGCTCAAGGATGCCATTCTCCTTTTCGGTGGTGGATGCACGGGCGAGTTGGTCAGCGACGAAGGTCTGCTGCTCACCAACCACCATTGTGGCTATAGCTACATCGTGAAACACAGTTCGGTGGAGCACGACTATCTGACCAATGGATTCTGGGCCATGAGCCGCGACCAGGAGATTCCCTGTCCCGGCCTCAGTGTGACGCGTCTGGTACGCATGGAGGATGTCACCGAGCAGGTTCTCGCGGGTGTCGACGACGAGACCACTGAGCCCGACCGCGAGAAGATTGTGGCCAAAAATATCGCTGCCATCACGGCCAAAGCTGTCGAAGGCACGCACTACAAGGCAATTATTAAACCGTTCTATTACGGCAATCAGTACTTCATGTATGTCAACGAGGTTTTCACCGACGTGCGTCTGGTGGGAGCTCCTCCGAGCAACATTGGCAAGTTCGGTGGCGACACCGACAACTGGATGTGGCCGCGCCACACGGGTGACTTCTCTATGTTCCGCGTCTATGCCAAGGATGGCAAGCCCGCCGACTTCAGTGAGGACAACACTCCCTACCGCCCGTTGAAGCACCTTGAGATTAGCCTCAAGGGCATTGACGAGGGCGACTTTACCTTCGTCTTCGGCTATCCCGGCACCACACGACGCTATGTGACGCACGACGCTGTTGACCTGGCTGCCAATGTCGAGAACCCCGTGCGCATCGCTTTGCGCGACATCCGCCTGGCCCACTACAATGCCGCCATGCAGCAGTCGCCCGCTCAGCGCTTGAAATATGCCTCACGAGTGGCTTCCATCGCCAACGGCTGGAAGAAATGGCAGGGCGAGACCCTCGGCATCGAGCGTCTCCGTGGTGTGGAGCAGAAGATAGAGCAGGAAGAGACCTTCCGCCGTTGGGCCGAAGACAAGCCTGAATACCGCCATGTGCTTGACCAATTGGAGGACAACTACACCCGTCTGCGCGAGGTGGAGGTTGAGTGGACCTACTTCAACGAGGCTTTGCTGGCCAGCGACTTCATGAACCGCGCCATGCACCTGTGGCAGATTACCCGCAACAGCGACACCGCCCTCGTGGCCAAAATGCGTGCCGATAGCAAGAAATACTTCGAAGACTTTGACAAGCACTCGCCCATCGACGAGGCTATCTTTGAGGAGACCTTCCTTTACATGTGGGAGCGTGGCTTCGCCTCGTTCCTGAATGCCAACCACTACCAGACCGATGCCGATGTGGAGGCCATGCTGAAGAAGACCTACCAGAAGTCGGTTCTCAACAATCCCCAAAAACTGACGAAGCTTCTCAATATGGAGCGCAGCAAAATGCTCAACGCCATCCGTAAAGATCCCGCTTTCGAGCTCTTCATGGAGGCTTACACCTTCTGCTACAGCGATAGCAAGCGTCAGACCTACAACCAAGCCGACGACAATATCCAGCGCCTCATGCGTACCTACATCAAGGGTATGATGGAGCAGTACCCCGACTCGAACTTCTTCCCCGATGCCAACCTCACACTGCGCGTGGCCTACGGCCATGTCGAAGGCTTCAAGCCCAAGGATGCCACCTATTACACCGCCTACTCTACCATCGAGGGTATCATGGAAAAGGAGAATCCACATGTCTATGACTACCGCGTGGAGCCCCGGCTCAAGGAACTTTGGCAGCATAAGGACTACGGTCAGTATGCCAACAAAAAAGGCGAGTTACCCGTAGCCTTCATCGCCACCAACCACACCACCGGCGGCAACAGTGGCTCTCCCGTGCTCAACGCCGACGGCCAGCTCATCGGCATCAACTTCGACCGCTGCTGGGAGGGCACCATGAGCGACCTCCTCTTCGACCCCGCCTACTGTCGCAACATCTCGCTCGACATACGCTACTGCCTCTTCATCATTGACAAGTTCGCCGGTGCCCGCCACCTGGTCGACGAGATGACGCTGGTAAATTAAGAATTAATATTAAGGAGGGGTGAAATGAAACAACTCATCTTTTTCATAGGGCTTGTACTGTCTGTCGGCACCGTCTCGGCCCAGAAAGAAACCACCATCCGCATCCTCAACGATGACTATTCCTCTTTGCGGATGGAAATTGCTACCGGCACCCTCACCGCTGGTGAAACCACCCTCAATATGGTGCCGTTCAGCACCCTCAACATCGAGGGTTGCATTCCCTCGTCCCTCATCGCCGAACCCACCCTGCCGGTGCTTTCGCGGATGATAGAGGTGCCTCTGTGCGAGGGTTTTGAGGTGGAAATCACGGATGCAGTCTATGACACCGTCGACCTGCAGCTCCGACACCAGGTGGTTCCCGCACAGGCTCTGCGCAGCAAGAGCGACACCCTGTTTCACCCCATCCGCATGATTGAGGGCATCTATGATGCCAATAAGTTCTACGGCCAGTGTGAGGCTATGGTCGAGGCTGTGGGCATTGCCCGCGACCGTCGCCTGGCCCGCCTCCAGTTCTCGCCTGTGCGCTATAACCCTGTGAGTGGCCAGGTCATCGTCTGCCGTCACGCCACGGTGACGGTCCGCTACCAAGGGACCGACCGCAAAGCCACAGAGGAACTGTTCAACCGCTACTACTCGCCGACTTTCAACAATGGCGCCAATGCCATCAACAAGCTTTATCCCAAAGGCGTTCGCACTACTGCTCCCGTGCGCTACCTTATTGTGGCCCACAGTATGTTCCGCAATATGCTCGACGGATTCGTCCAATGGAAACAGCGCAAAGGTTTCCGCACCGATATCGTCTACACCGACAACCCTGCCGTGGGCTCCGACACTACCTCCATCAGCAACTACATCAAGAGTCTCTATACCAATGCCACCGCTGCCGACCCTGCACCCACCTATGTGCTGTTGGTGGGCGATGTGGAGCAGTTGCCGCCTTTCAACGCCCATGTCACTTCGCCAAGCAGCGCCCACGTCACCGACCTCTACTATATGACTTGGACTGTCGGCGACCATATCCCCGACTGCCACTACGGCCGTTTCTCAGCGCAGAACGAGTCGCAGCTGGTGCCACAGATTGAGAAGACACTCATGTATGAACAGTACACTTTCGCCGACCCGTCGTTCCTCGACCGTGCGGTGATGGTGGCTGGCGTCGACCGGGGCAATGATGACGACTACGGCTACACCCATGCCGACCCTACCATGGACTACGCCATCACCAACTATGTCAACGGTGCACACGGTTGGAGCGATGTGCGCTACTTCAAAAACAATACCTCCATTGTGCCGCAAGGCGTCACCAATGTCACCGTGGCCAGCAATGCCAGCAGCATGTCGGACATTGTGCGCACTTACTACGACCAGGGCGCAGGTTTAATCAACTATAGCGCACACGGTAGCGCCACTAGCTGGGGCACTCCCAACTTCACCACCTCGCATGTCAGCCAGATGACCAACAACCAGAAATTCGGCCTGATGATAGGCAACTGCTGCCTCACCAACAAGTTCGAGGAGACTACCTGCCTTGGAGAAGCCCTCCTCCGCAAAAGCAACTATGCTGGCGCTGTGGGCTACATCGGTGGCAGCAACAGCACTTATTGGGGAGCTGACTTCTACTGGGCCGTGGGTGTGCGCAGCAACATCAGCGATTCCATGTCTATGGCTTACAATGCCAACCACCTTGGTGTATACGACCGCACCTTCCACACCCACAATGAGAACTTTTCCAACTGGTGCACCACCCTGGGTTCTATGGTGATGCAGGGTGACATGTCCGTTGAAGCATCGTCCACATACTCCGACTATAAACACTATTACTGGGAGATCTATCACTTGATGGGCGACCCGTCAGTGATGCCTTACATGACGCAGGCCGACACGATGCCCGTGACGGTTGCGTCGTCGGTAACCTTCGGCACCACCACGCTGCCCTTAACAGTGGTCCCTAACGCCTATGTGGCTCTTGTCGACACCTCAAACTACACCCTGATTGCGGCCGCCTATGCCAATAACAACGGCAGCGCTGTTCTGACACTGCCTGTGAACTTGACTATAGGAACCTATCTATTGGCCGTCTCGGCACAGCAATACCGCACTGCTTTCCGTCCTCTTCAGGTGTTCCAGCCTGTCGGTGCCTTCCCCATAGTCACCACTATCGTCCCGTCATCTCTCAATGCAGGCGATACTGTAGCTCTGACATTGCATATCGAGAACCGTGGCACCGAGACTGCCTACGCCATCGCCATTTTCCTCACCAGTGGCAATCCTCTGCTGACCCTTTCCTCCCCCACACTCCAAATCGACAGCCTGCCTATGGGTGCCGCTGTCGACCTCGCCTCAGTTGTCAGCGCTTACATCTCAGACAATGCTCCCGACAGCACTTTCGTTGACATCAGCGCTGTCGCTACCTGGACAGGCTCCGCCAATCTCGGAAGCAGTAACACCATACGCCTTTGGCTCCTCGCGCCGATACTCAGCATTTCTTTCTCAAACGACTATCCATCCCTGTTCCCTGGCACCTCCTCCACACTCATTGCCACCCTGCATAACAGTGGTAACGCACCTACACGCGTGTACGATTTGTCTTTCACCTCCCCTACCGCCATGCTCCCCATCAGTAACGTCTCGTCATTCTCTCTGGCCGCCAACAGTGACACTGCCATAGGCCTCTCCTTGCAGGCCGATGCCCAGTTGCCACAGGGTATCACTATTCCCGTAACATATCATTTCGGTTCCCTCAACGGAAACCTTCCCGTATATATCGGCCCCTCCTATGCCGAGAACTTCGAGGGAGACCAGATTCATCTTCCGGGGTTCGACAACAGTTCCATCCATCCTTGGTTCGTTACCACTCCCACCGCCTATGAAGGCATCCATAGCATACGCTCGGACGTAAACATGGACAACTACGACACCTCCGAGATGTCCTTCAGCCTCACTGTTGTCACCGCCGACAGCTGTAGTTTCTACTACAAGGTGTCGTCGGAAGAGAACTACGACAAATTCTTCTTCATCATCGATGGCGAAGAACAGTTCGATGCCTCGGGCGAGACGGACTGGATTCGAGCCAGTTTCTTCCTCAACGCAGGACAACATACCCTGACTTTCCGTTACATCAAGGATGTTAGCCGCAGCCTTGGTAGCGATTGCGCCTGGATTGACAACCTCGTGCTACCTCATGTGTCGCACTCCGTCACCTTCAGCCATGTTGATGGCTGTGTCGGTGCCCCGCTAACGGTGTTGGGAGATACCATCAACACCGACAATCCCGGCAATGGTGCCCGAACCGCCACCGCCACCGACGGTAGCGTAACCATCGTCGACTACTCCATCAACGCCTCCATCCACTCTACCACAGAACTCATCGTCTGCGACACCCTGAACTGGAATGGTACGACATACACCTCCTCGACCTCTCTGCTCGACACATTGCCCTCGGTCTACGGCTGCGACAGCATCGTTGACATCACCCTCACGGTGAACCACTCCTCTGTGGGTGACACCCTTGAAGTGGCCACCGCAGCCACCACCTATGAATGGTACGGCGCCGCCTATAGCACTTCTGGCACCTACCAGCAGGTGTTCACCAACAGCCAGGGATGCGACAGCACCATTACCCTCCTACTCACCATCAATGGTACACAGGGCATTGCCGAAATACAATATTCGGGAATCACCATTTACCCCAATCCCACCACAGGCTTCGTGCAATTCTCCCAGCGTCTCGCCGAGGTAGTGATCTACGACGCTGTGGGCCGCGAATGTTTGCGCCAAAGCAACGTCAACCAACTCGACCTCACAGACCTCGCGCCTGGAATCTACACCCTCCGTACAAACAGCCACGCCTATCGGATAGTGAAACAATAAACTCACAAATGAAAGCCGCCAACCTCATCGGTTGGCGGCTTTCGTAATTGATAGCAGCAGTATTGTCTTAACTGCAGTCTAATTACCTATTCTATCAAAGTAGTTTTTTCTTCAGGTTGAGAATCATGTCGTCCGTCATCTTCTCAAGGTCGTACTGGGGGTTCCAGCCCCACTCGTTGCGGGCGCAGCTGTCGTCCATATTGTCGGGCCAGGAGTCGGCAATGGCCTGCTTGATGGGCTCGGGCTCATAGACCATTTCAAAGTTGGGGTAGCGTTTCTTGATGACCTCGTAGATAGTCTCAGGACCGAAGCTCATGGCAGTGACGTTGAAACTGTTGCGGTGCACCAGCTTGGTGGGGTCGGCCTCCATGATGTCGATCATGGCCTTCTGGGCATCGGGCATGTACATCATGTCCATAAGGGTGCCCTTCTTCAGTGGGCAGACGAACTTCTCACCCTTGACGGCAGCGTAGTAAATCTCGACGGCGTAGTCGGTAGTGCCGCCGCCGGGGAGGGTCTGGTAACTGATGAGGCCCGGGAAGCGGACGCTGCGAGTGTCGACGCCGAAGCGGGTGAAGTAGTAGTCGCTCAGCAGCTCGCCGGTCACCTTGGTCACGCCGTAGATGGTGTTGGGGCGCTGAATGGTGTCCTGCGGAGTGTTGACATGAGGAGTCGAGGGACCGAAGGCACCGATGCTCGACGGCGTGAAGACGGCGCAACCGAACAAGCGGGCCACCTCAAGGCAGTTCACAAGCGAGCCGATACCCACATTCCATCCCAGCATGGGGTTGAGTTCAGCGGTGGCGCTGAGGATAGCTGCCAGATTGTAGATGGTGTCGATGTTGTACTGCTTCACGGCAGTGGCAATCTGCATGATCTGAGTCGAATCGATGCGCTCCACGGGGCCACGCTCGTAAGGATCGCCCTTCAGCGGACGCAGGTCGCTGCACACCACATTGTTGTCACCATAGATGTCTCTCAAATTACGTGTCAGCTCACTGCCAATCTGGCCGCCGGCACCGACGATAAGAATCTTTTTCATTGTTATCCGAATTATTAATCTCTTTATAACAAACAATATATCATATCATTGCACCGCCTAGGGTGTCACAATAACGCCCACAAAGATACAAAATAAAATCAATACCACACACATTTTTTTCTCACCATCTCCGGCCTGCTTCCGTATGGGACATGGCCAGCGTGTGACATGCTCGCGAGATCCACAGAAATGCCCTTGTCAGGGTAACGAAAAACCTGCCGGTACAATAGTCCCTTCCCCATATTAGATTTTAACATTTTTTATGTTAACCCCACATTGCTATATCTACAATAGCCACCCATTTTTGTAGCAATCCACAATTTTCACACATAATGCATTGTACCTGATAGCAATAAAACACTTACCAACTCCTTACCAACACCTAACCAACTCCTACCGCAGTAGGTGTTGATAGGGTTGTCACAAGGTATTACAGTTTAACAGTTATTAACATTTTATATCGACTATATGTCAACCTGAAATGGTTCACGCTATAAATAGCTGGTGTGGTAATTTTTTTTTTCATGTCGGAAAAAAATTGTATTTTAGCATTTTGAATTGGCGCATTAAATCAACCACAAAGGTCATTTAATGAGTTGATTGATATATTAATAGAAATAAAAAGAAAACTTGGATATATATATGAAAACACTCAAAAAAGGTCTCTTCCTACTCTTCACAGCCATGCTGATGGCCTCCGGTGCCTATGCGCAGAAAAGTCTTGCCGCCAAGGCCGACGAACTCTTCGACCAGAACCGATTCATCGAAGCCGTGAGGGAATATGAGGCCGCCTACGAGAAAATCAAAGACAATAAAGCCGAGAAGAGCCGCATCTATTTCCAAGTCGCGGAGTGCTACCGTTTGACCTACAACTACCCCCGTGCCGAGCGCATCTACAAGCGTCTGGCCGACGAGGAGTACTACAAGAGCGAGCGTAAACTTTATTTCAACTTGGCCGAGATGTGCCGTTTCCAGGAGAAGTTCGACGAGGCCGAGCTATACTACTCAAAATACCTTGAGCAGGAACCCAAAGACAACTATGCCGCCAAGCGTAAGGAGTCGCTCGTCTATGTCAACCAGTTGGCCAATAACCGCACACGCCACACGTTGGCCAAGATCTCCGAATGGTGCACCGACTTCAATGACTTCGCCCCGCGTTTTGTAGGCAACGACACCACCAAGATAGTTTTCACCTCGGCTCGCTTCCCTGAGGGCGAGGAACAGGGCAAGGACCCCTGGACCGACCAAGCCTATTCCGACATCTATATGGTCTACATGGACCGCAACGGTCAATGGAATTCTTCTCCCGAACCTTGGGACAAGAGCGGGAAAATCAACACTGCCGTGAACGAGGGTGAGCCTTCCTTCACCCCCGACGGCAACACGGTTTTCTTCTCGCGCTGCGACATTCGTGAAAACGAAACTGTGCGCTGCCGTGTCTACACCTCGGTCCGCACTCCCCAGAACCTTGACGACAAGGACAAGAAAAAGAAAACCGTAAAGAAAAAGACCCCCAAGAAGAAACCCGCCAAAGGCAGGAAGAAAGGCGCCGGAGATGACGATAGCGCTGTCGAGGAAGAGCAAAACACCAACGCCGAGGAGCCCAAGCCCGGAGAGTGGTCCGAGCCCACCTACGTCCACCTTGGCGACACGAACTACACTTTCCTCTACCCAGCCATCAGCAGCGACGGCCTGACGCTCTACTTCTCATCGAATATGCCCGGTGGATTCGGCGATTATGACCTCTGGCGCGCCACCCGCAAATCGACTGCCGATGACTTCGGCCGTCCAGTCAACCTCACCTCCAGCATCAACACTCCCGGCAAGGAAATCATGCCGGTGCTGAGAAACGACTCGCTGATGTATTTCTCCTCCAACGGTCACCCCGGCGTAGGCGGACAAGACCTCTTCTCCACCAAACTGGGCGCCACTGGCCGCTGGTCGGTACCGGAAAATCTCGGCATCCCCATCAACTCGTCCTATGACGAAATGTCCATCGTGTTCTATCCCGACGGGTCGCAGCGCAACACCCTCGAACGCGGCTATTTCTCCTCCAACCGCCCCTATACCGACCCGCACAACCGTAGCAAACAAAACGAGAACCGCAGCACCCAGAATCCCCCCATCAACGACAATATCTTCTACTTCGAACTTCCAGGTCTCAACTACGCCATCCAGGGCACTGTGCGCGACGAAAAGTCGATGCAACTCATGAGGGATGTCCGCATCCGCCTTGTAGGCTCCGACGGCAGTACCTCCGAGACCCGCACCGACAAGAAAGGTTTCTATAAGTTCGACAGCACCATCATCCATCGCGACGTGGTCTACAAGATGTACCTATCAAAGCAGAGCTACTACAGCGTGGAAGGTTCCGAGAGCACCCGTGGCTACAACACCAACAAGACCCTCGTGCACGATTTCCGCATGGAGCCTGTGCCGCGTCGCCCCATCATCCTGCCCAAGATCAACTTCGAGCTGGCCAAGACTGACCTTCAGGCGCAGTTCATGGACTCCCTCATGGACCTTTACCTCGTCATGGAGAACAACCCCAACCTAGTGGTTGAAATCCGCTCACATACCGATTGCCAACCCTATGTGGGCCTAACCAACGACACCCTCTCGCAGCGCCGCGCCCAAAGCGTGGTCGACTATCTGGTAAACCGCGGTATCGAGCGCGAACGTCTCGTAGCCAAAGGATATGCTGAGCGCGTGCCCCGTGTACTCGACGAGGACGTCACCGTCAACTACAACGGTCAGAAATACGAATTCTCCGCAGGCACAGTGTTGGAATGCGACTACATCGCCACCCTCAAAGGTGACCACCAGCAGGCAGCCCACTCGCTCAACCGTCGCATTGAATTCCTTGTATTGCGCGAAGACTATGTGTCGCGCAAACTCGTGGACAATCTTACTGCCGACAGTAAGTCGAAAGACGAGCAGGGCAAGGTGGTCGACCTTGTGGAGCGCCGTCCCGATGACGACGAGCCCAATATAGCCCCCACCATCATCCATGACGAGAGTACCGTTTATGTCACCATGATCAACTCCACCCGAGGCGAAATCACCTGCATTGCCAACGGCTTCCAGATTCCCATGCTCATTGATGAGCGCTACTCCGAGCCCATCGCCATCTCATGGGAGGAGGCCATGAACCTACTCTACCAGCAACGCATCACCAAGGAGGACTTCCCCCTGCGCGACCAGTCGTTCGACCCCGAGGGCAACATCCTCGACCGCGCCACCATCCTACTCAAAAGCATGCAGATTGGAGAACAACGCCGCGAGAATGTTGAGGCTATCGTGGTCAAAGGCATCGACTACAAATTCATCATCAACCGCGTCGGCCTGCAACAGTTCGGCAACTACGAGTTCGATAAACAACGCTCGAAGCTGATTTTCCTGGATGAGTAGCCTCATCACCATCCTCGGACCTACGGCCACCGGCAAGACCGCCCTGGCCGCCGAGGTGGCTTGCCGCCTGGGTGGCGAGATTATCAGTGCCGATTCGCGGCAGGTTTTCCGCGGCATGGACATCGGCACGGGTAAGGACCTCGCTGACTACGACCTCCACGGCACACACATTCCTTATCATCTTATAGATATATGCAATCCCGGCGAGGAGTACAGTGCTTATCGCTTTCTGCGCGACTTCTGTGCCGCCTATGACGACATCGTCTCGCGCGGACGCCAGCCTATCCTCTGTGGTGGTACCGGACTTTATATCGACGCCGTAGTGCGTGGCTACCGACTGGCCGACGCGCCGATGGACGAAGAGTATCGTCGCTCGCTCGAGGCTTTCTCTGATGAGGAGCTTACAGAGCGTCTGGCCTCTTATATCAAACTGCATAACCATACCGACACCGAGACTCGCGAACGCCTGGTACGCGCCCTCGAGATTCAGGAGTTCGCCCTCGCCCACCCCGAGGCCTGTACTCAGGCACCGGAAATGGAGCATCGCATCTACGGACTACTGCTGCCACGCCAGGTGGTCATCGACCGCATCGAGGCCCGCCTGCGCCGCCGCATGGACGAGGGCATGACCTCCGAGGTGCAACGGCTGCTGGACGAGGGGGTGAAGCCCGAGCGGCTGATGCGCTACGGCCTCGAGTACCGCCACGTCACACGTTTCCTGACAGGCGAGTGTACGCAGGAGGAACTTTTCCGCGACCTCTTCACCGACATCCGTCGCTTCGCCAAGCGCCAGATGACCTGGTTCCGTCGCATGGAACGCAACGGAGTCGTCATCCACTGGATCGACGGCACACTACCGCTCGAGGAGAAAGCAGAGATTATCGTAAAAGCATTATGATTAAAACAAGACATTTACTATTTGTTGCGGCGCTGTTGCTTATGATGGGTGCTTGCAACACACAAAAGACGCCACAGGTGGAGGGTCACTACACCTATGAGCATTCTTTTAGCTATGACATGGACGGGAATCACTTCGACGTGAGTGAGACTGGCACGATGGACTTCTACGCTGATGGTACGGCGCTCGACTCGGCAAGGCAGGTGTACAATGTCACGCTTGCTGACGGCGATACAGTGACCTGGGTGTACAACTACATCAGCCCCAGTCGCTGGCGGGTGGAGGGTGACACGCTATTCTTCGCCGGCGTTAAAGAGGGCTTCCGCATGGAAGTGATCGAGAACGAAAACCAAAACCAAAACGAAAACATAGAGTTGGCGCAGAAGATTAGCGACATGTATAGCGGCAGTATCGACTACGAGTACAAGTTCCACATCGACACGCTGACGACCGAGAAGTTGCAATGGAGTTTCACCTACCGCGACGGGCACAGCGACACATGGACATTCTATCGTGAATTGGAAATTGAGAATTGAAAATTATGAGAAGTGTGTGCTGGGGGAAAAAAAACAAACGAGAACAATGAAACTGCTGAAAGAAATACTGGGATACCTCCTCGGCGGGGTGCTCTTTGTGGGGCTGATGCCGACGGTGATGTGGCTGGTGTCGGGGTTGCCGCCGATTGTGCATATCGGCGCGCTGAGGGCCTCCGTCACGAAGGTGCTGATGCTGGGCGGCCTGGCGTTGAGCGTCTGGACCATCGTCTATATGAAGCGCCGCGGCAAGGGCAACCCGATGGATGCCTTCGGCCATGAGGTGGCGCCGCGCACGCAGCACCTGATGACCGACGGTCCCTACCGCCTTAACCGCAACCCGATGCTCACCGGCACGCTTCTCTACCTCGCCGGCGTGGTCGTCTGGCTGTGGACCTGGCAGTCGGCAGTAGTCTGGGTGGCCTTCCTGGCGGTGATGCTGGTGCAGGTCTTCAGCGAGGAGCGCCGCCTGAGCCGCGACTTCGGCGAGGAATACGACGCCTACCGCCGCCGCACCCGCAGGTTTTGAGAAGAAAGAGCGGAACTTTAAGAATCGGCCTTGAATAAGATTAAACTATCTTTCACCCAGGTTCGCTCAAAGGTCGTATCTGCCAAAAAGTCAATCTCTGTATGGGTGATTCTCACAATGTGTCCGACTGGCGTTTCTTCCTCCGCCAAAGCATTCTCATACATCGCATTCGTTGGATACCCCTTTTCATAGGTTAAATCAACAACTTTCCCAACATACAAACGGGAAACCTCCTTCTTGTCCAGATAAACCCAACATTGATAAACCGTGTCCGCAACCGCGTAGGTGAACGCAACCGGGTATCCCTGTCGACGGACTTTTTCTCCTATAGTCTGGACAAGAGCCTCGGTCTTAGCGGGATTTTTGTTAATTCTATGCCTAGAGACTCCCAACCCAACTATTTTTGGAACATAATAGATAAGCAGAGCCACTATAAGGACAATCCTTCCATACCTCCACACCTTGTCAGCTGAGATTTTATTTCTTTTGTTAGGCATAGTTTTCAAAAACAACAGTCTTAAAGTAAACGCTATCAAACAGGAAATATTGTAGCACTTGCCCGATTCTTGCCTAATTGCAAAAAATAATGTATTTTTGCAGTCGGTTTTACAATCAAGACAATGGAAACAGAACGAATACTTTTTCGCCTGTGGCGCGACGACGATGCCGAAACGCTATACAAATATGCTTCCGACCCCGAGGTGGGACCGCGCGCGGGATGGCCGCCGCACAAGAGCGTAGAGGAGAGCCTCGAGATCATCCGCACCATTTTCCATAGCGACCACATGTGGGCCATCGAACTCAAAGAAACCGGTGAGCCCATCGGTTGCATGGGCTACATGATCCACGGCGAGAGCAACATCGACATCGGCGAGAACGATGCCGAGGTGGGCTACTGGGTGGCGCGTCCCTACTGGAACCGCGGCATCTGCACCGAAGCGCTGCGCCTACTGATAGACTATTGTTTTAAAGAGAAAGGCTTCCGCACCCTCTGGGCCGACTACTTCCCCGACAACCCCGCCAGCGGCAAGGTGATGGAGCACTGCGGCTTCCGCGACACCGGCAAAGTCAACCGCTGCAGCCGCCTCCAGCTCGGCAGCGACCGCCCAGTAAAAATAATGCGTTTGGATTCTACTCCGGCAGTTTAATCTCCTTGAAGCGACTCTGACGCTTCTGCCAGCGTTCGCGGGCATACTGCTGCATGTCGGCCACCTCGTCACTCTCGTCGATAATTTCGAGGCCGAAGATGGTCTCGATGATGTCCTCCAGCGTGATGATGCCTTGGAAGGAGCCGAACTCGTCGATGATGCCGGCAATCTGCTCTTTGTGCTTCAAGAGGCTGTCCCAGATGTCAGCCACCGACATCTCCTCGTTGTAGAGGGGTATCGTGCGTTTAATTTCGCCGAGGGTCTTCTTGAAGTGGTCTTCGGCCAGTTCCTCAAGGGCCTCACTGCGGAGCACATAGCCGGTGATGAAATCCTCCTCGTCGGCATAGACAGGGATGCGCGAGAAATGGGAGTATTCGTCGTTGCGGTAGAAGTCCTTGAGCGTCATGCTCTCAGGAGCCGTGGCGGCGACGACACGAGGCGTCATCACGTCGTAGGCCTTGATGTCGTTGAGCTTGATGACATTCTGGATAATCTTGTTCTCGTCCTCGTCGATGACACCCTCGTCCTCACCCATATCGGCCATAGCGGCCACCTCCTCACGGCTTACGGTGGTCTCCTCCTCATCCTTCTTGGAGATGAGACGTGTGAGCCATTGCACGGCCACCACGATGGGGTAGAGGATGAAGATGAGCACACGGATGGTGTAGGCCGTGAAACCCATGAGACGGCGCCATTGGCTGGTGCCGATGGTCTTGGGAACAATTTCCGAAAAGACCAGGATAAGCACCGTGGTGACAGCCGAGACCACTCCGAACCATTCGTTGCCGAAAGCCTCGGTAGTCTGGTAGCCAACGCCGGCAGCACCAATTGTGTTAGCTATAGTATTGAGGCTCAGAATGGCAGCGATGGCGCGGGCATTATCCTGCTTGTATTCTTTGAACAGGGGGGCGGGCTTGTAGCCCTCGTCCTCGCGCATGGTGATGTAGCTGAGTGGGGTGGACATCAACACTGATTCCAATATCGAACAAAGGAACGATATCGACATCGCACCTAACAGAAATATAATGAGTAACGCCATTTCGTCATTAATGTTATAATGTGCAAAGATACACAATTATTTCCACATAGTGGGAATTATTTCTTTTTCAGCTCTATTTCATCAAGCATCATCCATGCTTTCTGGCCGGCATAGGGGTGCCAGATGGGTAGCTGTGGGCGGCAGATGAAGCGCAGGCGGACGTATTTGATTGCGCGATTGCTTGATTGCTTGATTGTGTGAGTGTAGCGCAGACGGTGGCTGTCGTGGTAGAGGTCGGCGGGCGGATTATGCAAATCGAGACTCTGCCACATGCTCCACATGCGGCCATCGGAGCTCCAAGAGGCTTGGATGTCGAGAGGTTTGACAACCCAATCGGCGGGGCTATGACAAGTACCGACAACAATCTCGCTGATAGATTCCCACTTCATAAGGGTAAGTGTCATCTCGACGGTGTCTTCGCCCTCAAAGCCCAGCCAACCACGATTCCAGTCACCCACCACACCATGGTAATCATTATAGAGTAACTGAAGGTGTCCCTCACTATATTTCGCAGAAGGAGTTTTGGTGCATGACACATTCTCAATGTAGACCTGATTCTTTTCTTCGACCGGTAGCTCGACAATAGACGACACGAGGTCAGGATGCACGCTGAAGGGATTGAAAGGAGTGCCACTGGGAGAGTAATCCAACAAGGGGTCAAAGACAAAGCTGTAGGTGTAGGAGTGGTTACCCGCGATGGTGTAGCGTTCGGCGACACCTGGACCACAAGTGGCGGTGCCGAGGGGTGCTACACGGTGGTCGATAGAGACAGTATAATAAGGGTCGGGCTCACCGACGTCGCGCCAGCGGCGAGCTCGGCTGAGGACGTTGTCGTTCCAATGACGGACACTGAAGTTGAGCTCCGATTGCCAGTCTGGGGAAAGGATTGCGAGGTTGACGCTATCGGAGTAAAAACGGACATAGCGGACTTCGCGGTTGCCCTGCTCCTGGGGAACCACATACTGAGGTGCCGCAAGGTCGGCAGTGGGCTTGTACCAAAGACCATAGCGTATCTCCGTTTTCCTGTCGGGGTAAGTCTCATGAATATTTCCGTAGAAAGTACAAAAGCTGTAGGCTGTATCCAAGCCAAACTGTAGTCCCAATTTGGGGAGTGTGAGGAAGTGTCGGCTGGGAACTACCTGGTAGCTGAGTTGCATCCGTCCTTCCGGGTTGACCTCAACAAACTGCTTCAGATGCATGGCAGTACCATCAGGTGTCTCAAGACGGAGAAGCATTTGGAGTTCGGACACAGCATCCTCTTTGCGTTCAACGGTAGTGGCCGAAAGAGGGATGGCCTGCAGCTGATTAAGGCCTTGCCAAACTCGAGCACCGAGGGGGTCGACAAGGTCATTTTCTGTAGGCGGCCGCCAGAAATTCCACCGCAGCGGTGCGGCAAGAATCTCTCGGCCGTCGACACGGTAAGAAGTAACGCTACCGTCAGCAGTGGCAATGGTCACACTGAACTTGTCATTAGAGAAGGTAATTCCTTGCTTGGTCTTGGTGGTACGGATGTCATATTTGAGCTGAGGATACTTATAGTCGACCACCGGCATGGGGACAATAATATTATGTCTTCCACGGGTGTAGACAGCCTCCACCTCGGCGGCATGGGGATGCGGCGTGCGGTCGGCGGCAAGGATACCGTTGGCACAGAAGGCATCGTCATCTTTAATGCCCGGCAGTTCACCCAAATCTCCTCCTGCTGCCCAATAGCCATCTTTGAGAAAGGCTTGATCAATCCAATCCCAGATGAAACCGCCCTGCAGCTGGGGATATTTGTCGATGGTATCCCAGTAGTCCTTGAGACCACCCATGCTGTTGCCCATGGCGTGGCAGTATTCTGCCATGATATATGGGCGCTTATTCTTGGGGTTACGGGCATACTCCGAAAGGAATTCCACCGAGGGATACATGATACTGACGATATCGGTATTACGGTCTAGTTCAGCACGCTCGTAGACCACGGGGCGTGTATTGTCTTTGCCCTTGAGGAAACGGTAGGCCTCCTCCATGCAGTAGCCGTTGCCGCACTCGTTGCCGAGGCTCCAGGCAATGACACAGGGATGGTTGCGGTCACGACGGTACATGTTGTAGATGCGGTCGAGGATAGGGTTGAGCCACTCTTTCTTCTTGGCCAGCGAACCCTCGCCATATCCCTGAGCATGACTCTCCACATTGGCCTCGTCCCAGACATAGATGCCGGCTGAGTCGCAGAGGTCATACCACAGTTCATCGTTGGGGTAGTGGCTGGTGCGCACGGCATTGATGCCCATCTCTTTCATCAGGACAATATCCTGCCGCATCTCGTCGGGGGTAATATAATGGCCGCCATACATGGAGTGCTCATGCCTGTTGACACCACGTATCTCCATGGGTTTCCCGTTGAGGCACAGCTGACCGTTGCGGATGTCGACATGGCGGAAGCCTATGCTCTTGGTGACACTCTCTGTCTCATGGCCTACAGCATCGAAAAGGCGTATAGTAAGATTGTAAAGTTCCGGGGTACTGTCGCTCCATGGCTGGATATCGGGAATCCTCAACTGGAAAGCAGCAAACCAGTCGTGGTTCCTCAGCATGAATCTCATCTGCCTACCTTTGAAAGCCATCTCGATACATCCACCACTGACCTCGTGGTTGAGGTCGACCATCACGTCCAGCAGGCCTGTCGTCCAGTTGTTGGTATCAATGTCGGCGATTACCTTTATGTCTGTAATGTAGGTACGTGGCACGGAGTAAAGTTCCACGTCGCGCGTGATGCCACTCATGCGCCACATATCTTGGCACTCGAGGTAGTTTCCGTCGCACCACCGCAGCACCTTCACCTTGAGGTCATTCCTCCCCTCACGGACATACTTGGTGATATCCCACTCGGCAGGGGTCTTCGAATCCTCGCTGTAGCCCACCTCACGGCCATTGACATAGAGATACATGGCCGACTTGACGGCACCGAACTTTATTATCGTTCGGCGACCCTGCCAGTGTTCAGGGATGTCGAACGAATGGGCGTAAACATAAGTAGGATTATAGTCGGTGGGGGCATAAGGAGGATTGCTGGAGAACTCGTTCTTCATGTTGACATACACCGGTATACCATAACCCTGCAACTCCACATTGCCCGGCACACGGATAGTATCCCATTGAGAGGGGTTGAGTATGGCCTGGGAAGGGTTGTCAAAAGAGCGGAAACGCCAGGTGCCGTTAAGGTTCATGCGCCAGCGGTCACCGTCGGGAATAATGCGGTCATGAGGCTGCACCTTGTTGAGACGATAGACCTCGAGGTTGTTCCAAAAGGGCTGCGACGACACCGTTAACAGCGTCGACATCAATACCATGAGTACCCAGAGTCGTTTCATAAATTAGCTGCAAAAATACACATTTTTTGCCAATTGAAAAAAAATTCGTACTTTTGCATTCTCTAAGCTATGCAAGAAGGATTAGTCATACGAACCACCGGCAGCTGGTACCGCGTGCTACAAGGTGAAAGCTTAAAGGTGAATGGTGAAAACGAAATACCCCTCACCTCTCACCTCTCACCTCTCACCTTTATCGACTGCCGCCTGCGCGGCAACTACCGCCTACGTGGCAACAAGCAGACCAACCCCGTGGCCGTTGGCGACATCGTCGATTTTGAGCTCCAAGATGACGGCACCGGCGTCATCACAGACGTCCACGACCGCCGCAACTACATCGTCCGCCGTGCCACCAAGCTCTCCAAACAGACCCACGTCATCGCTGCCAACATCGACCTCCTCTGCATCGTGGCCACCCTCGGCCTACCCCGCACCTCCACGGGCTTCATCGACCGCCTACTGGTCACCGCCGAAGCCTACCACATCCCCGCCGCCATCATCTTCAACAAGGTGGACCTTTATAACGACGAACTGTGGGAGATACATAAAGAGATGAAATCCATCTACGCGGGCGCCGGATACCCCGTTTTGGAAGTGTCGGCACTGAAAAGTACTGGCCTCGAAAGCCTGAAAGAAATGATTGTCGGCAAAACCGTCCTCTTCTCCGGCCACAGCGGCGTGGGCAAGAGCGCCCTTCTCAACGCCCTCAGCCCAGACCTGAGCCTCAAAGTGGGCCAAATTTCCGACTGGAGCCTCAAGGGCAAACACACCACCACCTTCGCTGAAATCTTTCCCATCCAGCTTTCATGCAATCATGCAATCTTGCAATCTTGCAATCTCATCGACACCCCCGGCATCAAGGAATTCGGCATGGTCGACTTCTCCGCCCAGGAACTCTCTCATTTCTTTCCCGAAATGCGCGCCCGACTCCACGACTGCCACTTCGCCAACTGCACCCACCGCCACGAGCCCGGCTGCGCAATAAAAAAGGCCGTCGATGACGGCCTTGTCAGCGCGGAGCGCTATCAGAATTACCTCAACATTCTCGAAACTATTTCTTCAGGAACTTGAAGTCCTTGCCCAGATAGTAGGCCTGGTCGCCGAGGCTCTCCTCAATGCGCATCAGCTGGTTGTACTTGCAGATGCGGTCGGTACGGGAAGCCGAACCGGTCTTGATCAAACCTGCGTTCATGGCCACCACGAGGTCAGCGATAGTCGTGTCCTCGGTCTCTCCACTGCGGTGGCTGATGATGGCGGTCATGTTGTTGCGCATAGCCAGGTTCACGGCGTCGATGGTCTCGGTAAGGGTACCAATCTGGTTGAGCTTGATAAGGATGGAGTTAGCCACCTTCTTCTCAAGGCCCATCTTCAGACGCGAAACGTTGGTAACGAACAGGTCATCGCCCACCAGCTGGCAGCGGTCGCCGATGCTGTCGGTATGCAGCTTCCAGCCGTCCCAGTCGTCCTCGGCCATACCATCCTCAATCGAGAGGATAGGATAGCGGTTGACCCAGTCTTTCCAGAAGTCACTCATCTGAGAGGGAGTCAGCTTGTCTCCGGTGCTCCACTTGAGCTCGTACATGTTCTCGTCGGCATTGTAGAACTCCGAAGCGGCAGCATCGAGGCCGATGTAGACGTCCTCACCTGGACGATAGCCAGCCTTCTCGATGGCCTGCAGGATGGCAGTCAAAGCCTCCTCGTTGCTGCCCAGGTTGGGAGCGAAGCCGCCCTCGTCACCCACATTGGTGCTCAGACCTTTGGCCTTCAACACCGAGCGGAGGTTGTGGAACACCTCGGCACCCATGCGCAGGGCTTCGCTGAACGTGGGGGCGCCCACAGGCATAATCATGAACTCCTGGAAATCAATGCTGTTGTCGGCATGCGAACCTCCATTGAGGATGTTCATCATGGGGATGGGGAGGGTGTAGCCGCCCACACCACCGAGGTAGCGGTAGAGCTCCTGGCCGGTCTCCTGAGCGGCAGCCTTGGCGGCAGCCAGCGAAACGCCGAGAATGGCGTTGGCGCCCAGACGGCTCTTGTTCTCTGTGCCGTCAAGCTCAATCATCTTCATGTCGAGGGCTTTCTGCTCGCTCACGAACATGCCCTGAAGCTCATCGTTCAACACAGTGTTGACATTGTTCACAGCCTGCAACACACTCTTGCCGAGGAACATACTCTTGTCACCGTCGCGAAGCTCACAGGCTTCGTGCACACCCGTCGAGGCACCGCTCGGAACGGCAGCGCGACCCATGGCACCCTGGTCGGTATACACATCGACTTCAACTGTGGGGTTTCCGCGACTGTCGAGAATCTGACGGCCCTTGATTCCTATAATCTGACTCATAGCTACTTAGATTTAAATTGTTACTTTTTTATCTATTTAATTGAAAGTGCAAAAATACGAAAATTGAACGATATGGCAAAATTTTTTTCTCTCACTCGTCTTCATCTCCCCAAAAAGGGAACAACCTCGTTTGGTCATGCGGCCTTATGTGCTGACAGAGAATATCTATTGGGTGATTACATTTGGCCTTTTTGTCGGGACAGGTGCCAGTCCCCTGTTTCTCCACCCATAATGTTAACAACCGTTAAACAAAAACACTCTATCACAACCCTATCAACACTTACTGTGGTAGGAGTTGGTTAGGAGTTGGTAAGGAGTCGGCAAGGAGTTCATCGCTATCATACACAGCAAGTCATATAGGGAAACGGGCACCTGCCGTGGAGGCGGGTGCCCGTTGGGACTTTAGTGCCCTAAAATTAACTTAACAAATATTAAACAACAGTAGCGTTTCTAGAGAAAACAACCTTTGATGAATTGCCTCCAAAAGCGGTGGTCCATATCCTCTGTTCGTTACCGGATTTAGAGTGCACTGCTAGATAATCCAATTAGGAATTGTTTTCATTTAGCCTTTTCGTCTGGGGAGGGACTGGAGTGAACATCAAAGTTGTATCCAGCTTTTAGGGTTCACTCCATATTCTGTCCCCTGTCCTACTGTAAATATTATCCCAAATACATTCTCCAAACAGAAGTACCTATTAAAAGAATCCATATAATCAATGTAGTAACCCAAAATTCTCGTTTTCTCATCTTCTTCCTTAAATTTCTCTCGAGGATGAAAACTAACGCAACACCAGCATGTGGTGTATCACTATAGCTCGACCTATTTGTTACTAATTCATAAGTGGAGTACCATAGTCTTTGAAGAAAATTCATATCACATCTATTTTAGAATACTTCAGCTTTCTTTAACCCGTTTGCTTTAATCCAAGCAAACAGACAAATATTATAAAGGCCAAATACTCATCCTGTCAGCCTCTACCATGGTAGTGGTTGACAGGATGAGTATAGGGTGTTGGCGCTTAGCGTCCGTCGACATTACGGGAGAGGTAGAGGAGGACGAGGCGGCAGACGCGGAGTTCCGACTCGGCGCGCTCACGCGAGGCACGCTCGGCGAAGAGGGCCGCTTCGGCGTTCCTGCGGGTGGCACAGGCGGCGTCCAGGCGCGCGGCATAGTCGTTGCCCTCCGGGGCAGGCCTCCGGTAGTCGGCCACATCCACTGCCACATACGGGTACATGAAGATGCCCCTGTCGGCAATCTCCTTGCGGCGGGCGTTCATCTCTTTCTCCACCTCGCGGTGTCTGGTTCTTTCGGCGGCAATCTCACGGTCGACGGCTTCGCAGGCCGCCTGTTCTTCCGCCAGCCGGTTGTCGGCGGGCATCAGCAGGGGCTCCTCCCCGGGCAGCTTGACGGCAGGCCATCCGAAGTCCACCCCCACCCTGACACCGGCACGCAGCAGGTGCAGCGCCGTAATCTCGTTCGAGGCATAGGTGCCGTTGTAGTCGATTTTCGAGGCATCGGCAGGGTTGAGGGTCAGCAGTGCGTTGTCGCGCTGCTCTCCCAGCATGTCGGTGAGGCCATAGCTGCCGTAGAGTCCGAAGTAAAGGCCCCAACTGCCGTTCAGCGCGTAGCGCACCCCCAGGTCGGCAATGAGGCTGACCACCGTGGCCAGGTTGTCCATCTTCGCGTCGTGGGTGGCGTCGTAGGTGCTGAAGCCGTGCTCCGGCATGTCGCTGACGACATAGGAGCCCAGGGCTTGGAAGGTGCCGCTGGTGCTGTACCTGCCTTCGCCGGCGCCATAGCTGCCACTGACCGGCAGGTCGAGCTGCACGCCCATGCCGCCGATGAGGTTCCACCTGCCGTCCAGCGCCACCCGGTAGAAGGCCTCCACGGGGATGCCTATCACATCGACGGTCTGACGCTCCTCCCAGCCGTCGAATCTGGCGGTCAGGTTGTAGCGCACATGGGTGTTGCTGGCATGGGTGAGGCCGGTGCTTGTCTCGCTGAAGTCATACGTAGTGTGGGCGTTGGCACGGGTGTAGTGGACACCCAGGCCCAGACCGAAGCGTTCGTTGAAGAAATGGGTGTAGCGCAGCCCGGCGTCGAAGCCCCAGCCGAGGCTCTGGCTCCCCTGCACGGGACCGCAGGTCATCGTGTTCAATCCTCCGCCGAGGTTCACTCCCACATGGTTCTCATGCCGCTGGGCCTGCACTCCCAGTGTCAGCCCCGCAACGGCGATTATTGTCATTATATGTTTCATGATTCGGTATTGTCTTAACTGCTTGATTTTAGTTTCTGATCACTCTCACCACCATGCCGTCGACACTCACCATGTAGTTGCCGCGGGCGTAGCGGCTCATGTCCACCGTGGCGCTAGTGCCTTCGAAGGTGCGGCGCTCCATTTCCACGCCCACGGTGCTGATGACCCTCAGCGTGTGGGTGGCGGCTTTCGATCCTTCGACAGTGATGTTGAGTGTCGCGCTCGTCGGGTTGGGCCAGGCGCTGACGGCGGTCTCTCCTTCGTCGCCGTAGAGGGTCGTCACATCACCCTGCGGGCAGGTGTAGGTCTCCACGCCGTTCATCCTGGCCTTGACGAAGTATTCGCCCGTCAGGCCGCCCTCCTCGCGGTAGTAGTAGCCCGTGGCGCCAGGAATGGCCTGCCACTGCTCCGAGGCATTGGAGCGGTGGTACCACTGGATGTCGCTGAAGCAGCCGCAGGTGTCCACCAGCGCGATGACGTTGTCGAAGAGTGCCACGACATAGGTCTCGGGAAGGTTGACGTGGAAGGTGATGCTGACGGGAGCGCTTTCCAGCCACGGGTAGCGGCTGTCGCGGAAGGTCACCGTGGCGCTGTAGTCGCCCGTGGGCAGGTCGGCAGGCACGTCGATGGCGATGCTGCCCTTGGCTCCCGGAGCGGCCAGGTAGGTCCAGCCGAGGTCGGTGAAGCGGCTGTCGGCAAAGTCTATCTTGTACTGGTCGGGGCTGCCCGAAGTCAGCTGGTAGCCGATGGCGCCGTTGCCCACGCAGTAGCCGTAGGCGGCCACCTCGAAGCCCTCCTCCCCGTCCTCGACGATAGGCTCGACGATGACACCGTCAGTAGAGTACACCTCCGTGGCGGGAGCAAGGATGTAGTTGTTCAGCGTGGCGGCAGTGCCGTTGAGCGCGTAGTTCAAGGTGATGGTCTTGCCCTCACCCACCGCAGTGTCGCTGAAGGCGGCCGTGGTGCCATGGGTCAGGAGGTCGCTGCCCTGGACGCCATTGAGGGTACCGGGGGTGAGGACCACCGCATCGGTGGTGCCGTCGGCGAACTTGGCAGTCTCCACCACGGCACCGCTCACCGTGACCGTGGCGGGCTGGATGGTCAGCGTGATGCTATTGCCGACCAACGAGTCAACCGGAAGCACGGGGTGCGCCGTGACGGTATAGGTGCCGACGGCCACAGGGGCAGAGGGATGGTAGGTCAGCGTCACCTGCTGTGTGCGGCCTGTGTCGTCGACATAGGTGGCGCCGAGGGGATACTGCTCCGAGGCGTTGTAGACGACACTGGTCAGGCCCGTCCAGTCGGTATTGAAGAGGGCGTAGCGCAGATGCAGCGTCACGGTGCTGTCGCAGCCCCACTGGTTGGCGAAAACATGCTGCACATCCTGCGTGCCGGCCATCGCTGCGTGCTCGTACCACGTGAAGGGCTCGTAAGCAACGGCAACAGTGTCGCCGGTGTTGCTGTGGTTGACGGT
Source organism: uncultured Bacteroidales bacterium (assembly GCA_900318835.1). Classification (GTDB taxonomy): domain Bacteria; phylum Bacteroidota; class Bacteroidia; order Bacteroidales; family P3; genus Colimorpha. The sequence goes on from ONLW01000012.1 coordinate 68,478, forward strand.
CAGGTGCAGCGTTACCGTGCTGTCGCAGCCGACAACGTTGGTAAAGCTGTGTGTCGGCTCGGCGGAGGCTGTATAGTCGGTGCCGTACCAGCTGAACTGGTCGCATACTATAGCGTTGGTGTCACCGGTGTTGCTGTGGTTGATGGTCAGGTGCAGGGTGACGGTGCTGTCGCAGCCGACGGCGTTGGTGAAGTCATGTGTCGGTTCGGCAGAAGCCGTGTGGGTTGTGCCGTACCAGCTGAACTGGTCGCACTTTACGGCCGTGGTGTCGCCCTCATTGCTGTAGTTGATGGTCAGGTGCAGGGTGACAGTACTGTCGCAGCCAGCGGCGTTGGTGAAGCCGTGTGTAGGCTCGGCGGAGGCTGTATAGGTTGTACCGTACCAGCTGAACTGGTCGCAGACTACGGCGTTGGTATCGCCGGTGTTCTGATAGTTGACGGTCAGATGCAGGGTTACCGTGCTGTCGCAGCCGACAACGTTGGTAAAGCCATGTGTCGGTTCGGTGGAAGCCGTGTAGGTTGTGCCGTACCAGCTGAACTGGTCGCACTTTACGGCAGTGGTGTCGCCCTCATTGCTGTAGTTGACGGTCAGGTGCAGGGTGACAGTACTGTCGCAGCCGACAACGTTGGTAAAGTCATGTGTAGGCTCGGTGGAAGCCGTGTAGGTTGTGCCGTACCAGCTGAACTGGTCGCAGACTATGGCGTTG
>ONLW01000014.1 GCA_900318835.1 uncultured Bacteroidales bacterium
AGTGGATGCCGCCCTGTTTGGCCGAGGGTTTGTATTCGCGGCTGCGCCATTTCGTTTTTGCCATAGTGCTGTTCCTTTCCGGTGCCTGTTAATCAACTCTCTAAAAAATGCATATCTTTCTACTCAAAAAATGTATAGGTTTTTACCTAAAAAATATATACCTTTTTACCATAAAAATGTATAGGTTTTTATACTAAAAATATATACCTTTTCTCCTCCTCTTGCCTAAGAGCCTCTCCGAAGCCCCCGACGGAGGTGCAGGGAATTTGGTTGGGTAGGCCTATATTAATTATGATAATTTGTTAGACATTATACGAATTGCCAGTTATAATGAAAAATAATAACTGGTATCTAAATACTCTCCATTCTCCCACATGTAAAGTGTGTCGCCCTTAAAAAACACAGCAGCCTTTCTCTCATTGAAGCTTGACACCCAATCAAACTTCGGCTCATGAACCATCTTACCTAATGTGTCGATAAAACCCCATTTGTCCCCAACACACACTCCGCACAAAAAGCCACAGAAATCGAGCATGTCGTCATATTCACATGGTATCACCACCGACATGGTTGAATCTGCGAATCCGAATTTGCCGTTCACTTTAACTCGAAAAAGTCCGTTGGCGTTTGATTTATGGATGTCCGAGGCTGGCACTTGCACTCTTTCGTTCCCGTTGTTTATCCAAATATAGAAGTTGCTGCTGTCGGCCACGGAAGTGTCGGTTGTCTCCTCGTTTGCAGTGCCGCTTTTGCATCCGGTCATTGCGACGAGGGCGAATATTGCAGCGCATACTAACAATATTTTCTTCATCGTGTGACGGTGTTTATTGTTTCTTCGTCTTGAAGCCAATAGGTGTACGCGGCTGGGCCTTTTTGTCGCGGAGCTGGTCGAGAGCGTTGTTGATGGCTTCAATCTGCACAGCAATCTCCAGGTTGGTCTGTTCCTGCTGCTCGTTGATGTCGTTCTGGTCATGCAGTATCTCTTCCACATAAGCATTCAACTGGTCGACCTTATGCGAGAGTTGCTCGTAGTGCAGCTCCGATGTCTGCAATGCAGCCACAGCCTGCCGTACAGCCACAAAAGCACGCATAATATTAATGTTAACCTGAATGGCAACTTTGCTGCGGAGTAAACCGGAAAGCATGGCAACCCCTTCTTCGGTGAATGCAAATGGAGCATATTTGCTGTGTTGTCCACGACCAGTCTTTATGATGCCATTTTGGCACCTTAAAGATGCAACCTCTTCGGGGGCTAGTTCAAACATGAAGTCTTTAGGGAAGCGGTCAATATTACGACGCACCTGACGTTTAAGTTGAGATACCTCAACCTCATACATTTCGGCAAGGTCGCTATCGAGCATCACCTTCTGACCACGAATCTCGTAGATGACCTCCTTGATAGTATCAGGTTGAGCGTTTGGCATGATAGATTCGGCGTTCATATCTCTTTATTATTCAGTATGCGGTCACATTTTGTGACCGCATACTATTATTTCTGCCAGCTATTTCTGCCAGCGCTTGAGCTGGGGGAAGTACTGGCGGAGTTGCTCGCGGTACTCGTCGGCGGTGAGGTGCTGGCCGGTGTTCTTGTTGAACTCGTCGACGTACTGGACGCAGAAGTCTATCATCTGCTCCATGGTGCAGTCGGCGGTGAAGTGGCCGTCGGCGAAGCAATACTTGCAGTAGTCGGGATTGTCGCTCACTACCTCGTCGCTGAGGGGCATGCCGCAGCTCTGGCAATAACGCTGCTTAGGGGCGCCGGGCTTGCGCTGGAGGACGGCATAGACCTTGGCCATGATGTCGGCGGCGCGAAGATGGTAGTTGGTGAGCATCTCGTCAGGGGTGCCGCTCTCGCCGAACTTGTCATCCACCGCCACATACTCCATGGGCGTGGGGCAGTGGAGGGCGAGGGTCTGGGCGATGCTGTCGCCGAGGCCGCCGTTGAAGAGGTGCTCCTCGCAGGTGACGACGGCGCCGGTCTTCTTGGCGCTGGCCACGATGGCCTCCACGTCGAGCGGTTTGATGGTGTGGATGTTGATGACTTCGCAGCTGATGCCGACCTTCTCGAGCATCTCGGCGGCCTGCAGGGCTTCCCACACAAGGTGGCCGCAGGCGAAGAGGGTCACGTCGGTGCCCTCGCTCAGGAGCTGGGCCTTGCCGATTTCAAACTTCTCACCTTCGGGCAGGAAGCAGGGCATCTTGGAGCGGCCGAGGCGGAGATAGATGGGCCCGACGTGCTCGGCGGCTGCCAGTGTGGCGGCCTTGGCCTGGTTGAAGTCGGCGGGCACGAGCACGGTCATGTTGGGCAGCACCTTCATCAGGGCGATGTCCTCCATCGTCTGGTGCGTGGCGCCGTCCTCGCCGAGCGAGATGCCGGCGTGCGAGCCGCAGATCTTGACGTTCTTGTTCGAGTAGCAGACCACCTGGCGGATCTGGTCGTAGACGCGACCGGTGACGAACTCGGCGAAGCCCCCGATGAAGGGCACCTTGCCGCAGAGGCTCAGGCCGGCGGCGATGCCGACCATGTTGGCCTCGGCGATGCCGCACTGGATGAAGCGCTCGGGGAACTCCTTGGCGAAGCCGTCCATCTTGACGCTGCCTTTCACGTCGGCGCTCAGGGCGACGACATTCTCATTCTTGCGGCCAGCCTCGACAAGGCCTTCGCCCATGCCGGCGCGCAACTCTTTGCTTGATTGTTTTTCGTAGTGGGTCATTGTTATTGTTGTTTTTTGTTTGTTGTCTTTTTGGTGGGGTTAATGGGTTTGATGGGTCATGGGGTTAATGGGCTTAATGGGTTCAATGGGCGGTATGATTATCGCTGCCCAAATTGCCCATTAGACCCATTAAACCCATTTTGCCCATTCTGCCCATTAAACCCATGGCTATCTCTATATGCCTTCCTCGCCCTGTACATCTCCTCTTTTATCCCTCCGTTCTCGAGGAAGTTCTTCTTCTGCCATTCTATCAGCCCTTTTATCAGCACATCACACTGGTGTATCAGCGTGATGGCGATATTAGCTATGGTCTCGTCGGAGCGGTCTTTTATCTTCTCGCGGTACACCGCCGAGTCAAGGTGCCGTTTACAGAACTCGCGCGTCTGCACACAGCGCGGGTCGTCGTAAGGCCACTGTTCCAAGCCACGCACTCGCAGGTAGTCCTCATAATCGAGCAGCAGCTCGTGTAGCGAGGCGCGATTGACGTTGGTCAGGCGAATCTCCATCTCTTTTGAGGTTACCCCGTCGATATTACCCTCTGCCAGGTTCTGCTTGCCACTTCTCGCCGCCTGCACCATCTGGTCAATGGTGCGGTCGCCTTTCTGCAGGAACTTATTGGCAAAATAATAGGTCACGTCATAGACGCACTCCGCCTTGCGGAACGCCTTCAACGTCCTGTAGTTGTTATCCTGCCGTATAAAGTCCTTGTTGTCCATAGTCAGTTACTTGATTAACGACATGAGCGAATCATTTTTGTCTTGGCTATACCGATGTCCATCACTCAGGCGATAGAAGATGGTATCGTAGCAAATACTGTCGTTCTCGGAAAATAAGGTATAAGTGATTTCTTCTTTAATCAAGTCCAGCGTGTCAAACATTGTGTATTTCATTTCCTCGCGGCAATCTCTCCAGCCCTCGCATCGCAAACGGTACATCTTCCTGTCTATAAACCCCTCACGTCGGTAGAGCACAAGGTCATTAGGGTCAATCCAACCCTTGGACTCAGCGTATACCACATAGTCTTTATTGCTCCAAGCCCTATGGTCGGAGAACATTGTCGAGACGAAAAGCATCACCCCACAGACATAAAGAACGATGGCACAGCCAATCCATGCCGCAACCTTTATCAACCAATGCTTGCCTCTGCCAATGTGGATAGTCAGCATGACAGCATAGATTGGGGTGAGCACAAACGCAATCCCGAAGACCCACCCATCAAGGTGATATGCCATTCTAACATCCTCACCCAAGAATAATGAAGAAATCGCTACCGCCCACAGCACTAATGCTGTGATGCCTATAATTCTGCGTATGGTTTTTGCTTTCATAAGTTAAAACTGTATCTTTGTGGTTTGCGAGCTTTCTATAACAAAGCGTTTGGTCTGGACTTTGTCGTATTTGGTGGCAGTCTGGGGGTGGAGGACGACTTCGTATTGGCCGGGCTGGAGCAGGAGGCGCTCGCCGGCGGTGCTGGGGTTGAGGTCGGTGGCGAACTCCACTTGACCGTCACGCAACCTAAAGATGGCACCGGTGGTGATACCTTTAGGTTTCGACAGCACCAGCATGCCGGGCATGGGCACCGAAAGCTCGGTGGCGGCGTTGCCGCGCACCTCGACGCCGCGCAGGGTGGTGACGGGCAGGGTCTGCACCTCCACGTCATAGCGTCCGGCGAGATATTGGCCTGTCTCGCCGACCTCCTGTGCAGCCACACGCTCGCCGCTGCCGGCACGGCGCACTATCACGTCGACGGCGGTCTGTTGCCACTGCGGACGCTGGCCGCTGTACTGCACCTTGAGGGTGCCTTCGCTGACGGTGATGTCGACGCTGTTCGGACGGTCGATGCTGAACTGCATGGCCTCGCGGCGCAGCGGCGGATGGGTGAAGACTGCCATGTCGTAGGTCACCAGCGGGTCCATCAGCAACGTGTCGGGCTTCAGCTTGCTGTCCACGCTGTAGATGGTGCTGTGGCGTATGACGCCGGTGCGGTGGTCGTAGAAGGCCACGGGGTGCTCGGTCTCGTAGAGCACGCCCGTAGCGTCGACCATGTTAAGAACCACCTTGGCCTTGTGTCCGCTGAGGCGGAAGATGTCGTAGAGTGTCTTGGAGAACTCCTCCTCGTTGACCACGGGGAAGACGCTGCCGGCGCATGAAGCATGACTGAAAGCCCTATTGCCGATGCCGAGCACGAAGGTCTGCACCACCACGCCGCTGAGCTGCACCTGACGTGCCACGTCGCATATCTCGGCGTCGCAGTCGTCCATGCCGTCGGTGATGATGAGTATCAGGTTGCGGCTTGAGCCAGTGGCGGGAAAGTCAGACAAAGCGTCGGTCAGTGCCGCCGCAGCGGTACATCCACCCTGCGGCACGAGGGTTTTGATTTTGCTCTGCAGACGGTAAATATTGTCGCTCCCGAAGGGCACTTCGAGGCGTGTGCCGAACTGTTCTTTGTTGAGGTGGCCGAAGACTCGCAGCGCCACGTCGACATCATGCTGCTTGGAGATGGAGTCCAAAAAGGATAGCAGCACCTGCTGCGTCACCTTGATCTTGGAGTTGCTCTGCCAGTGGTCCCACATGGAATTGGAGCAGTCCATGATGAGCAGCAGACGGGTCTTCTCCAGCTGTTGCGCCTGCACGACGCCCGCCAACATTAAAAGCAATAGTATGAATAGTCTGCGCATTTTATATTTAATAATTCAAAATGCAAAGATACGAAGAAATTCGGAATGCGGGAAACTAAAATCAAAAAATATTTTTTTATCGACAATTCAAAAAAAAGTCGTATCTTTGCACCGCATTTTATGCGTAAATTTAGTAACAAAATTAACAATAAAACAGATGAAGAAAGCATTTTTATTCCTTGGCGCCATGGCCATCTGCACCAGCGCCGTCTTCGCACAGGAAGAGAAAAAAGAAGAGGAAGAGGGCTACAAGTTTGACACCGTCAAAGTGTTGCCCATCACCTCCGTCAAGAACCAGAACAACGCCGGCACCTGCTGGAGCTACAGCGGTCTCGCCTTCCTCGAGAGCGAGCTGCTCCGCATGGGCAAAGGCGAGTACGACCTGAGCGAAATGTATGTCATCGAGAAGACCTACAACGACCGCGCCGTGGCCGCTGTCCGCACCCATGGTGACGTCTCCTTCTCCCAAGGCGGCGCCTTCAACGACGTGATTTTCTGCCTCCGCAACTACGGCATGGTGCCCGACGAGGTGATGCCCGCCGGCAAGATGTATGGCGACACTCTCAGCAACCACACCGAACTCAGCGCCCTCACCGATGTCATGGTCGAGGCCATTGCCAAAGGCAAGCTGAAAAAACTCCAGATGAGCCCCGACGGCCAGCCCCTCTGGCTGAAAGCCATCGAAGCCGTCCACGCCACCTACCTCGGCCCCATCCCCGAGAAATTCAACTATAAAGGCAAGGAGTACACCCCGAAGAGCTTCGCCGAGAGCCTCGGTCTGAACCCCGACGACTATGTCTCCCTCACCAGCTTCAACCATCATCCCTTCTACGACCAGTTCGTCATCGAAATCCAGGACAACTGGCGCTGGGCCAAGAGCTACAACCTCCCCATTGATGAGTTCATGGAGGTCTTCGACTATGCCATCGACAACGGCTACACCGTTGCCTGGGGCAGCGACGTCAGCGAGACTGGCTTCCGCTACAGTCGTAAGGGCTTCGCCGTCCTGCCCGCCACCGAGGCTCCCAAGAGCGGTGTCGGCAGCGACCAGGCCAAATGGAGCGGCATGAAAGCCGGTGACATCGCCGATGAGGCCGCCAAGCACCCCACTCCCCAGCGCTGGGTGACCCAGGAAGAGCGCCAACAGGGCTACGACAACTGGGAGACCACCGACGACCACGGCATGCTTATCTACGGCAAGGCCAAAGACCAGATGGGCAACGAGTACTACATGGTGAAGAACAGCTGGGGCCAGTACAACGGCGAGTTCGGCGGCAACTTCTTCTGCAGCAAGGCTTTTGTCCGCTACAAAACCATCAACATCGTGGTGCATAAAGACGCCATCCCAGCCGCCATCAAGGCCAAACTCGGCATCGAGGACAAAAACGCCAATACCAAAAAAGGCAAAAAGAAATAAGTGTTAAAAATCCCTAAACACAACCCCGGCAGCGACCGTTGCCGGGGTATTTTTTTGCCCGTTTTTTAACAAAACCGGGGCAAAAACAGCCTAAAAAACACCTTCTACACAATAATCACAAAATCAATACCATCTACCTACGAACGCCTTACCAACTCCTACCATGGTAGGAGTTGATAGGGTGTTGGTAGGGAGTTGACAGGGTGATAATACGTGGTTAGTGGCAGGGCGGTGGCCAGTTAATTCCTATTTGTTAAAAATACTTAAAACAAAGAGGGCGATGTAGAGATTTTTTATTTTTTGCGTTATCTTATCATTATAAGATGAAAAAGATTTTAACCATACTATTGCTGGCCACCCTCACCCTTGGTGCAGGGGCACAGGTGCCCGACGGCTGCGAACTGCCGACGTTGCCCGAACTCAGCGCCAAGGAGCGGCGCGACATGAAAGAGACTCTCGACGCATGGCTGAAAGACTGGCAGAAAATCGGTGCCTCAGGATTCAATCCCGCACTAAAATACAATGACATAAACGATAAAAGGATTTCCATCGACCTCACCTACATCGTTGCTGACAGTACAAAAGCCTTCCTCGATTCGAACTCCGAATATCTGCGTGCGGCATCGCTGTTCGACGCCACAAACCGCCTGCGCGATTTATTCGAAATGGTGGCCAATCTGGGCTACGACGTGATGGCATCTGTTGTACTACGCACTATCACAGGCAGAAGCACCTCGGTACACATCACGAATTTCGACAACGCCACTCTGCGCTACATTATGAGTCTGAAGAGTTCCTTCTCGGTATATGTCTACTCCGACGTCGTGGAAGTATTGAAAAAAATACCTTTCGGGTTTGAAGACAGCGTGATATGTACTGGCATAAGCTACTGCAACCACCTGTGGACCATGACGCTGCACTCGTCAATAGCATTCGATCCCGAAGACGATTCCTATATTGTTTGGGCTGTCCACACTAGCGAAATCGTGTCCGATGCAGATTTTATGCGATTTGTCGGCATGGACAGCACTACAGCCCGCTTCATCATTGTTCAGGATGGAGCAAAAGACACATTCACATTCGATTACACCCCAGCACAGCTGCTTGGCGAAGAGCCTGCGCTCGACATCAACTGGCTTGGCAACTACCTGGCCCAGGGCATCGACCGCACCTTTCCCATGCCAATGCAGTCAAGCACCGGCACAATGGAGCATTGCTCCTACGACCCAACGCTGCAGGTGCTGGTCATAGAATGTCTGATGGACGAAATCGACGTGGTGGGCAACGTGGGCCGGGAGGAGCAAGTGAAACTGCCCATCCTGGAGGCCATGCTTGCCGCCTCAGAGGGCAACGATTTCATTCAGGCACTGGCAGAAGTGGGCCTGGGATTGGAATACCGCATCCAAAGCCGCACCACGCGCCGTCCCCTGACCATCACCTTCACTCCCGACGAACTGCGAGTGTTTATTCTTGAAAGACAATAGCCTATGAAAATACTGCTCATCACACCGCCGCTCACACAATTGAACACCCCCTACCCTGCCACGGCTTACCTGAAAGGATTTTATTTCGCACAGGAACACGAGGTGAGGCAAATGGACCTCGGCATCGAGGTGGCCGACCGGGTGTTGAGCCGCAGTTTTCTTGAAAGCATCGACCTCGAAGAGCAGGCACGGCTGATAGAGCCGGTGAAACGCTTCCTCCGCGGGCAGGACGACACGCTTGGACCCCGCATTGCCAATCGCTCGCTACTACCTGAAGGAAAGCGTTTTGAGCAGCTGGACGAGGACAACCTCGAATGGAGCTTCGGCGTGAGCGGCACCACCGACAAGGCCATGCACCTCGCCACCCTCTTCATCGAGGACATAGCAGATTATATTAGGGAGCACGTTGACCCCCACTTCGACCTCGTGCGCTACGCCGAATACCTCAGCAACGACGCCCCCACCTTCGACCCCCTCTATGCCGAACTGCATCAGGAACCATCGGTCATTGACCGGATGATACTCTCGCTACTCGCCGACTGTGTGTCGGAGTTCAGCCCCGACAAGGTGTGCCTCACTGTCCCCTTCCCCGGGTGCCTCTACGGCGCCCTGCGCTGTGGTCAGTGGCTCAAAGCCCACACATCGGCCACCGTCGAGATTGGCGGCGGCTTCCCCAACACAGAATGGCGACAGCTGAGCGATAAACGCATCTATGAGTTTTGCGATAAAGTAGTCATTGATGGTTGCCGTGAGGCCGACCAGTACTGTCCCGACTTCAGCGACCTGCCATTAGAAAAATATCTCTCGCTAACCGAAATGACCAACCCCATGCACCGTCTGTGGAGCCAGGGACGGTGGAACAAGATGGTGATGGCCCACGGCTGCTACTGGCACCGCTGCGCCTTCTGCGACACATCGCTCGACTATATCGGCAACTACCGCGCCCCCAAGGCCACCACCGTGGTCGACCACATGGAGCGCATCATGGAGCAGACCCACCGCACGGGCTTTCACTTCGTCGACGAGGCCCTGCCACCCAAGCTGCTGCGTGAGGTCGCCGAGGAGATACTCCGCCGTGGCCTAGCTGTCAGCTTCTGGGGCAACATACGCTTTGAGAAAGCCTACACCGCCGAACTGTGCGACCTGCTGGCCGAAGCCGGCATGGTGGCTGTCAGCGGTGGCTTGGAGGTAGCCTCCGACCGCCTACTCAAGCTGATAGACAAAGGCGTCACCATCCAGCAGACCGTCGAGGCCTGCCGCCACCTGCGCGACGCCGGCATCATGGTGCACACCTACCTCATGTACGGCTTCCCCACGGAAACCCTTCAAGAGAGCGTCGATGCCCTGGAGACCGTGCGCCGCATGTTCGACGAAGGCATCGTCCAGAGCGCCTTCTGGCACCGCTACGCCATGACCTGTCATTCCCCCAGCGGCCTCAATCCGGAAACCTATGGTGCCCGTCGTGTCACCCTCGAACCAAACCCCTTCTGCAACAACGAGGTAGATTGGGAACCGGGCTTCGATTATGATATAGAGGCCGTCGGTGCGGCTTTGCGGCTGGCTACATATAATTATATGAATGGGCTCGGCCTCGACCAGCCAGTGCGGTCGTGGTTCCCTATACGGGTACCTAAACCTTCTGTGAAATAAGATTTATCGGGCGATATCCTCGTCGTCGCTGTCGTTGTGTTTGCTGCGGCGGAGGCGCTTGATGTAGAGCTCGATGCTCTTGAGTCCCCAATTGATAAGTATGACCACGGCGACAGCGATAAGTGCTTCGCGCCACATGCCATAGCCACAGAGGCACCCCACGGCGGCGCTGCACCAGATGGTGGCGGCGGAGGAGAGACCGTGGATGGTGAGACCGTTCTTCATGATGACGCCGGCGCCGAGGAAGCCGATGCCCGTCACCACCTGCGAGAGGACGCGGAGATTATCGTTGTTCACCGGACCGCCCGCCAACTTGGCACTCATGATGACGCTCTCGCTTATCAATATAAATATACAGGCCCCCACAGCCACCAGCGAGTTGGTGGTGAGGCCGGCCTGGCGCTGCTTGAGCTCGCGCTGTGTGCCGATAATAATACCGGCGATGAGGGCGCAAGCGAGGCGGAAGATGAAGACTTCGATGGGCATGATGGGGTAAATGGGGTTAATGGGTTAACTGGGCTTGCCTGCAAGGATAACGACAATCTCGCCTTTCACTTGCCCCTGTGCGAAGTGCGCCAGCACTTCGGCGAGGATGCCACGGGCGGTCTCGGCGTGGAGCTTGCTGATTTCGCGGCTCACGGAGACCTGACGGTCTTCACCTACTACGGCCGCTAATTCGGTTAGCAGCTTCACCAACCGGTACGGACTCTCGTAGATGATCATCGTGCGTTCCTCGTCGGCAAGGGCTTGTATGGCCGTCTGGCGGCCTTTCTTATGCGGCAAGAAGCCGAGGAAGACAAAACGATCGCACGGCAGACCGCTATCGATAAGTGCCGGCACAAAGGCCGTGGCACCCGGCAGGCATTCCACCTCAATACCATCCTTCACTGCCTCACGGACAAGTAGGAAGCCCGGATCGCTGATGCCGGGAGTGCCGGCGTCGGTGACCACGGCAATGGTAGTGCCGCTCTTCAGTCGCTCGACAAGTCCCGCCACCGTCTGGTGCTCGTTGAAGATGTGGTAGCTCTGCAACGGGGTTTCGATGCCGTAATGCTGCAGGAGCACACGGGAAGTGCGGGTGTCCTCGGCGAGGATGAGGTCGACAGACTTGAGAACCTCGACGCCACGGAATGTCATGTCGCCGAGGTTCCCAACGGGTGTCGGTACTAAAAACAATTTCGACATTATTCTTCCTCGAAGTCGTCGGGAATCTCCATGTCATGGTAGACGTTGGTCACGTCGTCGTCCTCCTCGAGGATGCCGATGACCTTCATGACCTTGCGGATGGTCTCGGTGTCAACCTGACGCAGGGTATTGGGGATGCGCTGGAGCTCGGCGCTCTCGCACTCGATACCTTTCTGCTCGAGCATCTTCACCATGTTACCGAAGTCCTCGTAGGCGGTGTAGAGGGTCAGGTACTCGTCGTCGGCCTCCATCTCTTCCAGGCCACCGTCGATGAGTTCCATCTCGAGTTCCTCAATGTCCATCTCGGGCTTGCGGGGAATGACAAAGACACCCTTGCGGGTGAAGAGGAAAGCGAGGCTGCCATTGGTTTCGAGGGTGCCACCGTTCTTGTTCATGATGGCTTTGACGTTGGCGACGGTGCGGTTGTTATTGTCGGAGAGGGCCTCGATGAAGAGGGCGATACCGTGACTCACGTGGCACTCGAAGGTAAGCTCCTGCATCTGGGCGGCATCCTTGTCGTTAGCCTTGTTGATGGAACGCTGCAGGGTGTCCTTGGGCATGTTGCAGCCACGGGCATTCTGCACGAGCAGACGCAAACGGGGGTTGCTGTCGGGGTCGGGACCGCCTTCGCGCACGGCGATGGTGACCTGCTTCAGAATGTTACTCCACTGTTTCGAGCGCTTGGCATCAGCTGCACCTTTGGCTCTCTTAATCTTTGACCATTTGTTGTGTCCTGACATAATGATTAGTTTTATTGTTTGATTGATTTATTGTTTGATTGCTTGAGTAATCGTTATTTCGTTTTCCATTGAATATAGGTAATCGGCATTCCCTTCTCGAGGAACATCTTCTCGTAGAAGGTTTGCGTGAGCTTGGCTTCGCCGTCGTAGTCTGTGTGGTAGAGGTCGTTGGTACTGAAGAGCACCTCGACATTGCGTGTCGGTAGCACCTCGTTGAGGGTGTAGTCGTAGAGTTCCTGGCTGTCGGTCTTGAGGTTCATTGTGCTGCCGGGGGCGAGGAAACAACTGTAGGTGTCGAGGAAGCGGGGCGACGTGAGGCGCTTGTTAGGCTTCTTCAACTGCGGGTCGCAGAAGGTAATCCAAATCTCGCTCACCTCCCCTTCGGCAAAGAAGCGGTCAATAAGCTCGATGCGTGTGCGGATGAACGCCACGTTCTTCATCTGCTCCTCGTTGCTGGTCTTCGCCCCGCGCCAAAGACGGGCCCCCTTAATGTCGACACCAATGTAGTTGCGGTCGGGATGGATGCGAGCCAGCGCGATGGTGTAATCACCCTTGCCGCAACCCAGTTCCAGCGTGATGGGATTGTCGTTACCGAACTGCTCACGCCACTTACCCCTCAAGGCAAATCCCTCCTTCTCCAACTGGTCAAAACCCACCTGGAAAAGATTGGGGAATGTGAGATTCTCGGCAAACCGTTGTAGCTTATGGTGTCCCATCGGCTTAGAGTTCTTTAATCACGATATCACCGTCATACCAGCTCTTGATGTGGTTGTAGAGGGCCTCGGCCTTGGTGCGGGTCGGAGCGCTGCCCATCGAGACATAGTACATGTCGTTCTTCTCGATGATATAAGCGTCGCAGCCTTGCTCATGCAGACGGGCGGTGAGTTTGGCGGCAGTGGCCTTGTTGAGATAAAAGCCGGCAATGATGTCGAAACCTTGCTTACTTTTCTTGTTGACATTGACCGTTACAGCCTCTTTGTCGTCTTTCTGCTTCTTGGCCACAGCGGCACGCTCAATATCTTTCACCTGCTGAACCTCGGCAGCGGTGCGCTGAGGCTCGCTAGGTTCAATGCCCAACTCATCAATCACCTGACCCAAGATGCCATCAAGGAGAGCGGCATTCATCAACTCGCCCTGAACAATGTGGCATGCTGCGTTGGCATAACTCCGTTTCAACCACGATTCGGCATGGTTGTAGATATAGTCATCGTAAGGGATGAAACGCTGCACGGCGAAGCGGGGACCAAGCAACTGACCCATACGTTCCTCCGTATACCGACGCACACGGTCACCCATTGGCACGCGGGCCACTCCGTAATTGCGCGAAGCAAGGTAATCACTGATATATTCTGACATATTGAAGCAAACCACCTCAACATTGCGGGCAATCTCGCGGTCATCATACTCAATCATGTCGGGGTTGTAGGTCAAAGCGTTGTCAGCAGGGACGTCGAGGTGTTTTACTGGAGCGGCAGGCTCAACGGGAGCGACGGACGCCTCGGCCTTCATGCTATAGTAGTGAGTGTAATAGTAGTAGCCACCGGCAGCCAATGCAGCCAACAGCAACAGGAGCAGCACCCAGAGGCGCCATCTGCGTTTCTTTTTCTTGGGCTCAACGGGAGCGGGTTCGAGCTCCTTCACAACCTTATCCCATTCTTCCTTGACCGAAGGCTCCTCTGGCTCTGGTTCGGGCTCAGGTGTGGGTTCAGGTTCGGGTTCAGGTGTGGGTTCAGGTTCGGGCTCGAGAATAGGTTCGGGTTCGGGTTCGAGTTCGGAAACAGGTGCAAGTTCAGGTTCAGGCTCAGGTTCAGGAATAGGGGCGGGAGCTGGCGAAGAGGCGGGGGCAGAATCCTCCTCGAACTGAGCGAAGGGGTCCTCGCTGTCGCTGTGGTCGTAGGTCTTCACCTCCTCGAGCGGGGTCTCATTGCTGTTGCCAGCCTCGATGACCACACCTTCAGCCATTTCAAAGCCATAGCTGTCGCCGGTCTTTTTGATGCAACCCAAATCCTCCAGACGGTGCTCGCCGATATGACTCAGCTTGTCCTTGAGGGCATCGAGGTAGTTGCGCCACATCTGACGGGCCACATCCTCGTTCACACACTCGCGCTGGGCGATGATTTTTACGATGCTTTCGTCGCCTGTAGTGGCAGCATTGTAAACAATGCTACGGGTGGCAGGATAGTAGATGCGTGTCACCGGGTCGTGGTGGGGCGCACGCTCCACACTGTCAAACGTACCGATTTCAGGCAGTTCCACTTTCTGTCCCTGTTGCAGCAACTCAACGATTAGATTGGTTATATTCATGATGTTATTGTTTTTCTTCGTTCATTTTTCTCAATTCACACTCGGCAGCCTCGAGGTCGGCAGGGGTGTCGATACCGATGTTGGCCGCTGCCGTCTCGCGCACAGCGATGGTATAGCCAGCTTCAAGCCAACGCAATTGTTCCAGTTTCTCGCTGGTTTCCAAACCGCTCTGTGGCATGACACAGACCTTGGCCAGCACCTCCGGGCGGAAGGCATAGATGCCCACATGCTTGAAATACTCGCCCTCGTCGAGCCACTTCCCGGCCTCCACGTCGCGACGGAACGGTATAGCCTGACGGCTGAAATAGAGAGCGTTGTCAGTAGCGGCACACACCACCTTCACGTTGTTGGGAGAAAACAGTTCTTCCTTCGAGCGTATACGGGTCTTAAGGGTGGCAATGGAGGTCTGCGGATTTTCAAAACAACTGGCGAGCAACTGCAGCTGTGCGGCCGTGACGAAAGGCTCGTCGCCCTGCAGGTTGATCACTACGTCGAAGCCACAGCCCTGACGTTCAAGTGCCGCAACCACTTCTCCACAGCGGTCGGTACCACTGCGATGGCTGTCGGAGGTCATCATCACGCTGCCCTCACCGAACGTCTCTTTCACATGAGAGAAGATGCGCTCGTCGTCGGTAGCCACCACGGCGGCAGCGATGCCGGGCGTGTGGGCGGCCACAGTATAGGCATAGTCGATGATGGGCTTGCCTCCCAGCAGGGCCAGCGGCTTGCCGGGGAAACGCGTCGAAGCGTAACGTGCAGGAATAACGGCCAGAACCTTCATTGCTGGAAAAGACTATTGAATTCAGCGTCAATCTTGTTGATAATCGAACCCAGGTCCTCGCGGTTCTCCACGAAGTCGAGCTCCTCGGTATCCACCACAAGAATCTTGCCCTCGTAAGTCGAGGCCCAGTTCTCGTAGCGGTTATTAAGGTTGGTGAGGTAGTCAAGGCGGATGCTGTTCTCATACTCGCGGCCACGTTTCTGGATGTGGCGGATAAGTGTCGGCACATCGCCGCGGACATAGATGAGCAGGTCGGGCTTGGGCAGCAACGAATAGGTCAACTCGAAGAGTTTGGTGTAGGTGGTCAGGTCACGCGTCGTCATCAGTCCCATGCTCTGGAGGTTGGGGGCGAAGACATAGGCGTCGTCATAGAGCGAGCGATCGCGTATAAAACTCTCGCCCGAAGCCTGCAGCTCAGCCAGCTGCTTGGCATTGGCATACAATGAGTGGACCATCATGTTGAACGACCAGCGCCGCATGTCCTCATAGAAACTGTTGAGGTAAGGATTCTCTTCAGACGGACCATGGACGGCCTTGTAGCCGTAGTGCTTCGACAGAAGCTTGGTCAGTTCCGTCTTTCCTGCTCCGATATTTCCCGAGATTGCTATCTGCATACTATTTCTTTAGTGCCATATACTCCCGTTTTTATTTGATACAGAATTATATGGAAGCATTACACCATTACGTTTAAGATTGCAAATATACGCATTTTTTTTATATAATAGAAAAAAAGTTGGCATTGGGAATTCCCTTACCCCCACCCTCCTACCATCTACCTACCATCTACCTACCATCTACCTACCATCCCCCTATCAACTCCTACCATGGTAGGAGTTGGTTAGGTGTTGGTAAGGAGTTAATAGGTAGTTATCAGCAAGTTATGGCCAAGAATATTTTTTGCTTTTTTTGGGGTGTCGGCTACCGGATTTTAAGTTAAAATTAACATTCCAAAATCTCCATTTTAACAATATTTGTACACGTGAAAAAAAAAACGTATCTTTGCATTTCGGAAGGGTGGGATTCCGCCCCTCCGAAAGTAATATTATACATCATAGAATCAATCAATTATGACGAACATTGACAATCTGGACACCCTCATCAAAATGGCCCTGCGCGAGGACATCGGCGACGGCGACCACTCCACTCTCGCCTGCATTCCCCCAACTGCCACCGGCACAGCCAAAATGGTGGCCAAAGCAGACGGCATCCTCTGCGGTGCCGAAGTGGGCGAACGGGTCTTCATGCTCGTCGACAGCAATTTGAAAGTCAACCTATTGAAGCACGATGGTAATACCATCGTGAAGGGCGACGTGGTGATGACCGTCGAGGGGCCTTCGGGTTCCATCCTCACCGCCGAGCGCACCGCCCTCAACTTCATGCAGCGACTCTCGGGCATTGCCACTGAGACCCACCGCATGGTACAGATGCTCAACGGATTGCACACCCAGCTCCTTGACACCCGCAAGACGACGCCCAATATGCGCCTGCTGGAGAAGTACGCCGTCAAATGCGGCGGCGGCACCAACCACCGCATCGGCCTCTACGACATGGTGATGCTCAAGGACAACCATATCGACTTCGTCGGCGGCATCGAAGCCGCCATCGACCGCACTCGCGACTACCTGAAAGCCAAAGGTAAAGACCTAAGGATTGAGATTGAGGTGCGCAACCTCGACGAGTTGCAGCGCGTGCTCGACCATGGCGGCGTGGACCGTATCATGCTCGATAACTTCGACACTGCAACACTCCGCGAGGCCGTGAAACGCATTGACGGACAATATGAAACCGAGGCTTCGGGCGGCATCACCGAGAAGACGCTGCGCGAATATGCCGAGACGGGCGTCGACTTCATCTCCGTGGGTGCTCTCACCCACCATATCAAGAGTTTAGACCTCTCACTTGTAAAGAAATGAGCCTACTGAAAGTGTGGATACGGATGCTGCGCATGAAAGGCAAGCAGCTCAGGCGCCACCTGCTTTACAAGCGGAAGGTGCGCCAGATGCTGTACTTCATGTACAACGTGCCATTCCCAGGCGGAAAGGGAGTTCCCATCTACCACGTCCTCAGCTACTTCCTCGTAACTTCACTGGGAGGTGGCTCCATCCCGCAGAGAGCCAAAGGGTTGGCCTACTCGTTTCTGGCTGCACTGCCACCGTTGCTCATTTTCTTCTTCTCACTGGTAGCCTACTTCCCCGTTGACGGCGTGCAGGATGAGCTTCTCAACGGTATGGGAGGTATCGTGCCGGAGAAAATTCTCGAGCCGCTGACCAACACCGTCAACGACATCATGGGTCACCGCCACTCCACTCTGCTCTCCATCGGATTCATAAGCTCCATCTTGCTGGCTGCCAACGGAATGAACGGATTTATCCTCTCACTCAACTTCGCCAACCACAGCATCGAGAAGCGTCCCTTCCTGCAGCGATTCCTCATCTGCATGGCACTGGTATTCGTCATGTACCTACTCGTCGTGCTAGTGCTCTGCCTGATTATCGGCAACAAACAGCTGCTCCACCTGCTCGTCAGCCAAGGGTGGCTCATCGACAGTTCGTGGGGCAAGTTCCTCTTTAACACTGGCCGCTGGGTGTTGCTTTCGCTGGCCATGCTGATGGGCATTTCTCTCATCTACTACTGGGCGCCTGTGAAGAAACAACGAGTCGGTTTCTTCTCGCCGGGAGCCATGCTGTCCACCGGCATGTTCTTCTTGCTCACATGGGGTTTCGGAGTGTATATCAACAACTTCAGCCGATACAACCTCCTCTATGGCTCCATCGGCACACTGCTGCTCCTGATGCTCTGGATTTACTTCAGCTGCATCGTCCTGCTGGTCGGCTACGAGCTGAATATCAGCATCTACAACGGCACCTTGCGAGGCAAGAACCGCATCGCCAAGCGCGAACTGAAAGACAGAATTCAAATTTTCAAAGATGATAATACAAAAGAAACACGGGAAAGTGGTGCCGACAGATAGCACCCCGAAGGAAACATTCAAGATGGTGGCCAAAACCATGGTCAACCTCGAAGAGGTGCTCGCTGAGGAGCTGCGCCAGATGGGTGCCCTCAACGTCACGCCCATCACACGAGCCGTTGAATTTGAGGGCGATATGCGCCTACTCTATCGTGCCAACTACTGCTGCCGTACGGCTCTGGCCATCCTGAAACCCTTCGCCGAGTTCGACGCCAACAACGAACAGGAACTCTATGACCAAGTGTACAAGATTCGCTGGGAGAAGATTTTGGATGTCGACTGCACCTTCATGATCGATTCCACCACCAGCGGTGAGGTATTCACCCACAGCTACTACGCAGCCCTCAAGACCAAAGATGCCATCGTCGACCGCTTCCGCCGCAACTTCGGCAAACGCCCCTCCATCGATACCGAACAGCCTGATTATAAGTTCAACCTCCATATCCGCGACAACCATGTCACCCTGCTGATGAACTCCAGCGGCGACTCGCTCCACAAACGCGGCTACCGCCAGGGCGTGGGCATCGCCCCCATCAACGAGGTTCTCGCCGCCGGTCTGCTGAAACTCGCTGGATGGCAGTGCGACTGCAACTTCTACGACCCCATGTGCGGCTCGGGCACCATGCTCATCGAGGCCGCCATGATGGCCAACAACATCCCCGCACAGTACTACCGCGGCAACCGCTTCGGCTTCATGCGCTGGAAAGAATTTAATCTGGGCGAATGGAAGAGCGTCAAGAATGAGGAGGACCGCAAGATTGGCGCCCTCGACTTTGACTGCGAGATCTGGGGAAACGACATCGACGAGCAGGTCATCACCCAATGCGAGAAGAACCTCGAATACACCAAGCTGCATAAAGATGTCATGCTTCACATTGGCGACTTTGCCGATCAGGAACCTCCCGAGGGTAAGACCCTCATCGTCACCAACCCGCCCTACGGCGAGCGCATCAAGGTCGAGGACCTCAACGCCATGTACGAGAAACTTGGAGACACCTTCAAGCAGAAATACGGCAAGGATTGCGACGTATGGCTCATTACCAGCGACTTCGAAGCCATGAAGCACATCGGTCTCCATCCCTCGAAAAAGATTCCCGTGCAGAATGGTTCACTCGACTGCCGCTTCCTCCACTTCGAACTCTACGACGGTAGCAAGAAAGGGAAATATCAGCAGGATGCTGAATAGCGACGATGTCAAGCGTATTGCCTTCGAGGTGGGTTTCGACGACTGCGGCATTGCCCGTGCCGACGCCCTCACCGACGAGGAGTATCCCCTGCACGAGTGGATCCGTCGCGGCTGGCACGGAGACCTCCAATACATGGAACGCAATGCCGACAAACGCATGGATCCGCGTCTGCTTGTCATGGGAGCACGGAGTGTTATCTGCTGTGTCAGCGCCTATCCACCCCCCACTTCCTCCTCCGGAGAGGGAGAACGCGAAACACCGGAGTGGGACGGCGTCGCCGCCTATGCACGCACACGCGAATACCATAAGGATATAAAAAAAATGCTCTTTGCCTTGCAGGAAAAGCTGGGCATCGAAGGCAAATGCTGTTGCGACACCGTACCCATCAGCGACAAACACTGGGCCGCCCGTGCCGGCCTAGGATGGATAGGACGCCACACCCTCCTCGTCACCCCAAAGTGGGGCTCGTGGGTCAACCTCGGCGAGATAGTCACCGTGGAAGAATGTTCGGAATATTCGGAATTCTCAAGACATCCCGACTTCTGCTCAAAATGCGGCCGCTGCGTAGCAGCCTGTCCCAACCACGCCATCGCTCCCGACGGACCCTCCATGCTCAACGTCACCCGCTGCACCGCCTACTACACCACCCACCACCAGCGCGAGCTGCCCCCTGACCTCGACACCCGCGGCTATACTCGTGGCTGCGACCTCTGCCAGCTCGCCTGCCCCTTCAACCAGAAAACAATCACTTTAAACAAATAAACAATGTACAAACACACCTACAAACCCACGTGTGCGTTTCGGTTCCGACGTTTCTGCCGTGCCAAGTGGGCAGCCTACAACTCGATGCACCGCGAGGTGACCATCGGTCGGCTGGCAGCCCGCATAGCCGACAGCAGCCTCGCCAAAGGCGCTACCGCTGTAGCGCTGGCCATCACCCTCTCTCAGGGCAACCTCATGGCACAGAGCGACGACGATCGCGAAACACGCACCCTGCCAGAGGTCACCATCACCCTCGGCACCGACAGCCTCGCCTTCGAGGCAGAGCCTGCGGCGGTTCTCACCGCAGACAATTTTCAGCATTCAGCCATTCATTCCATCGCCGACCTCGTGGCACAGCTCCCCGGAGTGGACCTCCGTGTGCGCGGCGGTGGCGACGTGCAGGGTGACCTCTCGATGCGTGGCGGCAGCTTCGATCAGACGATTGTCCTGCTCAACGGCGTAAACATCACCGACGCCCAGACAGGACACCACACCCTCGACATCCCCATCGACATCACCATGGTGGAGCGTGTCGAGTTGCTGACGCCCGCCCAATGTATGGCACGCGGCATCGTGGCCTTCTGTGGCGCAGTGAACATCGTGGTCTGCGAGCAATACCGCGATCGAGTGCTGGCCGACCTCAGCGGTGGAAGTCATGGTACTGTCAATGCCTCGTTGCTAGGCACAAAAGCCCTTGAACGCTGGACGCTGACCGCAGCGGCCAGCTACCACCGCAGCGACGGATACCGAGAGAACACCGACTACCGTCACGGAAGCTTCTTCCTCCAGGCCTTGCACCATGGCAATCACAGCGACTGGCACCTGCAGCTTGGCGGTCAGATGAAGGACTTCGGCAGTGCCGGCTTCTATTCAACCACCTATCCTGACCAATACGAAGCCACGCGCACCCTCACCGCATCGACTTCGGGCACATTCAATCTATCATCTTTCCGCTTCCAACTCTCCGTTTACGGGAGGCTGCACCGCGACCGCTTCGAGCTCTTCCGCGACGGCTATGTCGACAGCGTACCCACATGGTATAGCGGTCACAACCACCACCTTGCCTCCTTGGCCGGAGCTCGGTTGCGTATGGTGAAGCCGTTAGGCATCGGCAGCCTGATGGCTGGTGCCGAAGTGCGACGAGAGGGCATCTGGAGCAACGTCCTCGGCACAGTCGACAGCACCCTACCCTACCCCTACACCCATTCTGCCAGCCGCACCTCGGCGACCCTCTTCGGAGGTTATAGCCTGTCCTACAGAAAATTCAGTGCCGAGGCAGTCGCCCTTGCGCTCCACAACTCCCACTTCGGCACCGACTACGGTCTTGCCGCCACAGGGAACTACCACCTTTCCTCTTTCCACTTCCATCTTTCCGCTTCCCACACCTACCGTCTCCCCACCTTTACCGACCTCTACTACCAAGGGGCCAACCAGACCGCCAACCCCGACCTCACCTCCGAAGGTAGCACCAACATTGAGTTGAAAGTAGAGCATCATCTTTCCGATTTCCACTTTCAATTTTCGACCTACTACCGTGCCGGACGCGATATCATCGACTGGGTGCGGCGGCCCGAAAGCGAGATGTGGTACTCTATGAACCACACCGCCATCGACGTCCTTGGCCTCGACGCACAACTGTCATTTCACTTTCGGCTCTCCACCTTCCACTTACAATACTCCTTCTGCCACATCGCCCAGGACGCTGGCGAATGGGTTTCCGGCTCCGCCCTCGATTACCTGCGCCACCAGATCCGTGCCGCTATAACCTTTAACCTCTCAACTTTCACCTTCAAATTTTCCACTTCCTATCGCCATCGCGAAGGCCATTATGTCGATGCCGACGGCACCACTCACGACTACGGCGACATGCTACTGATCGACAGTCGCATAGCTTACCCTCTTGGTCCCACGGAGCTCTACCTCGAAGGGCACAACCTTCTCAACACTTCTTGGCGCGACCACGGCGGTATACCCCAACCCGGCATCACCATTCTGGCAGGGGTAAAGCTGTCGAAGTAGCAGAGCAGCACCATATTGGGGAACGCCGCTACCCATAAAATCACGACTGACAATTTGGCAGAAGGGTGGCAGTTGGCATGGTTGTTGTAAAACTCTAACCGGAATCATTCCGGAGTTTAGTTTTATTCGGATCTTTCGATTAGAGATTGAAAAAAACAAAAATATTGATATCATGCAAGGCAAATTGAACGTACAGACCGAGAACATTTTTCCGGTCATCAAGAAGTTCCTTTATTCGGACCACGAAATATTTCTGCGTGAGCTCATCAGCAACGCCGTCGACGCCACACAGAAGCTGAAGACCCTTTCGACACGCGGCGAATTCAAAGGCGAATTAGACGACCTGACCATCGATGTGAAGATCGACTCGAAGAAGAAAACCCTCACCGTCAGCGACCGCGGCATCGGCATGACCGCCGACGAGGTGGAGAAATACATCAACCAGATCGCTTTCAGCGGCGTAACAGACTTCATGGAGAAGTACAAGGACAGCCACGAACCGCTTATCGGCCACTTTGGCCTGGGATTCTACAGTGCCTTCATGGTCAGCGACAAGGTGGAATTATTCACTAAATCGTGGAAGGACGAGCCAGCCCAGCACTGGAGCTGCGAGGGCAGTCCCGAGTTCTCGATGGAAGAAGATAAGAAAATCAACCGCGGTACCGATATCGTGCTGCACATTGCCGACGACTGCAAGGAGTTCCTCGAAGAGGGCACCATACTGCAGCTGCTCAAGAAGTACTGCCGCTTCATGCCCGTGGCCATCCGCTTCGGCGAGGAGACCGTTTGGGTGGACAGCGAGACAGACTGCGACAAAGACGGTAAACCGAAGCGTGTGGAGAAGAAGCAGCCCCGCATCATCAACGACCCTGACCCGGCATGGAAGAAGAGTCCGAGCAGCCTCACCGATGAAGATTACAAGAAATTCTACCACGAGCTGTTCCCCATGAACTTCGAGGAGCCGCTGTTCCAGATACACCTGAATGTCGACTACCCCTTCAACCTGACGGGCATCCTCTACTTCCCGAAGGTACGCAAGACCATCGACCCCAACCGCAACAAGATACAGCTCTACTGCAACCAGGTCTTCGTCACCGACCAGGTGGAAGGCGTGGTGCCCGACTATCTAATGCTGCTGCACGGCGTGCTCGACAGCCCTGACATCCCGCTGAATGTCAGCCGCAGTTACCTTCAGAGCGACGGCAACGTGAAGAAGATCTCGCAACATATCAGCAAGAAAGTTGCCGACAAGCTGGAAGAAATGTCTAAGAAGAAGGAAGGTGAAGAGAAGAGCGCGTTGGAGGACAAATGGGATGATATAAAAATATTTGTACAATACGGTATGCTGACCGACGAGAAATTCTGCGAGCGCGCCATGAAGTTCTACCTGCTCAAAGGTGTGGACGGCAGCTACTACACCTTAGATTCTTACAGAGAAAAAATCAAGGCTCTGCAGACCGACAAGGACAAGACCGTCTGCTACCTCTACGCCAGCGACGCCGAAGAGGAGCATGCCTACATCGAGAAAGCCAAGGAGAAAGGCTACGATGTACTGCTGATGGACAGCCCGCTGGAGAGCCACTTCATCAACCTGCTGGAGCAGAAGATCGAAAAGAGCCGCTTCGTCCGCGTCGACAGCGATACCGTAGAGAAACTCATCCCCCACGACGACAGCATCCCCGAAAAGCTCAGCAAGGAGGAGAAAGAGAAGTTGCAGCCCATCATCGAGGGCGAAATCGACAAGCAGAAGTTCACCGTGCAGCTGGAGAGCCTCGAGGAGAGCGACGCCCCCATTCAGGTGACGCAGAGCGAGTTCATGCGCCGCTACCGCGAGATGGCGCAGACCTCGGGCGGCGGCATGGGCTTCTACGGCGAGCTGCCGGAGAGCTACAACCTCGTCGTCAACATCAACCACCCGCTCATCGACCGCATACTCAACGAAACAGACGAATCCAAGCAGAAAGAACTCGTCCACCAACTCACCGACCTAGCCTTGCTGGGAAATGGATTGCTGAAGGGAGAAGCCTTGAGCCGCTTCCTCAAGCGCTCGGTGGAGATGATTTAATCACTCGGAATCCACAAAGAAAAGCACCGCAGGCTTCCCCCGCGGTGTTTTTCTTTTTATCATATAGTTCACTATCTCTTTTTTGTAAACAGCAAGTATTTCCTGGCGAAGAAGTTCCAGAAGAACACAATGGCCGTCGAGATGAGCTTGGAGACCATATAGTGGATGTGCATCAAGTCGGTACAGGCGTACATTATCAACTCGTTGAATCCCAAACCCACAACACCGATAACAGCAAAGAACAGAAACTCCTGCCAGCGGCTCAGATCTCCCCTGTTGCGGAAGACCCAACTGATGCTAAGCAGATAGTTGGCAATCAAGCCCAACACAAAAGCAATGGCGGCAGACCACAGGTATTGCACGCCAACGTAGTTGGTCAGAACAAACAATGTCGCATAATCAACCACAAAGGCAGCCCCACCAACAAAACCATAGCGGAACAGTTGCAGAAAGACATTCTCGGTGGGCTCTACAAAGAGCTTGTTAATCCATTTATTCATATCGCATCAGTTGTTTTCAGTTCTTTGGCCGCCAGTTCGCGGTTGAAACGGATGAGATAAGTATGCGTGTCATCGTAACGGCTCACAATCTCTTGGAAATACTGAGGATACTGCTGTACAGCCGGGAAGAGGTAGAGGTAGGTGGAACTGTAGCCCAAGGCATCGAGCACCACATAGTCCACCTTGCGGTCCACCAAGTCGACCAACAGTTCCTTGGCATCCTTGGTGTATTTGTAGTTCACTCCCGGCAACCCCGACTCAAGCCACAGCATTTGCGGTTTGCGACTGCAGACAACCGTGCCTTCGGGAGCTATCGATTTAAGCGTCTTGCCTATCTGGAAGAACTCGTTGTACGGCAAAGGATAGTTCTGCTTCGCCTGCTCAATCTCGACCTTGATACCGTCGCTAGAGGAGAAGAAGAGCAGACACATAACCAATGCCAACGGCCACTTGCTTTCGGCCAGCGACCATTTAATCTTGCCGGCCAGCCATACGGCGATGGCCCAGATGCCACAAATCAGGCCCGCATAGAAGAGCGGAAGCACCGATGTAATGTAGCGGCTACCGCTAGGCGTGGAGAAGATGGAAATGAGGCCCAACGTGCCAAGCAGATAGCCAATCATACCCCAACGCAACTTATCCATCTTCCAGTAGCCAATGAGCATGATGCCCAAAACAAGAATACCCACAAGGTAGATACCAAAAGAGAACTCGGGATTGTCGGGATTGACCTCCGAATAGGGATAGATGGTATTCGGGATGGCATTGAAGACAAGCATTTTCAGCGTCTCGAAGAAACGATGGATAACCTCACCAATAGTAAGCGTTCCGGCATCGGGCTGGAAAGGATTGCTGAGCATGATAGTGTCGAGGTAACGGTTGCCGTTCAGCCCCAACGCACGGTTGCGGATGATGTAGGGCAGACAGCCAAGGGCAAATCCCACGACCGTGGTTCCCAAAGCCACCCAGCGGCGACGCACCAGCAACAACAAGCCCACTCCCGCCACCAAGGCAAGACCCTGTGTGCGGATATGATAGGTGAGCACCAACCCCACAATCATGACCCACAACCACGGATTCTTGACATCGGCCCACCATGGCTTCTTTTCCGCCTCTTGTTCGGACGACCAGCAGCGAGCTAGCGCATAGAACACGAAGGCCGAGACGCAGAAGAACGATGCCTCGCTCATCATCATCGTCGAGAAGTGCCACAAGCGTGGGCAGAACAATCCTGCCGCCGCAGCCACCACACTCACATCCCACCTCATCTTCAGGCGCAGGAGCGTGAAGAAGACAAGCAACACGCCTATCAGCACAAATATCTCATTCAGCCACTTCTGTGCCACCACACTATCGGTGATGAGGCGCAGCGGCGTCATCAGCAGCGGATATCCCGGAGGAAAATTCGACGTCGGGCTCATGCTGGGGGTCGAGAGGTCGGAATAGCCGTGACCCGTGGCCAGCGAGGTGGCATAGATATAGTAGTAGAAATTGTCGCCGTTCAAGTCGGGCTTGGAGTTGAAGGTGTTGGACGCCAGCAATCCCCACGCCAAGGCCAATACGGCGCAGCATATAATCAATGTTGATTTACTTGCTTTCATGGTATTCGGTCTCTGTATTCACATTCCATATCAAAGATTTGTCCTCAATCTTACCGCTCTTGATGGCATCCACCGTCTCGAAAGCCGTCAGCATCGAGTGGTCCATATTGTTGTAGCGGTGCTGACCATTGCGACCCAGACAGAAGAGGTTGGGAATGGTGTTCAGGAAGTCGCGCACGGTATCCAGTTCATAGTAGCTGCCGTAATAGGCTGGATAGGCTTTCTGAATCTTCACGTGGCAGGCATCCAGCACATCCTTGGCATCGATGATGTCAATCTTCGCCAATTCAGCCTTTGCCATCTCGATGAAGGCGTCGGCAGGCATATTCCACAATTCGTCACCTTCAGTGCAGAAGTATTCGAGGCCAATCCACATGGTGTTCTCATAATCCTTCACCAGATAGGGCGACCAGTTGTTGAATACCTGCAGGCGGCCGATGCGCACATCGCGTTCTTGGATGTATATCCAGGTGTCGGGCACACGGTCGGCATAGGTGCGCAGCTTGGTCTCGTTGCGAATCTTCATCTTGTTCACCAGCAGACCCACGGTAATGAAATCACGATAGGGCAGCTCGCCAGCGATACGGCGCACATTGTCAGGGACATTGACGCCCTTGATTGCCGGCACAAGGTCCTTGATGGGCATGGTAGAGAGGAAATAGTCGCATGCCACCTTCTCCTCCGAGCCGTCGGCATGTTTCAGCGTCACCGAGGTAACGTTCCCATTCTCCACTTCGATACCCACGACCGAGGTTTCCATTCTCACCTCGCCACCCTTGGCCTGGACATCCATCACCACAGTCTCCCACAACTGGCCGGGACCATATTTCGGATAGATGAACTGCTCAATCAGAGAAGTCTCCACCTCTTTGCCGTCCTTCTTGCCAAAGGCCTTGCGGAACATATCCTTCAGCACGGCACGTATCGAGAGGCCCTTTACACGCTGGCTGCCCCAGTCAGCACCCAGTTTCGACGGATGCACTCCCCACACCTTGGCGGTGTAGTCCTCAAAGAACATCTCGTAGAGCGGACGTCCGAAACGGTTGATATAGAAATTCTCCAGCGAATCCTCGGGCAGCTTGTGGATGCAGGCCCACAGGTAGCCGAAGCCTGCACGCATCATGCGTACAAAACCCATATTGAGGAATGTCTCCTTCTTCATCGAGATGGGATAGTCGAAGAACTTGCGCAGGAAGAAGATGCGGCTCACACGGCGACGCACCAACATCGTGCGGTCCTCGTGCTCGGGGTCGGGACCCTCTTTGGCGAATTCCTTCTCCGTCTCGTTCAGCAAGATATCGTCTTTCGACGGCTTGGCCTGCATGGGCATAATCTCCTGCCACCAATCCATCACCTTGTCGCTCTTCGAGAAGAAACGATGACCACCGATATCCATGCGGTTGCCATGATATTCCACCGTCTGCGAGATACCACCAATCCGGGCGGTCTTTTCGCACACTATAGGCTTCACATCCGTCTGGCGGAGCAACTCGTATGCTGCCGTCAAACCCGCGGGACCACCGCCGGCAATGACAGCAATTTTCTGTCTATCTGTATTCTGTGTCATATATATATTATTATTCCTTTACTATATACTCGCTGCAAAAATACGAAAAACAAACCACATGGCAAAATAAAAAACAAAAAAACACAATAATTGGCCGACATCCACGTTACACAAACAAAATCAAACAATCAAGCAATATGAACATCATCATCACCGGAGGTGCCGGATTCATCGGAAACCACGTAGTACGTCTGTTCGTCAACAAATACCCGCAATATAAAATCATCAATCTCGACAAGCTAACCTATGCAGGCAACCTTGCCAACCTCAAGGACATAGAGGAAAAGCCAAACTACAAGTTCGCCAAAATGGACATCTGCGATTTCGAGGGTGTCTATAAGTTGATGCAGGACGAGCATGTCGACGGCATCATCCATTTGGCCGCCGAGAGTCATGTGGACCGCAGCATCAAGGATCCCTTCACATTCGCACAGACCAACGTGATGGGCACCCTCAGCATGCTTCAGGCCGCCAAGCTCTACTGGGAGAGCCTGCCTGGAAAATTTGAGGGCAAACGCTTCTACCACATCTCGACCGACGAGGTCTACGGCGCCCTGGAGATGACCCATCCCGAAGGCATTAAGCCACCCTTCACCACCAAAGCCTCCAGCGGTGAGCACCATCAGGCTTATGGAGAGAAATTCTTCACAGAAGACCTCAAGTACCAGCCGCATAGCCCCTATAGCGCCGCCAAAGCCTCGAGCGACCACTTCGTCCGTGCCTTCCACGACACCTATGGCCTGCCCACCATCGTCACCAACTGCTCCAACAACTATGGTCCCTACCAGTTCCCCGAAAAGCTCATCCCACTCTTTATCAACAATATCCGCCATCGCAAACCCCTGCCTGTCTACGGCAAGGGCGAGAATGTGCGAGACTGGCTCTATGTCGAAGATCACGCCCGCGCCATCGACCTCATCTTCCACAAAGGTAAGATCGCCGAAACTTATAACATCGGAGGCTTCAACGAGTGGAAGAACATCGACATCATCAAGGTGGTTATCAACACCGTAGACCGCCTGCTGGGCCGTCCCGAGGGGCAAGACATGGACCTCATCACCTACGTCACCGACCGTGCCGGCCACGACATGCGCTACGCCATCGACAGCAGCAAACTGCAGCGCGAACTCGGATGGGAACCCAGCCTCCAGTTCGAGGAAGGCATCGAGAAGACCGTCCGCTGGTACCTCGACAATCAGGAGTGGATGGATAACGTCACCTCAGGCGACTATCTGAAGTACTACGAGGACATGTACGCCGGTAGATAAACCCGCCCACCCATTTGTTAAAAAATCATAAAGACCATCAATGCGATGGTCTTTTTTTTTGCTCCCAAAACGTTAAAATCACAAATATAGGTCAAACTAACACATTCTTCGCACAATCAACCTATTAACTACCTATCAACACCTAATCAACTCCTACCACGGTAGGAGTTGATTAGGTGTTGATAGGGGCTTCGTTGGTAGAATAACGCTACCATGTGACAACTTTTTTTTCACACAAATACAATAAACAGACATTCCCTTCGTTCTTTAACTAGAATTTTAATTATAAAACAATACTTATAATTATGAATAAGGAACTGACAAAAGCTGAAGAACAGGTGATGCAAGCCCTATGGAAAATAGAGAAAGGGTTTGCAAACGAGATTGTTGCAGCCGTGGAAAGTGACGCTGCGTACAACACAGTGCTTTCTGTGGTGCGCATTCTGGAGCAGAAGGGCTTCGTGGGGCATGAGACCTTCAACCGCTCGAACCGCTACTATCCGCTCGTCACACGCGAGGAGTACATGCAGCAGCAGCTGAACGGTTTTGCGCGGCGCTACTTCGGCTCGTCGGCGAAGGCGCTGGTGAGTTTTCTGGTCGATAAGAATGAGGTCTCGCTCGAAGACCTTGAGGCAATAACCAAAGAACTTGAAAAATGATACGTTGGATGGTACTCTCGATCTTGGCGGCGGGGCTGCTCTATGGCCTCTACTGCTTAACATTGCGGCGCGACCGCTGGCTGCAACTGAGCCTTTGGTATCTATTGGTGGCACTCGGCTTCTGTATGGTGTTCCCCTCCTTCAGGTTGCCCGATGGCCTCGACCAAGCATCGCGGTCGGTGGCTCACGTGGGGGATTACCTGATGACGCTGAATGACATCGAGATTTCGGCCACCACGGCGCCGCAAGGCATCGGAATAGCTGACATCTACCTCGCGGGCCTTGCCGTATGCACAGCCTATCTCCTGTTCCAGCTGGCGGCACAGACAGTAATAATCTTCAGGCTCCGTCGGAGACATCCGGTCTATCGAGTTGGCGACGGTTTCAACATCCCGCGTGGCTCGTCACTCATCCTGTTGGACGACGACACGGCACCCTACACTTTCTTCCGGCAGATAGTGGTCGGCACACACGGTTTGGACGATGCCGAACTGCACTGCATCCTCGCCCACGAGTCGCTCCACGTGTGCCAGGGCCACTCGGTCGACCTTCTGTTTGCAAGGTTGATGTGCTGCCTGATGTGGTTCAACCCCTTTGCGTGGCTCATCATGCGCGAGATGCGCGCTGTCCACGAGTTCCAAGCCGACGCCGCCTCAATTAACGCCTACGGACGCGAGGACTATCTGCACCTGCTCTACCGGCAGGCTACCGGTACCGGATATGGCCATATCACAAATAATTTTCAAAGTATTAACATCAAAAAACGTATTGTTATGATGAACAAAACGAAATCGCGCTTCGGCGCATGGAAAATGCTGGCCGCGCTGCCCGTGGCGGCACTGCTGATGACAGTGGGTTGCAAGCCCGCAGAAACAGAGGACACCAATACCCCTGCGATCAAACAGCAAGAGGATGTTGCTTGTATGCATGCTCTCTCCGAGGATGCCGAAGACATCTACAATGTAGCAGACGAGGACCCCGAATTCCCCGGTGGCATGGAGGCTATGGTTAAGTATTTGTCTGAAAACATCAAATACCCCCAACAGGCCAAAGATGAGGGTGTTTCAGGCAAGGTCTTTGTATCCTTCGTCATCGAAAAAGACGGCAGTGTGAGCAATGCCGAAGTCATTCGCGGCATTGGTGGCGGATGCGACGAAGAGGCCCTCCGAGTGGTCAACGCCATGCCCAAATGGATACCTGGAAAAATGAGCGGCGAGCCTGTACGCGTACACTTCAACCTGCCCATCAACTTCAAACTGCAATGAAGAGAAGTCTTCTCGTTGCAATGCTCGGTCTTCTATTGCTGACCGGCTGCGGCACATCGCGGCCGGTCGGCAGGGAGGCGGTTTGTGACTGCCAACGGGAGGTGCGTGTGCCCGACAAAGCTTTCCGCACATGGCTTGTCGACAAAGGCTATGCCATAAAAACTCACGGCAAATGGTTACGGGCCACCAACGAAGGTTGTGCCTTGACAGCTTTAGAATGTTACAGCCAAGATATCCATAGCTTGGAAGGCATCGAATTGTTCCCGCAGCTGGAGCAAATCACCTGTAGCGACAATCCTATTGAGAAGTTGGACCTCAATACCCTACCACACCTCGAACGGCTCTATGGACTCAACCTGCCACTGCGACGGCTGGCGATGGATAGTTGCCGTCACATGAAGCATATCGAGTTGAGCCATACCCATCTTAACAATTTCAGTCTTGCAGCTTTCCCTGAACTGGAGTTTTTCTTCTGCATCTTCTCACCACTCACTACCCTCGACCTCAGCCCCTGCCCCACCCTTAAGTCGCTCTACATCCGTGCCACACAAATCCGCGAGGTCGACTTGCGCCCTTGTTCCAATCTTATGGAGCTTCACGCTCTAGACACTCCATTGAAACACATCATCGTCACCCAAAAGCAGTACGGCAGCAACTTGAAAGTGTCGGTTGCCGACACAGTGAGAATTGAGGTACGGTAGGCAATAAACACTCCACATTGCCGTTACTATGGCATGAAAAATATCATCTTCGACTTTGGCAATGTGCTGGTGCAATGGCACCCGGAACTGATATACACAGAGCATTTTGGCGATGAGGCCAAAGCCTGGTGGTTCCTGCGCCATGTGGCCGACAACGAGTGGCGTGGCCGCATCGACGCTGGAGAGAGTTCAGATGCCTGCATCCGCGAACTGAAAGCAAGATACCCCGAATATGCAGAGGCCGTCGAACTCTACCGTTCACGCTGGAAAGAGATGCTCACCGGCGAGGTGCCCGGCATGAGGGAACTGCTAACCGACGTGCTAAAGAAATATGAGGTATTCGGCCTCACCAACTGGAGCATGGAGACTTTCCCCGAAGCACGTGAGCGCTTCGGCATCCTGCAGATGATTAACCGCTACGTGGTCAGCGGCGAAGAGCACCTCATCAAGCCCGACCCACGCCTCTTCCAGGTGCTGCTCGACCGTTACCAGCTCAAGGCAGCGGACTGCATCTTTGTAGACGACAACCCCGACAACGTGGCCGCCGCCTGCCGCATGGGCATGCACGGCATCCACTTCATCGGGGCCGACGATTTGCGCCAACAACTGGCGTTGTAAAGTTTCCTTATTCGCTCTTGCGGACGCTCTTGTAGCCGCTCATCAGGCCTGTAGTGGCACTGCCAATGAAGGCGAGAATCTGCTTGCCCTCGTCGGTTTGACCGTAGCGCTCCTTCACCTGCTCCACGGCGTCGCTGACATTCAATCCCTTCACAAAGATGTAGCGATAGATGTCGCTGATGCGGTTGATGCTCTCTTGAGTGAATCCACGACGCTGCAGACCGAGGCTATTAACTCCACAGTACTGGATGGGATAGCGGGCAGCCTTCACATAGGGAGGAATATCCTTGTCAATAAGGGCACCACCCTGGGTGATGACATGCGAACCGATGTGGATGAACTGCAGGCAGGCAGTCTTACCACCGAGAATGACATAGTCGCCCATGATGATATGGCCGGCCAGCGTAGCATTGTTGGCCAACACACAGTTGTCGCCCACTACACAGTCGTGGGCCACATGCACGTAAGCCATCAGCAGGTTGTTGTTGCCGATAACCGTCTTGCCACTGGCAGCGGTGCCGCGGTTGATAGTGCAGCACTCACGGATGACGTTATTGTCACCAATCTCAACGGTGGTGTATTCTCCAGCAAACTTCAGATCCTGCGGCACGGCAGCGATAACAGCACCGGGGAAGATCTTGCAGTTCTTGCCGATTCGGGCACCAGGGAAAATAGTCACATTGGGGCCAATCCAAGTCCCATCGCCTATCTCCACATCTTCATAGATGGTGGTAAAATTCGATATTTTTACATTTTGGCCAATCTTGGCATCAGGATGAAGGTCGTATAAAGTCATTATATTATAATTGTTTTAATCATTATTAGGGTGATTCTTCATATACTCCATTAAGTAGCAGGCAAAGGCATTATTGGCCTTGTGACCCGGCTTATAGATGGAAAAGTGGGCATTGAGCATACAGCCCGCCAAACGCACATCACCCACAAAGTCGAGCAGCTTGTGTCGTGCCGGCTCATTGGGGAAATAGGGGTTGGTGGTGTTGAGCACGCCATCGTGCACCTTGAAGTTATTGATGTCCTTATTGAAAATCTTTCCAAGACGCTTAAGCTGACGGGGCTTGAGTTCCTCGTTGACATAGACAAGGGCGTTATCCAAACTGCCTCCTTTGATGAGGTTGAAGCGCAGCAAAGGCTCAATCTCATGCAGGAAGACGAAAGTGCGGCAAGGAGCAATGCCAGCGGGATACTCCGACAGGTCGTTCATATCGGCCTCCTGACGACCAATGACACTACCTGCAAAGTCGATCTCGCAATGCACCGAGAAATGGTCGCAGGGCTCGAGGTCGAACACCGAACCCGTAGGTTTATATTCAAAATGTAGAGGTTCCTTAAAAGAGTAATATTTGCGAGGAGCCGCCATCGTTCGGACTCCCACACGGGCCAATTCAAGCATCCAGGGACGCGACGAGCCGTCGATAATGGGCACTTCACCACCGTCGAGTTCCACCAAAGCATTGTCGATGCGCATGCCGTGGAGAGCCGACATCAGATGTTCGACGGTAGCAATACTCTGACGTCCACTGCCCAGAGTGGTGCCACGCGAGGTAGTACCCACATTGGTAGCCAGTGCCTGCTGGGTGATGATATTGGTACGGTCAGTACGGCGGAAAGCGATACCGAAGTCCTCAAAGGCGGGCTTCACCGTCACCGTCACCGTGCGGCCAGTATGCAGGCCGGGGCCTGTCACTCGAAATTCTTTCTGTATGGTAGTCTGATAATCCATTGGCTATTATGTAGGTTATTGAGCGGGTATAAAATGTAGCTGCTCCATGCGGAACAACTGCGGCTGGTCGTTCTCCAATCCTGCCTGCTGTCGGCTGAAATGCATTGGATGCACCAACACGGGCATCGACTCGATGGGCTGGTTCCAGAACTCGCTGCTGCGACGGTTCAGGCCGCTGATAATATACATGGTCAGGTCATAGCCCGTAGCCGCCAAGGGCGACGTAGGCTCCGAGCCGTAGGTGTCGCGGAAAGCCTTCAGAAAGTCCACATGCACGCTGTTGGTCATATCCCACGACGAAGAGAAGGTGTGGTAACCCAGCAGTTGCAATTGTGCAAAGTCGACATCATTGTAGTCACGCGTCCAGTCGCTGATGGTGTAGAGCCTCGGACTGTCGTTTTTGAAAGCCGACAGACGGTTGAGAAGGTTGCTCACATAGACGCGCATCTGGTCCACCTTGTGGTCGTAGATGCTCAGCACATTGCAGCCTGGAGTAGCTTTAAGCGTGGAGGTAAGCTTGCCACTCTGGTTCCAATTGAAGAGTGTGTATTTAATGTCGCCGCGCTCCTTGAGCTGACGTTTCAGCTCGTCAAGCACAGGCTTCTCGCTCGAAGCATTGGCTCCATGAATGATGTAGAGGTGCCCATTGGGACGCTCAGCCTTCATATTGTTGAGCATTACGCGAATCTGACTTTCCATCGAAGGCTGAATCTTCACCATGAAGTTGTTCTCGACACAAATCTCACTGCGGGTAGCCATGGGGTTGACAATGTAGACGCCCGCCTGACGTGCCAATTCGGCAGCCTTGTCAAAGGCCTCACGGAACAGCAGTGCCACCACGAAGTCGCTCTTGGCCACATTATGCGAGGCGAAAGCCGCCTCAACGGCAGCAGGGGTGTTGGTTGACACATCGGCCACATTGAGTTCCACGCTGATACCCTTCTCGGCAAGCACATCGAGTGCCATGCGGATACCCTCGTAGAATTCGATGAACTCGAACTGGCGATAGTTCTTCTTGCCTCGCTGCTCGATGTCGAACTTGGTGGTGGAGATGTCGTCAATCTGGTCCAGATGCAGCGGCATCATCACCGCCATCTTGATTACCTTGCCCGTCTTCTTCACAGTAGCTTGAGTATTCTGAACACTTCGATTATTCTGAACATTCTGATTACTCTGGGAAGGCTTCACAACCTCCTTGGTGGTCGGAGTGCTTGGCGAACTCGTCTCGATATCGGCAGGGAACTGGCCTCTTGCCGGCAGCCACACGGTGTCGCCGGGATGCAGGAAGTGGATGTCCACATGCGTCACAGCATCATAGCTCTCCACCTTGTAGGCCTTCGAGATGGAGTACACCGTCTGGCCTTTCTCCACGATATGCACATAGTACTTGCGGCCATGCATCATCTGCGTCTCGGTTGAGATTTTTACCGGAGCCGTTCCCGGAGCCTGGGCTCTCAAGGTGAAAGGTGAAAGGTGAAAGGTGAAAGCCATCGCTATCACCGCCACTATTACCTTTCGTTTTATTCCAGTCATATTTTTCATTATTCTTTTTGTTTCACCTTTCACCTGGGATTATTCCCATTCAATGGTTGCAGGGGGTTTGGAGCTGATGTCGTAGCAAACACGGTTCACACCCTTCACCCGGTTGATAATCTCGTTCGAGACCTTGGCCATGAAGTCATAGGGCAGGTGGCTCCAGTCGGCAGTCATGCCGTCGACGCTCTCCACAGCCCTCAGCGCCACAACACTTTCGTAGGTACGCTCGTCACCCATCACACCCACACTCTGCACAGGCAGCAACATGGCACCAGCCTGCCACACCTTGTCGTAGAGACCCGCGTCGCGGAGTCCCTGAATGAAGATGTGGTCCACCTCCTGAAGGATGCGCACCTTTTCGGGCGTCACATCGCTCAAGATTCGGATGGCCAAGCCGGGACCCGGGAAGGGATGACGGCCAATGAGCTCGTCTTTGATGCCCAGCTGACGGCCCACGCGGCGCACCTCGTCCTTGAAGAGGCTGCGCAGCGGCTCAACAAGCTGGAGTTTCATATAGTCGGGCAGGCCACCCACATTG
This sequence comes from uncultured Bacteroidales bacterium, assembly GCA_900318835.1. Classification (GTDB taxonomy): domain Bacteria; phylum Bacteroidota; class Bacteroidia; order Bacteroidales; family P3; genus Colimorpha. The sequence continues at coordinate 35,949 of ONLW01000014.1, forward strand.
TGGTGGCTCTTGATAGTCTGGCTGGGACCCTTAACGCTCGAACTCTCAATCACGTCGGGGTAGATAGTACCCTGACCGAGCCACTTGGCATCGGTAATGAGCTTGGCCTCGGCATCGAACACATCGATAAAGGTCTTGCCGATGGCCTTACGCTTTTTCTCGGGTTCTTTCACTCCGGCCAGCACGTCATAGAAACGCTGCTTGGCATCGACACCCTTCACATTGAGGCCCATATCCTTATAGCTTTCGAGCACACTCTCGAACTCATTCTTGCGCAACAGACCGTTATCCACAAAGATACAGTGGAGCTGATGTCCGATGGCACGGTTGAGGAGCACGGCAGCCACGGTGCTGTCCACACCGCCGCTCAATCCGAGCACCACCTTGTCGTCACCCACCTTCTCGCGCAACTCCTTGACAGTCGTCTCAATAAAGCTCGCGGGAGTCCACTCCTGACGGCAACCGCAGATATCGACCACAAAGTTGCGCAACAGCGTGACGCCGTCGGTCGAATGGTGCACTTCGGGGTGGAACTGGATGGCATAAGTCTGCTCGCCTTCAATCTGATAGCCTGCGTATTTGACATTCTCGGTCGAGCAGATGGTCTTGTAACCCTCGGGGAGCACCTCGATGGTGTCGCCGTGGCTCATCCAGACCTGGCTGCCCATCGGAACGCCCTTCATCAGCGGATTGCTGCTGTCGATGAAATTGAGATTGGCGCGGCCATACTCGCGAATCTTGCTCTGCTGCACACGTCCGCCACCCCATTTGGCCAAATACTGGGCACCGTAGCAAACAGCCAGCAACGGCAGTTTGCCTTTAATATTGCTCATGTCGGGCACAGGTGCATCGGCAGCGTTGCAGCTGTAAGGGCTACCCGAAAAAACAACGCCCTTCACATCGGGTGTGAGGGCAGGAATCTTGTTGAACGGATGGATTTCGCAGTAAACATTCGCCTCGCGAATCTTGCGCGCGATGAGCTGAGTGTATTGAGAGCCAAAGTCTAAGATGATTATCGTATCCATATATTGTATTATTTTAAAAATGCAAAAATACACATTCCCTCCGACATGACAAAATTTTTTTCTTCCCCCACCTCTTTTTCAACCCTAAATACTCCTTTTTCCAGCACCCCCAAACTCCTACTTTGTACCTACCAACTCCTTACCAACTCCTACCACAGTAGGTTTTGATAGGTCTTTCATTAAGTTAAAATTCGTCATTTTAACATTCATTAAGAAAGTTTATATGCCACAAACGCAATGTTTAAAAATCATGGTCTTTTGGGAATAAAAAATAATATTTTAAATTATTTCATTATATGTCATTTTTTTTATGTACCTTTGCAAGTTATGAATAAAACAAAAACCACACTCGGAATCTTCGCAGCATGCTTGCTACTAGCAAGTTGCAACAACTTTAACAAGCTATTAAACAGCAACGATTACGACGCAAAGTATGCGGCGGCGATGAAATACTACAACGACAACATGTTCTCGCGCGCCGCCCAGTTGTTTGAAAATCTCACCCTTTACTACCGCGGCAAAGAGAACGCAGAAAACATCGCCTGGTACTACGGTATGTCGCTCCTCCAGGAGAAGGACTACTTCACCGCAGGCTACCAGTTCAAGCGCTTCGCCCGCCAGTTCCCCTACAGCGACCGTCTGGAGGATGCCAGTTTCTATTCGGCCTATTGTAAATATATGGACTCGCCCGAATACAACCTTGACCAGAGTCAGACCAAAGAGGCCGTCAATGAGTTCGAGTCCTATGTGGAGCGGTGGCCCCGCAGCACCCGCATTCCCGAGGTGAACAACTACCTCGACGAACTGCGCAAGAAACTGACACGCAAGGACTACGAGATTGCCTACGGATACTATTTCATCGAAGAATACCATGCCGCCTACGAGTCGTTCAAGCAATTCCTCAACAACTACCCCGAGGCCACGATGCGCGAGGAGGCGATGTATTATATGCTCGAATCGAGCTACCGCTACGCCATCAACAGCCGCGAGGACAAGATGTATGAGCGCCTGCAGCAGGTAATCAACGACTTCGACAAGTTCAGCAGCAGCTTCAGCAACTCGACACGCCTGGCCGACGCACAGAACATCTACACCAAGACCCGCGAGGCCATGGCAAAGATCAAACAGTGAAAAAATAAAAAAGAAAGAAAATAAAATGGAAGAGAAAAAGAAAAAAGTGGTGAACACCACCATTACGCGCAACACCGCTGATTTCAGCAACATGACCGAGAACATCTACGAAACCGTCGCCATGCTCACCAAGCGTGCCAACCAAATTGCCGCCGAGGAGAAACGCGATCTCCACAACAAGATTGACGAATTCAAGAGCAGCAACGACACCATCGACGAGATGTACGAGAACCGTGAGCAGATTGAAATCGTGCGCCGCTACGAGCAGATGCCCAAGCCTACACTCGAGGCCACCGAGGAATACCTTGATGGCAAGATTTTTTACCGCAACCCTGCCAAGGAGAGTGCCGAAGTGAAACAGGCTGAGGCCATCGACGAAGAAATCAAGAAGATAGAAGCCTAAGGAATGAAAATTGTCGTCGGCATTACCGGAGGCATCGCAGCCTACAAAGCACCCGAACTGGTGCGCCTGCTGAAAAAAGCAGGGCACGAGGTGCGCTGTGCCGCCACAGGACATGCGCTGGAGTTTGTCACGAGGGTCACCCTCGAGACGGTCTCAGGCGCACCGATTTATTCCGACCTCTTTGCTTCGGGACGCACCGAACACATCTCCCTTAAGGACTGGGGCGAGATGCTGGTGGTGGCTCCCGCCACAGCCAACATCATCGGCAAAGTGGCTGGTGGCATCGCTGACGACGCTTTAAGCACACTGCTACTGGCTTTCTCCGGAAAACCCATCATCATGGCTCCGGCCATGAACTGCGAGATATGGGCTCATCCCGCCGTGCAGCGTAATGTGGCTCTGTTGAAGTCTTGGGGTATCCGCATGGTGGGCCCCGAAGAGGGCGAGCTGGCTTGCGGAGTGAGCGGCGTGGGCCGTATGGCAGAGCCGACACTAATCGCTGACGCAATTTGTCAAGGTGAAAGGTTAAAGGTTAAAGGTGAAAGGTGGCTTGTCACAGCCGGACCGACCTATGAGCGCATTGACAGCGTCCGCTTCATCGGCAACTACAGCAGCGGTAAGATGGGCTTTGCTCTGGCTCAGGCATTGGGCGATGCTGGGGCCGATGTGGAACTGGTAACGGGTCCCACATCGTTATCCATCAGCCATCCACGAATCCATCGTACCAGTATCGAAAGCGCCCGCGAGATGTATGCCGCCGCCACCGAAGTATTCCCTCATTGCAATGGAGCCATCCTCTCGGCCGCCGTGGCCGACTACCGTCCGTCAGAATGTGCCGACCACAAACTCAAAAAGAACGGCTCAGAAGGCATGCACCTCGACTTGGTGCAGAATCCCGACATCCTCGCCACCCTCGGCAACATGAAAACCTCTGGGCAGACACTCGTTGGATTCGCGCTCGAAACCGACAACGAGGAAGCCAACGCCCAGCGTAAACTGGAGAAAAAGAACCTCGATTATATCGTTCTCAATTCGCTGCGCGACAAAGGAGCAGGCTTTGGCGTCGACACCAACAAGGTGACAATCCTCTCGCGTGACGGCAAGCGCAGGGAAAGCCCACTGCTTTCAAAGAAAGAGGTGGCTCATTTGATAGTAGAAACCATTACAGCATGAAGAAACTAAGCATCATTGCCATAATACTGGCCTCCGTGGCAATTGCCGGTGAGGCCTTTATTTTCGCCACACGCAAGGAAAACAACAGCGACGAAATTCTCACTCGTGCCATCCGCGCGGACTACCGCGTCTATGCACCGCCGATGCCAGACACGCTTTACTTCTGCGGTGAACGTGTGCCACTGAATCTGTGGTATGTGCGCGAAGGCCTCGACCGCGAACTGGTCAGCAACATGTACTACCAGAGCAGCACGCTCTTCAATATCAAGCGTGCCACACGAGTCTTCCCCACCATCGAACGCATCCTCAAGGAGGAGGGCGTGCCACAGGACATGAAGTACCTCTGCGTTATCGAGAGTGGGCTGCAGAATGTCACCTCACCTGCAGGTGCTGGTGGCTATTGGCAGTTCATGAAAGCCACAGGTCAGAAGTACGGACTGGAGATTACCGACGAGATTGACATGCGCAACGAGCTCGAAGCCTCGACACATGCCGCATGCCGCTACCTCAAGTCGCTCAAGGCACGCTTCGGCGGATGGACCGAGGCTGCAGCGGCTTACAACTGTGGAGAGAACGGTTTGGAGAAGCGCCTTGCCAACCAGCGGCAAAAAAGCTATTACGAACTATTGCTCAACAAAGAGACACAACGCTATGTCTACCGAATCCTAGCCCTCAAACTCATCATGCAGCACCCACAGGACTACGGCTACACGGTGCGCCGCTGCGACACTTACCCCGAACTGCCCTACGAGGAGGTAGCCCTCAGCGGCCAGAACGTCGACTTGGTGCAGTTCTCCATCGACAACGGCACCACCTACAAGATGCTCCGCACCATGAATCCGTGGATTACCACCGACAAACTTAAGAACAAATCCGGCAATACATACCGCGTTCGCATCCCCACCCAAAAAGGCACCGAATACAATACCATCACCAAAGGCAAACACGACACCATGGTAATAGAAAGCATGTAAGATTTTTTTGTCATTTGGAGATTTTTGTGTATTTTTGCAACCGATTTGAACAAAATATTATTTTATACAAGAATTAAATACATTACAAAATGAAAAAAATAAATGTACTTGCATTGATGTTCTGCATCGCAACACTAGGACTGGCAGTCTCATGCAATAAAGAAGAAAAGGAGGAAATATCGCTTGTTGGCAAGTGGAAATGTATTTACGCATTGGTTGAGAATTTCGACTATATAAAGTCTGGGCAGACTATCAAAATTGACACCAACATCTACTACGACGAGGGTAGGATTGGCAAAATATGGGAATTTTCGCAAGATGGACTTTTCACAAGAGAAGGCGTCCAAGACCATAGATATACCATTACGGGCAATAACATCACATTCATACGTACCGAACGTCCATATGACACAACTGGAATAATGATGATATCGGAAATACACAATGATTGGATGCAACTATTCAGCATGTCCGATACTCGCGATACCTCAGGGGTAGGTACCCACAGGGAAAATACATTTATTTTCTCCAAGATAGAAGAAGAATAGCCGTAGGTACCGACGACACAAAAGGCCATTAGTCCCGGAATGGACGACAATAGCATCAAGATATTAGGAGCGCGAGAGCACAACCTGCAGAACGTGGACTTGGAGATTCCGCGGGGGAAGCTGGTGGTGTTCACCGGATTGAGCGGCAGCGGCAAGTCGTCGTTGGCTTTCGACACCATCCATGCCGAGGGGCAGCGCCGCTACATGGAGACCTTCTCGGCCTACGCCCGCCACTTTATAGGCAATATGGAGCGGCCCGACGTGGACCTCATCGAGGGTCTCTCGCCTGTTATTTCCATTGAGCAGAAGAGCACCAACAATAACCCACGCTCGACGGTGGGCACACTGACCGACACCTACGACCTGCTGCGTCTGCTCTACGCCCGTATCGGCAAGGCCTACAGCATCGTCAGCGGCAAGCCCATGGTGAAGTACAGCGAGGAGAAGATACTGGAGATTATCACCTCAGAATACGGCAGCCGCGACATCATGATTCTCGCCCCGCTGGTGAAAGGTCGCAAGGGCCACTATCGCGAACTCTTCGAGCAGGTGGCCAAGAAAGGATTCCTCAAGGTGCGTGTCGACGGCGAGGTAAAGGAGATTACCTACAAGATGCAGGTGGACCGCTACAAGGTGCATGACATTGAGTTGGTGGTCGACCGCCTGCGTGCCGATAGAAACGCCACCCGTCTCCGCGAAGCCGTCCAGACTGCTTTTCGTCAGGGCAAAGGCATCCTGATGATATTGAATAATGAAGACGGCAGCATCCGCTATTTCAGCCGCATGCTGATGGACCCCGACAGCGGCCTCTCCTACCCCGAGCCGGAACCCAACACCTTCTCGTTCAACTCGCCCTACGGCGCCTGTCCCCATTGCAACGGCCTCGGCGAGGTGGCACAGATCGACATGCAGAAACTCATCCCCAACCCCAAGAAGAGCATCAAGGACGGCGCCATCGAGGTGCTGGGGAAATACTCGCCCACCAACTACGTCTACCGCAAGTTGGAACTCATGGGCAAGCACTACGACTTCACCCTCGACGACCCCTTCGAGAACCTCAGCGAGGAGGCCGTGAACGCCATCCTCTACGGCAGCAACCACTTCGCCGGCATCGAGGACCCCGAAGACCCAGGCTACCTCAGCGAGTTCCAGGGCATCGTGAACTATATCACCGAGCTGGCCGGCGACGAGAGTCCCGCCAGCCTGCAGAAGTGGGCGGCGAGCTTTATGAACACCGTGCCGTGTCCCGAATGCCACGGACATCGCCTGAAGGCCGAATCGCTGGCCTTCCGCATATTGGATAAGAACATCGGCCAGCTGGCCGACATGGACCTGCTGGAGCTGGAGGAGTGGCTGCGGGCATTGGAGCCGCAGCTCGACGAGCGCGACCAGAAGGTGGCGCACGAGGTGCTCAACGAGATACTGAAGCGCCTGTCGTTCCTCAACAACGTGGGCGTGGGCTACCTCTCGATGAACCGCAGCGCCAAGTCGCTCTCAGGCGGCGAAGCACAGCGCATCCGTCTGGCCACGCAGATAGGCTCTCAGCTCACCAACGTCCTGTACATCCTCGACGAGCCCAGCATCGGTCTCCACCAGCGCGACAACCAGCGCCTCATTGAAAGCCTCAAGCAACTGCGCGACCTGGGCAACAGCATCATCGTCGTCGAGCACGACCGCGACATGATGCTCGCCGCCGACTACCTCGTCGACATCGGGCCGGGCGCCGGGGTGCACGGGGGGAAGATACTGTTTGCGGGCGACCTTAAAGACCTTAAGGACCCTAAGGACTTTAAGGCCCTTAAGGACCCTTCGCTGACACTGCAGTATCTCTCTCGACAGCGCGACATCGCGCTGCCGCAACGCCGCCCCGTCGAAGGCCGCGAGCACATCCTATTGAAAGGTGCCACCGGCAACAACCTCAAGGGCGTCGACCTCGACCTGCCACTGGGCATGTTCGTCTGCGTGACGGGCGTCTCGGGCTCCGGCAAGTCGACCCTCATCAACGACACCCTCCAGCCCATCCTCAGCCAGCATTTCTACCACTCGCTGCGCGCCCCCCTGCCCTACCAGAGCATCGAGGGTATCGAGCATATCGACAAGGTCATCCAGATAGACCAGAGCCCCATCGGCCGCACGCCGCGCTCCAACCCCGCTACCTACGCGGGCTTCTTCGACGACATCCGGCGCCTCTTCGCCGAGCTGCCGTCGGCACGCATCCGCGGCTACAAGCCCGGCCGCTTCAGCTTCAACGTCAGCGGCGGCCGCTGCGAGCACTGCAAGGGCGCCGGACTGCGCACCATCGAGATGAACTTCTTGCCCGACGTCTACGTGCAGTGCGAGGTCTGCGGAGGCAAGCGCTACAACCGCGAGACGCTGGAGATACGCTACAAGGGCAAGTCCATCGCCGACGTGCTCGACATGACCGTCAACGAGGCCGTGGAGTTCTTCGACGCGCACCCCAAGCTGCGGCGCAAACTGCTGGCCCTGCAGGACGTGGGTCTCGGCTACATCACCCTCGGTCAGCAGAGCACCACCCTCAGCGGCGGCGAGGCACAGCGCGTCAAGCTCGCCACCGAGCTCAGCCGCACCGATACCGGCAAGACACTTTATATCCTCGATGAGCCCACCACGGGTCTCCATTTCGAGGACATCCGCATCCTCCTCGGCGTGCTGCAGAAGCTGGTGGACAAAGGCAACAGCGTCCTTGTCATCGAGCACAACATGGACGTCATCAAGGTGGCCGACTGGGTCATCGACCTCGGTCCCGACGGCGGCCGCGCCGGTGGACGTATCACCTTCGCCGGCACGCCGGAGGCCCTCGCCAAGCAGAAGGACAACTTCACGGGGCAATACCTCAAGGCGGAGCTGGAAGCGATGAAGTAATGACCGAAAGCAAGCAGACACGCCGCATGCATGGCCACGACTATGCCGTGCCGGGGACCTACGATTACCTCAACCGGCTGACCGAGGCCGTCTGTGCCATCGGCCACACCACCGCCGTCTCCGTGCAAGGCCTACGCCCCACCCACCATGGCTAAACTAAAGAAAGCCACCGTGTCGTCGGCGTCAGCCGACGCCCCCCTAGAATCCCAAACAATCCCACCACGATGGGACACCCTATCCCACCGAGATGAAACAACCAATCCCACCCCAATGGAACAAACCGGCACTTCCGGAAATCAAAAACAAAGCTTCTCCACGTAATGCCCGAAGGCCAACCCCTCGGTGTAGCCATAGCTGGCGAAAATGTCGAGAATCCCCTGCTGCCGCTTGGGACCGAGGAGATTGGTACCGTCGTTGTAGCGGTAGTAGGTCGAGTGACTACCGAGGTAGGCCTGCACCTGAGCGCGGAGGGGTGCCGCATCGCGTTGCAGCACATTGGCAAACAGAGGCTTGATGCCCCAGGCCATGCGCACCACGCGTATCGGCACCCGATGGGGACACCCGCCTTCGGCGCGCAGGGCCGCAGGGTAGATGCTGTGGCCGCGGGTGACGCGCTCCTCCAGCAGCGGCATGACCGCGTGGCGCATACAGTCCCCGCTGTGCGGGCACCCCTCGAGGAAACACACCGGCCAGTTCGCCGGAATATCGCGGGCGCTAATCTCAAAGCCCTTCAAAGTAATCGTCTTCTCTTCCATGCTATGCAAAAAGTTTGTTCTAAAAAAGCCACCGCAGTTAAGAAAGCCACCGTGCCGCTGACGTCAGTCAGCGGATTACCCAGCAGACCGTCACCGCATCAGCCACTCCCGCACCTCCGGCGGGATAACCTCCGAACTGCTGGTGCTGCGGCGGTAGCCGGCCATGACGGTGCGGCACTCCACACACACCACCCCGCTCTCGCTGTTGACGACGCGCTGCATGATGGTGAGGCTCTTGTTGCCCAGCTTCTCCACCTCGGTGGTGACGTAGATGCGGTCGTGGTAATGGATCTGCGCCTTGAAGTCGACGTCGTAGTGCACCACCATCACGGTGAAGTCGCCCTTGGTGGGCGGCACGCCGTGCGAGGAGAAGAACTCGTCCTTGCCCAGGTCAAGGTACTCCATGATGACGGCGTTATTGACGTGCCCCATCTGGTCCACGTCGTTGAATCTGATTTGAATATCTGTTTTATGCATGGGGTTAATGGGTTGAATGGGTTGAATGGGTTATTTTTTGAGTGAGAAGTAATATTCCAAACCTCCACCTTCGCGGTTGCGGGCGTATATCTCGCCGCCGTGGAAGAGCACCGAGTGTTTGACGATGCTGAGGCCGAGGCCCGTGCCGCCGTTTTGCCGCGAGCGGCCCTCATCGATACGCACGAAGCGATCGAAGAGGCGCGAGAGGTATTCGTCAGCCACACCCTTGCCGGTGTCATAGTAATGAATGAAATAGTGGTCGGGGCTCTCCTTGTAGGTCTCCAACACAATATTAATATTGCTGCCAGCGTAGGCGATGCTGTTCTCCACCAGGTTGCGGAAGATGCAGTAGAGCAACTCGTGGTTGCCACCCAGCGGCATGGCAGGCAGGTTGTTCTGGATGGTGATGCCGGCGGCAGCGGCCTTGTCGGCGAGGTCGCCGATGGCCTCTTTGGCCACCTCGGTGGCGTCCACCTCTGTCCGCGGGAAAAGGTCGGCACTCTCCTCCAACTTGTTGATAATAGAGACATCCTGTATCAGGTCCGAGAGCCGCAGTGTTTGGCGGAAACAGCGGTCGAGGAAATAGCGGCGCCGCTCGTCATCCACAGGCTTGTCGGAGAGTAAAATCTCTAGGTAGCCGCGGATAGAGCTCACGGGTGTCTTCAACTCGTGGGCGATGTTGGAGGTCATCTCCTGCTTCAGCTGCCGGTTTCGTCGCTCAGCCTCCGAGGCTTCGAGCCGCAGACGGTTGGCCTCGTCGGCCATCTGCTCCAATCGCTTGTTCTTCAGCATCAGACGTATGTAAAGCACCAAGATGGTGACCACCAGTATCAAGAGTATTGCATCAGACCAATCCATAGCCAAATCCTGTTTTATTCACAATCCGTTGTCCTTCGGCTCCGAGCTTCTTCCGCAGCCTCGCGATATGCACATCCACCGAGCGCTCACCCACCTGCGTATCGTCCGGCCACACGGCCGCGAGGATTTCCTCCCTCGTGAAGAAACGCCCCGGCTGCTGCCGGAAGAGGTCGAGGATAAGGTGCTCCCTTCTAGTAAGACTAGTTAAACTAGTTGAACTAGATAAACTAGAACTACTAGATCGCCGCAGCACAGCCTTCACCCTAGCCAGCACCGTGTCGAACGAGAACGGCTTGGTGATATAGTCATCGGCACCGACGCCGAAGCCCTGCAGTTGGTCATCATGTGCATCCCGTGCCGTGAGAAAAATAATCGGCGTATTGTCACCCGCCTCGCGCATCCGCTGCGCCATCTCAAACCCCGACATCTTGTCCATCATCACGTCCAAGAGGATCAGACTGAAACCTGAAACTTGAAACTTGAAACCAGCCAGTGCCTCCTCGGCAGAGGCTGCCGTCTCCACCTCGAAACCCTCGGCCTCCAAGTTGAACCGCAGTATCTCCCGCAGGTCCTCTTCGTCATCAACTACAAGTATCCGTTGCATACCTTAATAACGCGCCGCAACACAAAATATTGTACAAACAAAAAGGAGACTCGTTTGAGTCTCCCTTTCGGTGTGGCATCGACTGGATTTGAACCAGTGACGCAAGGATTTTCAGTCCTTCGCTCTACCAACTGAGCTACGACGCCAACTCTTAAATTCATCTTGAATTCGAGTGCAAAAGTACGAACATTTTGCGAACTGGCCAAATTTTTTTTTATTCAAGCAGCCAGTGCAAGATTCTTATCATTTATTTTCAACCACTTCCGCATCCGATTTTTTTTCCTCCACAGCAGTCTTTTGGGCCTTCGGAGCAAGGAAAGCCAGCTCGATTATCAGCCAAATTACACCAATTGTGATGGTCGCATCGGCCACATTGAAGATGGCACTGAAGAACTCAAAATATTTACCTCCAATGATGGGGATCCACTCCGGCCAGTAGAAGTCAACCAAAGGGAAGTAGAACATATCCACCACCTTACCCTGCAGGAAAGGAGCGTAGCCTCCTTCAGGAGGGAACATCGTGGACACATTATAGAAGCTCTCATTAAAAATCAATCCGTAAAAGCAACTGTCAATCAGATTGCCTATGGCACCAGCGAAGATAAGCGCAAGACTGGCAATGAGCGAGGTCCGCCCGTTCCCCTTCAACTGTTTCCAAATAAGCCAGGCGATAACCCCAGTGGCAAAGATGCGGAAAAGCGTCAAGAATATCTTTCCGGCAGCACCGCCAAAAGCCATTCCGAAGGCGAAACCCTCATTCTCTATGAAATGCAGGTGGCACCAGTTGCCAATAATCGGGATGTCCTCTCCGATGTGCATATTGGTCTTCACCAGGATCTTCACAACCTGATCCACCACGATGATGCACGCCACAATCGCAGCATAAATAAGAGCACGTTTTTTCTTAGTCATTGTTTCTCATTTTTATCTGTTCCAAAAGTTCATCATACCACTCTTGTCCGAAGCGACGGATGAGCGGCTCTTTCAAATAAATGTACAGCGGTTCCCCCTTGCCCTTGGCACAGCGGCAGATGTCCCACTGGTGATAGTTGACAGCCGTAAACTCGCCGAAATCCTCCACACGGATGGGATAAAGGTGGCACGACACCGGCTTATACAACCCCTGCAGCGCACAGAAAGTGCAGCCATCGGGACCAGAAGTAACGAAAGCACAAGCGCCACCGTCGATGAGCGTGGTACCGAGGTCACCGTCCTTGTCACGCTCAGCAACCCCTTGAGCCTCAACAGCAGTTCTACCCTCTTCTGTCATCTTCGGCAACGCATCGGCCAGCACCGCCTCAATCTTCGCCACCTCATCTTCCATCAGCGGTGCCCCACTGTCGCCATCGACGCAACAGGCCCCCTTGCAGCAAGCAAGGTCGCAGCCAAACCGCTGGTCGGCAATGTCGTCACTCACTATACTATTTTGTACAATTATCATTTCAGCACTTCAATCATCTTGTCCGCCAAAACAGCGGCCAGTTTATATTTCGATTCAACGGTCCATCCCGCCACATGAGGCGTGAGCACCGTGCGAGGCGACCGCATCAAGTAGTGTACGCACTCTGGCACATCTCCCAATCCGTCGGCCTGCATATTCTCATACTCCAGCACATCCAGTGCCGCACCTCTCACCTTCCCGCTCTCCAATCCTGCCACCAGCGCCTCGGTGTCCACCACAGCACCGCGTGAGGTATTGAGAAGGTAGAATGGCTTGACCATAGCCTTAATGAACTCCGCATCAAGGTAATGATGTGTCTCCTCGGTCAGTGGCACATGGAAACTCACCACATCGGCCTCAGCCTGCACCTGACCCAAGGTAGCATTGGCAGGATGATATTTATCGTATGCCCTCACCTGGCAACCGAAACCATTCAACCGCTTTGCAAACGCCTGTCCCATATTGCCATATCCGATGATGCCCACCGTCAATGGTCCCAACTCATAGCCACGGTTGGCCTCGCGCTGCCACAATCCCCGTCGCACCTCGGCGTCGGCACGGGCGATATTGTTCAGCAATGCCAGCAATAGTCCCACGGCGTGCTCGCCCACTGCATCGCGGTTGCCCTCGGGCGAATTGAGGCAGCGAACGCCATGAGCCTCAGCATAGTCCACATCGATGGTCTCCATACCGGCACCCACGCGACCGATGCACCTCAACGACGGCACACGGTCAATGAAAGCGCTGTCTATATTCACCTTGCTCCTCACCACCAATCCCTCGCAGCCCTGAGCGGCCTGCACAAGACTCTCGTAGTCCTGGTCGGGCTCCACCATAACCTCAAAGCCCGCCGCTCGCAAACGCTGCGGCAACACTTCGTGGGTTCTATCTGAGATCAATACTTTCATTCTTATTTCTTTATCGCCTCATTTTCTTCGTCATAGTCTGTCAAGACAGCATTCTGTCTGCGACTACGGCGCGGACGTTTGTACTCTTTCATAGTCTCCCCGGCCACTATGCCTGTAGGAACAGCTATAATACTGTAACCCAACAGCATCACAAGCACCGAAAGGAATCTGCCTGGCGATGTCATCGGCACCAAATCGCCATAACCCACCGTCGTGATGGTCACCACCGCCCAATAAATGCCCGTCGGGATACTCTTGAATTCAGGGTTGACTTCACTCTCAAAGGTATACATCATCGTTCCCAGAATCACCGCTGCCACCAGCACAAACATCATGAATATCAAAATCTTGATGGCACTGGCTCGCAAAGCATTCAGAAGGTGGTAAGCCTCCATCTGGAAACGATCCATCTTGAAGATGCGGAAGATGCGCATCACCCTCAGCAGACGAAGCACCGTAAGCGACTGGGTGACCGGAATAAACAGGCTCAAATAAGCAGGGAATATCGAGAGAAAATCAATCACCCCCCAAAACGAGAAGACATACTTCCGGGGGTGCTTTAGGCAGTAAATGCGCAGGTAATACTCAAAGGTGAAGAGAATAGTAAATCCCCATTCCAACGCCTTGAATATCAAATAGGAAGTAGAGAGATGTGCACGACTGGTCATGGTGTCGGTAGGGCCGTAGACACTGTCGACCAGCAGCAGGATGATATTAGCCACAATGAGCACCAACAACCACACGTCGAACTTCTTGCCGGCAGGCGTGTCGCTCTTGAAGATAATCTCGAAGATCTGCTTCTTGGTCAGTTGGCGGTAGCGCTTGGGCATCAGCCATTCAAACAGGATCTTGTGCATCACATTCCCCGTGCCCTTGCCCAGACGGCCAAAAAAGCCGTTGTAGTCGAGCTTCGACAGCCACTTGCGCACCCGCCAGAAGGAATCCACTATATTGTCAATCAATTTCATACACCAACATATTTTCATGTTCCAGACGGAACACCTCCTGTGCCGCCCGCTGAATGTCATCGGGCGTCAGCCGACGGTATTCCTCCGGCTCACGGTTGACCAATTCGGTGTCACCCAGCCAGGTATAGTGGCAAAGCGACATGGCTCGGTCGGCAGCCTTATATTGCGAATAGACGAAAGTACTCTCGTAGCGGTTCTGCACCTTTTCCAGTTCGTGCTGCGACAGTCCTTCCTCTGCCAACCAGTAGGCCTCCGCACGCAGGGCATCGGCCACATCATCGACATCCACACCGGGCAACACCTTGGCACTCATCATCATCAACCCCGGACCGGCATCGCCGCTAATGTAGGCGTCGGCCTCGGAAACCAGTCGCCCCGGACGCACCACACTATTGTAGATGCGGCTCGAACTACCGGTGCTCAGCACGTCGCTCACCAAGTCGCAAGCACGGAAGTCACGCCCCCAATGGTCGCACATCGGCCATGCCAGATAGACGGCCTTCGATGGCACATCACGCTTGATTACCAGCCTCCTCGCCTCTTTCTGTTCTTCTTCCTGCGGATAGTTCCGCTCGCTTGCCATAGAGCGTCGGCATTCTGTCGGCACACACTCGGCACCCCACTCCTTCTCCACAGCCGCAATCATTTCCTCGTGCCTCATCGGTGCTGCCACGGCAAGTATCGCATTGTCAGCACGGTAGTATCTTTCATGAAAAGTCTGTACATCCTCCAGCGTAGCCTCGGAGACATGTCGTATGTCGGCTCCAATGGTAGCCCAACGGTAGGGATGCATCTTATAGCACAACGGCCTCAGGTGCAACCACATATCGCCGTAAGGCTGGTTCATGTAGCGCTGATTGTATTCCTCTGTCACCACTCTTTGCTGCACCCCCAACGCCTTGGCGTTCAGCGCCAAACTCGCCATACGGTCGGCCTCAAGCATCAGGGCCGTGGACAATCCCTCGACGGGCACAGTGATGTAGTAATTGGTGTAGTCGTTGTTGGTGAATGCATTGTTGTCGCCACCAAGCGACGAGACCACAGCGTCGAAGTCGGGCACCCGTTCGGTGCCGCCAAACATCAGGTGCTCGAAGAGGTGGGCAAAACCCGTGCGGCGAGGGTCCTCGTCACGCGCACCGACATTGTAAAGCACGTTGACCGTCGCCAGTGGCGTATCCCACGCCTCATGCGTCAGCACCGTCAACCCGTTGGATAATATATACTTCCGATAATCTATCATAAAAATACAAACTGCAAATTTACATAAATTTCCAGACATAAACACAGATAAATGGAAAAAAAACGGCGAATTACTCGAATCCCTCGAAGCTATGCAGTCGTTATCGTACAGATTATTTGCAAATTACTCTAAGCTGACGCAATCTGTTTGCATTGCGTAGCTTCGAGTAATTAGCCCCAAATTGATCTGCGTAGCTTCGCATCTTTCGAGTCATTCGCCGTTAAAACAATCTCAGAAAAGATACGAAAAATCCTACATGGGAGAAACAGAAACGAAACACCGAAAACCATAATTGTTAACAAATCTTAAACACAAACACCCTACCACAAGCCTATCAACACCTACCATGGTAGGAGTTGGTAGGGAGTTGGTAAGGAGATGATAAGTGGTTCATAATACTCTGGTAGTAGGAGTTATGCATAAATAAAGGCACCTTTCTTCCGAAAGGTGCCAAAATGGGTGATTGTGCCTAGAGGATTAACTTAATAAATGTTAAATCACATCAATGCCGACAGGATGCCAACACTCCAAAATCAGAGACTCTCGCGGAGGATTTCAACCACTTCGGGGCGCGTCAGGGTGCGGTAGCCAACAGGGAGGATGAGGACGGCATCGGCCACCTGCTCGAGGTTGTCTTCGCTGACACCCAGCTCATGGCAGTGCATCACCACACCGATTTCTTTCATCCAGTCCTCGAGGCACTTGAGGCCTTCCATGGCCACCTGCTCGTCGCTCTTGCCTTCGGGACGGACACCCCAGACGTTCTTTGCGAAGCGGACAAACTGGTGGAGGCCGTCGTGCATCACGTGGCGGTAATAGGGCAGACTGACCGTGGCGAGCGTCATGCCATGGGTGGCATCGGTCACCAGGCCGATGGCGTGGCCGATCTGGTGCACCTCCCAGTCACCGCCCTTGCCGCATTTGAGGAGGGTGTTGAGGGCCCAGGTGGCGGTCCACATGATGTTGGCGCGGGCCTCGTAGTCCTGTGGGTTTTGGGCAGCGATGCGGCTGGAATGGATAAGCGAGCGCATGAGGCCCTCGTTGATATAGTCGGTGGTGCAGTCGCGGTCACCGGCGAAGTACTGTTCCATCAGGTGGCTCATGATGTCAAAGAATCCCGCAACCATCTGGTACTGAGGTACCGTCATGGTAAATCGCGGGTTAAGGATGGCAAAATTGGGGTAGAGGGCCGGACCAAAGACCTTGCCGCGCTTGAAACCCTCTTTGCGGTTGGTGATGACGCTGCCGCCGTTCATCTCGCTGCCAGTGCCCACCATAGTGAGCACAGCGCCGATGGGCACGGTTTGGCAAGAAGGATTCTGCTGGTTGACCCAGTATTTCTGCCAGGCATCCTCGTTGCACCAGGCCGAGGCCGAGACCGCTTTGGTGTAGTCGATGGTGGATCCTCCGCCTACGGCGAGGATAAGGTCGACGTGATTGTCTCTCACCAACTTGCAGCCCTCGAGCACCTTCTCGTAGGTGGGGTTGGGCATCACGCCGGGGTCCTCGACGACAGTCTTGCCGGAGGCTTTAAGTGCCGCGATGACAGCGTCGTAGATGCCGTTGCGCTTGATGCTTCCGCCACCGTAACTGAGCATGACGGTAGGACCATAGTTCTTCAGTTCCCCAGCCAGATGCCCCATGGCATCTTCGCCGAAATACAACTTTGTTGGATTGTGAAATTTAAAATTGCCTTCCATTTTTTATTTTATTAAAATGCAAAGATACATAATATTTTTAGAATGAAACAAAAAATCGTATCTTTGCATTTGAAACACACATACATATTAACACACAACTTATTGATTATGTTAGAGATTATACAACAAGTAAGCTTCGTAGAAATCATCAGTGCCTTCATTGTCATGTTCGCCATCATCGATATTACGGGTTCAATACCCATCTTCATCAGCATGGAGGACAGCGGCAAACACATCAAACCACTCTATGCCACAAGCGTCGCTCTCGGACTCTTCCTCCTCTTCTTCTTCACTGGCGAAGCATTGTTGAATCTCTTCGGCATCGACATCGCATCGTTCGCCGTGGCCGGTGCTTTCGTGCTGTTTCTTTTGGCATTGGAGATGGTCATGGGGCGTGAATTCATCAAGAACGAAAGCGTAGGCTCGGGTGCCAGCATCGTCCCGGTGGCATTTCCCCTCATCGCCGGTCCCGGCGCCATCACGGCATTGCTCTCGCTGCGTGCCGAGTATTCCACGGTCAACATCCTCATCGCTCTGTTTCTCAACATCGTCATCGACTATCTGGTCATTCGCCTGCTGAAGAAACTGCAGAAGTGGCTCGGTGATGAGGTGGTGTTCGTGCTGAGAAAATTCTTCGGCGTCATCCTAATTGCCATCTCGGTGAAGCTCTTCGCTTCGAACCTAGCCATCGTCATCCACAACGCCAGTTTGTAGAGAAATCCTGAAAAAAAGTTTTTTTTCCCGAAAGAAAATGCAATTTTTCCCTCGGAGGGGGTACTAATAGATAGTTTTCTGACTCTTTAAACTAAAAAAATAATGAATAACAGACACGGATTATTAAAGATTTTTGCTCTAGCAATGATGGTTTTGCTGGCTATGCCGACACTTGAAGCACAGCCCGGCGGTCCCGGAGGATTCCCCGGCGGCCGTCCGCCGAGAGGTGAGCGTCCCAAGGGCAAGCCCAAGTTTCCCGGCCAGGACTGGAACAGCCAGAGCAACGACAAGAACGCCGACTCCGTGAAGAAGAAAAAGAAAGTGAAGGAAGGCGACACCTTCAAGGTGGTGGGCTCCCTGAGAGATTCCGTCAGCGGTGAGTTTCTGGCCTTCGTCAACGTGGCCGTGCTCGACAGCGCCGACTCTACCTTCGTCAAGGGTGGTGCCACCAATTTCGACGGCCTGTTCGAGATCAACGGCGTGCCGCTGGGTTCCTACCTGCTGCGCATCACCGCCATCGGCTACCAGAACCGCATGATTCCCTTCAAGGTGGAGAACAACATCGCCCTCGGCACCATCAAGGTGATGCCCGGCTCCACCACCCTCGACGCCGTGGAGATCACTGCCGAGCGCCCCATCTACGCCATGGACGGCGAGAAAATGATTTACAACGTCAGTGAGGACCCGAGTATCCAGACGGGTACCACCGAGGACGCTCTTCAGAATGCCCCGGGTGTGGAAGTCGACGTGGAGGGCAACGTGACCCTGCGCGGTGTCTCCAGCGTGGAGATCTGGATTAACGACAAGCCCTCCAAACTCACCGAGGAGAACCTCAAGACCTACCTCCAGACGTTGCCGGCCAACGCACTGGCTCGCATCGAGACCATCACCAACCCCTCGGCCAAGTATGCCACCGACGCCGAAGCGGTCATCAACATCGTCACCTCGGCACACATCAAGAGCAACCAGTTCGTCAGCTTCGGCGTCAACGGGTCGAACCAGCCTTTCGTCTCGCCCTGGATCAGCTATATGTGGGCCAAGGAGAAACTGAGCATCAACGTCTTTGCCAGCGGCCGCTATTCCTACCGCGACAACGAGAGCGAAGGCTGGTCGATGCGTCGCACCGACAATGCCGCCGGCGACGGCTACGACACCACCCTCTACCAGACCGACACCTCGACGAGCGGCAGCCGCGGCTACAGCGGCAACATCTTCATGAATGTCAACTACGAGATCGACTCCACCAGCGACCTCTCCATCGACGGTGGCGGCTTCCTGAACTACAACAAGAGCTTTTCCGACCGCAATACCAACCAGTTCTACTTCTCCCCTCTCGACACCATCGCCTACCGCATCGGCGACACCACCACGTCGCCCTCGGGCTTCGGCCACCTGGGAGCCGACTGGACGAAGAAATTCGACAACGAGGGTCACAACCTGCGCCTCAGCCTCAACGGCCGTTTCGCCCGCAACGCCAGCGACGAATACTATAGCCGCGACTACACCCTCTACACCCTGACCCCCAAAGCCTCCGACGAAGAGCGCTACCTGATGACGCGCAACTACAACTACGGCGTCGACTTCGACGCCCGCTACAACCGTCCCTATTCGCAGGACGGCGAACTGAGCTACGGCTTGCGTGCCGACTACCAGCGCACCGACAACGACTACAAGCGCTATAACGACCACGACGGCACCCTCATCGACACCCTGCGCACCTACCATTTCGACGGCCAGGAGTGGGGCGTCAGTGCCGACGTCAACTGGACCCACCGCTGGGGCGGCTTCACCCTCAGCACCGGCCTCGGCTACGAACTGGCGCACACCTACTACAACTACACCTCCGACCAGCTGTACACTGACGGCACCCCCTTCGCCGACGACAGTTCCTTCCTCACCCACAGCTTCCGCCCCTCCATCCACCTCACCTACCGCACCGAGAGCATGCACAACCTCAAGCTCAACTACTCGATGCGTATGAGTCACCCCGGCGAGGAGAACCTGACGCGCTTCCGCATCTATGGCGAGGACAGCTATCGCACAGGCAATCGCAACGGACTGAAACCCGGCTACACACACTCGATGGAGGCCGGCTGGCAGAAATTTTTTGAGACCTTCGGCAATGTGGGTCTCGAGGCTTACGGCCGCTGGAGTACCAACGAGATTAGCTCGCTCACCGACGCCGAATACGACAACCTGATCGAGCGCGTCGTCAGTTACTCGATACCTTACAATATGGGCACTTCGTGGCGCTATGGTACCAGCCTCAACATGACCTACCGCCCCAGCGGTTTCTTCAATGTGCGCCTCTATGCTAACCTCTACGACTACGGCTACCGCATGGAATACGACCGCAATGGTGTGCACCAGATTGACGAGCGCGACAAATGGTCGTGGAGCGTGCGTGTCAACGCATGGGCCAAGGTCTTCGACCAGTACCAGATCACCATGTCGCTCAACTACTCCTCACCCACCATCAGCCTCATGAGCGAGCAGAAGGCACGCTACTGGTTCAACATCGGCGCCCGCAGCGACTTCTTCAACCGCAAGCTCTCGGTCTTCGTCAACATCCAGGACCTCTTCAACTGGGGCGCCCGCTACGGCTTCGGCTCCGAGAACACCAACCCCTACTACCTCTCCAGCAGCACCAACAAGATGCTCAACAGCCGCTACATCTCCGCCGGCATCACCCTCCGCTTCGGCAAACTCGAACTCGAGCGCAACGCCAAGGAAGGCTCCAGCGAGACCGGCGACACCCTGTAACGAACGAAACACATCTTCCTCCCCACCCCCTGCGCGGATGGGGAGGACCATGCCAATACAATACTAAGGCTTCGATGTTCGAAGCCTTAGTATATAATAGTGCGGCGGTAACGTTCCTACTTTCCAATGAATGTACAGAACGCATCGGCCTGCTTCTGAAGGTCGGCACGCTGCTCGTCGGTGAGAACAAACTCGCCTTTCGTCCATGCTTCGAGGCCAAGGGCGATGCCCGTCTGCGGCTCGTGCATAAGGTCCATCTTCATGAAGTCGAGCAGCTCGGTAAGCTTGGCACGGCAACTCTGCGTCATGTTCTTGCCGCCTGCGCCGCTGATGGCCACTTTCTTGCCTATCGCTGCCGAAGGATTTTGGAAATTACTCATATCCATCGGTCGCGACAGCCAGTCGAGCAGGTTCTTCAGTACGCCTGGATAGCTGAAGTTATACTCCGGCGTGAATATCCATAGCGCGTCGGACTCCACAACCTCCTTGCGCACCCGCGCCACACTCGCCAACACCGGCATTTCCAAATCCTGGTTCATCATCGGCAGGTCACCATAGTCGAGATATCTCACATTGCACCTGCCTTTCAGAATCTCCTCGGCCACCTTGGCCAACTGCCTGTTGAACGACCGCTCCCGCATAGAGCCCACAATAAACAATACGTTCTTCATACTCTTCAATTTTAATGTTATTACATGTGCAAAATTACAAACTTTCAGCAACATGGCAAAATTATTTTTTGTCAGTCCGTTTATTTTCGTACTTTTGCAATCGTAAATAACAACGACATGGAAACTGTAACAGCATATACAAACGCCACGGAAACAACGCGGATACCACACAAGACGTATGGCGAAAGCCGCCGCTTCCAAGCAGACTGAAGTGCCGAAAACACCCGAAAGCTAGCTGATGTCGGTGGACGAATACTTTGGCATTTTACACAGGATGGTTGATGAGTATCAAGACAGTATACAGGGTTGAAATGCGGGAGTCGGCGCTCCGCGACCTTGCGGGGTTGCGCGACTATCTACGCACCGTAATGTCACGCGAGGGTTCCCATTGTTGCGTTGAAAACATGCGCAACGAGGTGATGTCGCTGGCGGTGTTTGCCGACCTGTACAGACCGAGCCCAATAGCCGACATACGGCAGTACCACCCCAAGGCGCGACGGATGGTGAGCCACAACAAGCGTTGGGTGTACATTTTCCACGTTGAAGACTGCCTTGTGATTGTCGACCGCATCCGCCCCGCAAAAAACATAGCCAAATAATGCCGTATGCTTTGCAATACTTATAACAAGCTAATTATCACCCATCCCCACAAATTTACATCTGTATGCTGCGGGGTTAATTCCTCGTTCACTTTATTTTATTTCACCTACCCTGCCGCTGAAAATGTGGCGGGGCGGTTTTGTTTTGTAATCAATGCTAAAAAACAAATGATATGAATAGAATGGCCTTCTTCGCAAAGGTTGGCTGACTATTGCGGTGACCCTGTCATATCTATGCAAATGAAGAAATCAAAAATAGACACTATTCCTGTCTACCTTCTTTATATTGGTACTTGGAGTTACTATTATGATTATCCTGCAATTAAAGTGGGAAGACATAATTTCAAATATACTGAGGTTTTCCTAATGTCACAAGAATCATACGATATGCTATGGAATCTCGACACAGGAATTACTATCATACCAATAAATACACATAACAGTTTCGGCGAATTGGGAGATTATACAAACGGAAGATATGATGCTGATGATAATACTGAGAGGGATCTGCTAATAGAAATGAATAATGAAAAATATCTAACTGGCGACCGTACAGTTTGCCGTTGGCATATCAAGAAAGAAGCAGATGGTAAGATTAGATTCCATCCACCTGCGGCAAAAGATATCTTCAGAACATTCAAACCCGATTTTAATGAATCGTATTATGAAGTAACACAGGCCACCTTTAATAAATTGATGATAAAATAGACAGGTTATGAGACAAATATTTCATCAGCCAGTCAATCTCGAAGAGTTTCCGATATTTGAGAAAATCAAGGACGAAAAAGTGCCGGGGTACATCGAGCACATGACAAATACAAAAGCGATGCAGCGTGGCGATTATGTCATTCTGCATGTCGGAAAACACCGCGAGGACATCGCCAAGAGTGGAGTTTATGCATGGGGCATCATCACGCAGCCATGTGTATATTTGAAGAACAGCCCAGAGGACGTGAAATGCAACAACAGTTGGTGCTGCGAGGTAGAGATACAGCGTTTGTGGCGAGGCAAACCGGTAATTCCGGCGGCAGATTACAAACCATTCAATGCCTGCCCATACAAAGTACATCGCATAAATCCTAAACACTATCCCATTTTATTGAAGAAACTAAACATTAGCGAATGAAAGGACTCATTACACCCCCAATCGATTTTGAAAACGGGTAAAAAAGAGGGCATTTGTCGCGCTGAGAACGCGACAGCGTCGACCTGAGACCTAGACAATGAGCCCCGAAGGGGCGGCAGAAATCAGCAGTGGAATCTGTCGCCCCTGCGGGGCTAAAATATATGGGTGGTATGTGTTCCGGGGGTTCCGCTACGCTCCACCCCCGACTAATCTCTGCCGCCCCGTTGGGGCTGTGATATACACGAAAAAAAAAGGAGTCCCTCATCGGAACTCCTTTATAAAAAATTGGCGGCGACCTACTTTTCCACAAACAAGTGCAGTATCATCGGCGATGTGAGGCTTAACTTCTCTGTTCGGAATGGGAAGAGGTGAAC
>ONLW01000024.1 GCA_900318835.1 uncultured Bacteroidales bacterium
CGCCCTGGTTGATGTAGTCGTAGGAGCCCACGCCGACGTCGGGAGTGTTGCCGCCCCATACGTCGAGGATGCTGTAGGTACTGCCGTCAATTTCCATCTTGTTCTCCCTGACCTTGCTGTTGTTAAGGCTGGCACCGAGGTCGAGTTCGAGACAGAGGTTGCCTCCGAGGTCGACGGTGCGCGTGATGGCAAGGTCGATGTTGATGCGGTCTTCGCGGCCATAGATGTTGCAGGGGATATAGCGATGGTTGTTGGTGAGGATGCCGGTGCCAGAGGTACTGCCGAGGAGGAAGACTCCGTTGGCCTGCAGGCGCCACATGTCAAAGCGCAACATCCAGCCAAAGCCGCTGGCATAGTCGTAGCGAATGCCCAAGCCGAACTGCAGGGATGTGCGGTAGTACATGTTGGCATATTCCTCCACCTTCAACTGGTTGTAGTTGCCGATGGAACCGTCGATGAGACCGTCGGTTTTCAACTCGTTCCATATGCGGGTACCATAAGTGTTGCTGTAGAGCACACGATCGATGGTGTTGGCGTTGTCGGGACGGCCGGAATAGAAATTGGCATTGATGCCGTCGGCCCAGATGGCGCCGGCGCTGGCAAAGACAGAGAGACCTGTAGGCTGACGCCTCGGTACTCCTTCGTCGTCGGCCATGGCCGCACTCATGGCCAGCAGGGTGGCCACTAGAAATATGGCTCTTTTCATATCACATCCCCCCTTTCTCTTACTATGCTGGACAACAATGTTTTAGCTCTCATCAGACGTACTTTGACGGTGCCCAGCGGCAGTCGTAGGCGCTCGGCAATTTCCTCGTAGCTGAGGTCCTCATAGTAACGCATCTCGATAATGCGGCGGTAGGGTTCTTTCAGCCCTGCCACAATCTCCTTGAGCACCGAGTCGCGCTGCATGCGTATCATCACCTCTTCGGGGTTGGGCTGATTGGAAGGTATTTGATATTCAATGAACTCACCATCGCCTGTGCGCGTAATGCTACCCAACGAAACTGTCTCCACCTTGCGCTTGCGCAGGTAGTCAATGTAGGTGTTCACTCCGATGGAGAATAGCCACGAACTGAATGAACCCGTGGGAGCATAGCGGTGGAGCTGAAGGAAAGCTTTGCTGAAAGTCTCCATGGTGAGGTCGGAGGCCGTGGTGGTGTTGTGCGTCATGCGCAGGAGCAACAGATAGAGCGGCTCGCGATAGGAGGCCATCAAGTCAGCATACGCCTTGTGGCTTCCATGGTCGCGGGCATCGCAAACCAACTGATAGTCAATCTTCAATCTGTCGTTCGTGGCTTTCGTCTCCACTCTATTTGCTAAATTTTCTGTTATTATCTAACGGAGTTAGGACCAAAATAGTATTTGCAATGATAAAATAAATTTCATACAGCGGTGCCGCGAGGTACACCAAACCACCCTCGAAACGCTTGGACAACTGGGAGAAAGCAACAATCTGCCAAGCCCATTTCACTACCGCGGCGATGGCAATCATGCCCCACGGCATGCCGCCATT
The DNA here is from genome assembly GCA_900318835.1 of uncultured Bacteroidales bacterium. Lineage (GTDB taxonomy): Bacteria > Bacteroidota > Bacteroidia > Bacteroidales > P3 > Colimorpha. The sequence continues at coordinate 1,514 of ONLW01000024.1, forward strand.
AGCAAGCAGCAGGGCTCCCATGGTGTAGAAGAGTGCGACGGAGATGGGAAGCAAATCCTCGAGCAGACGGCCGCCTACGCTGTGCCAGTTGCGTGTCGACACTCGCGCCAAACGCTGTTTGTGCCATTCGCCGAAGGTCTTTTTGGGTTCGGTGTACAGACAGGCGTCGCTGCTGATGCTCACGGCATTGTTGTTGCGCGTGGCGTTCTGGTATACAAAGAGGTCATCTGAGCCACCGGCCACATTGTAATGACTGATGAAGGCTCCGCGGTCGAAGAAAAAGCTGCGGCGATAACTCAGGTTGCGGCCGCTACCGGTGTATGGGTGACCCAACAGGGCGCAACCCAGGTAGTGCGAACTATAGGCCAGATTGTCATACTGCTGCAATGTCCCAAGCAGGGTTCTTGTACGTTTTAAACCACAGAATCCCAGTACAATTTTGATATCTTTCCTATAGTATCCCTTTACCATGCCGCGCAGCCACTGCATGTTCTTCGGTGTGCAGTCGGGGTCGGCAAGAAGAAGGATGTCGTTTTTGGCACTCTTGATGCCGATGGAAAGGGGATATTTTTTGCCTTGGAAAAGGTTTACATCCTCCTTGAACGGCACAATCTTCAGGTGAGGGTAGTAGTCCTTCAGCAGCTTCAAGACAAACTGAGTGTCGTCGTGACTCATATAGTCTACCACAACCACCTCGAAATTAGGATAGTCCTGCTCAAGTAGATAGACCAGGTTTTCTTTCAGCCAAGCAGCATCATTATGTGCCGTCAACACCACACTCACAGGTGGTGTCGACTCTTTGCCAGATGTATTGTCGCCTTCTTTGGCTGGTTTGCGGTGCCACATTCCTATGCGCAGATGGAACAATCCATAGTATATGCTGCAAAACACCAGCGCCAATAACATTAGCACTGAAAAGACAACAGACTGGGTATCAGTTAGAAAATTTGTAAAATCAAACATTTGTGCACACAAATTTTAGTGTACAAAGATACTCATAAATATAGTTCACACGCATGCGCGAGCCTTAAAAATATCAACAACTATTCAACAAGTTACACCTACAATCTCCGGCCCAGCTTGCCAACCATACCGCTTTTCCATGTAGCATAATCCCCTGCAATAATATGTCGACGGGCCTCCTTGACCAGCCATAGGTAGAATGTGAGGTTATGGATGGAGCATATTTGGAGGCCGAGAATCTCTTCGGCACGGATGAGATGATGCAAATAGGCAAGGGTATAGACCCGGTCGGCTTCGGCAGTGGAGTTGGGGTCAATGGGTTCGAAGCAACTCTCCCACTTCTTGTTCTTGATATTGATAGTGCCTTCGGAGGTGAACAACAGTCCGTTGCGACCATTTCTGGTGGGCATCACACAGTCGAACATATCCACTCCGCGCTCGATGGCTTCAAGGATATTTTGTGGCGTGCCAACCCCCATCAAGTAGCGCGGACGGTCCTTGGGAAGGATGGCATTGACCACCTCAATCATCTGATACATCACCTCGGTGGGTTCGCCGACGGCCAGACCTCCGATGGCGCAACCTTCGGGGTTCTTGTTGGCGATATACTCGGCCGAAACCTTTCGCAGGTCTTCATACTGGCAGCCTTGCACGATGGGGAATAGAGCCTGGTGATGACCATAAAGGGGTTCAGTCTCATTGAAACGCTTAATGCAACGGTCTAGCCAACGGTGTGTAAGTTCCATTGAATGTTGCGCATATCGATGATCACTATCACCGGGGGCACACTCGTCAAAAGCCATCATGATATCGGCCCCGATAATGCGTTCAATGTCCATCACGCTCTCCGGTGTGAAGAGGTGTTTGCTACCGTCAATATGACTGCGGAAGGTGCACCCTTCCTCCTTAATCTTTCGGTTATCAGCCAACGAGAAGACCTGAAAACCGCCACTATCGGTCAATAGTGGCCGCTCCCAGCCGTTGAATTTATGCAGGCCTCCTGCCTGACGAAGAAGGTCGCACCCTGGACGCAGATACAAATGATATGTATTACCTAGAATAATCTGAGCGCCAATATCATTACGAAGTTCTGCCTGATGTACTGCTTTAACACTGCCAGCAGTACCTACTGGCATGAAAATAGGAGTCTCAATGTCACCGTGGTCAGTATGGATGACACCCGCACGGGCATCGCCACTAGTGGCTTTGAGGTCGAAAGTGAGACGGTCAATCATTTAGAGTGCAATCTTCTCAATCTTGGCACGAGCCTCCAGGATGGCCTTATAGTCGTTCATGGCACGCAACTGCAGGTCATAGATGCTGCGGGGACAGTCGGGAGTGAAGGTAAGTTTGCCGTTATCCCATAATTTCAACACAGCTTCAAGATTCTCTTTGCGATTGAGCAGGTGATAGTACTCAGCTTTCATTCTTTCCTTGTAGTCTTGGGAAAGCATCAAGGTGGTAATGGTCTGTAAATCCATAATACTTATTGTTTTAAGGGTTAACTAATCATTTCTTTAGCCATGGCGAGTGCCTTGTCGAGCCCGTCGGGGTTTTTGCCGCCGGCAGTGGCAAAATGGGCTTGACCACCGCCACCTCCCTGGATTTCCTTGCCGAGAGTGCGAACCATCTGTCCGGCATTCATTCCGGCATCCACGCGGACCTGTCCCAGCACTATGAGCAGGGCGGGCTTGCCTCCAGTGACACTACCCAGTACAAGAGCCATCTCAGGATTGTCATTTCGTAAAGCCATCAGGGCATCTTTGACGGTGTTGACATCGAAGTCCACCCGCTCGATGAGAATCGGGTTAGCTTTCAGTCTGTCGGCGAACCCCTTGGCCACGCCGGAGGCCTTCTCTTTCTGCAATTGCTCAACACTGGCTTTCAGGGAAGCATTGTCTTCCTGCAACTTGGCAATGGAGGCAGTCAAATCCTTGGTACCTTTGAACATGTCGTTGAGGGAGGCGATCAAATCCTGCTGATCGTCGGCATAACGCTCGGCACCGGCAGCTGTGACGGCCTCAATGCGACGCATGCCGGCGGCAATGGCACCCTCTCCGATGATTCGGAAGGAACCGATCATGCCGGTATTGGCCACATGTGTACCGCCGCAGAACTCAATGCTGGGGCCGTACTTCACCACACGCACCTTGTCGCCATATTTCTCACCGAAGAGGGCCATGGCGCCCAGCTTCTGAGCTTCTGCGATAGGCATCGAGCGGTGCTCCTCGAGGGGCAGACACTGGCGAATCATCTCGTTGACGCGTCGTTCCACAGCACGAATCTCCTCATGGCTCAGCTTGGCGAAATGGCTAAAATCGAAGCGTAGGCGCTCGGCGTCGACACTCGAGCCTTTCTGCTCCACATGGTCGCCCAGAACCTGACGTAAAGCGTAGTGCATCAGGTGCGTGGCGGTATGGTTGTTGCCAATGGCTTGACGGCGGGCGGCATCCACGCTGGCGTGGAAAGTGGCCGTCATATCCTCGGGCAACGTGTCTACGATGTGTACAATAAGGCCGTTTTCCTTTTTGGTATTCTTGATTGCTAACTCTCCCAACTTACCGGTATCGCCCGTCTGGCCGCCGCTCTCGCCGTAGAAGGGGGTATGGTCGAAGACCAGCTGATAGAACTCTTTGTCTTTAGCTTTTACCCTACGGTAGCGGGCGATACGCACGTCGGCCTCGAGGACATCATAGCCGATGAATTCCTCCTCCACTCCCGGCAGCAACTCCTGCCAGTCGTCGCTCTCCACCTTGGCGGCACCGCGCGAGCGCTCCTTCTGCTCTTGCAAGCCTTTTTCGAAGCCTGCCATATCCACTGTCCAGCCTTTCTCGCTGGCCATCAGCTGCGTGAGGTCGATGGGGAAGCCGTAGGTATCGAAAAGTTCAAAGGCGAAGGCGCCGTCGATAATCTTGGCAGACGAGAACGTCTGCGCACTCAGGTAGTCGTTGAAGCGCTTAATGCCGCCGGCGAGGGTGCGCAGGAAGGCCTGCTCCTCTTCGAGGATGATGCGCTGGATAAGCTCCTGTTGCTTTTTGAGTTCGGGGAACTGGTGGCCCATCTGCCCCACGAGAGTGGGAACGAGGGTATTGATGAAAGGCTCGGTGAAGCCAAGGAAGGTGTAGCCGTAGCGCACGGCTCGGCGCAGGATGCGGCGAATGACGTAGCCGGCCTTCACATTGGAGGGCAGCTGGCCGTCGGCAATGCTGAAACTCACGGCGCGCAGGTGGTCGGCACAGACACGCATGGCGATGTCAGCATCCTCGTTTTCACCGTATTTCTTACCACATTTGGCGGCAATCTCCTGGATGAGGGGCTGGAAGACGTCGGTGTCGTAGTTCGAGCGTTTTCCCTGCATCACCATACAGAGGCGCTCGAACCCCATACCGGTGTCGATATGCTTGGCTTTCAGTGGCTCAAGACTGCCGTCGGCCTTGCGGTTGAACTGCATGAAGACGAGGTTCCATATCTCTATGACCTGGGGGTTGTCCTTGTTCACCAAGTCCTTACCAGAAATTTTGGCCTTTTCCTCGTCGGGACGTATGTCGACGTGAATCTCTGAGCAAGGGCCGCAGGGACCTTGGTCGCCCATCTCCCAGAAGTTGTCTTTCTTCGAGCCACGCAGAATGCGGTCTTCGCTGATGTGCTCCTTCCAAAAGTTGTAGGCTTCCATATCCATCTCGAGACCCTCCTTCTCGTCGCCGCCGAAGACTGTAACATAGAGCCAGTCCTTGTTTATCTTCATCACCTCGGTGAGGAACTCCCAGCCGTAGGCGATGGCCTCTTTCTTGAAATAGTCACCGAAGCTCCAATTGCCCAGCATCTCGAACATGGTGTGGTGGTAGGTGTCGTGACCCACTTCCTCAAGGTCGTTGTGTTTGCCGCTGACGCGCAGGCACTTCTGACTGTCGGTGGCGCGGGGCCACTGGCGCTGCTGGTTGCCCAGAAAGATATCCTTGAACTGGTTCATGCCGGCGTTGGTGAACATCAGCGTCGGGTCGTTCTTGATGACCATGGGGGCACTCGGCACCACATGGTGGTTCTTGCTCTCAAAATAGTCTAAAAAGGCTTTGCGTATTTCGTTGCTTGTCATATCTGTTATTAAAATTCTTCTCTTTCAACCATCAAAATCGCACCCTGAGGCACGATGAAATATTTTTTGCCGTCGTACTTGATTTCCACGGCATTCTTCTGCATGAAGATAGCCATGTCGCCAGGTTTCACCTGCAAGGGCAGGTAGCGCGGCTCGCGGTCGGCGGGGTTCCAGTCCTCGCCGTCGTTCGAAGAGGGCAGGGGATAGCCGGGTCCGCACTTGAGGATATAACCCGTCTGCACCTCCTCCTTTTCCTGATAGCCGGCAGGCAGCAGCAGGCCTCCTTTGGTCTTCTTGGTGGCTATCGACGGCTCAATCAGCACCCTGTCGCCAATCACTATCAATTTGTCTATGTTTGTTTTCGGCATAATTTATATGTACAATATAAATTGCAAAGATACAAAAAAAAAATCAAATCGCAAAAAAAACTTCAATTGCAAACATTCGCGCCCCTTACCTAGCAATCTTAGCGGGCATAGGAAATGGTGACAAGTATATTGGAAACGGTGACATGGATGTTGGGGCGCCAGTCGGACTCGTCCCAAGGGGTTGTGACAGCAAGAGAAATCATGGGGGATATTCCTCCGAGAGAAAACTCTTTGGTCAACGAGAGGTGGAATGTCCCTGCAGTGTAGCACGGATTGCCTAAGAGAAATTTGGAAATACGCTCAAACTCATGAATGCTTTGATTTCCTTCAAATTTGATGCACAGATTAGGGAACTGCTCCACTTGGAGTTCGTCGTGTAGGGTCACATCGGCCTCCAGTGCTATACGCACCGAAGTATATCCTTCAGTACCATTGAGCTGCAATGCAGGTAGGATTGGGTAGTCGACACAACCAACCTTGGAAGGAGGCTCTTCTGGATTGATACAATCGATGGGTTTAGAAATGCGGATACACTGCATTGTGTTGTATTGCTTTGAGTAGACGGGACTGGAGGTAAGACGGTTGCGATAATAGGTATAGGCATAGAGGTATCGCATAAGGTCTATTTGGCGGCGACAATCAGTCAATGCTTGTTGGTCGTTACTGGGGGCAAGTTTCATGTCAGAACCGATGGAATAGAACTCCTCAGGACCAAAGTGGGTAGCAGTCTGGTAATAATGGTCGTGGTAGATAATATCTGTAATCTCATGATCGTAGTTGACCACAAGAAGAGTCTTGGGTGAAGGACCTAAACCATCACCAAGCCAGTGGACAGTAGGCTGAGCCTGAAGCCCATAGCGCCCCGTCAGCAGGGAGTATAGCGCGGGAGCGATATCATTGTGGGTAACAATATGCCGGAAATGTCTAGGTTGTTGCACCAGTGGCGACCAGAGGATGAGTGGGACATGGTGGTAGGCCAAATGGTCACCACCTTGACGCCCCGAAGCATGGTCGCCCACAATGACAAAGAGTGTATTGTCGAAGTCGGCTCTTCGGCTGTAGGCATGGATAAAACGGCGAAGGCAATCATCAGTGAAGAGGGTCGCGGGGAAGGATTCTGCAACTCGGCTGTTTGGAGCTCGCAACTTCCTGGTACGGCGTTCATAATCAGCTTGGACTGAAGGATTGGAAAGTCTAAGTTTCTCATGCATGGAGAGGGTGGTGATGAGGGTAAGATGCGGACGGACACCAGAGCCTAAATTGCGGTTGAGATCGCGGATGGCACTGACAAAGAGAGTGTCGTCGTTGTAACCCCAAGGACTGGTTTGTTCAGAAGACGGGAGGTTTTTGTATTCGCTGTAAAGGGGAGAAAGGTAGTCTGTGCGCTGGGCCGTAAGGTATTCGTAGATACAGTCGAAGGTGAAGTCACCGGCATAGTAGGCCCTCGTGTTGTAGTTTGCATGACGCAGTAAGGTGATGAGAGTGTTGTGTGCAGGCATGGTGCCAAACTGAAAACTCTTCGGACCACCCACCGAGCCGGTGATGGCAGGCATGGCTCCGTAGGAACGTGTGGTGGCTGAGAGGCAATTTGACCAATATAGTCCCGTTGCGGCCAGCGAGTCGACAAACGGCATGGCGCCAGTACCCATGTACTCATGTCCGAGACTTTCGACTAAAATGATAACTATGCTTGGAGCGGAATTGCCGGGTTTAATGTCTTTGAAATAAGTATCAAGAAAATGGTCGGGGGTGAATTGACGTTCCAATGGGTAAGTTGAGTCAATCGGAGTACCCCATTCAGGATGGGTGGCAAGGAGCTCGGCAGTCATTGATTTGTCGTATTCAACCGTTGTCCCGTCGGTAAGGTCGTCAGAATGGCCTAAAAGATGGAAATAGTAGTAGCACTCAACGTAGAAATAATGGCTCTTGTTGAGGATGAAGTGGTTGTACTGCTTGCTCATCAAGTTGGAAGTCTTGAAAACCAGCGACATCAATGCAAAAACCACAACCACCACAGGGACTGCCATCACTACGCGCGAGGGTTTGTCCGAGCGCCAAAGAGACAGAGATACAAAGCCACCTACAATCAGAATGGGAAGTACTATGGGCAACACAACACCCACGGCACCGCGTATGGCCATCCAACTTTCTGACAAAGGACGAGCCGCTAGCTCACATCCAAGCAGAAAGCCATTGTGCAAAGAATAAAACAGAAGGCCAGTCTCGGTCAAGAGTAGCAAGGCAAAGATTATCGACGAGAGCACCTTTGCCGCCCGGCTCGACAGCAACTGAACCAAATAATAGACCACACCCATCCCCAGTATCGTCCATGAGGCGACGATAAGATTGTAGACTAAGGCATTGACGAGAATTTGACCCCGCTTGGCAGCATCAATGTCAATCAAGAAAAACTCAACCAACTTCAGCACCAAGAGTATAAGAATGTAGAGCCCGGCAATGGCAAAATAGGGGCGGAGGCTGGTGATGAATATATTATATTTCAGTTTCTTTTCCACAAATCATAATCTTATCAAGATTGCAAAAATACAAAGAAAGATTGACATGACAAAAAACATACGCAATGTTTTATATGGTAAATCTACCCACGAAGGCCCTACCAACACCCTACCAACTCCTACCACAGTAGGAGTTGGTAGGGTGTTGGTAGGTAGATGGTAGGTGTTTTATCCCTATCTGGTACTGACAGTTAGGCTATTTTTTGTTATTTTTTCAGTCGAGAGTAAAATATTTCTCTTGATGTCACGTTTAGTTATCATATGAATATAAAAAGGAGCATAGTGACGTTGCTGATCGTGGCCGCAGGAATGGTGGCGCAGGCGCAGGACAAAGCGTTGATGCAGAGCTATCAGGAGCGTCTATCAACCTTGATAAGTCAGGTGCGCAATGCCCCCACGGACAATGAGCGCTATCTGGCCTCTGAGGAGGCTGTGCAGTTGCTGGCCAAGGCTTTGGACGAAGAGGATTCGGAGGAATGGAATTGGAGCCTGCCGGATTATGCTTCGGTGTTGACTTCGCCCGACGGTCTGCTGAGGGTTTTCTCTTGGGCTGTGATTCGTGACAACGGCGAGTTCGAGTGTTTTGGTATTGTGCAGTATTACAATGAGAAAGAGGAGGTTTTCGAATACCAGCTGCTCAACGACAAGTCGGAGGAAATCATGAACCGCGAGGAGAGCCTTCTCACGGCCGACAACTGGCTGGGTGCTGTTTACCAGGAGCTTATACAGACCAAAGCGGGTGACAAAACCTACTACACGCTCCTTGGTTGGAACGGTGTGGATAATATCACCGAGCGCAAAATCATTGAGCCTGTGACCCTCCACCGCGGGGTGCCGCAATTCGGAGCTCCGCTCTTCCGCCGCATGCGCAACCAGCGCCGCATCGTCATCGAATATGCCAACGAGGCCATGGTGAACCTCGCCTACGAGACGCAATATATTCAGGAAGTGGAACGTAAGCGCGAGAAGGTGAAGGGTACCAACCGCCACCGCACCGTCGAGAAAGTGAAGGAACACAAGGAAAAGATGATCATCTTCGACGAAGTGGAACCTCAGATCCCCGGCATGGAAGGCCTCTATCAATATTATGTGCCGTCGGGCACCGAGGTGGCTTATGTATGGGTCGACGGCAAGTGGGAACTCCACGCCGGAGCCCAGGGACGCCTCACCGACAAGAAACTGAACAAGGACTTCGAACCGCTGCCCAAACAGGCTCCCAGTTACAACTATAACAAATAGACTCAACATGACCCTTCGCGATATCAACAGCCCTGCCGACCTCAAAAAGCTTAACCCAGGAGAGCTGCAAAGCATTGCCGACGAGCTGCGTACCTATATTGTCGACACCCTTTCGACCCATCCTGGCCATCTGGCATCGAGTCTCGGCACTGTCGAACTCACCGTGGCTCTCCACTATGTCTTTAACACTCCCGACGACAAGCTCATCTGGGACGTGGGGCATCAGTCCTATTCCCATAAGATACTGACAGGCAGGCGCGACGCCTTCCAGACCATCCGCACCTATGGCGGCATCAGCGGCTTCCCCAAAATGAGTGAGAGCCCCTACGATGCCTTCGGTACAGGTCATAGTTCCACCTCCATCTCGGCAGCTCTCGGCATGGCTGTGGCTTCCAAATTGCAGGGCAATCTCACACGTAAGCACATTGCCGTCATCGGTGACGGCTCGCTGACGGGTGGCGAGGCTTTCGAGGCTCTCAACAACTTGGGCCTCTCCAAGTCAAATATCCTGGTGATTCTCAACGACAACGGTATTTCCATAGACAAGGCCGTCGGCGGCCTCAACAATAACCTGATGCGCATTACCTCGTCGCCGCGCTACAACAAGCTGAAAGAGCAGGTGTGGCAGAAACTCAACACCGGAGAAGGCTGCAGAGAACGTTCCAAGAGTATCTTCCAGAGGCTCACCAAGATAGCCAAAACCATTGCCCTCGGCGACACCAATATCTTCGAGGCTTTGGGAATCCGCTATTTTGGTCCCGTCGATGGCCATGATATGCTCAAGCTCACCGAGATTCTCGAGCGTTTGAAGAATATCAACGGCCCCGTGCTGCTGCATGTGGTCACCCGCAAGGGCAAGGGACTCAAGCAAGCCGAGCAGAACCCCATTGTCTACCATGCGCCAGGCAAATATGACGCCCATACCGGCCAGCAGATTGTAAGTAGCACACAAGGTAAACCGCTTAAGTTCCAGGAAGTTTTCGGACGTACCATCATTGAACTTGCCGAGCAGAATCCCGCTATTGTGGGCATCACGCCGGCCATGGCCACAGGGTGCTCCCTCAACCTGATGATGGAACAGATGCCCGACCGTGTGTTCGACGTGGGTATCTCGGAGCAGCATGCTGTCACATTTGCTGCCGGCCTCGCCGCACAGGGTATTGTGCCGTTCTGCAACATCTACTCTTCGTTTGCACAACGAGCCTATGACCAGATCATCCACGACGTGGCGCTGCAGAGGCTGCATGTCGTGATTTGCCTCGACCGTGCCGGATTGGTGGGCGACGATGGCCCCACTCATCATGGTGCCTTCGACTTGGCTGCTTTGCGTCCCATCCCCAACCTCACCATCTGCGCCCCCATGGACGACCATGAGTTGCGCGATATGATGTTCACCGCTCAATTGCCCAACCATGGTCCTGTGGTTATTCGTTATCCCCGTGGTTCAAGCATTTACAACGACTGGCAATCACCAATGAAGGAGTTGAGAATAGGGGAGGGCCGCTGTCTGAAAGAGGGTAGCGACGTGGCTTACGTCAGCCTCGGTTTCCCTGGGAATGATGCTCTTTCCGCTGCCAAAGAATTAGAAAAACAAGGAATCTCTGCCGCCGTCTATGACATGCGATTCCTCAAACCACTCGACACCCAGTTGCTTGACACAATTGCAGCAAAAGGATTCCGCAAGATTATCACCGTTGAGGATGGCGTGAAGTTTGGTGGCTTTGGAGAATCTGTGGAGAGTTATTTCGCCGAGCATCATCCTGAGCAGTGCAAGATTATTACAATACTTGCCATTCCAGACACTTTTGTCACTCATGGCAGCGTGCCTCAGCTGAAGCACGATTGCCACATTGACCAGCAATCCCTTATTGACGCTGCTAAATGATGTAGAAAGAAATAGGGGTTATGTTTTAGGATTCATATAAGAATATCCTACTTAACATAACCCCGATATTGAGTTAAATTTACCAAATTTAAATGTGGCTGATTTTGGCTGCTACGCTAAGTCCACGAGAATTGCATATTTCTATAAAAGTAGCATCATTATCCTGTTTACGCAAAACTGAGAGTGTGTCGTTAGGTTGGGTTTCGTGCTGATAATTTATCTCCAAGCTGAAAGGTTTGTCCAAATTGAAACCTGTCTGCATAAGGCTGTCGAAAACTAGGCGGACATATTCCGAATTATTGACATGCTGAGCATGGTCAATCAGCGAAAACAATGCTGTCTGGTCAAACCGTCCGTCGGGATCAGCCATATCAGGCAGTCTCAGGCGGTCAAGCACATTGTGGTCGGTAGCTTCTTCATCGTGGTCGGTAGCTTCTTCATCGCGGTATTCGTAGTTGACCATGGCTTCCTTCAGGCGAATGGGCTTGCGGGTTGTATAGTCAATCATTGGCCAGTAGGTGGTGCCGGCAAGTAAGGTCTCACCTGCCTCGTTCTTCATTCGGTAATCGCGGAATGCGAACAATCCGTCGTTGCCGCGAGACCATGTACTTAACATAACCTTTTCGAAGGCTGCAGGACGCCTATATATAATATAGTACGCGCGCGAAATAATCCAAATACGATTCTGACGCAGAAGTTCTTCATAACCAATGCCTGTCGCCTGGCTATGGCATTCTGAGACTTCCTGACACAAGCGCACTGCCGCCCAAGGATGCAGACGGTCGTGTCGGTCACAGAGATATGCAGGAGTCTCAAGTGTTTGTTCAAACAGATTCATACCTTTTACATTCTTTCCGGCACCTCGATGCCAAGGATATTCATAGTGTTCTTCAGTGCGTTAGCCACCATGGCGCAAAGTTGCACACGGAAATGCTTCAGCTGTGCATCCTCTTCGCGCAGGATGGGAGTGTCCTGATAGAAACTATTGAAAGCCTTGGCCAGGTCGTAGGCGTAGTTGGCCACCATGGCGGGGCTGTAAGCGGCGGCCGCGGCAGCCACGGTCTCGGGCAGAGCGTGCAGAGCCTTCACCACTCCCCTCTCCTTTTCATTCATCTTGATTGACGTAGCAGGTAGCGTCTCTACATCCCCAGCCTTGCGCACGATGCTGCGGATACGGGCATGTGTGTACTGGATGAAGGGACCTGTGTTGCCGTTGAAGTCAATACTCTCAGCGGGATTGAACAACATGTTCTTGGTGGGGTCGACTTTGAGAATGAAGTATTTGAGTGCGCCGAGGGCGAGGATATGGTACAGGTGACGCTGCTCCTCGGGGCTCAGTTCGTCGTTCTTGCCGTGCTCACGGCTCATCTCCTCAGCAGTCTTCTCCATCTCGTCGATAAGGTCGTCGGCGTCCACCACAGTGCCTTCACGGCTCTTCATCTTGCCGTTGGGAAGTTCCACCATGCCGTAGCTGAGGTGGTAGACCTTGTCGGCCCACTCGAATCCCAACTTGCCAAGGATGAGTTTGAGCACCTTGAAGTGGTAATCCTGCTCATTTCCTACGACGTATATCAGTCGTTCGGCACCAAAGTCTTTATGGCGCAACAGCGCCGTGCCGAGATCTTGGGTCATGTAGACGGAGGTGCCGTCCTTGCGGAGCAGAAGCTTTTGGTCGAGGCCGTCGCCCGTGAGGTCGCACCACACCGAGCCGTCCTCCTTGCGGAACAGTACACCTAAATCCAAGCCTTTCTGCACCAACTCTTTGCCAAGCAGATAAGTGTTCGATTCGTAATAGACTTTGTCGAAGCCAACGCCAAGTCGGTTGTAGGTCTCGTCGAAGCCGGCATACACCCATCCATTCATCTTCTCCCACAGCGCACGCACCTCTTTGTCACCCTCTTCCCAACGCTTCAGCATGCTCTGGGCCTCCACCATCAGGGGAGCTTGCTTCTTGGCCTGCTCCTCCTCTACCCCACTATCCATCAGCTGCTTAACTTCATCTTTATAATGTTTGTCAAACTCCACATAATACTTGCCCACCAGATGGTCACCTTTCATGCCGGAGCTCTCCGGGGTCTCACCATTACCGTATCGCAGCCAAGCCAACATGCTCTTGCAGATGTGGATGCCGCGATCGTTCACCAGATTCACCTTCTTCACATTGGCACCGTTGGCAGCCAACAACTGGCTCACCGACCAGCCCAAAAGATTGTTTCGGATATGGCCCAAGTGCAAAGGTTTGTTGGTGTTTGGACTACTGTACTCAACCACCACCGGAGCCTCATTGGGGGCTGCTTTGGCAATGCCGAAGCTCACGTCGGATGCCTTCTCGGCCACAAAGGAAGTCCAGTAAGAGTCGGCTACCTCGAAGTTGAGGAAGCCCTTGATGACGTTGAATCCCTCGACGAGCGGGAGGGCAGCCTTCACGGCCTCGCCAATCTCGTTGGCCACCGCCTCGGGGCTCTTGCGGGCCTGCTTCACATAGGGGAACACGACAAGTGTGTAGTCGCCCTTGAATTCCTTGCGGGTATCCTGCAAAACAATGCTTTTGGCATCGGCCTCGATGCCGTAGAGATTCTTCAGTGCGTTGGCAACTGCCTGAGAAAGAGTGGTTGTAATATTCATATAGATTCAATATTATATACAAAAATAAAATGCAAAAATACACAAAAAAATTGAATCCCAAAGGCCAAAAATCCACCAAAAACTAACTATCTATAAACCAGTTGCCAACACCCTACCAACGCCTAACCAACTCCTACTATAGTAGGACTTGATAGGGTGTTGGTAGGGTCTTCGTTGGCGTTTGGACTCTTGTTGACCAAGAGAAATCCCCTTTTAACGACACAATATAACAGGCGGTATTGCGTTATATAATATTATGAACCACGGGAAGAACATCTGCAAGCATTTGAAGGAGGTGCGGAAACGCATCGCCGAGGAGAATGATATTCCTCTGGAGATTGAAGAGTGCACCTACAAGGGCGAGTGCCGTGGGACTTGTCCGAGGTGCGAGGCCGAGGTGCGGTATTTGGAAAAATCATTGGCAGAGAGGATTAGTCTCGGAAAGGTGGCCACCGTCGCCGGCCTGGCGTTGGGGTTGGCTACGCCAGGTGTCGCCACGGCGCAGGACACTGTCAGTACGAAAGATTCAAAAGTTATTCCGATTATTGAGATTCCATCAGGATATTCTATGGGGATAATTACGGAGGATCCCCAAAAGTTGGAATATATCCCAGTGGATACCCTACCGATGGTGTTGCCCATCAACAGAAATGTTTCGTTAAACTCCACAGGTAAAATCAAGGGTCTCATTGTGGACCAGGACAGGAATCCTGTTCCCTACGCCAACGTGCTGCTATACAAAGACGGCGAAGAAGTTTTTTTCGCGAATGAGATTTCCGACTCCACCGGCAACTATCTTATTGAAGGCCTCGACCCCGGAACCTATGATATGAAAGTGTCTTCCGTCGGCTACCGTCTCTATGAGAGGGTAGGAATCAAGGTAAAAGAGACGGGTTTCACTGTGGTAGACCTTCAATTGATGTCGCTCGACGCACCGCTGCCCGAGGAAATTATTATTGGAATGTCCACCATCCCTATGATAGAGCTGGATCCTAACGGTCCCTCCCAACAGATGGAACGCGAGGGTGTGAAAGTCATTGTCAGATAGAAAAATAATCAAACAATAATATATCATGAAACAATACATTGAAGCAAACAAAGATCGTTTTCTTGAGGAACTTTTCTCTTTAATCCGTATTCCCAGCATCAGCTCGGAGCAGGAGCATAAGCCCGACATGGTGCGCTGCGCCGAGCGTTGGAAAGAGCTGCTGCTAGAGGCCGGTGCCGACCGCGCCGAGGTGATGCCCACCGACGGCAACCCCGTGGTCTACGGCGAGAAAACCATCGACCCCAGTAAGCCCACCGTGCTGGTCTACGGCCACTACGACGTGATGCCCGTGGCACCGCTCGAACTCTGGCGCACCCAGCCTTTCGAGCCCGTGGTCAAGGACGGCTACATCTGGGCTCGCGGTGCCGACGACGACAAAGGCCAGAGTTTCATGCACGCCAAGGCATTCGAATATATGGTACGCACCAACCAGCTGCCCTGCAACGTGAAGTTCATGCTCGAGGGCGAGGAGGAGATTGGCTCTGGCAGTCTCTACGGCTTTTGCGAGAAGAACAAAGATTTACTTAAAGCCGACGTCATCCTTGTCAGCGACACCTCGATGATTGCCCCCGACGTGCCGAGCATCACCAGCGGCCTGCGCGGCCTCTGCTACTGGGAGGTAGAGGTCACCGGCCCCAATCATGACCTGCACAGCGGCATCTTCGGCGGCGCCGTCGCCAACCCAATCAACGTGCTTTGCAAGATGATTGCCGACCTGCACGACGAGAACGGCCACATCACCATCCCCGGCTTCTACGACGATGTGCTCGTCCTCAGCGACGAGGAGCGCGCCCTCATGGCACAAGCTCCGTTCGACGAAGAACAGTACAAGCGTGACCTCGGCGTCCGTGCTCTCAAGGGCGAGAAAGGTTTCTCCACCAAGGAACGCACCGGCATCCGTCCCTGCCTCGACGTTTGCGGCATTTGGGGCGGCCACACCGGCGAGGGCACCAAAACCGTGCTCCCCAGCAAGGCTTACGCGAAGATCAGCACCCGTCTCGTCGCCAATCAGGACTTCGAGAAGATTAGTGAGATGTTCAAGAATTATTTTGAGAGCGTGGCGCCCGACTACGTCACTGTTAAGGTCACTCCCTGCCATGGTGGTGCCGCCTATGTCAGTCCGCTGGAACTCAAGGCCTACAAGGCTGCCGAGAAGGCCATGACTGACACCTTCGGCAAACGACCCATCCCCACCCGCAGCGGCGGAAGTATCCCCATCGTGGCCGGCTTCGAGAAGATTCTCGGACTCAAAAGCATCCTCATGGGCTTCGGCCTCGCCAGCGACGACATCCATGCCCCCAACGAGAACTACCCCCTGCAGCAGTTCTTCAAGGGCATTGAGACAATACCGTTGTTCTACAAGTATTTTGCAGAATAATTTTGCGGGATAAAAAAAAAGTCGTATCTTTGCATCTCGTAAAGGCAACGGAGAAATAGAGTAACTCCAGAAACCTCAGAGAGTTAGGGCAAGTCTTATACGACCAGCTCCCATTGAATCCCCCAGGGTAGGAATACAGCAAGGGTGTTTGGTTGTAGCGGTGCGATATAAAACAGCTTGCCCTTTTTTAATGCACATATATGACCAATCAGGAACAGATAAAAGATCTCATCGCGCGCAAGGAGGCGCTGAAGAAATTCCTTGACATCGACAATACCAGTGCTTGGATTACCGAAGAAGAAAAGAAGACCGAGGCGCCCGACTTCTGGAACGACCCCAAAGAAGCTCAGAAGGTGGTGAAGGGCATCAACGCCAAGAAAAGCTGGGTGACCGCCTATAAGGATGTCGATACGGCTTGTGGCGACCTCGAGGTGATGGGTGAGTTTTTCGATGCTGGAGATGCTACCGAAGAGGAGCTTCTTGCCCAAATTTCCACCACCCAAAAGAAGGTGGAGGAACTGGAATTCAAGAATATGCTGCGCAACGACAGCGACCGTCTCGACGCTGTGCTCTCCATCAATGCCGGTGCCGGTGGCGTGGAAGCCCAGGATTGGGCCGAGATGCTCATGCGCATGTACATACGCTACGCTGAGACCCACGGCTACAAGGTGGTAATCAGTAACTCCCTCGATGGCGACGGTGCCGGCATCAAGAGTTGCACCCTGCAGATTGAGGGTGACTTTGCCTACGGTTATCTGAAGAGCGAAACCGGTGTTCACCGTCTGGTACGCGTTTCCCCTTTCAACGCCCAAGGAAAGCGTATGACGAGTTTTACAAGTGTCAGTGTTACACCGCTTGTAGACGACTCAATTGAAGTGGTTGTCGATATGTCGAAACTCTCTTGGGACACCTTCCGCAGCGGCGGTGCCGGCGGTCAAAATGTCAACAAGGTGGAGTCGGGTGTGCGCCTGCGCTACCAATACAAAGATCCCTATACCGGCGAAGAGGAGGAAATCCTCATCGAGAACACAGAGACCCGCGACCAGCCTAAGAACAAGGAGAACGCCATGCGCTTGCTCCGCTCGCAGCTCTACGATCGGGAGCTCAAGCATCGCATGGAGGAGAAAGATAAAATCAAGGCCAGCCAAAAGAAAATTGAATGGGGTTCACAGATACGTAGCTACGTCATGGACGATCGTCGTGTCAAGGATCACCGCACCAACTATCAGACCTCCGACGTCGCTGGCGTCATGGACGGCCATATCGACGAGTTTATCAAAGCCTATTTGATGGAGTTTGGCAAAGATTGATGGTTAATGAGAATAGAATGCAACAACACGGTTGATTTTGTCGACGGTTGGAGCGCCGAGGCGCTACGACGGATGGTCGGTGATGCACACAGCATCGTGATGACTGCCCATATCAGCGCCGACGGTGATGCTGTGGGGTCGCTCACGGCCATGTATGCCATTCTTTCTCATGTCAGCAACGCCCAACTTACCCCTATGCTGCCCGACGGCTGCCCCGACGACCTGTTGTGGCTGCCTCACACCGACGTGATTCTCAATGGGAAGAAAGAAAGCGACTGCTGCCGTAAGGCCATTGAGGAAGCAGATTTAATCATCTGCATGGATGTGAGCACCCTCGACCGTACGGGAGTGCTGGCCGACAACCTGAAGGCCTCGAAAGCCAAACGTATCCTCTTTGACCACCATATTGACCCCGCCCGCGGATGTTTCGACCTTGTGGTCTCTGACCCTGAGATATCGAGCACCTGCGAGTTAATATTTTGGGCGATGAGCGCCACCTTCGGACGCGAGCCTATCAACCCTGACGCCGCAAAGAGTCTCTTCACCGGCATCTGCACCGACACTGGCACTTTCAGCTACAGCAACCGCCAGAAGAGCGTCTATCTCGCCGCTGCCGAGTTGTCGCAGATGGGTATTGATCCTATGGATATCAACCGACAAATCAAGAATGTTTTCACCGTCAACCGACTGAAATTCTTCGGCTATGCCATGAGTCAACTATTGGAGGTATATCCTGAGAGGGAGGCCGCCGTGATGGTAATAAAGAAAGAAGACATGGAGCGCTACGGAGTGGAGAGCTCGGAACTTACCGGCCTCATCAACGAGGTGATGAAACTCCACATGGTCGATTGTGCCGTGCTCATCCGAGAGGAGGACGACAAGGTTCGCCTCTCGTTGCGCTCGAAATGCCATACTGACGTCAATCAACTTGCATCAAGCATGTTTGACGGTGGCGGACACGAGCGTGCTGCCGGTGCCACCAGCCACCTGTCGCTGACCGAAACTGTGAAAAAAGTCAAGCAACACCTCGGCCTGTTGATGCTCACCGTCGTTGCCTGCCTGACCATGGCTTCGTGCGGCGATGTGCCCGTGGTGAACCTACAGCCCGCGAAAGGCGACACGCTGAAAGAGAACATGATTAATGCCAACCGCGTCATCGCCCACAGTGAAGAGACGCAGATTGACAGCTATATATCACGCCGCGGCTGGCAGATGGAACGCCTCGTCGGCGGTGCCCGCGTCATGGTGACCCGCCAGGGCAAAGGCCCCAAGGTGGGCTTCGAGGACGTGGTGGCTTTCCGCTACCGTTTGGAAGCCATCAATGGTACCGTGATTTACGACAACCTCACCGATACTGTCGTTGCTGGACGCCTGCAACCCACCCGCGGTCTCGACGCCGCCCTTCGCACCCTTGCGGAAGGCAGTAAGGCCAAGGTCATCCTCCCCTCGGAACAGGCCTACGGCGTAGCCGGTGACGGCAACCGCATCAAGAGCCGCATGATTCTTGTATGCGACATGGAGGTGACTAAAGTGAACAAACTGAAGAAAAAATAAATTAATGTACATTAAAAATACCATGAAAAAAAGTATCAAAATGGCCGCCCTCTTCGTGGCTGCCGCAACAATGATGGTTGCCTGCAACGGCACCGACAAAGAAGGTTTCAAAAAAACCGAAAACGGCTTGTATTACAAGTTTGAGAAACAGAATTCCGACGGCCAGCAAGTGCAGGAGGGCGATGTGCTGGTGGGTGAGCTCACCATCCGCTTCGACACCACCGTCATCTTCACCAACAAAGGCGAGGCCCGCCGCATTGCACAAGCCACTCCCAACTATGAAATCAAGATTGGCGAAGGCCTCCTGATGATGCATGTGGGCGACGTGGCTACCTTTGCCATGGATGCCGATTCGGCCGCCAAGTATGTGGACCCCAATCTGATGCCCTCCAACTACGAAGCTGGCAAGGGCCAGAAACTCTACTACGAAATCAGCCTGCAGGACATCGTTACCCGCGAAGAGCTTGAGCAGGAACGCACCAACTTCGCCAACTCGATGGAGGAACGCAAGGCAAGCGAGGCTGACGACATCGCCAAATACGTCAAAGACAACAACATCACCGCCAAGCCCACTGCCGACGGTCTCTACATCACCATCAAGAAAAAAGGCAATGGCGCCAAGGTGGCCACCGGCAAGGAAGTCTCCGTCAACTACACCGGCCGCCTCCTCGACGGTACCATCTTCGACTCCAGTGTGGAGAGCGACGCCCGTCAGGGCAATGTCTACAACCCCCAGCGTCCCTATGAGCCCATGGCCTATGTCGTTGGCCGCGACAGACTCATCGAAGGCTGGGAGAAAGCTGTCATGGGTCAACCTCAAGGCACTGTCCTCCAGGTGGTCATCCCCTCGGCTCTCGCCTATGGTCCCAAAGGTACTCCCGACGGCCGCATCCTCCCCTACTCTCCCCTTGTATTTGACATCGAAATTGTCAGCGTAAAATAATTAAGGCAAAATGAAAAACATCGTTATTTTCGGAGCCCCGGGTGCCGGCAAGGGTACCCAGAGCGATTTCATCGTTGAGACCTACGGCCTGACCCATGTCTCCACCGGAGACCTTCTCCGCAAGGAGATTGCCGACCAGACCGAACTCGGCCTCCGCATCAAGAGCATCATGGATGCCGGACAGCTCGTCAGCGACGACATCGTTGTCGAGATGATGGACAAAGCCATTGCCGCCGACACCAAAGGCATGCTCTTCGACGGCTTCCCCCGCACCGTGGCACAGGCCGAAACTCTTGACAAGCTGCTGGCCAAGCATGGCCGCGAACTCACCTGCATGGTGCAGCTTGAGGTGCCGAAAGACGAGTTGATGCGCCGTCTACTCGAACGCGCCAAAATTCAGGGCCGCGCCGACGACAATGAGGCCACCATCAACAACCGCCTCCTGGAGTACAACAATAAGACCAAGCCCGTGGCAGACTACTATGCCAAGCAGGGCAAGCAGTGTGTTGTCGACGGCCTCGGCACCATCGAGGACATCGCCGCCCGCATCCGCCAGGCCATTGGTTGAGCCATTCGACCTACCAACACCCTATCAACTCCCTATCAAGTCCTACCACGGTAGGAGTTGGTAGGGAGTTGGTTACTGGTTGATAGGTAGTTAGCCTTAAGTGCCTCCGACCCCGTTTCGGGGTGTTTTTTTGTTAATTTCACACACAATAAAACCTCCCTCAAAACGTTATTAAAATAAAACATATATAATACATGACCTCGAACTTTGTAGACTACGTGAAGATATTGGTGCGGAGCGGCAAGGGTGGAGCGGGAAGCGCCCACCTGTTGCGTGTGAAGTACAACGCCAAGGCGGGTCCCGACGGCGGCGACGGTGGCCGCGGTGGCCATGTCATCCTGCGAGGCACTACCCAGCGTTGGACCCTTTTGCACCTGAAATACACCAAGCATGTCTTCGCCGAAGACGGTGAGCACGGCGGCGAGAACCTCTGCACCGGCCGCACTGGCCGCGACCAGATTCTCGAGGTGCCGCTGGGCTGCGTCTGCCGCGATGCCGAGTCCGGCGAGGTACTTGGCGAGGTGACCGAGGAAGGCCAGGAACTTATCATCGCCAAGGGGGGGCGTGGGGGCTTGGGCAACGACCATTTCAAGAGCCCCACCAACCAGACTCCCCGCTACGCACAACCCGGCGAGCCTGCCGTGGAACGCTGGGTTATCATTGAGTTGAAAGTGCTTGCCGATGTGGGACTTGTTGGATTCCCCAATGCCGGCAAGAGCACCTTCCTCAGCGTCGTCAGCGCCGCCAAGCCCGAGATTGCCAACTACCCCTTCACCACCCTTGTGCCCAATCTGGGTATCGTGAAATACCGTGACGACCGTTCGTTCTGCATCGCCGACATTCCCGGCATCATCGAGGGCGCTGCCGAGGGCAAGGGTCTGGGTCTGCGCTTTTTGCGCCACATCGAACGCAACTCAATACTCCTCTTCATGGTTAGTTGCGAGCAGCTGGAGATCGCCAAGGAGTATCACATCCTGCTCGAAGAGTTGAAAAAATACAACCCAGAACTGCTTGACAAACAGCGCATCCTGGCTGTCACCAAGTGTGACATGATGGACGAGGAGATGCAGAAACAGCTGAAGCGCCACCTGCCCAAGGGGGTGGAGTCCATCTTCATAAGTGCCGTCAGCGGACAGAATATTCAGGAACTTAAAGATCTGATATACAAGAAACTGACTTCTGAATGATAGAGACGATAAACAACATCGACACGCAACTCTTCTACTTTGTCAACGGGCACCACTGCACGGCGATGGACTGGGTGATGTGGGTGTTCAGCGCCCGTTGGAGTTGGCTTATTTTCATCGTGGCAGCTTTCTGCTTCAGCACCTTGCGTCGTGAACCCAAGCGCTGGTGGTTGGTGCTGGCTGGCATTGGATTGTGCTTCCTGCTGGCCGACCAGGGCAGCGTGCAACTGTTCAAGAACACCGTCTGCCGCCTGCGCCCGTGCCATGCGCTGGAGGATGTCCACATGTTCCGCGAGGGCTGCGGAGGTCTCTACGGATTCATCTCTTCGCATGCCGCCAATGCTTTTGCCATTGTCATGTTCTTTGTGCTAAGATACTGGAAGAGAGATAAAATTGTGCCCGTCTGTATGCTCCTATGGGCATTTCTGACCAGCTACAGCCGTGCCTATCTGGGGAAACACTACCCCGGCGACCTCGTCTGCGGCGCTTTGTTTGGCGTACTAGTAGCCTTTGTGGTACAGTGGTTTACACAATGGATTGAAAAAAAGTCAGTCAAAAACGAAACAAAAAAATGAATTCTTCGTTTTATATGACGTGCTTGCTTATTTCTATCCATGTGATAGAGAAAGAAAATGTGTTATTTGGGCGCCGTGTCGACAACGATAGGGCGCTTTTTTTATGCTAGAAGGCAATGACAATACTCGACATCATACTCATCATACCCCTCGGATGGTTTGTTTTCCTGGGCTGGAAAAAGGGAGTCATCCGCGAAGCTGCCACCTTGGCGGGTATCGTGGCGGGCATTTGGGCCGCCGTCAACCTATCCAAGCTGGTGGCTTCGTTGCTGGGACTCACTGGCGAGAGCGCCATCCTCATCGCCTTTTTCATCACATTTGTGGGCGCGCTGGTACTCACCTATTTGCTTGGACGCAGCATCGAACGCATGGTGAAGTCGGCCCATCTTTCGCTGGCCAACAAGTTGGCCGGTGCCACCCTTGGCATGGCCAAAGCGCTCTGCGTGCTGGCTGTGGTGCTCAACGGTATCGTGCAGCTCGACCGCAAACAGGAGCTTGTCACGCCGCAGACACGCGAGAAAAGCATCCTCTATACACCCGTCTACAAGACTGGAAACCTGCTCATTTCGTCGCTTAAGGATTTCATCAACGAGCATAAAAACCATGTGGAGAAAGGAAAGGAGGCATCAGAATGATTCTGGCACCCATGCAGGGGTTGACGGAAGTGCTCTTCCGCCGTGTTTATGAAGAATGTTTTCCGAAAGCCATACAGTTGGCGGTGTCGCCTTTTCTCTCGCTGACCCATGGCAACCTGACCGATGCGTGGGAGAAAATTGAGGATGTGC
This sequence comes from uncultured Bacteroidales bacterium, assembly GCA_900318835.1. Classification (GTDB taxonomy): domain Bacteria; phylum Bacteroidota; class Bacteroidia; order Bacteroidales; family P3; genus Colimorpha. The sequence continues at coordinate 24,551 of ONLW01000024.1, forward strand.
TGCCCAAGAATAACGTCGGATCCATTCCTGTCATCCCCCAGATTTTGGGTAAAGAGCCAAATGAATTCATCGCTTTAGGTAACCGATTGTATGATATTGGTTACAAGGAAATAAACTGGAACATGGGATGCCCTATGCGTAAGGTGGCGGCCAAGCATCGCGGCAGCGGTATCCTTCCCCATCCCGACGAGGTGCGAGCCATCCTCGATGCCGTGGTGCCTCAATTGAAAAACACACTCAGTGTCAAAGTGCGTCTAGGCCTGAAGGACAAGGAAGACATCTTCCGGCTCATCCCCATTCTCAACGACTATCCCTTGGCCAGCGTCACTGTCCACCCGCGTTTGGGTCGTCAACAATACAACGGACATCCCGACCTCGACACTTTCGGACAGATTCTCCCATTGTTCAAGGCACCAGTAATTTACAATGGCGATATCTGCACTGGAGGAGACGCGCGCCGCATACGCGAAAGATTCCCGCAGGTGGCCGATTTGATGGTAGGCCGTGGCGTACTCTACCGTCCCACCCTGCCCCTCGACATCGCCACTCCCGACCGCGACACCTCCGATGATCAGCAGCTTGCCGCTCATTTCATCCGTCGCCTTGTGGAAGAGATTCTCGCCACCTTTCCTACCGAGCAAAGCAAGATCAGGAAAATAAAAGAATACTGGTGTCTGGTGTGGAAAGCTTTGCCCATCAGCGAAATGCAGGCACGCGAGGTGCTGCATCAGGAGAAATTGACAATTGTTGAAAAAATGATTCACGATTTGCTACAATAAAAAACACTTTTTTACGTAATATAGACAGATGAAAAATATATATACATACTGCTTCCTAATACTTCTTCCGCTGCTGGCAACAAGTTGCGGACAACGCGAAATCACCGACGACATGCCAGATAGCGTGAAGCTTGAGTTATTGGATATCAACCTCGAACGCGATCCCGACAATGCCGAAATCCTTGCCGCCCGTGCCAAGGTGCTCTTCAACCTGCAGCGTGTCAAGGAGGCCAACTTCGACATCAACCGCGCCCTTGAGGCCGACTCCGACAACCTTGAGTACCTGATGCTCAAAGCCGACATAGCCTTTGCCAACGGCAGCATCGAAGAAAGCTACCACGCCCTTGAGTCAGCTGAGAAATTGGCACCCAACAGCAAGGATGTGCAGCTCAAGATGGGGGAAATCATGTTCTACAGCCGTGACTACGACCGCTCCCTGAAATACCTCACAAAAGTCACCGAGCACGATGCCAACAACCGTACCGCCCTATTCATGAAAGGTTTCATCTACAAGGAGAAAGGTGATACTGCCAGTGCCGTGCAACTCTTCAACCGCGTGTGCGACAAGTTTCCCGACTATGCTCCCGCTTTCGAGGAATTGGGGGTGCTCTATGCCTCGCGCAACAACCCCATGGCCGTTGAATACCTCTCGACCACCTTGCGCCTGGAGCCATCGAACACCAACGCCATGTACGCCCTTGCCCTCTTCTATCAGGAACGTGGCAATATGGAGAATGCTGAGACCCTCTACCACCAGATTCTCGACCTTAACGCAGAAAGCGCCGACGCATGGCACAATCTGGGATACATCGAGATGACCTACTACAGCGATTACCAGCGGGCCGTCGAATATTTCGACAAAGCCCTCGCCATCAACCCCGAAATGGAAAATGCCATTGCCAACCGCCAGGTGGCTTTGGATGCGATGAAATAAAAAACAAAAACCCTATATATCATGAGTACTTTAAAAGGACGCAACCTCATCTCCATCACCGACTTCTCGAAGGAGGAGTATATCCAGGTGCTGGACATTGCCGAAGGATTCGAGAAGAATCCTAAACAGAAAATCCTCAGCGACAAAGTGGTGGCCACCCTCTTCTTTGAGCCCTCCACCCGCACGCGCCTGAGCTTCGAGAGCGCCGCCAACCAGCTTGGCGCCCGCATCATCGGCTTCTCCGATCCGGGCGGCACCAGCGTCCAGAAGGGTGAGAGCCTGCACGACACCATCGTGATGGTCTCGTCCTACAGCGACCTCATCGTCATGCGCAATCCCAAAGAGGGTTCCTCGCGCTACGCCTCAGAGGTCTCCACGGTGCCCGTCATCAATGCCGGCGACGGCGCCAACCAGCACCCCACCCAGTGCATGCTCGACCTCTACAGCATCCGCAAGACCCAGGGAACGCTGGACAACCTGCAGATTGCCATGGTCGGCGACCTGAAGTACGGCCGTACTGTCCACTCGCTGGTTCAGGCCATGTGCAACTTCAACGCCACCTTCCACCTCGTGTCGCCGCAGGAACTCAAACTCCCCAGCAGCGTCAAGATGAGTATCAAGGATGCCGGTCTGCGCTACTACCAGTACACCGACCTGCGCGACATCATCCCCACGGCCGACATCATCTACATGACCCGCGTGCAGCGCGAACGCTTCCCGGATCCCATGGAGTATGAGCGCGTCAAGGACAGTTGCATCCTCACGGCCGACATGCTGAAGGGCTGCAAGGAGAACATGCGCATCCTACATCCCCTGCCCCGCGTCAATGAAATCACCACCGACGTTGACTCCACGCCCTACGCCTACTACTTCCAGCAGGCCCAGAACGGTGTCTATGTCCGTCAGGCCCTTATGGCTGCGATACTCGGAGTTAGATAAATTGAACTGCAGGCGAGACAAACGTCTGCATACCCATTGAAAATTGAAAATTGAAATTTATGGAAAGCAAGAAAGAAATGGTTGTCAGCGCCATTGAGAACGGCACTGTCATTGACCACATCCCAACCGAGAGCGTCTATCAGGTCATCCGCATCCTGGGTCTCGAGAAATATAAAGACGAAGTCCTTATCGGCAATTTCCTCAACAGCGGCAAGCTCGGCAAGAAAGGCATCGTCAAAATTAAAAACAAACACTTCTCCGTCGAGGAGGTCAGCAAGATTGCCCTTGTGGCCCCCTTTGCCTCCATTATCGACATTGAGGACTACAAAGTGGTAAAGAAATTCAAAGCCGAGATTCCCGATCACGTCGAGAACTTCGTCCGCTGCGCCAATCCCAAGTGCATTACCAATGCTGAGGTGGTTCCCACCAAGTTCGATGTCGTCGACAAGGAGAACCTCAAGCTTCGCTGCCACTATTGCGAGAAGTTCACCACCAAGGAAACCATGAAATTCTGCGAGTAATGCGCCGCTATTTCATTTCCCTCATCGCGGTGACACTGGCCTTGGTGCTCATCTCTTTTGTGGTGATGTGGACAGCTTCCGAGTGGTTCCTTGCCGTCATGCCACTGCTGGCGCTCTATTTCGCTGCTGTCACCGGTGTGCAGCACTACTTCGTGGTGAAGAGCATGTACCAGTCACCCAAGCGCTTCGTGCAGCTCTTCCTGGCCACCACCGTTGCCACCCTCTTCCTCCATCTGGTGGTTTTCGCGGCCTACCTTTTCACGCACACGCAGCAGGACAAGCTCTTCGCCATCGCCTTCTGTATAGGTTTCACCACCATGCTGGTCTTCGAAACCGTCTCGCTGGTTCTCCTCATCAACCGCGAAAAGAAGAACCGTGCCAAATGACACCTCTATCCAGGATGGAACAACAATTCACGCGGCAGGCACAAGAAAAAAGCCTGCCGCGTGTTTTTTTTGAAAAAAAAACAAAACCATGGTGTAGTTTTTTCCCCACAGATGCAGTCTAACAGACAAAACAAGATAACTAATGAAGCTCAAAGAACAGAAAGAACAACGCGAACACGACTTCGAGCGGTTGGTGGAGCGACAGCGACAGACCATCTACTCGGTCTGCTATCTCTTTGCCACCGACCGACAGGAGGCCGACGACCTGGCTCAGGAGGTACTGCTTAGACTGTGGAAAGGCATGGATTCCTTCGAAGGACGCAGTGCGGAACGCACATGGGTCTATCGCGTGGCGCTGAACACTTGTGTCACCCTCGCCCGCAAGAAGCACCGTTGCATAGACACCACTCCGCTGGAGGTTAACGTGGATCTCTTCGCCGACGAGGAGCAGTGTCCCGCTGCCGGACGCCTGCACCGCCGCATAGCGCGCTTGCATCCCTTCGACCGCGCACTTATCCTCCTCTGGCTTGAAGACCTGCCCTACGACGAGATTGCCGCCATCCTCGGCATCACCACCGACAACGTCAGCGTGCGCCTCACTCGTATCCGTGAGAAACTCAAATCATTCACCGATTAAATATGCATCGCCATGGAACAAAATATTGACCTTAAAAAGCAACTGCAACAGGAACTTAGCGGTCTGCAACAGCATATAGAACAGCACAGTACCTTCCGCAGCGATGTATGGCGGCGGTCGGTGGAGCGGCATGCCCGCCGCCTGCGCAGGATAAACATCGCAAGTGCAATAATACTTATTGGATTCATGATAATATGGGCCGTGGTGTTCCTTAACGATCACTATACACCGTGGTGGGCGGTGGTACTGATAGAGGCGTACTTCGGCTACATTGTAGTCGACGCCCTCTTGGCCTCACGCGGGATGAGACACCTCCGCAACCGCGAAGAGGTGCGCACCTTGCGCGAGAATATCGACCGAAGCAAAAAAAACAATATTTACAAAAAAGCTCTTCTTACCATTGTTGGCGTTTTGGTACTGGGAATAATAATATTCATCGCCTTTAGGGCAGGCCAAACGGCAATCGAAATACTGCTGCCAATAGTTGTCAGCGCCATAATAGGCCCCTTAACACTAAGACCCCTCAACCGCTCGCACCGCGAACTAAGCGACGAAGTGGATGAACTGCTGAAAGAAGATTGATATAGAGAGCGATAAACCACCTACCAACACCCTATCAACTCCTACCATGGTAGGAGTTGGTAGGGTGTTGGTATGGGGGAGATAGGGTAATTATTTTAACAAAATGGTTAGAGGGCACCGGCACGGCAGATGGTCATCTGTTCCGAGGCAAGATAGGTAGCGGCGAGGCGCTGGAGGTCGGCAGAGGTGGTCGACTGGATAGCCTCGCGGAGGTTGTCGGTGAAACGCTCCGTGATATCGGAGCCAAGCATGTCGCAAAAACGTGCCGAACGCTCAAAGATGCCATCGACCGAGCGAAGGAAGTCACCTGCGAGCACGGTACGTACAAGGTCCAGCTCATCCCCTGCAACAGGCTCGTCAACAAGGCGTTGCAATTCGAGCATAATTTCTTTCTCGGCCTCGTTGACCACACTTCCAGCCACATCGGCGGTGATATAGAAGACAATGACGCCGCGATAGATCTGTGTGCGGGCGTAGATACCGTAGGTGTAGCCCTTGTCCTCACGGAGGTTGCTCATCAGGCGCGAGCCAAAGTAGCCTCCGAGGAGGGTAACAAGGAGTGTAAGTCGCGCATAGTCAATATCATCCCAACGCAAAGGCAGGATGCGCCCCACGCGAATGGTAGATTGGACGGAGGAAGGAAGGTGAAAGGTGAGAGGTGAAAGGTGAGAGGTGGGAGATGGTAAGGGAAGGGACAAATGTTTTGGGGAATCGGAAGGGGTATCGTGGCCGAAGCGGTCGTCGATGGCGGCCAGCAGACGGTCGTCGACATGTCCCGCGAGGACGATGTCCATGTCGCCGGCACGGTGATAGTCAGCATAATGCCGCTTCACCATGTCGAGATCCAGTCGGTCGGCATCCGTGGGCGTGGCGTAGGCTCCCAGAGGGTGGTCGAAGCTGAAGAGACTCTCATAGAACAATCTCCTCGCCATATCGGAACTCTTCTGCTGCGAGGCCATAATCTTCTGGCGGCGCTCACGGCGGTAGATGCCAAATTCCCTTTCGGGGAAGGCAGGCGCATGCACCAGGTCGTCAATCACGGGCAGCAAGTCGCCGAGATGGCGGCTGAGGGTGTAGAAAGTTGCAGTGCTCTGAAGCGCAGTATTGTTACTCTCCACAATGATACCACGGAAGTCCATGAACTCCGACAGCCGTTCGGCATCCATGCGCTCGCTGGCCACAGAGAAAAGCTTGTTGGCGGCGGCTGCCACAAGGGGTTCCTGTTGGTAGGCCGAGCCAGCCTCACTCAATAGGTCAATTTTCACCAACTCGGTGGCAGAAGGGAAACAATAAAGCTTTCGGCCGTTGGCAAGGTGGTGCTCATGCGGCACAAGGGGGTCGGTCTGCGGAATGGAAATCATCAGAAAAGAACGGTTATTTTGAAATTCACCTGACGGGCCGTGAGGTAGTTGGGCACTCGTCGCGGCAGGTTGTCAATGTCGGCCACCCATAGATAGGAGACCACGTTGCGGAAATTGAAGAGGTTGAACACCTCGAGGCCCAGCTGGATATCGTCGACCACACGGAAAAGTTTCTTGCGCTTCAGTTTTTCAAACTGTGAAAGGCGGATGGTGTTGCCCCAGTCGAGACGATAGTAGGACGGCAGGCGCAACTGGTTGCCTCCATTGTTGCCAAAAGGCACGGCGATGGGGGTACCGGTGGCAAAGACCAGATTGAGACTCATGCGCCACCACGGCATATCGGGCACATTGTCCTGTAGGAAGAGTTTGAAACTCAGTCGTTGGTCTGTCGGACGTGCTAGCCACCCGAAACTGTCGCCTTCGATATCCTCCTGTGTCTGCATGAAGGAGAGGCTGGCCCACGATTCAAGGCCTTCAACCAACTCGCCGTTGAGTCTGAGGCTCAACCCCACGGTATAGCCCACAGCCTTCTCGTCGGGCATATAGCGCAGGCGCAGGTTGTCGATGGTGTAGGGAATGAGGTCGGTAATATACTTTCCATAGAGGTCTGCTGTGAGGGTGAAAGGTTTGTCCCACAGACGGAAACGCCAGTCGGTGGTTCCGGTGACCTGATAGGAAGTCTGCGGGTCGAGGTCGGCGCAGAGGCTTCCGTCGTCGCGTCGGTATTCACGATAGAACGGTGCCTGACGATAGACACCGGCGGCCAAACGGAAGAGCATGTCATGCTTCATCTGGGGTTTATAGTTGACGCTGACCCTGGGACTTATCATCCATTTGGACCCGACGTAATCGGTACCGTAGACCTGCGTGCGCACGCCTGCAAGAATCTTAATATCGGAGCCCTTGCGGGTGTGGATGTCTATTTCGCGTTGCACAAAAGCGGCAGCACGGAGAGTCTGCAATGTGTTGGTGCTGTTGGCGTAGAGTTGCAACACGGGTGGCACGGGATAGTTGGCACTGTCACCAAACGGTAGCATGTGGGTTGGCAGGGCATATCCCGACGAGTCAACCCATTTCCATTCACGAAGGTGGTCATCGATGTTCTCCAACTGCAGTTTCAGGCCAAGGTCCCAACTGCCAAGTTTGGCATAACGGTTGGCGCGGACATCGAAGGTAGCAATGTCGGTGGTGAGGCGGTTGCGGGCGTGTTCGAGGAAAGTTCCCACACCACGGTTGAAGCGCGAGGTGTCGTCAGAAGTCTCACCAGAGGCTATCTGGTAGAGCCAATATTGGCTCTGCACGTCGTAGCGTTCGCTCTCATTAATGTGCTGCATGGCAATGTGGCTCTTCACGTGCCAGTTGTCGTTGGGTCGCCAGTCGGCACTGAAAGCGCCGAGCAACGTATTGTAGCGATCCTGTTCCTGACCGTCGAAGTAGATGTCAATTTCCATGCCTGGCTGCAAAGCACTGCCAAAGGCAGTGGTGCGGCTCTCGGGCACCAGGCCGTAGACATTGCGGGTCCACACAGCCAGCACTCCGAGGTCGAGTTTCTCATTGACCTTGTAGCCCAACAAGGCCTGAAAGTCGGTATAGGCTGTGGTGTAGCTACCCTTTGTGTCCATGCTGCCCAACACATACTGGTTGCTGTGGCGACGCAAACCGGCGGCATAACTAAGCTTCTCCCCTGCCCTGCCCTGCACCGTAGCAGCGGCTCCCAACAGACTGGCGCTCACCTTACCCTTGAATTCCTGAGGACGAAGATATTTGATGTCGAGCACCGAAGAAAGCTTGTCGCCGTAGGTGGCATCGAAACCGCCTGGCGAGAAGAGTATGAAGTCCACCAGATCGGGGTTAATGATGCTCATGCCTTCCTGCTGACCGCTACGGATAAGCATCGGCCGGAAGACCTCTATGTCGTTGATGTAGACGAGATTCTCGTCGAACGAGCCACCACGCACCGAGTACTGGCTGCTGAGCTCGTTGTTCGACTGCACGTCGGGCAGCATCTTGATGACACCCTCCACGCCTCCAGTGGGTCCCACTGTCTCGTCCAATTTACTCACCTCTATTTGTGTAAATGTGCTCTGGCGCGTCTTTTCGTCATTCACCTCCACAGCTTGCAGCTGTGTGGCCATGGGCTTGAGTTGCACATCAAGCTCTGTGCGCCCGCGACGCGCCACCCGGAACTGCATCGGCTCATAGCCCGTAAAAGAGAAACGTACCGTGACACTATCGTCGCCCTTGAGTTCAAGTTTGTAGAATCCTTTGCTGTTGGTGACAGTACCTGTTTTTCGACCGGGGATACCCACATTGACAAACTCCAACGGTAAGCCGTTTTTGGCGTCGGACACCACTCCTTCTACCACCCCTTGCGCCACCGAAAGCAACGGTGAGAAAGTCAGTACTAGGTATAAAACAAATCGTTTCATTGCTATAAATAACAATGAAACGATTTATTTATTGTATAGATGTACTGAAAATTATTGCTTCATCAGCTGCTCCACACGGGCTTTGGCGGCATTCGATTCATTAAGCTTGTCGACGCGGGCGTAGGCATTGCCGAGGGCTATGAGGGCATTCACGAGGTTGGGACGCTGTGAGGCTTTGGCACCTTCGTCGGTCAAACCGTCGATAAAGGCCACAGCTTTCTCCAGGTAGGTGATTGCCTGACCATAGAAGCCCTTTGCCTCTTCGTTGAGCTTGTCATAGAGACCGGCCTTCTCCTCGTCGAAGGGGTCGACTGCGTTGGCAGCGTTGGTTTTGTCGACAGCGCGGTTGTAGAGCATCTTACCCAAACCGAAGTTGGCGGCAAACTGATTGGGCTTCAGCGTCAAACTCTCATTGTACTTGGCTTCAGCAGCCTCGTATTCTCCGGCGCTCTCGTCGAGCAATGTTCCGGCCTGCACCAAAACTTCGGGATAGACGTTGACGGAATCCTTGGTCATCTCAAGGGCGAGGTTAATTTTCTCCTTGCCTTTCTCGATGTTCTTGTCGAGAAGGTAACCAGTGGCACTCAGCAAATAGGCACGATAGTCGGTCTTGCAGTTCTTCTCGTAGCTATTGGCAATCTTCATGGCCTGTGCATTATCTTTTTCGGCAATATAGATACCAAAGAGGGTGACATAGACATAGTTGATATCCGTGCGCTTGCGAATCATCTGGTTGAAGTACTTCTTGACATTAACCGTGTCGTGGGTAGCTACCGAGCTCAGACCGGCGATGTACATGGCGTCCTGAGCAAACTGGCTCTTGCCGGAATTGTTGAAGCAGGTGATGGACTTCTCGGCCAGTGCCTGAGCCTCCGTATAGTTCTTCTCAGTGTAGAAATTCGAGGCCTGCTTGTAATACTCATTGCCTACGAAGCTGAACACCTCGTTGACCTGCTGGGCAAACTCCTGCTTGGTGTCGAGGCGCTTGCATTCGAGGGCAGCAGTATAAGCCTGCTCGGCCCAGTCGGGAGCAAGATTCTTGTATTTGGGTTTCTTGGCCTGTGCATCGCCACCAATCTGTGAATAGATGAGAGCTTTGTAGCACCAGGTCTTGGCGTCATCCTTCGTGCTCTCATGGAGACAGGCAGCGTCAATCTCGGCCTTGGCCTTGTTGAGGTAACCCTTGCGCATGTCCTGGAAAGCGCTGGAAACATTCAGCGATTGGGCACTTGCAGCCAATGTGAAGGCGGCGAGAGCCGCGGTCATGACAAACTTTTTCATTTTCATATCTTTTTATAAAGTTTATTTTTTTTATTCTTCCGTTTGATTATTAGTATCCGTTGTTTCGGAATTATTGCTCTCGGAAACCACATTTTCCACTCCTTCGGCGTTCTCGGCAGGCTGTTCCTCCTCATTGTCGGTAGGAACCTTGGTGATGGAGGCGATGTAGTCCTTACCGCGCAGGTCGATGAGTTTCACACCTTGGGTGGCACGTCCGAGGACACGCAGGTCGGACACCTTCATGCGGATGGTGATGCCACTGCGGTTGATAATCATTAGGTCGTGGTCGTCGGTGACATTGGTCACAGCCACCAGCGGGCCGGTCTTTTCGGTGATCTGCATGGCTTTGACACCTTTGCCACCACGGTGGACGGTGGCGCGGTAATCCTTGAGCGAGGAACGTTTGCCGTAACCATGCTCGGTAACCACCAGCAGATTCTCCTCCTCGCTGGGCAGGCAAAGCATCTCGATGGCGGCATCGTCGCTGCCGTCGAGGTCCATACCCTTCACACCCGAAGCTCCACGGCCCATGGCGCGGAATTCCTTCTCGGGGCAAATCATCACCTTGCCCTTCTTCGAGGCTATGAGCATGTAGCTCTCGCCGTCGGTAAGGCAAGCAGTGAGCAACTCGTCACCCTCGCGGATGCCGATTGCGATGATACCATTGGTACGCGGACGGGAGTAAGCCTCCAGCGGCGTCTTCTTCACGATACCGTTCTTGGTGCACATCACGATGTAGTGGTTGCCCACATACTCGCTGTTGCTCAGGCTTTCCACATTGACGTAGGCTTTCACCTTGTCGTCGGGCTCGATGTTGATGACATTGAGTATCGGGCGGCCCTTGGTGTTGCGTTCACCCTCGGGCACCTCGAAGGCGCGCATCCAGTAGCAGCGGCCCTTTTCGGTGAAGAAGAGCAGGTAGTTGTGGTTGGTGCAGGTGAAGATGTGCTCCACGAAGTCCTCCGAGCGGACGGCGCTGCCCTTGGCACCCACGCCGCCGCGGCTCTGCGTGCGGTATTCGGTGAGGGGCGTGCGCTTGATGTAGCCCTTGTGGCTGATGGTGATGACCACCTGCTCGTCGGGGATGGTGTCCTCGATGCGGAAGCCGGCGGCATCGTATTTGATGATGGTGCGGCGCTCGTCGCCGTATTTCTCCTTCAGCTCGACAAACTCGCCTTTGATGACACCCATCAGCACGTTGTGGTCGCCGAGAATCTCTTTGCAACGCTCGATGAAGCGCAGCTTCTCGTCGTATTCGTCCTGGAGTTTCTGGTGGTTCAAGCCGGTGAGCTGTGCCAGGCGCATGTCGACGATAGCGCGGCTCTGCGGGTCGCTGAAGCCGAACTTCTCCATCAGTCCCACGCGGGCGTCCTCGGGGCTCTTGCTGGCCTTGATGAGGGCCACAATCTCGTCGATGATGTCAATGGCGCGCAGCAGACCTTCGAGGATGTGGGCGCGGCGCATGGCCTCGTCCATCTCGAACTGCGTGCGGCGCGTCACCACCTCTTCGCGGTGCTCCACGAAGTACTGGATGAGCTGCTTGAGGTTCAGCAGCTGCGGACGGCCGTGCACCAGGGCGATGTTGTTCACGGCGAAGCTGCTCTGCAACTCGGTGAACTGGAACAACTTGTTCAGTATGACGTTGGGGACCACATCGTGGCGCAGCATGTACACCACGCGGATGCCGTCCTTGTCGCTCTCGTCGCGGATGTCGGTGATGCCCTCAATCTTGCCGGCCTTCACCAGCTCGGCGGTCTTCTTAATCATCTCGGCCTTGTTCACGCCGTAGGGGATGGTCGACGCCACAATCATGTTGCGGCCCTTCGAGTCCTCCTCGATTTCGGTGATGGCGCGGATGATGATGCTGCCGCGGCCCGTGGTGTACGCCTCGCGCACGCCGTTGTAGCCGTAGATGATGCCACCCAGCGGGAAGTCGGGAGCCTTGATATACTGCATCAGCTCCTCTATGGTAATCTCGCTCTCCCACTTGCCACTCTCCTCTTTCAACTTGCCCTTGTCGATATAGGCAATGCAGCCGTCCAGCACCTCGGTGAGGTTGTGCGTGGGCATATTGGTGGCCATACCGACGGCGATGCCGTTGGAGCCGTTGATGAGCAGGTTGGGAATTTTGGCGGGCAGCACCGAGGGCTCCTCGCCCTCGTTGTCGTAGGTGGGCACCATGTCGACGGTGTTCTTGTCGATGTCGGCCACCAGCTCGTTGCTTATCTGTTTTAGGCGGGCCTCGGTATAACGCATGGCGGCGGGCGAATCGCCGTCGATGGAGCCGAAGTTACCCTGTCCGTCGACCAGCGTGTAGCGCATCGACCAGTCCTGTGCCAGACGCACCAGGGCACCATAGATACTCGAGTCGCCGTGGGGGTGATACTTACCCATCACGTCACCCACAATACGTGCCGACTTCTTGGTAGGAGTGTTGTAGAGAATGCCGTTCTCGTTCATCGAGTAGAGGATGCGGCGGTGCACCGGCTTGAAACCGTCACGCACATCGGGCAGTGCCCTCGCCACGATGACCGACATAGCATAGTCGATATAGGCCGTTTTCATTGTGGTCTCGATATCGACTCTTTTGATTCTGTCGTTTTCTAAAGCCATCAGTCGTTAGTTATTATATATTATATTATTGTATACCATTTATTTAATGGCACAGCTCACCTGTACCTTAAAAAACAAAGATACAACTTTTTTTTGATTCTAACTGAAAAAATTATCAACACCTCATCGGATGAGTGTGACGGTGCCGAGGAGCGTCTGATGCTCGTCGGGATAAATGTCGACACGATAGTGCAGCACCCAGACGTAGGCTCCCTGCGGACAGGCCTCCCCTTGGTGGGTGCCATCCCATGCGGGTGTCGGTCCTTTGATGCGGCTCACCAGCAGCCCTTGGCGGTTATAGATGAGCAGTTCCTCGGCGACCCCCTCATGCAACGTCACCGCAAATCGGTTGTTGGTTTCCGCATCCGGGGTGAAGACATTGGGAATCCACTGCGTGGCGTGCGAGAAAGGAAGGGTGCGCCGCAGGGTGTCGGGGCAGGTGCTGCCGTTGAGCACCAGCATCACCTCAACACTGTCGTTCTCGGACGAGGCGAAGTAATACAGATGAGCGCTGTTTTCACCTTGAAGTATCTGATTAACATACCACTGGCGCTCAGTCACATGTCGACTGATATCGTAGGCATTGAGCCAGGGATGCTCGTAGGTGAGGATGTCGGGGTTGATTTCCCACGCAGCATCAACTCCTTCGACAGGCAAAAGAATGACAGTATCTCTGAAGGGACAGATGTAATCGACATCGAGGGCATAGAGCGTGGCACCGCCGGGTTTGACAATAACGGCGGTGTCGTGCTCATGGCCGTCGAGCATCGTGTCGTGAGGCGACGACGACCAAACGAACGGCCACCTTTCCTCCTCCGAGAAGTTGACAGAAAGACTGTAGGTTGCCTCTAGGCAATCCACATCGCGAAGGATGGTCATCGCAGGACGCGGGATGACGGTGAGGTCCAGCATCATGATGGAATCACAGCCGTGAGAAGTCTCCAACGTGTCGCCATAGATGCCTGTACTGTCGAAAATATGTCCTCGCCATGTGTATGGCTCGAAGCAACTGGTGTCGGTGAAGGTTTCCAAATGACTGGGATAGACACGGATATTGGCAAAAAGAGTGTCGCAGGAAAAGATAGCCTCGATGCGGTAGACTCCACTGGCGTCCGGAGTGAATTTAAAACAGCTGGTGTCAATATCTATCACTGAGGAATTGATTCTCCATACAGGAACAACATCTTTTCCGTCGCTTTTAATCCACACATTGATGGTATCGCCCACACAATAGTACAGCGTGTCTGTTCTACTACGCATAGTACGGTCGTCGACATATAGCTTCTCTGTGAGATTGTTGTTTGCGGAGCCAGCATTATAGGCATAGCCTTCAGCCAAGCCGCCTATGTGGCTGAGGCCATAGCACCAAGCCACAAACCTACCACTGTCGCAGCTGAGTGTGTGGTCGCCCTCCGGGACAGAAAGGCGCGCGTAGGCGTAGCCGCCGGGAGTCGCCGTGAAGCAGCTGTCGATGGGGACGCCATCGAATCTAATAAAGGGTACAGCACTGTTTGGAGCGACGATATTGGCGTGGTGCAACGTGACGGAAGGGGTGCCGAGAGAACGAAACATGGAGTAGGAAACAGCTTGCTGCAACGGCGGTATGAGGACTGATGCGGGGTCGCCTTTCTTGTCGTCGTTGCACCAATTCCCCTTCATGTACAGCATGGCGGAGACAGGTCTCGTGCTTCGCAGGATTCCTGCCGAGTCGGACGGCAGGTTGTACAGAAAGCTTTCCCCTGCCTGAAGAGTGGCCAGCAGAGTGTCGTTGAAATAGATATCGCAACAGTTTCTGAGCGAGGTAATCTGCACCAAGTCGCCCGAAGTACGCTCAGCCGTGGACACCAGCATAAACCGATTGCCCCAAAAGTCGACAGGGAGTGCCTGTTCATAGAGAAGGTCGGCGGCAAGGGTATCCCCGACATTGGTCCGTGGTGATCCTTGGAACATGGCGAAGGGTTTGCCGTTGGAGGTTACCTCCATGCCCGAGAAATCGCTTCCGCCCATCCGGTAGCACTGTCCGTGCATAAGGGTTACACTACGCGCCCCAAAACCGGGCACATTCATGGAGAGTCTTGTATTGTTCTCCACGGCGACAAATCCCACCTCCGTTTTATCATTCTCGCTGTAGGATTGGACCATGTAGTGGGTATCTATGGTCGTTGTGGGATAGACGGTAGCGGCTTCGTATATCCCAGGCTTGTAACTGGAAGCATATAGAAATATAGGTCGGCTGGAGGTGACATGGATACCCCCGGAATAGGTCACGGCATACACACCCACCTGGCTTGCCTCCTGAAAAGCTGTCGTCGCGGGAACATTTATAGTTACACAGCCTGTCGCCGTGGCAGTGTCGGTCACGCTCCAGCCGGTAGACAGGTTACTGGCTCTGACGACGGTACCGCTATCGCACGCGGCAATGAGTTTATAGCTCACCACCGCAGCATCATTATTTCGAAGGAACATCACCCAGAAATCCGTACCCATAGTGGGATTGTAAACACCCTGCCCGTGACCGGCAAGCGGCATCAGCAACAGAAAAACAATCGATAGCCGCCTCGCCATCACGCTGGCAGCTATCCGAAAGAACCTGTTGCTGAAATATTTATCCATACCGGCACCTCTCTTTTGATTTTACAAATATACAAATAAAAACAAACAAATAAAAAAACTCATCATTAAAAACTGTAAACTTTAAATATTAAACTGTAAACTTTAAACCCTTACCATCCCCCAACCATCCCCCTATCAACTCCTACCACGGTAGGTGATGGTAGGGCGGAAACAGGTAGAGATAGCCTGCAGATTCTCAACGCCCTGCGTACCATTTCCTCCCAGCAAGGGGTGGGAGCTATGAAAGATTTAACATTTTTTTCCTTGACAACGGTACATTTTCGGATTATATTATATACAGGTTTATTTATCAACGGCGAATTTTACGAATTAAGCGAATTGACCAGTGTAGCAATTGGTTTAATTAGTAAAATCCGCCGTTAAATAAAGAAAAAAATAAGCAGTTAATTATGGCAAAGCAACGTTTTGGAATCAACGACGCCTACCGCGGCACGGTGGGCACGGTCATCGGGTACGAGTGGCGCGGCAAGTGGTGT
>ONLW01000011.1 GCA_900318835.1 uncultured Bacteroidales bacterium
TCGCCATAGCCGAAGGTCTCCATGCCTTTCTCGATGGCGTCTCCTATGGCGGTGCCTTGTGAGGCTATCATGTCGCAAGATACCTGGTCGAGGAAAAGTTTAGTGGCACTATAGTCGTTGGTGAGCGGCATCTGGATGAAACTGGTGCCGGCGTAGACCACTAGGCTGACACGGTCGCCCGTGAGGGTGGAAAGCAGGTTGGTGACCACCTTTTTGCTACGTTCCAGACGGTTGGGCTGTATGTCTTCGGCCATCATGCTGTTGGAGACATCAAGACAGATGGCGATGTCGCTACCAGAGCGCTTGCCTTTTTCAATTTTGGTGCCGAACTGGGGGTTGGCCAACGCTACAAGGAGCAGGGCTATGCCCGTGAGCGTTAGCGCCATCTTGAAAGCAGGACGCCAACCAGAGCGGTCGGGGATAAGCCGTCCGAACATTGAGCGGTCGCCCCATTCTTCCAGGCGTTTCCGTTCGCGCCAGCTCATCACTCCCCACATCACTCCTGCCAGCGCTACCAGGAGCAGCAGCCACAGATATTCTATATGTTCAAAATGTACCATAATGTTTATACTTTAAACCAAACCCACTTTACCAGTGCTTCTGCAATGAGTGCAATAAAGGCAAGCCAGAGCCAGAGGGCATACTCGTCTTTGGTCTGAGCATACTGCGTGACGTCAATCTTGCTTTTCTCCATTTCGTCAATTTGGTCGAAGATTTCTTTGAGGGCTTTTTTGTTGGTGGCGCGGAAATAGCGGCCATCGTTGGTGGCTTCGGACATCTGGCGCATCAGAGGCTCGTCGATTTCCACATCGATATTTTGGTAATGCACACGTCCGAACTGGTCGCGGAAAGGGTAGGGGGCTTTGCCCAGCGAACCTACGCCGATGGTGTAGAGACGGATGCCGTACATGGCAGCTATTTCGGCGGCGCTCAGGGGGTCCATACTGCCCTGATTGTTGACACCGTCGGTCAGCAGGATGATAACTTTGCTCTTGGCCTCGCTGTCTTTGATGCGGTTGATGGCAGTGGCCAACCCGTCGCCGAGGGCGGTACCGTCGCGCATGGTGCCGCTCTTGAGGTTGCCAAGTTGCTTGAGTAGCACTTGATGGTCAATAGTCAAAGGCACCTGAGTGAAGGCTTCTCCGGCAAACACCACCAGGCCCATGCGGTCGGTCTTGCGGCCTTCGATGAAGTCTGCGGCGACATTCTTGGCGGCTTCCAGACGGTTGGGCTTGAAGTCTTCGGCGAGCATGGATCCCGAGAGGTCCATGGCCATTACGATGTCGATGCCTTCCACGGTCATTTCCTGACGGCTCAGTTGGCTTTGCGGACGTGCCAATGCTATCACCATAGCGCCCACGGCCGCCACACGCAAGGCATAGGGTAGCCAGCGCAGACGGGTACGGAGGCTCTGTTTCACGCCGTCGAAGAGGGCAATGTTCGAGTGTTGGAGGGCGGCTTCCTGCTTGCGGTAGCGCCACAGCCACCAGCTAGCCATCAGCGGCACCAGCAGCAATCCCAACAGTATCCACGGATGTTCAAAGGTGATGTTATGCATTCGGTACCTCCTCTTTTGGTTTCACCTGTTCCCACAATGATTTCACAAATTCCATGGCTTCGCTCATCGAACGGTCGTGCTCGTGAGGTAAGGGCTCGCTCTTGGCGAATTTCACCAAGTCGGCGGTAGTGAATATATCGAGTAGCAGCGAATGGTTTACCATCCACTTTCCGCTTTTCATTTCTTCGACGGTCTCGTCGCTTGTCATGTCGGTGGCGCGGATGCCTGTGGCCTCTTCGATGAATGTGCGCACGGTGTCGGTGAGTTCGGTGTGGTACTCTTTGGCACGGCCCGATTGCCACAACTGTTTCTGTCTTAGGTTTTCGAGGTTGTCAAGGGCGCGCTCTTCGGGCGTACGGGTGTCGACGGGTTCGTTGCTCAGCCACTCGCTCACTTTTCCACTTTTCCACTTCTTCCAGAACCACCAGCCGCCAAAGGCCAATGCCAGAATGCCCAGGCCCAGCAGTACCCAGCGGAATATCTCCCAGAAGGTGTAGGGTACTTTCTCGATGGATGCAATGTCGCGGATTTCGGCCGAGGTAGTGTCCACGTCGACATCGAGCACCGTCAACATTAGAGAATCGTCCTCGCTCAGCCTCACATAGTGTGTGCCGGGCTCGAAGCTTGTCAGCGTGGTGTAGAGGGTGTGCTGCGTGCTGTCGTAGTTCTGACTCAAGGCCACAATGCCGTCCTGACTCAGCTGTTCGGTCGAGGGATAGGTGCGGGCACGCTGGATGCTCAGTGTTGTCTGGTCACCCAGTGCAATGGTGTCGGCGCTCAATTTGGCAATGGCCTGCCCATGCACTTGGCCCATTAGCCCCATTAGCCCTATGATGATTATCTTCTTCATTTAACTTCTCCTTGCAAGTAAGTTTTTCAGCGGTTTGACGAAATCCTCGCCTGTCCAGAGCGTGGCCATGTCGATGCCGTAGCGTTTCATAGTGGTGTCCACCATTTGCTCGTGCTCGGCATAGCGGGCGTCGGCCATGCGGCGTACCTCGGCGTTGCCTGTATCAATCCATACGGTGCGTGTGCTTTCAGGGTCATAGAATTTCACCAGGCCGAGGTCCGTCAGTTTCGCTTCTCTCCGGTCCACCAGCCGCAGGGCCACCAGGTCGTGCTTGCCGGCCACTAACTTCAGCGCGTCGGTCCAGCCACTGTCGTAGAAATCGCTGAGCAGGAATGTTGTGCAGCGTTTCTTGATGGCATTGCTGAAGTAGCGCAACGCTTCGCCGAGGTCGGTACCGTTGCTTTCTGGGCGGAAGGTGATGAGCTCGCGGATGATGCGGAGGATATGGGTGCGGCCTTTCTTCGGCGGGATGAATTTCTCGATGCGGTCGCTGAAGAGTATCATGCCTACCTTATCGTTGTTGGCTATGGCACTGAATGCCAGCGTGGCGGCGACCTCGGCGGCCAACTCTTCCTTGAACTGTCCGTTGGTGCCGAAACGACCGCTGCCACTCACGTCAACCAGCAGCATCACCGTCAGTTCGCGCTCCTCCTCGAAGACTTTCACGTAGGGGTGCGCCAGACGGGCGGTGACGTTCCAGTCGATGTTACGCACGTCGTCACCGTACTGGTATTCGCGTACTTCGCTGAACACCATGCCGCGCCCTTTGAAGGCCGAGTGGTACTCGCCGCTGAACATCTGCTGGCTCAACCCGCGGGCCTTGATTTCTATCTTGCGGACTTTCTTTATTATGTCTTCGTTCATTATTTTAGTTTAAGTTTCAAGTTTTTGTTTTTAGTTGTCACTAACGATTTGGCCAAAACATGAAGCATCTTTGCAAGGAAATTTCTTGATAAGAATGTATATTTTCCTCATGACTTCCATGGACTTTCTCCAAACCATCAAGTCTTTAAAATCCCTTGATTGTATAGGCCGTAAGCAAGAACTAACAACTAAAACTAATAACTAACTACTAAAATTAGGGCACATCCACGCGGTTCAGCACTTCGTTCACCAGTTCCTCGCTGGTGATGTTTTCGGCTTCGGCCTCATAGGTCAGGCCGATGCGGTGGCGCAGCACGTCGAGGGCAATGGCGCGCACGTCCTCGGGAATGACGTATCCGCGGCGCTTCATAAAGGCGTAGGCTTTGGCGGCGGCAGCTAGGTTGATGCTGCCACGCGGTGAGGCACCATAACTAATCATCGGCGCAATCTTTTCCAGGCCGTAGTCCTTCGGGAAACGGGTGGCGAAGATGATGTCGGTGATGTAGTTCTCTATCTTCTCATCCATGTAAACCTCGCGCACCAGTTCGCGTGCCTTCATGATGTCGGCCGGCTTCAAGATGGGCTGCTGGTTGGCGGCGGCGGTCGGCTGACCGTTCACTATCTGGTGCAGTATCTCCTTCTCTTCCATGCGTTTGGGGTAAGTGATGACCACCTTCAGCATGAAGCGGTCCACCTGAGCCTCGGGCAGGGGATAGGTGCCCTCCTGCTCGATGGGGTTCTGCGTGGCGAGCACGAGGAAAGGTTCCTCGAGGCGGTAGGTCTGTTCGCCGATGGTCACTTGGCGCTCCTGCATGGCCTCCAGCAGTGCGCTCTGCACCTTGGCGGGGGCGCGGTTGATTTCATCGGCCAGAATGAAGTTGCTGAAAATGGGGCCTTTCTTCACCTGGAAGGTTTCGCTCTTCTGACTGTAGATCATGGTGCCCAGCAGGTCGGCGGGCAGCAGGTCGGGGGTGAACTGGATGCGGCTGAACTTGGCATCGATAGCCTTGGCAAGTGTGGTGATGGTCAGAGTCTTGGCCAGTCCCGGGACGCCTTCGAGCAGCACGTGGCCGTTGCTCAGCAGACCAATCATCAGGCTTTCCACCATGTGTTTCTGGCCAACAATCTGCTTGCCGACTTCCATCGTCAGCATCTCCACCATCGCGCTCTCGCGTCCGATTTTCTCATTCAATTCCTGAATGTTCACAGATTCCATATTCCTTATTTTTAGTGTTTCTTTTTGTCCTAATATTAGGTTGCGCAGCCTTTATGTCGCGCGTCATTTGCCCCTATTAACTCCGAAAATTTATCTTTATTGCCTATTTAATATTTTTTATATTTTCCATTTATGCACACTTTATCAACAGCCGAAGCAATTGTTCTTGTCCGAGGTGGCAGGTCGGGTCTGGGAACTTTTCTGTCTCCCGAAAAAAATACATTTACACGCTTTGAGCAAATGTTAAAATTAACTTAAAATCCATCTCGTAAACGATAAAAAAAGCTTCTCTTGACACTAGAAGTTAACTAGCTATAAACCAGTTATTAACTCCCTATCAACTCCTAACCAACTCCTACCATGGTAGGTGTTGGTAGGGTGGTGTTAGTGCGATGTCAGGATATTCATTTTTTTAACATATTTAAGATTTCCTCTCACCCCTCTCTTTACCCTTCTGTAGAGACGCAGCCTGCGGCGTCCCCATGACAACCGAAGTCAACCGGAAGACGCAGCAGGCTGCGTCTCTACAAGGGAAGACGGGCCGGGATGAAATGACGCTGTTGATAAAAAAAAATGAATTATTTTTATATATATAGAAAAAATGTGTATCTTTGTACATTCAATGATTGAAAAGAAAATAAAATATCTAATTAATTATTAATATCTTATGAAAAGAAACAAAGTACTTCTCGGCTTGTATGTGGGCCTTTTGACTTTGGCCGGCGGTGTCGCCAACGCGCAAACCGACAGATTCTACGAGGTTGGACCCGACAATATCGGTGGCCAGGTTTCGAGTATCGTCGTCGACTGCCAGGACACTAACCGCAACACTCTTTATGCCGGTGCCACCACCGGCGGTCTCTTCGTCAAATCCATGAGTGAGGAGATTCTCCGCAATCTGTATGACAAACTTGGAGTGGACGCGGCCAAGGCTGAAGCGCTCTCCGCCATCCACGACAGCTGGCATCACGTGCCATTCTATGTTGGTACTGGTGCAACCCGCCAGGAAATCAACCTCCCCATCAGCAGCATGACCCAGGCTCCCTCCGGTGAAATCTTCATCGGCACGGGTAGCGATATTTTCGCCTATGGCACCACCTACGAAAAGATGTCGCGCAAGGGCATGGGCGTCTACTGCTACATCCCCGCCACCAACGAGTTCAAGTCCCTCGCCGCCACCGCCACCGACACCAACTTCAGGGTCGTCAACGCGATGGAAAGTTTCTATGACGGTGATGTCTTCTATGTCTTTGTCGCCACCAATGCTGGTCTCTACCGCTGGGCTCTGGTGGGTGGAAGAGAGAATTGGAACTGGAATGCCGCTCCGACCACCGTCTTCACTGGTCGCGTGGACAATATCGTCATTTCCCACTACTACAGAATGGCATTTTTCAATGTCGGTAACCAGGTCTACCGTATCGGTGACGTCTCCGCCGCCCCCAGCAACCTGCGCACTGTCAACATTTCGTCTTCCAACACCGCCTTTGGCGGCACCAACATCGGTGTTAAGCTGGCGGTCTCGCAGGGCAGCGACATGGTGCTCTACGCCATGGTGATTAACCAGAATGGTTACATGGATGCTTTATACATGACTCCCAACGAGCAGACTTGGTACACCGTTACCACTTCTTCCGTCATGCCTTTGACCTACAATTCTGGCAGAGAGTGCGGCGCCATTTCCGTCGACCCCTCCAACTCCCGCCGTGTTATTATCGGTGGCACCAACGTCCTTGTCGGTGAGGGCTTCGTCGACGGTGCCTACTACCAGTGGACCACCGCCTCCGCCAGCGAGTACGATCTTAACAATGGTGACTACATGGCCAATGTCTACAACAACACTTCCTTTGTCCACTCCGGTATCCACCAGATTGTCCCCGTCTACCACATTGGTCGCGATGGTCACTCCTACCACACTATCTATTTTGCCACCAATGGCGGTATATATTCCTCAAAGTTCTATGGTCGCGATGGGTTCGACACCGTCAAGAACGAGAACATGGGCCTGAACAACATCCAGATTAACGCCCTCGCTGTTGCTCCCGACGGTACTATTATTATGGGCGCCAACAACAATTCCTGCCCGATGGTGGAACCCCGATTGAGCCACGTCGGTGGCAGTACCACCCTCTCCTGGTATGATGATGGGTCTCTCGGCAACTTCAATCATTCGGCTAACGTGTTGTGGAATGGTAATGGTGGCGCTGTGGCAGCCTCGTCTTTCCAGCAAGTTTATCCCAATTCTCGCCGTACCATTCTCGTCTCTTCCGGAAATGCCAATATCGGTCGATCCTATGCCGACTACCTTGACTATAACAACACCACCACTTGGACTACTGGATCAAGTTTCCTGACCAACGAGCCTAAGGGAGGTCCTGCCATTGGATCCCTTGCTCTATGGGAGACTGAAAACAATGCAGCCTTTAATAATATGATGAAGGGGTCGATAGATACTCTTGGTTATATTTTCCGCAAGCGCGGCAACGTTTGGGATACTGTTTGGTTGGCGCTTCCGGGTACTCGCAGTGCAGTGCGTCTTCAGTACCGCGACTCCGTTGCTGGTAGCGAGACCATCACTATCATTGACACCATCGCTGTCGGTACTGGACGTGGCAGTAGTTTCAAGATTAAGAAAGACGATATTGCCATCTTCAACAGCCGTGGCAATGCTGACTATCCTTTCGAGTATCAGTTCACCACGAATGATCTGCGCGTCCCCAATGTTTCGGGTTCTGGTACCCATGAACGTACCGCAATTGACAGCATTATTGTCCGCAACCCCATTCAGGCCCGCATGGCTTTTGTGGCCGACCTTGCTCTTCCGAGCGACAAGAAACCCGGCTCCCGTGCTGTCTGGTTCTCATGGGAACCTACCGACTTCACCAAGGTGTTCGACTCTGTTGAGTTGAACAGTGCCCTTGACCTACAGAAACAAGGTTACGACGTCGACCTTCACGCTCTCTATGAGAAATTCCACAATGTTGTGCCTATCTTCAACATTCAGCGCAATAATGGTACCTACACTGAGAATCTCTATCCTCGTCAGACTGTTTTTAGCAAGGACGCCCTCTGCATGTATGTGTCGGCTTATGACGAAGTGAACCACCATTCTATGCTCTTCCGTATCAGTGGCTTTGAAAATGCTGATTTTACCAAGTATCCCAATGATCTTTATTACGACCTCAGCTATACGAATAGCATGCCAATCTTACATGTTGATACTTTGCGCTACAATAACAATGTTATTTTCCCGCGACCCATCAGTCACATTGCTGTTGATGGCCGCAATGGTCAGGATCGCCTGGTGCTTACCTTTGAAGACTACTCGAATGCTATGCCCAATGTGATTATGGTCAACAATGCCAGCACCAGCAGCTATACGATGAATGAGATTCCTCTTGCCGATGCCACCCTGCCTGTTTACACAGCCATCGTTGAGGATTCCACCGGTACTATTTTTGTCGGTACTGACAACGGTGTCTTCACCAAGACCGCTACCGGTTCCTGGCAGTCCTATAACAAGCTTTCGGGTGTTCCTGTGACGACCATTGTCCAGCAGACCGACAAATTGCCCGTCCGTCGCAACCTTACTCACACTGGTATCACCGCCAATAACAACGTCTTTGCCAAGACCAAGTGGCCTCGTGCTATCTATTTTGGCACCTATGGCCGCGGTGTCTTCATGGATATGAACTATGTTACCGACACCGTTAATGAGATTGTTGATCCCAGTGACTACAATCCCGTCAGCATCCCCACTGTCCACAGCATTGGCAACAACAGCATCAAGCTGTTCCCCAATCCCGTCTTTGATGAGGCTCACATGGTTCTCAATGCCGCCACTGCCGGTGCTGGCGAAATCCGCGTCTACGACCTCAATGGCCGTCTCGTGATGCGTCAGAACCTTGGCTATGTCACCGAGGGTGAGCACAACTATACCATCGACTGCAATGGCATGAACAAGGGTATGTACTTGATCAACGTCACCATCAGTGGCCATACCGCCACCACCAAGATGGTTGTCCGCTAACAGGGCGTAAACAAAGAAAAGAGGTACCGCCCAGAGGCAGTACCTCTTTTTTAATAAATAAATGAATACAATAATATAATATAGATGAACACAAACCTAGTTGAAGAACTGAAATGGCGCGGCATGATTCATGACATTATGCCCGGCACCGAAGAACAGCTCCGCAAAGAAGTCACCACGGCCTATGTGGGCATTGATCCTACAGCCGACTCTCTCCATATCGGACACCTCGTTTCCATCATGTTGCTGAAGCACCTCCAGATGGCAGGTCACAAACCTCTGGCTGTCGTGGGTGGTGCCACCGGCATGATTGGTGACCCGAGCTTCAAGGCTCAGGAAAGAAAACTTCTCACCGTGGAGGAAATCCAGCACAATGTGCAGTGCATCCGCAAGCAGCTCGGCCGTTTCCTCGACTTCGACAATCCCGTCAACGGCGCCGAGATCCTCAACAACTACGACTGGATGAAGGACTACCTCTTCCTCGATTTCATCCGCGACGTGGGTAAGCACATCACCGTCAACTACATGATGACCAAGGACAGCGTCAAAAAGCGCATGGAGACCGGCATCTCGTTTACCGAGTTTAGCTACCAGCTTCTCCAGGGCTACGACTTCCTCACCCTCTACCGCACCAAGGGCTGCAAGCTGCAGATGGGCGGCAGCGACCAGTGGGGCAACATCACCACCGGCACCGAACTTATCCGCCGTATGGAAGGCGGCGAGGCCTTTGCCCTTACCTGTCCGCTCATCACCAAGGCCGACGGAACCAAGTTCGGTAAGACCGAGGGGGGCAATGTGTGGCTCGACCCTGAGAAGACCAGCCCCTACAAATTCTACCAGTTTTGGCTCAACTGTTCCGACGTCGACACTGCGCGTTATATCCGTATCTTTACCCTCTTCTCGAAAGATGAGATTGAAGCCCTCGAGAAGCAGCATGCCGAGGCTCCCGAGCAGCGCATCCTTCAGAAGGCTTTGGCCAAGGATATCACTGTCCGTGTCCACGGCGAGGAGGCTTATAACACTGCCATTGCCGCCAGTGAACTCCTCTTCGGCAAGGCCACCACAGAGCAACTCAACATCCTCGACCGCAATACCCTACTAAGTGTCTTCGACGGCGTGCCGCAGTACACCGTCAGCCGTGCCACCATCGAGGCTGGTGCTTCGCTGGTTGACCTCTCCGCCGAGGTGGGCATGTTCGCCAGCAAGGGCGAGATTCGCCGCGAGCTGAAGCAGAACTCCATCAGCGTCAACAAGCAAAAGGTTACAGAAAGCTACATGCTTACTTCTGCCGATATCCTCGATTGTAGTTATATCCTAGTCCAGAAAGGTAAGAAGAACTACTACCTCCTCAACGTGGAGTAATAATTATAGTAAAGAATCCAATGTGGGATGGCCGGCCAAAAGCCGGCCATTTTGCGTTGCTACGCAGTCCACCTGTGCCTGACAGCAGAGTTTGTTGTCGGCTTTGCGGAAGATTGCCTGGTGGAAGATGTAGCGGATGCCTTTTTTTTCGGGTAGCAGGCGGCAGACATATTTGTCGCAGGGACGCAACGGCACCTTGTAGGCAATCTCGAACCGTGCCACCACTACGTCGATGCCCTCATTGTGCAACTCGGCGAAACTCACCCCGCGGTCGAGCACATAAAGGTGGCGTGAGTGCTCCATGTAGTGCTGATAGTTGGCGTTGTTTACAATGCCTTGAATATCACATTCGTAGTCGCGAACGATGTCGCTGTTCTCAAAGATATATTCCATACCCCTCAAACGTGAAAAACGGCAAAATATTGTTCCTGTTGCACGAAATGCCAACTAGCTGATAACCACCTATGAACGCCTTACCAACTCCTAACCAACTCCTACCATGGTAGGAGTTGGTAGGGTGTTGGTAGGCCGATGGTAGGGTGTTGGGGCTAAGCAAATGTTAATTTTAACCTTTTTTTCAATTTGTCGCCGCTATGTCATTTTTTATTCGTATCTTTGCAATTCATTTGGAATGTTAAATTAAATTAAAATATTATGACACAAACAACTATCAAAACACTGAGAGACAACGCCGGAATGCGCTGGACTGCTCTGTTGCTGCTGGCTCTGGCTATGTTCTGCAGCTATGTTTTCATGGACATTTTGTCGCCTATCAAGGACCTGATGCAGGAAACCCGTGGCTGGGACAGCGAGTCGTTCGGCCGCATGCAGGGCGCCGAGGTGTTCCTCAACGTCTATGTCTTCTTCCTTATCTTTGCCGGTATCATCCTCGACAAGATGGGTGTGCGTTTCACCGCCGTGCTTTCGGGTGCAGTGATGCTCATTGGTGGCATCATCAAGTTCTACGCCTGCAGCGAGAGCTTCATTGGCACCGGTCTTGAGGCTTGGTTCACCAACCATCTCAACTGGGATGGCCAGATTCCCGTCATCGGCACTATCCTTCCCTTCGCCGAAGGTATGCCCGCAAGTGCCAAGCTGGCTGCTTGCGGTTTTATGATTTTTGGTTGCGGCTGTGAGATGGCCGGTATCACCGTGAGCCGCGGTATTGTGAAATGGTTCAAGGGTCGCGAGACCGCTCTGGCCATGGGTTCCGAGATGGCTTTGGCCCGTCTGGGTGTGGCCACCTGCATGATTTTCAGCCCCTATTTCGCTAAGCTCGGCGGCGAGGTCAGCGTGTCGCGTTCCGTCGCTTTCGGTGTGGTGCTGCTCTGCATCGCCCTCATGATGTTCGTTGTCTACTTCTTCATGGATAAGAAACTCGACGCTCAGACTGGCGAGGCCGAAGAGAAGGACGACCCCTTCAAAATCAGCGACCTTGGCAAGATTTTCACCAGCCTTGGATTCTGGCTGGTGGCCCTGCTCTGCGTGCTCTACTACAGTGCCATCTTCCCCTTCCAGAAATATGCCGTCAACATGTTGCAGTGCAACTTGACCCTCAATCCCGCAGAGCCCGGTTCCTACTGGGCTGGCGATTCTGTGACCTGGGTCCAGTACATTTTGATGCTTGTTGTTGCCGCAGGTTCGTTCTCCAGCAACTTCATGAAGAACAACAAGGCTATGAAATATGGTCTGATGGGTGTCGCTGTGGTGGCACTCGTGGTCTACTGCTACATGGGCTACATGCGTGGCACTGCCGAGACCATCTTCGCCGTGTTCCCGCTGTTGGCTGTGGCCATCACTCCCATCCTTGGCAACTATGTCGACCATAAGGGTAAGGCTGCCTCGATGCTGATGCTCGGCTCCATCCTGCTGGTCATCTGCCACCTCACCTTTGCATTCATTCTGCCTGCCTTCAAGGGCAATGCCATCGGTGGCACTGTTGTGGCTTATGTCACCATTCTCGTCCTAGGCGCAAGCTTCTCGCTGGTGCCTGCAGCCCTGTGGCCCTCGGTGCCCAAACTGGTTGACGAGAAGATTATAGGTTCGGCCTACGCTGCTATCTTCTGGATTCAGAACATCGGTCTTGGCCTGTTCCCCGCTCTCATCGGCATTGTGCTCAACAAGACCAATGACGAGGGTACTGCCGCCCATGAGCTCGACTACACCTGGGCGCTTGTCATGCTGGCTGCCCTCGGTATCGCCGCCCTGCTTATCTCGGTCTACCTGAAGGCCGTCGACAAGAAGAAAGGCTATGGCCTTGAGGAACCCAACATCAAGGGTGAATAAATAATTCTGTTTTAAAATATGTGGAGACGTGCCACACGGCACGTCTCCTTATTTTTAACCAAACTCGTTCTATGGCAAATAATAAAACCGGTTTTTCCTCCTCGTTCGGAGTGGTGATGGCCGCTGCCGGCTCGGCGGTGGGCTTGGGCAACATTTGGCGTTTCCCATACATTTGTGGACAATATGGCGGCGCCGCCAGTTTGATTGTGTATCTTCTTTTTGTTTTTTTGATTGGCATGGTGTTGCTGATGACGGAGTTCGTCATCGGGCGCCGTTCGGGTTATGCTCCTGAAAAGGCTTTCCCCGCCCTTGCCCCCAAACGCCCGTCGTGGAAGTTGGTTGGCCTTTTTGGCATGTTTACCTGTTTTCTTATTCTTGCCATCTACCTCGTCATATCGGGCTGGACATTGGGCTACTTCTGGGAATCGATGACCGGGACGCTCGCCTCCATCGCCGATGACGGCTTTGCCGACCACTTTGCCAGTTTTGCTGCATCGACATGGAAACCGGTGCTGTTTTTGGTAGTGTTTCTGGTATTCACGCTACTGATTATTCTTGGAGGTGTCCAGAAAGGTATCGAACAGGTGTCCAAATTGTTGATGCCCATTCTTTTGGTGCTAGTGATAGCGCTTTGTGTGCGTTCGCTGACGCTACCCGGAGCCTCCAAAGGCCTTGACTACCTGTTCCATCCCAACTTTGCGCTTCTCACCTGGAAGGGAATCCTTGCCATTCTTGGCCAGGCTTTGTTCTCGCTCTCGGTGGGCATGGGGGCAATGATTGTCTATGGTTCCTATATTCCGCGCGACAGCAACATTCTGAAGAGTGCCACCTGGATTACTGTTTGCGACGTGGCTATCGCTGTGCTGGCTGGTGTTGCCATCTTCCCGGCCGTCTTTGCCGCTGGACAGGATCCTGCCGGAGGTCCGGGTTTGGTCTATCAGGTGCTGCCTGTGGTGTTCAATTCTATGGGCACAGTGGGAACGGTTTTTGCTGTGCTGTTTTTCCTGCTGTTGTCGTTGGCGGCGCTGACGTCGGCTATCTCTCTCCTTGAGACGTTGACGGCATGGCTTGCCGATAAGGGCATGAAACGCAATCTTGCGGCGGTGCTCGTTTCGGTGGCTGTGGCGGTGTTGGCGATTTTTGTCGCTTACTCGTTCAGTGGAGGTCCATTGAGCTATATCACGCTCGGCGGAATGAATATCTTCGACTGGGTCGACAAACTTACCGGCTCTTATCTGCCTCCCATTGGAGCTTTGTTCACTGTCATCTTCTTGGGCTGGGTGATGAAGAAGGAGGATATCCACGACGAACTCTCCAACCACGGCGTATTGGAGATTTCGTGGTTTAGGGTGTTCTACTATTTCTTGGTGCGGTTTGTGGCACCGGCGGCGTTGCTGGTGGCCCTTTTGGCCGACCTTCTCACCTGATCTCTTCCATTGCTCGCTGCACAAAGCGGTTCAGCGGCACACTGGCCTGCCACACTTTCAAAACCTCATCGAAAAGCTTCTCACTCCCGAGGAGCTTTTCTGGCATTGTGTAGGCGGTGCAGTAGTCTTTGTATTTCAATAGGTCTGCGTATTGCCAGTCGGCAGGGTATCCTTTGGGGACGCGCTGCAGCTTCTTCATGGTGAAGAACTCGTTGCCGAAATACTTTTTATATGTGGGGTTGTTGATGATGGAGAGGAACTCGTCTGTGCAGTAGAATATCTCCTGACGGATGGCGTTGAGGGCGTCGGGTGTGGGCATGAAGATGCCACCGCCGAGGTTGCAGGTACCCTTTAGGCCGTAGGCCTCCTCGGTGCCCAGCTGGAAGTAGTATCCTGGCACACCGCTGTTCTTCGGCCCCCAGCTGCTGAGAAAGCAGGCGATATGGGTCTTGTAGGGTGTCTTGTCAGCCGAGAAGCGCGTGTCGCGGTAGATGCGGTACACCGAGTTCTTGGCTGTAAGGCCGATAAGGGTGTCGTCGTATTTCACCATCTCGTCTATCAAAGCCTGTGTGAAGGCCTCGAACTGTTCCTTGATGGCCAGCCAGCGGTCCTTGTGGTCGTTGAACCATGGGCGGTTGTTGTTGACGGTCAGTTCCTGCAGGAAGGGTAGGGTGTCAGGGTGTAATCTATTCATAATAAGTGATTTTGCGTGTGGTAATACAAATTCCTTCGGTGCGTGTCAGCCAATTGCCATGATTGTCGTAAGTGTATTCGTAGTGATGGTATTCGGTGGCGCCATCCGAATCAGTGCGTTGATACTCGGTTATATCTCCGAGAAGGTTGCGAGAGTATATGATTTCGCGGGTAAAGTTGTCATTTTTGAGGACAAACTTAGTGAGATTGCCTTGGTTGTCATATTCAAAGGTGTTGGAATAATAACTGCCGCTCCTTGTAACAAGATGTCCTGCACGGTTGTAGGTGTAGAATGTGGAATCCTTATTTATTTCTTTTTCCATAATGATGCGGCACAGTTCGTCGCACTGTATATGCGCTGTGTCCTCTGTCCGTTTGTCTACCATGTAGTCATAGTAGTTACAGCGAACGGTTTCTAGACAGCCGTCTGCCGTATAATGATAGAACAAGCGTATGGTGTCCTCCCAGTTCCAGCATATCACCTCTGTCAGCAAGCTGCCGGAGTAGATGTATCTTTCGTAAGGGTATTCTGCATGCCAAAGGCTTTTCTGTTCCAGCAGTCGGCCGTTCGGGTCGAAGTGCAGATAAAGTGTGTCATCCCGTTCTTCCTCGCCATCAACGTAGTATATCTCCACCTGCTCCAACTCTTTGACAGAACCGCGCAGTCCTTTGGTGGCGGTGGTTGTTGGAGCATAATATGGAGACGCTATAAACTGGGCTTGCGTACCGGATGCCACCAGCAGTAGGGTGGCAATCAAGAAGGTTTTCTTTGTTTTCATAAATATTTATAGGCTGCGGAGCCATTTGATTTCCTCGGCCCATCGCATGGGGTCGGGGGTCTCGAGGATGATGGGCATGTTGTCGAAACGCTCGTCGTGCATGAAGCGTGAGAAGAAGGCTTTGCCGAGGAAACCCTCGCCGAGCACCTCGTGGCGGTCGACATGGCTGCCGTTGCCCTTCTTGCTGTCGTTGAGGTGGATGGCACGGAGGTATTTTTGTCCTATCAGGCGTTCGAACTCCTCGAAGCAGAACATGTAGCCCATCTCGGTACTCAGGTTGTAGCCTGCGGCGAGCGTGTGGCAGGTGTCGATGCAGACGCCCACGCGACTCTTGTCGTCGATGCCCTCGATGATGCGGGCGATATGCTCGAATTTCCAGCCGAGGTTGGTGCCCTGTCCGGCGGTGTTCTCTATCACGGCGGTGACGCCTTCGGTCTTGCTGAGGGCGAGGTTCACCTCGCGAGCTATCTGGTCGAGGCATTCCTCCTCGCTGATCTTGTTCAGGTGGCTGCCGGGGTGGAAGTTGAGCATGGTGAGACCCAGTTGCTCGGCACGCTGCATCTCATCGAGGAAAGCCGCACGGCTTTTTTGTAGGGTATCCTCGTCGGGCGAGCCGAGGTTTATAAGGTAGCTGTCGTGCGGCAGCACCATCTCGGGCTTGAAGCCCCGGTCGACGAGCAGCGCCCGGAAGCCGTCAATCTCCAGTTGCGGCAGCGGCTTGCTCACCCAGCTGCGTTGGTTCCTTGTAAACAGGGCAAAGGCGTTGGCCCCGATGGCCTCGGCATTCAGTATGGCGTTCCCCACGCCGCCCGATGCGCTCACATGAGCACCGATGAATTTAGAAGTCATAACTTTCTGGATCATTAACTAAGAATTCGAAATAATTATAAATAAGGGTCTTTTGGAAAGTCTCGTAGGAGTAGTCAAACGTCTTTGGCAGCAGGGCACAGAGGTGCCGGTAGATATTCAGATTGAAATGGTCGCCGTGAAGGTTGTATGGACGGTCTGGATAGTAACGCCAGAAACTGATAACAGTTTTATCGTTAATTTTGATATTGATAAAAACGAAATCGTCGGTGACAAATAGGACTTGGTTGGAGTCTTTGTTCTCTTCGTAAAGTTTGTTCAGCCATCGGTCGAACTTCGCCAAACCACCTGTCTTGACATGATAAGAAAGGATGTCTCTGGAATTTCTGCTAAAACTCTGGCGAACGACGCGGTCTTTGACATGTTTCCGAATCATCTTTTCCGTGATGCCGAGGTCGGTAGCCGAGGCCGGACGAGTAACGCTGAGTTCTTTCATCAGGCTGTCGAGGTGCATCCGCGTTGTATTGTCCATTGTTGTGGTCTGGGTACGTTGTGCCTTTCTGGCAAGCAGTACCTGTCTGTCGTCCCATGTCGGAAAGAACTCAATCCAGGCAGAAGGCAGATATACCATCTCGTGGTCATTCCAATCAAGGTAACTGTTGTCTTCCGCAATCTTGATCCATCTTACGGTGTCCCCACGGAAGGTAATGATATTTTGTGCTGTTGCTGGCAGCCAAGCCGTCAGGCAGAGCAATATGAAGAGTGTTTTCCTAGTTGTCATTTCGGTGTTTTTTCAAAGTGCAAAAATACGCTTTTTAATCCACACAGCAAAATAAGCGGCCGCACAAAATGTGAGCCGCTTTTAATATCTGTAAGATCTACAGTGTATTGAGTGCTACGCTTTCAGCAAGAAGTCGATGTTGCTGCGGAGGCCGTACTCCTTGGTGTTCTCCATCTTGGTCTTGAAGACTTTCATCTTGTTGGGCTTGCCGATGAGGTGGAGTTTGCCGTCCTCAAGGAGGAGGGCTGTGGCTTCGCGGATGGCGGCGACGGTGGCTTTGGGATTCACCATGATGTACTCTTTCAGACGATCGTCGCGGGTCTCGCCACCGTGCTTCGGGTCGAAGAAGTCGGTGTAGTGCGGGTTGATCTGGAACGGCACCAATCCCATGCAGTCGAACGAGGCGGGCATGACGATGGGCATGTCGTTGGCGGTGCAGAGGGTGGGACCTGCCACATTCGAGCCGGCGCTCCAGCCCATATAAGGCATGCCGTCGAAGGCGCGCTGGCGGATGGCCTGCATGAGGCCTGTGCGTTGCAGCTCGCGGACGAGGTGGAAGGTGTTGCCACCGCCCACGGCCACGCAGTCGGTTTCGTATACGGCGTTGATGGGCAGCGCCTTGTGGTGCACCGAGGTGAGTTTCACTCCGAACTCCTTGTACACGGCGGCCACCTTGGCCTCGTAGGCGTCGTAGCTCTTGGTGAGACCATTGGGAGCCAGCGACACGCCGGCGTAGGGCACGAAGAGCACTTTTTTCACGTTGTGCCGACGGCAGAAGTCGGCAATCATGTCCTTGCACCAGCCGAGGTAAGCCTCGCCGCGCATGGTGCTGTTGCTTATGAGCAGTAAATTGCGCTTATCCATATTTTTCAATTTTCAACTTTCAATTTGCTTAGGCGTCGATATTCGCGTAGGTGGCGTTGGCTTCGATGAAGGCGCGGCGGGGCGGCACGTCGTCGCCCATGAGGAGCGAGAAGATGCGGTCGGCGCTAGCGGCGTTCTCGATGGTCACCTGACGCAGCTGGCGGCCTTCGGGGTCCATGGTGGTGTCGCGCAGCTGGTCGCTGTTCATCTCACCCAGACCTTTGTAGCGCTGCACGTGGATGCCCTTGTCGCCGAACTCCATGAGGGCGCGCTCACGGTCGTCCTCGGTCCAGCAGTAGACCTGCTTGTTGCCTTTCTTGACGAGGTAGAGTGGGGGAGTGGCGAGGTAGACGTAGCCATTCTCGATAAGTTCCGGCATATAGCGGAAGAAGAAGGTCAGCATGAGGGTGTCGATATGTGCGCCGTCGACATCGGCATCGGTCATGATGATTACCTTGTGGTAGCGCAGCTTGCTGAGGTTCAGCGCCTGCGGGTCCTCGGGGGTGCCCACGGTGACGCCCAGGGCGGTGTAGATGTCGCGGATGGCCTCGCTCTCGAAGGCGCGGTGGCGCATCACTTTCTCCACGTTGAGAATTTTACCGCGGAGGGGCAGGATGGCCTGGAAGCGGCGGTCACGGCCCTGCTTGGCGCTGCCGCCTGCCGAGTCACCCTCGACGAAGAAAATCTCGCACTCGGCGGGGTCGTTGCTCTGGCAGTCGGCCAGTTTGCCGGGCATACCAGCGGAAGAGAAAACGTTGCTGCGCTGCACCATTTCGCGGGCCTTGCGTGCGGCCTGGCGGGCGCGGGCGGCGAGAATGACCTTGTCGACAATGGTGTGGGCCTCGGTGGGGTGCTCTTCGAGGTAGTTTTCCAGCATCTCGCTGACGGCCTCGTCGACGGCACCGCGCACCTCGGCATTGCCGAGCTTGGTCTTGGTCTGGCCTTCGAACTGAGGTTCGGCGACCTTGACGGAGATGATGGCGGTGAGACCCTCGCGGAAGTCGTCGCCGGTAATCTCCACTTTGGCTTTCTGTAGTAGGCCGCTGCGGTCGGCGTAGCTCTTCAGCGTGCGGGTGAGGCCGCTGCGGAAGCCGGCGAGGTGCGTGCCGCCCTCGTGGGTGTTGATGTTGTTGACATAGGAGTGCAGATTTTCGCTATAGCCGGTGTTGTACTGCATGGCAATCTCGATGGGGATGCCCTTGCGCTCGCCCTCGATGTAGATGGCTTCGGGCATGAGTTTCTCGCGGTTCTCGTCGAGATAGCTGATGAAGTCGCGCAGACCCTTCTCGCTGAAGAAGTGATCGGCGCGCAGAGGGGTGCCGTCCTCTTTCAACTCGCGGTGGTCGGTAATATTGATCTCAATCCCTTTGTTCAGGTATGCCAATTCGCGCATGCGGTCGAGCAGGGTGTCGTACTTATACTCGGTGACGGTGAAGATGGTTCCGTCAGGATGGAAGGTGATCTTGGTGCCACGCTTGTCGGTGGTGCCCACTTCCTTCACGGCATAAAGCGGCTTGCCTTTTGAATACTCCTGCTGGTAGACTTTGCCGTCGCGGAAAACATTGACAATCATGTGGTCGCTCAGGGCGTTGACGCAGCTCACGCCCACGCCGTGCAAACCGCCGGAGACCTTATAGCTGTTCTTGTTGAACTTGCCGCCGGCATGCAGCACCGTCATGACGACCTCGAGGGCCGAGCGGTGCTCCTTCTCGTGCATGTCCACGGGGATGCCGCGGCCGTTGTCTTCAACGGTGATGCTGTTGTCCTCGTTAATCTGGACGTCAATCTTGGTGCAGAAGCCCGCAAGAGCCTCATCGATAGAGTTGTCCACCACCTCATACACCAGGTGGTGTAGACCGCGCTCGTTCACGTCGCCAATATACATGGCCGGACGCACACGCACAGCCTCAAGTCCTTCAAGTACGGTAATGTTACTCGCACTGTAGTCAACATTCTGATTTTCGCTCATATAGTAGTTGTGTTGTTTTCGAATTAAAGTGCAAAGATACGAAAAAATCCCGATATGGTATATATATTATTATATAAATGTTTTCAACATATAATTAACATGCCTTTTTCGACGGGACTGATGGGGGGCAAACTCGCACTTTGTACCTACCAACTACCTACCAACTCCTAACCAACTCCTACCACAGTAGGAGATGATAGGTCGTTTTTTGGGTTAAAAATTGTCATTTTAACGTTTATTAGGAAAGTTCAGTACCTGTTTGTGACATGTTCGATTTCCAGGAGGGAATAATAATTTTCCATATATTAATATTATTTTGTATATTTGCAAGATTAAGTATGCGCCGGATATTGTCTATAACACTGATAATGTTCTGCTTCTGTGTCTTGCGGGGGCAGGAATTCCGTTGCTCCGTGCAGGTGAACAGCCAAAAGCTCATGACCACCACCCAGGCTTATGAGACCACGGACAAGAAGGTGTTCGACAATATGAAGCAGGCCATCGAGGACTTTATCAATGGTCGCCAATGGTCCATGTACCAGTTCGAGCAGCATGAGAAAATCGACTGCTCCTTCTCCCTTATCCTCCAGCAGCGCAACTCGGCCACTGACTTCGTGGGGCAAATCTCCGTACAGATGCGTCGCCCCGTCTACAACTCCACCTACACCACCGGCCTCTTCAACTATATGGAGCAGCCCAATTTCTCCTTCTCCTACAACGAGAGCCTGCCGTTGGAATTCGACCCGAATAACTTCTCCAATATTCTCTCGTCGGTCTTGTCCTATTACTGTTATATCATGCTCGGCGTCTATTTCGACAGCTTCTCTCGTTTCGGTGGGCAACCCTACTACGAAATGGCGCAGGCGGTGGTGCAGACTATCGACTTGGCAAAGTATTCCGGCTGGGATGGAAATGGTGGACGCAATCGCTACTGGTTCATGGAGAACCATACAAACAGCGCCTATGCCGACCTTCGCGACGCCTACTATACGTACCATCGCCTTGGGCTCGACATGATGACCAAGGACCAACCCAAGGCGCGGCAGGCCATCATCCAGAGCCTCCAGAGCCTCCAAAAGGCTCACAAGCGCAACACCAGCATGCTGTCGCTCCAGCAGTTTGTCGATGTGAAGATACAGGAAATCGTCTCCATCTTCACCCCGGCACCGCCCGAGGAGCAGAAGACAGTCTACAATCTTATCAAAGATATCAGTCCCATTAATATCGTGAAACTGAAAGGATTTAATACAAAATAAAACATAAATATCATGACACAAATACCTATACAGAAAGAAACGATAGACCGCATTGCCGCGGCCAACAAAATCCAGAACCCCGGCAAGGCCAGCATCCGCGAGATGCGCAAGATGATACAGGATGTGGAAAAGGAGACCGGTGTCCGCTTCGTGAAGATGGAGATGGGCATCCCCGGCTTGCCCGCACCGCAGGTGGGCGTGCAGGCTCAGATCGAGGCCCTCAAGAGCGGCGTGGCCAGCATCTACCCCGAGATCTACGGCACCGCCGACTTCAAGAAAGAGGCTGCTCGCTTTGTGAAGAACTTCCTCGACATCGACGTCACCCCCGACTGCTGCGTGCCCACCGTGGGCTCGATGCAGGCAGGCTTCGCCAGCTTCCTCACCCTCACCCGCTACGATGCCAAGAAGACCAAGGTGCTCTTCATCGACCCCGGCTTCCCCGTGCAGAAGCAGCAGTGCCGCGTGCTGGGCATCCCGATGAAGGCTTTCGACGTCTATGAGTACCGTGGCGACAAGCTGCGCGACAAACTCGAAGAAGAACTGAAGGACGGCGACGTGGCCTGCATGATTTTCAGCAGCCCCAACAATCCCGCCTGGTTCTGCTTCACCGACCACGAGCTGCAGATTATCGGCGAGATGGCCAACAAATACGGCGTGGTGGTGATGGAGGACTCGGCCTACTTCCTCATGGACTTCCGCAAGGACTACAGCGTCCCCGGCAAGGCCCCCTTCCAGCCCACCGTGGCCAAGTATACCGACCTCTACGTCATCATGATTTCCGGCTCGAAGAGTTTCAGCTATGCCGGTGAGCGTATCGCCATGATGGTCTGCTCGCCCAAGCTGTTCAATATGGAGTGCCCCGACCTGGCCCGCTACTACAGCCAGACGCAGCTCGGCCGCGCCCTCATCTTCGGTACCCTCTACTGCCTCTCCTCTGGCACCGCCCATAGTGTGCAGTACGCCATGGCCGCCATGCTCAAGGGCGCCAACGACGGCACCTTCAACTTCGTCAAGGACATCAAGGAGTACGGCGAGAAGGCCGGCATCATGAAGAAACTCTTCACCGACAACGGCTTCTATATCGTCTACGACAAGGACATGGGCGAGGACATCGGCGACGGCTTCTACTTCACCTTCTGCTATCCCGGCTACGAAGGTGTCGCCCTGCTCAACGAGCTTATCCGCTACGGCATCAGTGCCATCGCCCTCGACATCACGGGCTCCCACAAGCAGGGCATCCGCGCCTGCGTCGCCCTGGTGCAGCGCGACCAGTTCCCCGACCTCAAGGAACGTCTGGAGAAGTTCCACGCAGATCATCCCATCAAATGAAAAGTTTGAACAATCGTTTAGGGGTCTCGCTTTTCAAAGCCAGACCCCTTTTCTTGACGCTGCTGCTGTTGCTGGCATCGTTTATGCCCGTGGCGGCCAACGACGGCATCTATTATACCAAGGGCAACCAGCTTGTGCCGCTCCAGGAGACCGACATCAGCGTCCGCAAGGAGGTGCTGACCATTAGCCTTATGGATAACGGCTATGCCCGTGTGGATGTCTACTATGAGTTCTGGAATCCCGGCAGTGCCGTGAAGCGTCTCCTCATGGGCTTCGAGGCCGACCCTCCTTACAACGATGACTACATGTTTCATCCCGACGGCAGACATCCCAATATCAAGGACTTCACCGTCGAGATGAACGGTCGGTGCCTCGCTTATCACAACGCCGCCTGCGTGAGGGACACTTTGCCGCTACGACCTATTGACACCTCCAAACGCTATTATGTCTGGGATGACAATGCACTCTATGAGGTGAGCGATGATAATGGTGTCGAGCCAATTGATGGTGATTTGCGCATTTTCTTCAACTATGTCTACTATTTTGACGCCGATTTCCAGCCAGGACTCAACCGTGTGCACCATACCTACACCTACTGCATGTCCAAAGTGGTCGGCACGCCCTATGTGCTGGAGTATAAGCTGACTCCTGCCGGACGTTGGGCAGGGGGCAAGATTGACGATTTCACGCTCGTTATCCGTGTTGACAACACGGCAAAGCATTTTTATGTCCTTGACGACGCAACATTGAGAGGGGCCGATTGCGATGTGACGGAAGGGATGGGCAAGGTGCGACTCGCGAAGTTATACAAAGAGGGCTGTCATGAAGTGTCGCTCCGAAACGGTGCTATTCAATTTCACCTCAATGATTTCCATCCTATGAGTGAGTTGCGCATCGAAGGTGTCAGTATGTATGAATGTGTTGACAAGGGAGATGTATTTCATTTCGGTGCCACCTACGACCGCTCCGCACCTGTCTGTTTGTGGTATAGCGCGGATAAGGTCGAACCTGCCGACAAGGCTTTTCTCCGCCGTGTGGCACGCAACTTGCCTTTCGCTCATCGTGGACATGTGTTCCGCGATAAGAGGTTGCGAGAGTTTTTCGAAAGCCTGTGGTGGTATATGCCAGACCCCGACTACAGGGACTCCACTGATGATTTCACCGATGTAGACCGCATGTACATTAACGCCGAGTTTTGATTGATAAAACTCGGCGTTTTTTTTTTAGAACCAAATGTTCAGGCTAATGTCGCTTCGGTTCAGCTGCCACATGGTCTGGTTGCTTTTGACGGTGACGTCGTCGACAGTTACTTGGGTTGTGCTGTGAACGAATGCCCCAACAGTCAGCCCGATGGAAATTCTGTCCGAGGCTCGGAACTCCAGTCCAAGGGGTGCGACAATGACCATCGCCCCCTTATAGTTTGTCTCTATCGGGCTACCGCCATTCAGGTCTTCGTGGTATTTGCCGCAGCCAAACGCTGCGCTGGCCGAAATCACCCAGTATAGTTGGTCGGTGATTGGTACATAATCACGCAACTCGGGGCCAATCTGGAATCCGTAGGTTGTGTTGTACATGTAACTGCCGTTGGTTGTCTTGCCAATGGGCGTTCTGGTGTAGGGAACCATGATGTTGCCGCCAATGGAGAATCTGTTGAACAGAAAGTAGGTGTATCCCACCGAGAGGCCCATTTCCATGGTGGCGGGTTGCAGGTTGGCAGCATTATCGTTTACAAAGATGTCTTGTGCTTTTGATGAGTAGATGGCTGTCAGAGATAAATTTTGTTCACCTTTCTGAATTTGTCCGAAAGTGTTTGGTGCAGCGATGAGGAGAAACAGAGCTGCAAGTGTGTAGTGTTTAATGTTCATTTTATATTATTTTTTTAGGTATTCATCGACGTGGCCGAAGACGATGTCGGCGCGGGCGGCGAAGCTCTCCTCGGTGGCGAAGGCTACGTGGGGTGTCACCAGGCAACGGTTGGTGGAGAGCAGCAGGTGGTCGAGGGGCAGGGGAGGCTCGTGCTCGAAGACATCGAAGGCGGCACCGGCAATGCGGCCGTCGACGAGGGCCTTGCCCACGGCGGCGATGTCGCACACGGGGCCGCGGGCGGTGTTCACCAGCAGGGCCGTGGGCTTCATCAGAGCCAGCTCCTTCTCGCCGATGAGGCCGCGGGTCTCGTCGCACAGCGGCACATGGAGGGTGACGATGTCGCTCTCCTTGAGCAGCTCCTCCAGCGTCACGTACTTCACACCCATGGCCTTCACCTCGGGGCGCTCGCTGCGGCTCCAGGCGATGACCTTGGCACCGAAAGCCAGCAGGAGGCGTATGGTGGCGGTGCCGATGGCGCCGGTGCCGACGACACCGACGGTCTTGCCCCTCAGCTCGCGGCCGAGGAAGGTGCCGCGGCTGCCGCCCTGGCGTATTTTCTCGTTCAGCGTGACAATGTTGCGCAGCAGGTCGAGCATCATGCCCACGGCCAGCTCGCTGACGGCCGTAGTGCTGTAGCCCGCGGCGTTCTGCACCGTGATATTATGCTCTTTGCAATAGGCGAGGTCTATATGGTCGAGGCCGGTGAAAGCCACGCTGAGGTACTTGAGCTTTGTGCACTGGCTGAGGACATTGGCCGAAAGCTTAATGTTGCTGATGACGGCAATGTCAGCCTCGCGCATGCGTTCAATGAGCGTCAACTCGTCCTCCTTGCGGTCAAGGTAATAGGTGAAAGTGTGGCCCATGGAGGCATAATGCTTCTTGAGTTCCTCGAAGCGGGTCTGGGGGATGCCTAGGGATTCTACGCAGGTGATGTTCATTGTTTTCTGGTTTTTATTGTTCGGGCGTACACGGGGGTACGCCCCTACGGTTGTCGTTTTGGTAGGGGCGTACCCCCGTGTACGCCCGTATCGTTCATTGTTTTGTTGTTGTTTCCGTACCCATGTGTATGCTTGCTGGTAGGCCATCTATATCTTCGTCACATCCATTGTTCCACCGTTTTGGGTTGTCTCTAATGTACAATCTGATATTTTCGAAGGCCTGTTGGTTGCGGATAATATGTTCATAGTAGTTGCGTTGCCATAATGTCTTGTTGAAGCGAGTCCATCCTTGTTCGTTGACGCCATGAATGTAGCGGTTGGTGGAAACACT
The DNA here is from genome assembly GCA_900318835.1 of uncultured Bacteroidales bacterium. Classification (GTDB taxonomy): domain Bacteria; phylum Bacteroidota; class Bacteroidia; order Bacteroidales; family P3; genus Colimorpha. The sequence continues at coordinate 25,204 of ONLW01000011.1, forward strand.
CTTGAACCAACGAATAATGTCGGGTACATAGTGCTCGCCTCCATTGAAAAACAAAAGATGAACGTGGTTTGGCATAACAATATATTCAGTTATCTCGGTCTTGTCAAATCTTGTGGCAATCTCATGTATTGTCTGTCGGATTATCTCTCCCCCAGAAGATAGGTGTATCATCCCATTGATGATATTCCCGAATAGATGAAGTTTGTCGTTTACCGCAATGGTACAGAAATAGTAAGCGGGACGGGTGTAGTCATAGCCCTGTAGTCGGAGTTGTTTTCGGTATGGCAATTGTTGTTCCATGTATTGGCGGAAGTAAACGGAGGTACGTTGGTTGTTGTTCGGGCGTACACGGGGGTACACCCCTACGGTTGTCGTTTTGGTAGGGGCGTACTCCCGTGTACGCCCGAACAATGTATCGCTTTTATTTTCTTTTCTTAACGCTGAAGCCGAAGCCGCCGAGTTTCTCGCCGAGGCCGTAGTATTTGCCGTGCGAGTAGGCGAGGGGGCCGGCGTGGTTGAGCTGGAACTGGCCGGTGGTCTTGTCGATGAGGTCCTCTTCGGCGTCGATGGCCACGACGTTGGCGATGAACATATCGTGGCTGCCGAGGTGTTTCACTTCCACTACCTTGCACTCGATGTTCAGCGGACTCTCCTTGATGAGGGGCGCCTTCACCAGCTGTGCCGGTTCGGTATGTAGGCCCATCTCGCGGAACTTGTTGTACTCGCGGCCGCTCTTCACGCCGCACCAGTCGGTGGCACGGGCCAACTCGGTGGTGGTGAGGTTGATGACAAACTCGCCAGTGCGCTCGATGATGGCGTGGCTGTGGCGGTTGGGGCGCACGCTGATATAGCACATGGGCGGGTCACTGCAAATAGTGCCCGTCCATGCGATAGTGATGATGTTATAGTTCTCGGGGCTGTCGCCGCAGCTTACCATGACGGCCGGCAGCGGGTAGATCATTGTGCCCGGCTTGAATGCTGTCTTCATGCTTCTTTGAACTTCTTCTCGAGCTCGTCGACCAGGTTGCGGATGTAGCGGTCGGTCTGGCGCAGGTTCTCGATGGTCTTGCAGGCGTGGAGTACCGTGGCATGGTCCTTGTTGCCGCACTGCATGCCGATGACGGCGAGGCTCGACTTGGTAATCTTCTTGGCGAAATACATGCTCAGCTGGCGGGCCTGCACAATCTCGCGCTTGCGCGACATCTGCTGGATGCTGTCCACCGGCAAATCGAGGCTGTCGCACACCACTTTCTGGATGTAGTCGATGGTGATTTCGCGCGTGCTGCTCTGCACGTACTTGTCAATCATCTGTTTGGTGAGTTCGAGAGTGATCTGCTTGCGGTTCAGCGAGCTCTGTGCGATGAGGGAGATGAGGGCGCCCTCAAGTTCGCGCACGTTCGTATTAATATTATAGGCGATGTATTCGATGACTTCGTCGCTCATCTCGATGCCGTCGTTCTGCAGCTTCTGGCGCAGGATAGCCTTGCGGGTCTCCACATCGGGAGCCTGCAGGTCGGCGTTGAGACCCCATTTGAGGCGGCTGAGCAGGCGGGGTTCGAGACCCTGGAGCTCTCCAGGAGCTTTATCGGAAGTTATGATAATCTGGCAGTTGCGCTGGTGTAGATGGTTGAAGATATGGAAGAAGGCTTCCTGAGTCTTTTGAGCTTTTCCTGCCCAGAACTGGATATCGTCGATGATGAGCACGTCGATTTGCTCGTAGAAGTGGATGAAGTCGTTGGTGGTGCCGGCGCGTCCAGCCTCGGCATACTGCTGCATGAACTGTTCGCTGGTGACGTAAAGTACGGTCTTGTCAGGGTGCAGTTCATTGGTTTTCAGTCCTATGGCATTGGCAAGGTGGGTCTTTCCAAGGCCCACGTTGCTATGCAGCAATAGGGGATTGAAACTGGTGGTGCCGGGTTTCTCGGCCACGGCGTAGCCAGCCGAGCGGGCCAGACGGTTGCAGTCGCCCTCCACGAAGTTCTCCAAAGTGTAGTTGGGGCTCAGCTGCGAATGCACACGGGTCTTCTGGATGCCGGGGATGACGAAGGGGTTGGGCAGCTCGCGCGCGTTATCATTATTTATATTAATAGGCATGTCGGTGAGGGGGTTCTGCACCGAGCGGCGGCTGTTCGACTCGAGGGTGGTCTTTATCGGGTTTGTTGGAATGGTCTGGTCCATGACGATGCTGTATTTCAGCATGCCGTTGGGACCCAGCTGCATACGGATGACACGCTTCAACAAGTCGATATAGTGTTCCTCAATCCATTCATAGAAAAACGGGCTCGGCACCTGTACCAGCAGCGTGCTCCCGTCCAGCTGGAGGGGCACGATGGGCACGAACCACGTGTCGAATGCTTTCTTGTTTTCCGGTCCGAGGGCGTCCTTGATCACTTCCAGGCATTCAGCCCATACTCTCTTATAGTCTTCCTCTATCATTTTGGTATTACTATACTCCATTATCAATAACTTATGCGAATAGCACACTTCTTTGTTCTGCTTGCAAAGGTCACTCTTTTTTTGTGCATAAAAATCAAAAAAAAAATTTGCAACTTTCACTGGAAATTAGTAAAGTTCCCGCCCAACTCCGACATGATGAAAAAGCTTCATTTTCATAACTAGCTAAAAAACAACATTACCAAAATTTTTTAACATTTAAAACCGCTTTTAAATATACGAAAAATTTCCTTCAGATTAAAATTTTTTTTCTTATTTCAGCCCTTGAGGGCCGATTTTTGTTGAAAACTTAATAGTATGTTGTAAATGTGCCAGTTGTTTACTAATAACTTTTTTAAATGGCTGAAAAGAAACGGTTTGCCGTAAATGTTTGAAAATCAAAAAGGGTTTTTCCGGCTGTTGATTATAAGTGCCTGTTTTCGAGAAAAAACGCTACGATATGCACCGAAAGGGGTTGAAAAATATTTTCTGGAATGGGGGGATTTTTCTTTTGAAAAAGTGCAGCGGCAGACCCTACCCTTAATCCCTCCCGGCAGAGAGGGGATGGCTACGCGGGCAAAACAGTCACCACGCCAGCGTCCCTTCCCTGCAGGGAGGGGTGCCCCAACGGGGTGGGGTGGGGGTAAGTTGAACACCCTACTATTCCCCTACCAACACCCTATCAACTCCTACCGTGGTAGGAGTTGATTAGGAGTTGGTAGGGTGTTGATAGGTGGTTGTCAGCTAGTTGTCGTTTAGGGTTCAGAAAGGGGATTCCGACCGTTTTTGGGGGTGGGAAGAGCGCTGTTTTTCCAAGATGGGAAAAAAAATTTGGCCATGTCGGCTTGATTTCGTAATTTTGCATTTTATTTAGTACATATAATAATAAAAGAGATATACGCTATGAAATATGATTTAATGGTGATTGGCAGCGGTCCGGGAGGCTATGTGGCTGCCGTGAAAGGTGCCCAGCTGGGCCTGAAGACTGCCGTTGTGGAACGCGAAAACCTGGGTGGCATTTGCCTCAACTGGGGTTGCATCCCCACCAAGGCTTTGATGAAGAGCGCACAGGCCTTCAACTATGCCAAGCATGCCGCTACCTATGGCTTCAAGGCCGAGGGGGTGGAGCCCGACCTCAACGCCATGGTCGACCGCAGCCGTGGTGTGGCCTCGACGATGAACAAGGGGGTCGAGTTCCTTCTCAAGAAGAACAATGTCGATGTTATCAACGGCACCGCCAAGGTGTTGCCCGGCAAGAAGGTGAGTGTGGACGGCACCGAATATGAGGCCGACCATATCATCATCGCCACGGGTGCCCGCAGCCGTGTGATGCCCGCCATGCCCCAGGACGGTAAGCGTATCATCGGCTACCGCGAGGCTATGACCCTCCGCGAGCAGCCCGCCAGAATGCTGGTGTGCGGCAGCGGCGCTATCGGAAGTGAGTTTGCTTTCTTCTACCAAAGCATTGGCACTCAGGTGACCCTGGTGGAGTTCATGCCCCAGATCCTCCCCAACGAGGACGAGGAGGTAGCTGCCCAGATGAGCCGTTCGTTCCGTAAGATGGGCATGAAGGTGATGCCCAGTTGCTCGGTGGAAAAGGTTGACATCGAGGGCAATGTGTGCCATGTTACTGTGAAAGACCTGAAGAAAAACACTGAAACTGTCGTCGACGTCGACGTGGTGCTGAGCGCTGTGGGCGTGGTGACCAATCTGGAGAACCTCGGCCTCGAGGAGACCGGCATCAAGTTTGAGCGTGGCAAGATTGAGGTCAACGACTGGTACGAGACCAATGTCCCCGGCTACTATGCCATCGGCGATGTGGTCCATGGTCCCGCCTTGGCCCATGTGGCTTCGAAGGAAGCTATTTGCTGCGTGGAGCACCTGGCCGGAAAGGAGGCCCATCCCGTAAACTATAGTAATGTCCCCGGTTGCACCTACACCACTCCCGAGGTGGCCAGTGTGGGCCTCACCGAGAAGAAGGCCGTCGACGCCGGCTACGAGGTGAAGGTGGGCAAATTTTTCTTCAAGGCCAGCGGCAAGGCCACGGCGGCCGGCAACACCGACGGCTTCGTGAAGATTGTGGCCGACGCCAAGACCGACCTCATCCTGGGTTGCCACATGTGTGGCGACAATGTCACCGAGATGATTGCCGAGGCCGTTGTTGCCCGCGAGAAGGGCATGACCGCCCGCGAGTTGGCACAGGCCATCCACCCACACCCCACCATGAGCGAGGGCGTCATGGAGGCTCTGGAGGCTGTCCACGGCGAAGCCATCCACGGTTAAGAATAATAATCCGGAATAGTGAAGATATTGCCCAAAAAGCGCGTGAAAGTGGCTGAAGGCCTGCATGTGTGGATTTCGAATCACTTCTGCAACAGTGATTTCGGAATCCACGACATGGATGGTCGACACTTCGACAGCCGTCGTTTTGTGATGACGGGCACGCCGGGCACGGGCTTTATCGAACGCGACAGTGAAAGCCACAGCTATCATGTGTATGTGCGAGCGTGCGTGGCTGGGCAAAAGCCCAGCTACCGTCGCATGCTCTTGGGACGGGAGCCCAGTTTCGACAAAGCCCTCGCGGCAGCCAACAAGGCAATGGCCAATTGCAGCGACCCTTACAAGAAGGACCTTCTGGAACACTATGCCAATGCCCTGACGGTGGCTCAAAGTGCGGAGTATGCCGAACGTGTCATCCGTGGCATCAAGGACAAGATGGGTCACAAGAACGACCAGTTCATGTCGGGCGTGTTGGGGCACTACAAGAACAGGATCCGTCACATGAGGCACGACATGAGTTCGGTGGTTTGGCATGTGAGGGAACATTGCTCCGAGGAGACCTACCAGGCCTATTGCGAGGCGGTTGACGCTTTTTCGCAGGTGGCAGCCTGCCGACGCATCTGGTATTACGACCGTTCGTCGAAGCGGCCTTTCGTGCAGATGTTCTTCGGTGTGGGAGTGTTTGATTTCATCCACTCCGAGGTCTATCTGCCCTATATGTGTACTCCTGACGGGACACACTACTACCTGCTGCCCGATGTCGCCATCGTGGCGCGTAGCAATGCCGATTTCGACGTGGTGCCGCTCAAGGGGCTGACCGTCGTGTGCCAGGAAATGGCCATCGAGGAGGTCAACGAGTCGATGTTGGGCTACATGGGCGATGCCGCCAGCATGATCAAGATTCCGGAATTCGACTTGAATTTCTACTTCAACCACCTGCACCCCGTGGTGCGGTTTGTCGAAGCATTTGATAAACTGAAAGCAACTCTTTGAGGAAAAGTGAAGAAACCACGCCATACCTACCGCTTTAATCCCCATACCTTGAGGTATGAGAAATTTTTTGTGCCACTGCGCGAGAAAGTGCGTCGCATCAGTTTCAATGTGCTGTTCGGCGTGGTGCTCGGTGTAGTGCTGGTGGTGGTGGGCATGCAGTTTATGGAGTCGCCCTCGGAGCGTGCCCTGAAACGCGAGCTTTCCAAGTTCAAGCGTCAGTCGAAGGTGCTCAACGCCCGTGTGGCGCGTGCCGAGAAGGTGCTGCAGAACCTTGAGGAACGCGATGATGCCCTCTACCGTACCATCTTTTCGAGCGAACCTGTCAGCCCCGCTGAACGCTACAGCGGCATCGGTGGTGTGGAACGCTATGCTGAGTTCGACGAACTGGAAAACGGCGAGCTCCTCAAGATGACCACCAAGCGCGTCGACGACCTCACCAAGCGCCTCTATGTCGAATCGAAGTCATTGGACGAGATTTACGAGATGGCGCGCACCAAGAACGAACGTATGGCTGCCATGCCGGCCATCCTGCCGATGGCCAAGAACAAGTGCAAGGTTGTCAGTGGTTTCGGATTGCGCTTTCATCCCATTCTGAAGTATCACCGCATGCATACCGGCATTGACATGACGGCCCGCCAAGGTACGCCTATCTACGCCACGGGCGACGGCACCGTGGTGACTGCTGGCCGCAACCCCGAAGGATATTCCGGCTACGGCGTGGTGGTTATCATCAACCACGGTTTTGGCTTCCAGACGCTCTATGCACACATGAACAACACCTCTGTCAGAAACGGGCAGAGGGTGAAGCGTGGCGAACAGATTGGCACAGTGGGCAGTAGCGGAATGTCATCGGGTGTGCATCTCCACTACGAGGTCATCCTCAACGGCAAGAAAGTTGACCCCGTCTACTACTTCTTCAACGACCTTACACCTGCCGAATATGAGGAAGTCCTCGAACAAGCACGTCAGGAGAACCAGAGCATGAGTTAATTATGGAAATCAGGATTGACGACAACGCAGGCTATTGCTTCGGTGTGGTGAAAGCCATCGGTGCCGCCGAGGAGGAACTATCGCACGACGGCAGTCTCTACTGTTTGGGCGACATCGTGCACAATAGCGCCGAAGTGGAGCGTCTGCGCAACCTGGGTCTCGAGGTGATCGATCACCAGCGCCTCCCCGAGCTTACGGGCAAGAAAGTGCTTATTCGTGCCCACGGCGAGCCTCCTGCCACCTATCGCACTGCCGAGCAACTGGGCATTCGTCTCATTGACGCCACTTGCCCCATCGTTCTTGCCCTCCAGCAACGTATCCGCAAGGGCTACGATGAGATGCGACGCGTCAACGGCCAGATAGTCATCTTCGGCAAACCCGGTCACGCCGAGGTGGTGGGCCTCACGGGCCAGACCGACGGCTCGGCAGTCATCGCCAGCACTCCCGACGACCTCGACAACATTGACTTCTCTCGCCCAGTCCGTCTCTATTCGCAGACCACCAAGAGCCGTGAGGAATACCAGCAACTTATTGCCAACATCCATTCGCGACTGCCGCAAGAGGCCGACTTTGTAGCCTACGACACCATCTGCAACCGCGTGGCCAACCGTGCACGCGAACTGGAGACTTTCGCCCGTAGCGTCAATGTGCTCCTCTTTGTGGCCGGTGCCAACAGCAGCAACGGACATTATCTCTACGAATATTGCCGCAAGGTGCAGCCACGTACCCATTTCATCGCCGACGCCGCCGACCTGCAGCGCGAGTGGTTCGACGGGGTCCATAGTGTGGGCATCAGCGGCGCCACCTCAACTCCACGCTGGCTCATGGAGGAAGTGGCCGAAAGATTAAAACAATAGATGATACTCAACAGGCTTATAGTAAACAACTTCAAGAACTACAGTGAGGCTGACGTCGAGCTCTGCGACAACGTCAACTGCTTCGTGGGCAACAACGGTGCCGGCAAGACCAACCTACTCGACGCCGTCTACTACCTTTCCTTCTGCAAGAGCTATTTCAACCCCGTCGACAGCCAGAATATAAGGCTTGGCGAGGAATTCTTTGCCATACATGGCCATTATGATGGCGACATTGCGTCGCTGTCATTGCGTCGCGGACAGGGCAAGCAGATGAAGTGGAACAAGAAGACCTACAAGGCCCTCTCCGAACATATCGGCAAGATACCGCTCGTCATGGTTTCGCCCAACGACCAGCAGCTTATCACCGGCGGCAGTGATCTTCGCCGCAAGTTCATGGATGGTGTCATTTCGCAGACAGACCACCGCTACCTCGAACACCTGATAGCTTATACCAAGGCTCTCGAGCAACGCAATCGCCTCCTCAAGCAGATGTGGGACGACCGCATGTGGGATGATGCAATGGTCGCCATCTGGGACACCCAGTTGAGTGTCAACGGCGAATACCTCACAGAGAAGCGCGTCGAGTTTGTTCGTGGCTTCTCCCCGCTCTTTGCCGAATACTACCATTGGATTGTCGGCACCGACGAGCCCGGAATCATCGACTACCGCCACGACTCCCGCCCCATGCTTCTGCAGCTTGAGCAATGCCGTCAGGCCGACAAATATTCGCAGTACACCAATGCAGGCCCGCACAAGGATGACCTGATATTTCTGTTGAGCGAGGGTAATTCCGACTTCACCCTCAAGAAATTCGGCTCCCAAGGCCAGCAGAAAAGCTTCGCACTGGCACTCAAACTGGCTCAGTTCCAGTACATGCTCAACCATTCGGGTGAGAAGCCCATCCTTCTGCTCGACGACATTTTCGACAAGCTCGACCTACTCCGCATCAAGCGCCTCATCGCCCTCGTCGGCAGCGACCGTTTCGGCCAGGTCCTCCTCACTGACACCCAGCCCGGTCGTGTTCAGACCATCTTCGACGAACTTCCCACCCTTGACCACAAAATCTTCACCGTCACCAACGGCACCTTAAACCTTAAACCTTAAACCTTCCCCCATGCAGCCCGACCGCACACTCGACTACTTCCTGCAGATTGCCCTGCGTCGCTTGGACCATGGCGATTTTGCCGACGAGTTGCGTGTCGAGCGTGTCTACCGCCAGTTGGCCGGCGACCTCATCAGCCGCCTCACCTCCTCTGTCCAGTTCTCCCACGGTGTCCTCTCCCTGCGCCTCTCCTCGGCGGCCCTGCGCCACGAGATGATGATGCGCCGCGAGAACCTTCGCCAGCGCATCAACGACCACCTTGGCGCCGAAGTGGTTAAATCAATCTATATCCGTTAACCTGTAATCCGTAACCTTTACCCATGAAAAACCTCTGGAAAGCCCTCCTCATGGTCCGCGACTGCGATCCGGGCTCCTTTTGGCGCCGCCTCGTCTACCAGCTACTTGAGAGTATTCTACCATTGGTGAACCTATACCTGCTCAAGCTCTTGATTGACAGTGTTCAGGTTGGCGGAGACCCTACACTCTTTGTGCGCTACCTATTGGCCATGTGCGGCATCTTCCTTGCCAATCGCATAGTGGCGGCCCTCAGCGGTATCAACAACGATGTCCTCTCGCAGCGTCTTATCGATTACCTCAGCGACCTGTTGCAGCGGCAGTCCTCGCGACTCGACATGCAGTACTACGACAACCCCACTTACCACGACACCCTTCACCGTGCCCAGCAGGAGGCCTCCTTCCGACCGCTGCAGATACTGGCCAACTTCAGCGCCCTGGTGGGTGCCGTCGTCTCTATCGCAGGCGTTGTGGCGCTGCTCGTCGGCGCCTCCTGGTGGGTCATCGTCGTCATGATAGTGGCCGTCCTGCCTGGATTCGCCGTCCGTCTCTACAAAGCACGCCAAATCTATCGTTTCCGCCGCGGCAACACCCAGCTCTACCGCCGCACCTCCTACTATTCTGCACTCCTCACGGCCCGCGAATTTGCCAAAGAACTGCGTGCCTACCGCCTCGCACCACTCTTCCGTGGCCGTTTTGTTGAAGTGCGCAAAAGGCTGTCCGCCAAATTGCTCGCCATCTCTAGAAAACTCGGCATGCTCGACATACTTTGCGCCTTTATCGAGGCCGGCGCCATGCTCGCCGTCGTATGGCTCCTTGCGCATCAGGCCTTTGTCGGAGCCATCACCATCGGCACTTTCGTGATGCTCTTCGAGGCCTTCCGCCGCGGTCAGGGATACCTCTCCTCCCTCGTCGGCGCACTCTCCGGACTCTACGACAACCGCCTCTTCGTGGGCAATCTCTTTGAATTCCTCTCCCTCCAGCCCACTATCCTGGCCCCGGAAGAGCCAATGTCTGTGCCTGAGGAAATTACGGAGGTGGAATTCCGCGACATCACCTTCCGCTACCCCGACATGGACCGCGACGTCCTCTCGCACTTCTCGCTCCGCGCACCACGAGGGAAAATCACCCACATCGACGGCCGCAACGGCTTCGGCAAATCCACACTCATAAAACTCCTCCTCCGCCTCTACGACCCCCAGCAGGGCACGGTGCTCCTCAACGGCATCGACATCCGACGCTTCCGTCCTGAGGAGTTACGCTCACGCTTCGGTGTTCTCTTCCAGGACTTTGTACGCTACAACCTTACTGTCACCGACAATGTCCAGCCCAACCCCACTCAAGCATTCAAACAATCAGGGAGTCAAGCAATAAAATTAGCCGGAGCCGACACCTTCGTCGACCGTCTTCCGCAGAAAGAGGCTACCGTCCTGGGACGTGTGTTCGACGGAGGTTCCGAACTCAGCATGGGACAATGGCAGCGTCTGGCGTTGGCCCGCGCACTCGCCACCGACGCCCCGGTGATCCTTCTCGACGAACCCTCCGCCTGGCTCGACGTCGATGCCCGACACCATTTGCAGGAAACCCTCCGCACCCTTGAGTCCGACAAAATAATCCTCCTCATCACCCATTCGCAGAATCTGGATTAGGGGATTTAACATCTGTTAACTTAAATTCCGGCATAACAACCGCTTAGGGCACCCGTTCAAGCCACGAATGCCCTTTTTTTTGCACCTAATTCATTGTATCATATAGCGATAAACTACCTACCATCTCCTTACCAACTCCTAACCAACTCCTACCATAGTAGGTGTTGATAGGGTGTAGGTGGGGTGTTGCCGTTTAAGGGTTGTTAACATTTTCGTTTTTTTTGTCGGCTGGCACAATAAAAGCCGCGCCGGGGCGTTACTTTTTATATTACTTACTTTATTAAAATAGATACTATGATTTACACGTTGCAAGATATCAACCCGAAGGAATACGAAGGTAGCTTGATTTTTCTTTATGGTGACGAGTGTGCGGAGAGGAACTTGCCGTTGGGAAGAAGGGAGTTGGAGAGTGTAAAGCGGAAAGAGGAAAAAGAAAAGAGTTTTGTGGTGGGGTTCGACCGGTTGCCCGAACGGTTGTATTTTGTCAGGTTCGACAGTGAGCGTCCCGCTCCGGAGGTGCAGGAGGGTCTGCGCCGTCAGGCCGTTGAGGTGCTGAAAATGATGGAGAAGGACGATGTGAAGGATGTGGCGCTGTGCGGCGAGGGTACGCTGCCGGAAGAGATGGCCGCTTTTGTTGAGGGCCTGACGCTGGCGGACTACAGTTTCGACCGTTTCTGCTCGAAAGACCGTTTTCATGTGGACCAGTTAATAATCAACTCGGTGTATTTTACTCAGGAAGAACTGGATGCCCAGCAGCGGTTGTGGAACCGTGTGTTTTGGTGCCGCGAGTGGGTCAACCTTCCGGTACAGGATCTGAACGCTGCCCAGTTTGCGGAAGAGTTGCAGAGTGTGGCGGAAAGCTTTGAGAATGTGAAGTGCACGGTGATGGACAAGCGGAAAATCGAGAGCCTGCGCATGGGCGGCTTGCTGGCTGTGAACCGGGGCAGCGTGGATGAGCCTCGCTTTGTAGTGCTAGAATACAACGGACTCAAGCAATCAAGCAATCAAGCAATCAAGCAATCCCCCATCTGTTTGGTGGGCAAGGGCATCATGTATGATACCGGCGGTCTGAACATCAAGCCCGAGGATTATATGCAGGAGATGAAGAGTGACATGGCGGGAGCTGCGACAATGGCAAGCGTGGTGTTTGCTGCAGCCGACAATGCGCTTCCAGTACATGTGGTGGCCCTCCTGCCGCTGACCGACAACCGTCCTGGATTCAACGCCTATGCTGCCGACGATATCCTCACCATGTATGACGGCACGACCGTCGAAGTGGTGAACACCGACGCCGAGGGCCGCCTGATTCTGGCCGACGCCATTGCCTATGCCGTGAAGAATTATAATCCACGCGTCATCATCGACGCCGCCACGCTGACGGGTGCCGCAGTGAGAGCCATCTCCACTTTCGGCATTGCTGCCATGCAGCAGAATGCCGGGCGCGAGCTGGAAATGCTCAAGATTGTCGGCAACGAGGTGTATGAGCGTCTGGTTGAGTTCCCAATGTGGAAAGAATATGACGAGCTCATCAAGAGCGATTTCGCCGACCTGCGCAACTGTGGCAACACACCTCAGGCAGGCACCATCACGGCTGGCAAATTTCTGGCGCACTTCGCCAAAGAGGTTCCTTACGTCCACCTGGACATCGCAGGCGTGGCCTATTTCACCAAGGCACAGCACTATTTCCGTGCGGGCGCCAGCGGATATGGCGTGAGACTGCTTTATGCGTATTTGCAGATGCAATAAGGCCTCACCCCCGCCCCCTCTCCGAGCGGAGAGGGGAGTAGAATGATAAATAATAATGTATAACAGATAAAACAACCGACAGCTCAGGTACCTACCCCCCTCTCCGTACGGACAGGGGCTGGGGGTGAGGCTGATTACAATGGAAAATAAAAACAACGAAGAGAGAAAAATACGCGTGGCCATTACGCACGGCGACATCAACGGCGTGGGCTACGAGACTATCATTAAGACTTTTGCGGACAGTCGCATGTTCGATGTCTGCACGCCGGTGCTGTACGGCAGCACCAAGGTGGCAAGCTACCACAAGAAACTGCTGGGAAGCGTTCAGCAGGAGATGACCTTCTTCCCCATCAAGGACGCCAGCGAAGCGCAGGACCGTAAGTACAACACCATCAACCTGACGCAGGAGGAAATCAAGATCGACCTCGGCAAGAGTACCGAAATTGCCGGAAGGCTAAGCCGCGAGAGCTTGAACCGCGCCTGCGAGGACCTGAAGGCTGGTAAAGTGGATGTGCTGGTGACGGCGCCCATCAACAAACGCAATATTCAGGCACCGGACTTCGACTTTCCGGGACACACGGAGTATCTGAGCCATCAGTTCGGATGCTCGAGCTTGATGATGATGGTGTGCGACCGCATCCGCATCGGCATCATGACGAACCACTTGGCGCTTAAGGACGTGCCCGGTGCTTTGACTCACAACCTTCTGTATGATAAGATTATGCTGATGAACGAGAGCCTGAAGCGCGACTTCGGCATCACCATTCCGAAGATTGCGGTGTTGGCATTGGATCCGCATGCAGGCGACAACGGTGTGATTGGCGACTTCGACATGAAGGTCATCAAGCCTGTCATCGACGAGGTGCAGGGCAAGGGTGTCCTCGCCTACGGTCCCTTCCCGAGCGACGGCTTCTTCGGCTCGTCCGAGTTCAACAAGTTTGACGGTGTGCTGGCACTCTACCACGACCAGGGCCTCATCCCCTTCAAGCTGATGTCGTTCACCGAAGGTGTGAACTATACGGCCGGTTTGCCCTATGTGCGCACCTCTCCTGCCCACGGCACTGGTTACGATATCGCGGGTAAGGACAAGGCCAGCGAGCAGTCGATGCGCTCGGCCGTCTACCTTGCTTGCAATATCCTGCGCAACCGTAAGGAATATGATGAACTGACGGCGAATCCGCTGAGATGAAGAAACTGCTGCTGATAGACGGGATGGCGGCAGTGTACCGCGCCTATTATGCGTTGAACAAGAACCCGCGCGTGAACTCGAAGGGTATGAACACTTCGTGTGTGCTTGGCTTCACAACGACACTTTATGACCTGCTGCGGAGCCAGCGCCCGACGCATGTGGGGGTGGCTTTCGACCTGCAGAAGCCTACGTTCCGTCACGAGATGTATGCCGAGTACAAGGCTAACCGCGAGGCAATGCCGGAGGAGATACAGATGGGGTTGCCGTGGGTGAAGAAGATGATAGAAGCTTTCCGCATTCCCATACTAACCTGCGAAGGCTATGAGGCAGATGACGTGATAGGCACCCTGTCGCATGCTGCCGAAGAGGCGGGATTCGACGAGGTAGTGATGGTGACGCCCGACAAGGACTTTGCACAACTGGTGACGGGTGTGGTGAAGATGTACCGCTTCGGCCGCATGGGCAAGCCCGACAGTATCATGGGCATCGAGGAGGTGAAGGAGAAGTTCGGCGTGAACAATTGCCGTCAGGTGATAGACCTGCTGGGCCTATGGGGCGATGCTTCGGACAATATTCCCGGCATTCCGGGAGTGGGGGAGAAAACGGCCAAGAAACTTATCGACCAGTTTGGCAGCATTGAGGAAATGGTGGCGCACGCTGACGAGATAAAGAACGAGAAGATGCGCCGCTTGGTGGAGGCGCACGGCGAGCAGGCGTTGTTCTCGAAGGAGTTGGCGACCATCCGGCTCGATGCACCCATTGCCCTCGAAGAGGAGAAACTGGTACTCGAGGAACCCGACTATCAAGAACTTAAGGTCATTACCGACGAATTGGAATTCCGTCAGTTTGCCAAGAAAGTCTTCACCGACTTAACAGTGAAAGACCCATCGAAGGCTGTGGCTTGGGGGAATATGAAACCGAAGAGTGCTCTGAGTAATCCGAGTGCTCCGACATTGTTCGACCTGGCACCGTCGGTGCAGCAGGCTCCTGCGGTGGAGCAGGAGGCGTTGACCACCGAGGTGCTGGAGCAGATGGAGGGCAAGGACGTGGCGCTGATTGTCGACGGTCCCAACGTGGTGTTGAGCACCGATGCCGACTCGGTATGGGTGGCAAAGGTGTCTGACCTCGACCTGCCGCGTTTGGCCAAAGTGCTGCAGAACCCCAATACAACTAAACTTTGCTGTGATCTTAAGAACCTTAAATACATCCTTGTCGAGCTCGACATGGAATTGCTGGGCGAGATTTTCGACGTACAGTTGGCGCACTATCTGATTGATGCCGAGATGCGTCACTCGTTGGACTTCATCTGCTCGGCAATGCTGGGCTTCGAGCCGGAAGGTCGTACGGCGCAAACTGCTGCTTTGTGGCAGCTGTATCCTTTGATGGTGTCGAAATTGCGCGATGCACAGTTGGAGAGACTCTACCACGAGGTGGAGCTGCCGCTGGTCGACGTGCTGATGGACATGGAGAAAGAGGGTGTGCGCATTGATGTCGAGGCTCTGAGGGAATATTCGCGGCAACTCACCAACGAGCGTGCCGAGATAGAAGAGAAAGTCTACGAAATGGCAGGAGAGCGATTCAATATCGGCTCACCCAAGCAGTTGGGAGAGATACTTTATGAGAAACTGAAGGTGACCGACAAGCCTCCACGGACAGCAACGAAGCAATACTCGACCGCAGAGGATGTGCTAGCGAAGCTTGCCGACAAGCATCCCATCATACCGCTGATACTCGATTACCGTTCGGTGACGAAGTTGGTGGGCACCTATCTTGACAGTTTTCCGAAGCTCATCAATCCTGCCACTGGTCGCCTGCATACGGTGTATAACCAAACGGTTACCGCCACGGGACGTCTCTCGTCCTCCAATCCCAACCTGCAGAATATCCCCATCCGCACTGAGCGTGGTCGCGAGATAAGGCGTGCTTTTGTGGCACGCGACAACGACCACTTGTTGCTTGCTGCCGACTACTCGCAGATAGAACTGCGCATCATTGCTTCGCTGGCTGGTGACCGTCACATGCTTGAGGCTTTCGCCAACGGTTTCGACATTCATGCCGCTACTGCCGCCAAGATTTACCATTTGCCTATGGCTGAGGTGACAAAGGACCAGCGAAGGAATGCCAAGAGCGTCAACTTCGGCATCGTCTACGGCATCTCGGCTTTCGGCCTCAGCGAGCAGCTGGGCATCCCCCGTAAGGAGGCTGCGGCGTTGATTGACGAGTACTTCGCGCAGTATCCCGACATCCGCCGCTTCATCGACGAGAGTGTTGCCGCCGCGCGTGAACGTGGCTACGCACAGACCCTTTTAGGACGTCGACGTTACCTGCCCGACATCAACTCCCGCAATGCCTCGGCCCGATCTTTCGCCGAGCGCAACGCCGTGAACATGCCTATCCAGGGTACCTCGGCCGACATGATTAAGTTGGCTATGGTGCATATCCACCGTTGTCTCAAGCAACAGAAGCTCCACACAAGGATGATTCTGCAGGTGCACGACGAATTGGTCTTCGACCTCTATCGTCCCGAGGAGGCGCTTGTGAGACAGATAGTGGCGCGCGAGATGAAACAGGCATTGCCGCTGCCGGGCATAGACATCGAAGTCGGTATCGACGTGGGTGAGAACTGGCTCGAAGCACACTAATGGAATTATGAGGTAGGAATTATGAAAACTATTTTTTTTAAGAGAAGATGGCTATGTCTTTTCTTGGCACTTAGTTCTTACTTCATACCCCTATCGGCGCAGCAGCCGTGGAACTACTCCACCTTGCAGGAGATACGCCTCGACGATGCCTATTTTGTCGAGCCACCTGCGGCGCTGAAGGCTAGGATTGCCCAATATTCAGGGAAGATTGAGGTGCCTTACAACGGTCTCTACCGCCTCTCTGTCTCTTGCAATAATAATGGAATTTACCAGATTCTATTCCAGTCCGACAGCCTTGACTTCGTTATTCCCGAACCTCTCGCCTCGGAGATTCTGCCTTACCTCGTCTCTGATCGCTATTGGCGTGAGCGCTACCGTCGCATACAGGAGTGGGCTTTCGTCAATATGGACAATGATTACATGATTGACGTCGACACTGCCGACCACCGATATGGCCATTTCTCCCCCGTGACATGGTTGGGCTATCACTACCAGCCGTCGTCCGAATGGCCGGTGCTCTTCACTATCCGCACCAACAACCACGCTCTTCAGATTCTCACTCTTCCTGTCCTCCAGCGGTTGGCGGAGTGGGGAGCCTTCACCACCGATGCTGGCATGCTGGCCTACGAGCAGAAACTGGAGCAGCAGAGGGTTAAAGAGCTGACTCGTCAGCGGGAATTGCAGCAACACCTCGATTCGCTCGACCGTGTCAGCGAACAATTTGCCCGTCAGGCCGACAGCATCACCGTTGTCCTCCAGCGCGACTCTTTGGCTTTCGCCGAAGAACGTCTCATGGCTGAGGTACAGGCCACCAAGGAACGCATGAACCGTGACCAGATATTTCTAATGAGCGTCAATACCGCCCGTAGCGATTACATGTTCGGCCTCGAGTTCAACTTCTACAATTGTTTCCAGAAAGTCATCTCCAAGATTGAAATCACTGTCGCTCCGGTCAACGACCGAGGCCAGGTACAGAAAGACCAGTTCAACCGCGACGTGCGCACCGTGCGCTGCATGGGGCCCGTGCAGCCTGGCTCGCCAGCGCAGTACACCTTCGACGAACTCTTCTGGGACGACAAGGGCCGCATCAAATATATGCGCGTCACCTCTGTCATTTTCCATTTCCCCGACGGTACCCGCAAGAGTTTCTACGGATATGAGCGTATATTGAAGCATACCCTCAACAAATGACATTATGAGAAGGACGGTTCTTATGCTCTTCCTGATTATGGCAGTTGCCTCGCAGGCTCAGGTGCCGCTGCATTTCAAGGTGAATTACCATTTTTGGGAAGAAACGAAGCCTCAAGAGGCGCCCTTTAGGTTGGTTGTTGTTGGCCCCGATGGACGTGCTGATACCCTCAGCCAGACACCCTTGCGCAATGGCCGCCGCTCGAAGGATGGATTCGGTCGTCGCTACGATCGCCAGCTTGCCCTCCCCGGCCTCTACCGTCTGCTGCTCACTCTCGACACCTGCACGCTTGAGATGCCCTTTACCCTCGACGGCACCGAGCTCCTTGTCGACGCCGGCCTTTACGTCGACTGCTACGATACCCAATACACCGCCTATCCCACCATCAACCTTTACCGTCGTGCACCCTCCAATGTGTCGCTCTATTATCTTGGCGTCGACACCGCCCGTTCGATTCTCTTTAACTTTGTTAACCATTCCTCCGATACCCTCAGCGACGGCCTTCGAAACCATTTCTATGTCGACATACGCAAATACATCGGTAACGAGCAGCCGGAATTGGAACACCATGCGAACTATCGTGGCTCCTTCGAGGCGCCCCTTGCCCCCGGCCGTTCGCGCCGCCTGCAGGAAAACGCTTCCCTCGTCAATCTCGGTCGCTGTCACGCCACCCTCTGCTACACCGTTGACCCTCATACATTCTATAGTCATCCTGCTATCGATAGATGCGGCTGCGTCATCTATACCCGTCCCGACGCCTCCGTCTACTGGCGCCACATCACCAACCAAATCTGGTATGTGGCCACCTGCGATTTATTTCTCACCACCCTCGACCTGAATCCGTAATAAAGAAAAGAGCTGCAAGGTGGCAGAAAATTCGTAAGCATACAATCGACACATAATGTTAAATATTCATAAAAAGCACCCCCTCTTGTAGAGATTTGGCGAAAAGGGTGTTATATATATTATATGAATATTTTAAAATGCCACTATATCGCTAATATCCTCCTTTCCTCAATCGACTCTTTGTATCTTCCCTCCAAAGCACATTAGTCTTTCAAATTGCCTTATGAAAAATAAAATTAAAATTGGAATCATTCTTTTATTACTGCTGCCGCTGACCCCATCGGTGCACGCGCAGGAGGTTCCGTTCGTATTTACTTGGAGTCGTGAAAACGTTGTTCTAAAGCCCACGCTCTTTCGTGTGGTACTCTTCAATGCCGTCGGCGACCCCGATACCCTTGTCAACACCACCCTGCGTTTCCTCACTCCGTCAAATCGGTTGGACAAGAAATATGCAGAATATTATATTAGTCGGCGTATCACACGCAGTCTCCCTGTGCAGGACAGTTGTCGATTGTTTTTCCAGATAGATTCCGATACTCTTTCATTGGCTTTTCCTGTCGAAACCTCCTCCGTAGGCTATGGCATTCATGCCAGACTTTCTCTTGATATTGATAGCTATGATTCCGCCGTCTATAGGGCTTATCCCACCGTTAACGTTTACCGCTCAGGCGATTCTTTGGTTCACCTATATTATTGTGGCCTTGACACTCCTTCGCCCCAAAGTGTCGGTGACCACAATCCTCGACCGGTCTTCAACCTTGTCAATGCCACCGACAAACCCATCTATTCTGGCAATTCCTCCTTGGGTTTTCAACATTTTATTGTCATTGATGACCGCAAAGCAGACAATAAGCCTTTCTTTCTCTATAGCCATGATTGGGGAGACGACGGTAATGTACTTCCACCTCACCGCTCCGCGCTTATTCCCGTCAAACGGTCTTGGCTTTCTCCTGGCGGACATCGGATTTATGTAGTCTATTCGTTTGATTCTTATATGAGAATATTGGATTGTGGTGGCTGCATTGCTTATAGAGGCGATTCCGAACACATTTCTGTTTGGCGCCACCCCAAAGTCCAGACTTGGTACGTCTCCTCCCAGTTGTTCTTTCTCACCACCCTCGACCTGAATCCGGAATAATAGAAAGAAAAGAGCTGCAATTTTTCTTGCAGCTCTTTTCTTCAGTTATTGGACTGCCGGCTGGAAGCCGGCAGTATTCCTGATTATCAATTCTCAATGTTCATCTCCTGCAGGAAGCGGACGCTGCTATGGATATGCTTGTACATGATCTCGTCGATGTCGACGAAGTTCACGCTCTTGCGATAATCAGCAATCATCTTCTCGATAGCGGGGCTGCTCTTGAGACCTTCCTGGTGGCGGAAGTCGAGAGCCTGGGCGGCGTTGAAGAGCTCGATGGCAAGCACGCGCTCGGTGTTCTCGCACACTTTGTAGCACTTGGTGGCGGCGTTGCCACCCATGCTCACGAGGTCTTCCTGGTTCTGGCTGCTGGTGATGCTGTCGACCGAGCAGGGGGTGCAGAGCTGCTTGCTCTGGCTCACGATGCTGGCGGCGGCATACTGAGGAAT
Organism: uncultured Bacteroidales bacterium; assembly: GCA_900318835.1. Taxonomy (GTDB): domain Bacteria; phylum Bacteroidota; class Bacteroidia; order Bacteroidales; family P3; genus Colimorpha. The sequence continues at coordinate 44,998 of ONLW01000011.1, forward strand.
CATGAAGCCGCTGTTCAGACCGGGTTTGGCGACGAGGAACGAGGGCAGGCCGCGTTTGGCGTCGATGAGTTGGTAGGTGCGGCGCTCGCTGATGGCGCCAAGTTCGGCGACGGCGATGGCCAGGAAGTCGAGCACCATGGCCAGAGGCTCGCCGTGGAAGTGACCGCCACTGATGACCATGTCCTCGTCAGGGAGGACGATGGGGTTGTCGGTGGTGGAGTTGATTTCGGTTTCAACAACGGAAGCCACATAACGGATGGTGTCCTTGGCGGCGCCGTGCACCTGCGGGGCGCAGCGGAAACTGTAGGGATCCTGCACGTGCTCTTTGTGGCGCTTGATAATCTCGCTGCCGTCGAGCATCTCGCGCACAGCGGCGGCGGTCTCCAGCTGGCCCTTGTGGGGGCGCACTAGATGGAGGCTCTCGTAGAAGGGCTCGATGCGGCCGTCGAAGGCGTCGAGCGAGAGGCTCAGCACCATGTCGGCCTGACGGCTCAGGCGGCGGGCCTTGAGGAGGCTCCACACGGCGAAGGAGCTCATGAACTGGGTGCCGTTGAGGAGGGCGAGGCCTTCCTTGCTCTGCAGCTCGATGGGCTGCCAGCCTTTCTCGGCGTAGACTTCCTTCACGTCGCAGCGACGGCCTTTGTAGTAGACGTCGCCCATGCCGAGGATGGCGGGGAGCATCAGGTTAGCCAAGGGACAGAGGTCGCCGCTGGCGCCGAGGCTACCTTGCTGGTAGACCACGGGGAGGACGTCCTCGTTGTAGCAGTCGATGAGGCGCTGCACGGTCTGCAGCTGGGCGCCACTGTAGCCGAAGCAGAAGTTCTGGGCTTTGAGCAGTAGCATGAGGCGCACCACATCCTGCGGCACCTCGTCGCCGACGCCGCAGGCGTGGCTCATCACGAGGTTTTTCTGCAGCTGGCTGAGCTGCTCCTTGCTGATGCTGATGTTGCAGAGGCTGCCGAAGCCGGTGGTGACACCGTAGATGGGCACCTTCTGAGTCTCCATCTTCTGGTTGAGGTAGTTGCGGCATTTCTCAATGCGGCGCTTGGCCTCGTCGCTGAGGGCCAGCGTTATCTTTTTATCGATAATCTCCTGAATCTTGTCCAGGGTGAGCTTTTCTTCGGGGTTGAAATGATAAATCATAGTTCAAGGTTTAAAGTTTAAGGTTTATGGTTTAAGGTTCTTGGCGGTCTGCGGTTTTTGGCTTCGGACTGCGTAGCATCCTTAAACCTTAAACCGTATACCGTAAACCTTACTTCTCCAAGTTGGCTTTAGCTTTCGCGGCGATGTCGTCGTCGACGAGGATACGTCCGCAGTTCTCGCAGACGATGACCTTCTTGTGCATCTTGATTTCCATCTGGCGCTGGGGCGGGATGTTGCTGAAACAGCCACCGCAGGCGTCACGGTCAATCTGCACCACGGCGAGACCATTGCGGGCGGCGCCGCGGATGCGCTTGTAGGCGGTCAGGTAGCGGTCGTCGATATACTGTTCCTGCTCTTTCGATTTTTCGCGCAGGCGCTTCTCGTCCTTCTCGGTTTCGGCGATGATGGAGGTCAGCTCCTCGCGTTTGGCCTCAAGGTCCTTGGTGCGGTTTTCCACGAGGGTCTTGGCGGCGGCGATGTGCTCCTTGAGTTCTTTCACTTTGGCGGCACCTTCCTTGTTCTTGCGCTCGCAGAGCTGGATCTCGAGGTTCTGGAACTCAATCTCCTTGGCGAGGGACTCGTACTCGCGGTTGTTGCGCACGTTGTCCTGTTGCTTTTTGTACTTCTTGATTTGCTCTTCGTGGTCGGCAACCTCGGTGTTGCGGGCCTTGGAGGCGGCTTCGGTCTCCTTGATGTCGTTGGTGAAATTCTCGATGCGGGTGTTCAGACCGGCAATTTCGTCCTCGAGATCCTGGACAGCCTGCGGCAGTTCGCCACGGATAATCTGGATCTTGTCAATCTCGCTGTCCACGCTCTGAAGGGTGTAGAGGGCCACGAGGCGTTTCTCGATGGCCAGGTCCACGTCGGGACGCAGGATGACGGGGGCTTCAACTTGCTCTTCTGCTTTTTTGGTGCTGACTTTTTTTGCCATTGTTATGTATATATTTTATATTTGTTTCAATAATTTGTTGTTTCGAGACGCATCCTTCGGGTTGCACAGGTTATTGTCAACCAGCTAAATATACTGAATCAGACTTCCCTGGTTCTCGGAAATTCGGCATGCAAAGTTACTAAATTTTTCTGATATGGCGCGAGAAATTATTTCTTTTGCAAATTGTTCGGTCTCATAGTGGCCGGCGTCGACCAGAGTGATGCGCCCTTCGGCACGCTGGAAGTCGTGGTATTTCATGTCGGCGGTGAGGTAGAGGTCGGCACCCGAATCGATGGCGTTACCGATAAGGAAACTGCCGGCACCGCCGCAGATGGCGATGCGTTTTACCTTCCTTTTCGGGTTATGCTTCGAGATACAGAGGGAGCGCCGACACCCTGTCGGCATAAGCACTTCTTTCACTTTCAGCAGGAACTTGTCGGTTTCCATGGCTTTTGGCAACTCGCCCACCATGCCGGCCCCCGTCTCAAATGGAGCACTGGCATCCTGTCGGCATAAGATTCTGCAATTCTTCATTCCCAACTTTTCGGCGAGAATGCCGTTGACGCCCCATGGCAGGTTGTCGAGGTTGGTGTGGGCGGCGTAGACGCTGATGCCGTTGCGCACCAGTTGGATGACCATACGGCCAGTCTCGCTGCTGTCGGTGATTCGTTTCAAACCGCTGAAAATGAACGGGTGATGAGTGACGATTAGGTTGAGGCCATGCTCAATGGCTTCCTCGATAACCTCTGGCGTCAGGTCGAGTGCCACCAGTGCTCCACGATACGCCGTGCCGTGCTCGCCGAGAAGGAATCCGGCGTTGTCATAGTCTTCCTGCAGCTCCGGACGAAACTTCTTGTTGAGGAACGAAATCACCTCGCCAATGGATATTTTTTTATTCATAGGAGTGACAATTTAACATTTGTAACGCCGAAAAAGGCAAAATATTGCCCTTAGGAACGCTGAAAACATAACCTGTTGATAACTAGTCATTAATTACTTACCATCTACCTACCAACGCCCTACCAACTCCTACCATGGTAGGAGTTGGTAGGGCGTTGGTAGGGTCTTCGTAGGGTAATTGTCCTAAGTAAATGTTAAAAAAAACGCCCCGGATTCCGGAGCGTTTTTTTAACATTTGGCAGTTGATGACTACCACAGCTGGACACGTTTTTCGGGGGCGAGCCACATGCCGTCACCTTCCTTGATGCCGAAGGCCTCGATGAACTCGGTGACCTGGGGCAGGGCGACATTGACGCGGTTGCGGCCGAGGGAGTGGACATCGTTCTGGGTAAGGTTCAGGATGCCCTCATTGTTGATGTTGCTGGCCCAGACGGTGGCGTAGGCCAGGAAGAAGCGCTGCTCGGGGGTGAAGTTGTCCATCTTCTCCTTGTTGACCTGCTTCTTGGCCATGGCGTTCTGCATGGCGAGGTAGCTGACGTGGAGACCACCGTTGTCGGCGATGTTCTCGCCGAGGGTGAGCTGGCCGTTTCCGTAGAGAGGCTCGCCGTTGCCGGCATCCTCGAGGACTTTGACGGCGCTGAAGGCGCTGATGAGGGCCTGCTTGTTGTTGTCGAAGTTCTTGGCGTCTTCTTCACTCCACCAGTCGTTGAGGTTGCCGTTCTCGTCGTACTGACGGCCCTGGTCGTCGAAGCCATGGGTCAGCTCGTGGCCGATGACCACGCCGATGGCGCCGTAGTTGGCGGCTTCGTCAGCATTCATGTTGAAGAAGGGGGGCTGAAGGATGGCGGCGGGGAAACAGATTTCGTTGGTGGTGGGGTTGTAGTAGGCGTTGACGGTCTGGGGGGTCATGAGCCACTCGTCTTTGTCGACGGGTTTGTTGATCTTGCTGAACATGTAGGCCATATCGAACTCGTTGCTACGCACCACGTTGGCATAGTAGCTGTCGTTCTGGATGTTGAGTTCGCTGTAGTCGCGCCATTTGTTGGGGTAGCCGATTTTGACGTAGATGGTGCTGAGTTTCTTGTGGGCGTTGGCCTTGGTGGCGTCGGTCATCCAGGTGGCCATATCGATACGCTGTCCGAGGGCTTCGATGAGGTTCTGCACGAGGGTCTCCATGCGGGTCTTGGCCTCGGCAGGGAAGTATTTGTCCACATAGAGTTTGCCGAGGGCTTCGCCCAGGGCACCGTCGACGGTGGAGGTGACGCGTTTCCAGCGCGGACGGTTCTGCTCGATGCCGTTCATCTGGGTGCCGAAGAAGGCAAACTTGGCGTTAACGAAGTCGTCGCTCAGGTAGCTGGCGGCACCAAGGATCTCATGCCATGCGAAGTAGGCCTTGAAGGTCTCCACATCGGTGTCTTTCATCACCTTGTTGACCTCGGCGATGTATTTCGGCTGGGCGATGTTGAAACTCTTCATGCCGTCCATGATGTTCATGGCGGTGAAGTAGCCCTTCCAGTTGATGTTGGCAAATTGGGTAGCGGCCTCTTCCACGGTGAAGCGGTTGAAGGTGGCCTGCGGGTCGCGGTTCTCGAGCTGGGTGTTCTGGGCTTTGGCCAGACGGGTCTCGAAAGCCATGACGGTCTGGGCCAGTTTGTTGGCGTTCTTTCCGCTGAGTTTGTCATAGCCACTCATGGCAAAGAGTTTCTCCATCAGGGCCACGTAGCCGGCACGGAACTCTTTGTTGCGACCCTCGTCGGTGACGTAGCGGTCGCGGTCGCCAAGGCCGAGGCCTCCCTGGTAGGCCCAGGCGATGCACTGGCTGGCGTCATCCTTGTCGGCTTCGCCAAAGACTCCGAAGATCACCACGTTGCCGCGCTTGTGCATCTTCAACATCTCGGCCCACACGTCTTCGCGGGTCTTCACGTTGTTGATCTCCTCGAGGAAGGGGGTCAGCGGGGTCACGCCGTCGGCCTGCAGTTTGGTGCTGTCCATACCGAGGTTGTAGAGGGTGGCAATTTTGTCGGCCAACGAGCCTTTGTCGTTTTTGGCCTTCGACACGGAGTCGATGATGTCGTTGATGTTCTTCTGAGCGTTCTCGTGGAGGACGTCGAAGGCGCCGTAGCGCGAGTGCTCGGCGTCGAGGGGGTTCTTGGCCATCCAGCCGCCGCAGGCAAACTGGTAGAAGTCGTCCTTGAGATTGGCGGTGGTGTCGAAATTGTCAGGGTCGATGCCCGAAGTGAGCTGGGCCTTGTTCTGACAACCAGTGGCGATAACTGCCACAGTGGCAATGCTTAACAATGTTTTCTTCATTTTATTTTTATTAAAGATTGTTTCCAACAACAAAATGCAAAAATACGAAGATTCAGTGATATGACCAAAAATATTTTACAGCTCGTACTGCTGACCACTCTCCAAATATTCGGCCACGAGGGCGAGAAGTTCGTCGCCATATTTCTCCACAGTCTTGGGACCCACGCCGAGTTGTTTCTTGAGCTCCGACGGGGTGCGCGGCATATTGGTGGCGATGGACTGGAGGGCTTTCTGTTGCAGCACCATATAGATGGGTAGACCCTCCTCCTTGGCTTTGGCGGCACGCCATTGGCGGATGAGGGTGGCGAGGTCGTTGTTGCTTGCTTGTTTGTATGCTTGCTTGTTTGAGCGCTTTTTCTTCTCTTGCTCCATCATTGCTTCCACCTTGGCTTTCTGCACGTCCTGCACGCTGTAGCCTTTCTCCTTGACGGTGCGGAGGCAGGCAACCTTGACTTTCAGCGCTTCCAATAGTTCTTTGCCCGATTCTTCCACGTTTTTGGAGATCTCTTTGTTGTCGATCTCCACTTCGAGGAGGGCGGGCAATTGGGCGTTTGCTTCACTGCGGTCGCAGACCGTGTCTCCTGCGGAGCCAGGCATGAAGAGGGCGAGTTGTGCGAGGTAGTATTCGGCTCCTTTCTGGGCGCGTTCGTCTTGTTGCCTTTCGTCGAGGCGCATCAGCTGGGATTTGAATTTCTCGCTGACACTTTGCAGGTCTAGTAGATTGGAAATATGATTGTTAAGGAATGTGAGTTGCTCTGGGTAGATGTTCTTTAGTTTGGAGTAGTGCTCCTGCAAACGTTCTGCGAGATGTACTAGGTCGTCCATGCCAAAGAGCTCCATGAGCTTGTCCAGTCGGTACTGCCGTTCGTATTCGTCGGCGGCCTCGGTGGTCTGCTCGAAGGTGGGCTGGTTGCAGACAAACTGACTGACAGAGCGGTCTTCGAAGGCTACGTTGGCGGTCAAGGGGGTGGAGAGGGTGAGGCCTTCGAGTGTGCGGCAGCGTGAGAGCGCCACATAGACTTGTCCAAAGGCGAAGGCGTCGGCAGCATCGATGACCACGCGGTCGAAGGTGAGGCCCTGCGCCTTGTGGATGGTGACGGCCCATGCCGCCTGCAGGGGGTACTGGCTGAAGGTTCCCTCCACCTCTTGCTCTATCTCATTGGTCTTGGCGTTGAGTTGGTATTTCAGGCTCTCCCATGTTTCGCGGCCGGTGAGGATGGTGTCACCATCGTCATTGATTACCTCGATAAAGTCTTTCTTTTCTTTTTCGTCGTAGATAAATTGTGTCACGGTCCCCAGCATGCCGTTGTAGTAGCGGTGGCCGCCGGAGGAGTCATTCTTCACGAACATTACGCGCTCGCCAATCTTTATCTCCAGGGTGCGGTCGCAGGGCAGTGACTTTTCGGGGAAGTTGCCTTTGAGGAGGGCCTCGAAGGTGCGAGGCTCGCCCTGGAGGGCTTCCATGTGGCGTCGGTTAATGGCGTCGGCCTGCCGGTTATGAGTTGTCAATGTGATAGGTGGAGTAGCTGAGTGACTGGGTGACTGGGTGACTGGGTGACTGACGCGGGCGTTGAGGGCTTGGAGGGTGGCAGGGTCTATATTGTTGTCGCGCACATGGTTCAGCAAGTCAACAAAGGTCTGGTCCTGCTGGCGGTAGACAGTGGTGAGTTCTATCGTGACATAGGGTGTCCTCTGCAACGCCTTGCTGGCGAAGAAGTAAGGGCTTGGATACACTATCTCCATGAAGGGCCGTTCTGTCTCCGTGACCACGGGCGAGAGCTGATGCACATCGCCAATCATCAGCAGTTGCACGCCGCCGAAGGGACGGCTCGAGCGACGGTAGCGCCGCAGGGTCATGTCGATGGCGTCGAGGAGGTCAGCCCTCACCATCGATATCTCATCGATGATGAGCAACTCCAGGGTACGTATGACGTTGATCTTATTTTTGCTGAGGGATTTGAACTTGTCGGGCAGTTGGTATTCGGTGACAAGTTCCTTGACGTCGGGCAGGTAGGGATCGAAGGGTAGCTGGAAGAAGGAGTGGATGGTGACGCCGCCGGCATTGATGGCCGCCACGCCCGTGGGTGTCACGATGGCGTGGCGCTTGGGGCAGCGTGCCGCCACTTCGCGGAGGAAGGTCGTCTTGCCCGTGCCCGCCTTGCCGGTGAGGAACACCGACACGCCCGTCTGCTCCACATAGCGGCGTGCCAGTTCTATCTGAGGGTTTGTTTCCATAAGTGAATGCAAAAGTACGAAGTTTTTGCCATACGGCAAAATATAATCCTCTATCTCGCGTTATATCAGCATGGAAACACCGATTTTAATTGAACATAACAAGCAGGAGTACCTGCCGATGCACACTGGAGGAAAAATAAAGATGGTAGTCTTGATGTTCGGACTGTTTGTGTTATGTGGTTGTGGAAACAAGGGAACTGCTGATAGTATTTCTTCGGATAGCATTGTCTGTGGTATTGTTGATGAGGGACAACATGACGACAGTCTTTCAAATGAAATCCCGCCGCCGCCAGAACCAGAGTGGAAGAGTGATTCAAAAAATATGTATCGCGAACTGACAGATTCTGAAATTACAGGCCTTTTATTTGACGGATACAGCTCGAAATGGTCATTGGTGCACCTTGAGAGGTGGAAGGAGTTTGTAGAGGGACATCACCCATATTATTCAAAATCGGGTTGTTCCCAATGCGGACAACAACTATTGGTTGTTTACAGCGAGTCACCGCAGGAATACTGGGAGGGTTTGAGTGGCCGTGGGGGCTATTTCTTCATTTGTACCCATTGCAAGAGAATAGATGATTTTGAATGTACCGTTATGAACTAAAATGATATGGAACAAGAACCTATTTTAAACGCTCATAACAAAGAGGAATACACTCAGATGCACACGGTAGGAACGGACCAATCCTCAGCATTAGAACGCTTTTTTGCTTGTTTGTTGAAATATTGGTGGGTACCTGTCTGTGTGACAATGCTGTGTTATCTTTTCAATTTGGTAGGCGATTTCTATTCGTATGCCAATAATACAGACTATTTGATTGATTGGGCACCATTTGCTCAGTTGCCGTTTATGATAGGTTGCCTTTCATTTCTGTGGAGAGGTACAGCATTCTTTATGGCACTGGCCAAAAAGAAATGGACGGTTACATTATTGTTGTTTCTGTTTCATTTGTTGTGTTGGGTGCTTTTTTACTTTGTGAATCTGCGATATTATCCATATAGCGAATTATAGAAGTATATCAATTATGGAACAAAAGCCTGTTTTAAACGCTCATAACAAAGAGGAGTACCCGCCGATACATACGGGAGGATTGAACACATCCTTAATACTATTATTGCTGCCCTTATTGATGATGGTTGTTTCATGTCAACGAAATAGTGACAGGATAATTCGACAGACTTACTATGTTGATGATACCTCGTGTGTTTTATTGTGTCCTATCCAGAGCACATACGGAGACAATGCTGAAATAATTGTCAAAATTGGTGATAAAGAAGGCAAATGTGAGATTTCATACAGAGAAAACCCGTATAGTTATCATGAAATAACACCTTATATTTATGATGTTTATGAAGATACGATTGTAGTTATGTATGAGATGACGCATACCCCTTGGACAAAAGACACAGAGGAAGTGTGGTTTGTTGAGCATGTTGATGTTGAAGGCTGTGGTAATTATGTTGTCAAAGGGGTGTACCGCAATTACTACAATGGTTGGTCTGTTGGGAGAATTGAAGGAATGAATTGGGATGAAGACTATTCATATGTCATCGACAGTGTTGTCAGTATTAATGACTCGTTTTACGTCTATAAAGGGAAGGATATCATATATGAGGCGCATCAACGAGATGTAGAATGGGACTCGGATAAAGGATATTGGAAGGTCTCATATATGAATAGTTTTAAGAATGTGGACGGTTATACATACAGGATGAGGAATGACATTAGATTTGTTAAGAAACACAATAGATAAAATGGAGCAAGAACCAGTCTTAAACGCTCACAATAAAGAAGAATACCCGCCGATGCATACGGCGGAGCATATTCTGAACCAGACGATGGTGCGGATGTTCGGCTGTCCGAGGTCAAGGAACGCGCATATTGAAAAGAAAAAGAGTAAGTGCGATTATCTGCTTGATGCCTGCCCTACGGAGGACCAGGTGCAGGAGATTGAACGCCGCGTGAACGAGGTGATAGGCCGTCATCTGGATGTCAGCTACGAGTTCGTGAAGAGGGGGGAGGTGCCGCCGGAGGTGGACCTCTGGAAACTGCCCGACGATGCCAGCGAGACGCTGCGCTTGGTCCGCATCGGCGACTACGACCTCTGTGCCTGCGTCGGCACCCATGTGCAGAGCACCTCCGAAATCGGTACCTTCAAAATCCTCTCCCACGACTATAACCCCGACACCCACATCTGGCGGATGCGGTTCAAACTGGATGAGATAAAGTAACTAAACATCAACATGAAAAACGCCTTTTTACTCGGAGCGTTGATAATCGGGATGTTCGCCGCTTGCAAGGGTGGTGCGACAAGCGAGGTTGCAACTGACTCTATGATTGAAAGAGACCATTCCGACATCGACATCGTGTCGCAATACAGAGGGACAGAAGATGTGTATGTCGACGGGGACCAGACAGAATATGTGCTGATATTCCGCTCCGAAGGATGTATCAACAGGATGTTGCACGAGGTGGAAAACGATTCCGTGGCGATGGAAGATTTCTACGTGGCGATAGACGATCTGTGGTATTACTATTATCTGTGCCATGAACGGCTTGAAAGGATGGGTGTCAAATTTCATTCGACATCTGCAGACAAGACGGTGTTTTGTCAAGGCGGCGTTGCATACCGACCGCAAGACAGTTGTGCTTGCGGAGTCCTGATGGTCAAGCCTGGTTGTCGGTTTGAGTTTGTGGACCTAATGGATTTCTTATTCGGAAAAGAATGAGATGACCTCTTCGTGAAGAGGGGAGAGGCGCCTTCCGAGGAAAAAGCCGACAGGCCCCGCTCCATCGAACACGACTTGCGTCACCCCAACCGAGGCAAAGTGCACCGCCTCATTGAGGTGTTTTGGCAGAAGTTGGAAGACGGCGTGAGAAGCTGTCCAGGCTATACCATCCCGAGACCAAGACGCTCACAGTTTGTCACCGCAAGCTGACGGTGGTTGTTTTATTTCCATTACCAAACTACGGTATCGGGAATCCATGGCAAAGCAAAAACATTGCTGTCAAATGCAGCGAAATATTTGTCTGGATGTTGTAAGTGTTCAGCAGCACCAATATTGCTATAAAAATCAATGCTGTCTCTGTATGTGGTTAAATGCATCTTGTGCAAGTCGATTGTAAACCAACGTTCAGGTTGGGAACTTTCTGGAAAACAATGATTAGCCCCTTGGCATTCGGAAAGGTTGTGACAATAAATCATATTGCTGTCGCAATATACAAGGTCAACTAACGTGTATTGTCCCAGAATATTATCCTGCTTGCATTGACCAACATTGATTGACCATCCAAAGCAATCAGTTTTTTCCATTTCGAATGGATAAATCAATGGGAATCTGGGGCAATCTACAGATACATTGCGAGTATAGAAAGTGCGTCGTGGTTTTTCGTTCCAAGTGAGCCAATACAAGGCTTTCTTTGTCTTGTCAGGATTGCATGAGGTCAGCATTGGAATGATGCTCAACGCCACCATCGCCGCGCATAGCATCAGTATCTTCTTCATTGTCTCAATGTGTTTTTGTTCATCAATCGGTTTCATTCCTCCACCCGCACCTTCTGCGGCTGCTTGTCGCGGGCGAAGAGGCGGCTGAACTTGATGCCCACCGTGGCGCCGAGCGTCCAGCTGAGGCGGTCGGCCGTCAGGTCGCCCTCCTCGGCCACCGTGCGGACCTTCTTGCGGGGGTCCTTGGCGTGGGCCTCGGTGGTCTCGCGCAGGATGTCGGCGTCGCTCACCGAGCCGCTGACTTTGTGGTAGATAGTCACCATCTTGTTGCCCTGCGAGTCGGCCAGCGACACGCGGTTGCTCTCCAGCACCTCCTCGGCCACCACCTCGGCCACCGCCGCGATGACGGCCTGCACCTCATAGCGCTTGAAGCCGGTGCGGGCCTCGACGCGCCGCGCCACGTCCTCGTTCGTCAGCTCGCCGGCGTACACCGCCTCGGCGTAGAAGCTGTGGCAGCGCCCGGCCATGTTCTCGGTCGGCACGAACTCGCGGCTCCTCCATTTTGTCTTTGCCATAACTGTTTCTGTTTCGTTTTACCCTATGTTCTTGTTCCGGGATAGTATACTATCTGTATCAAACTTAGTATACTATCTTTGTTACACTTAGTATACTATCTTTATTAGACTTAGTATACTATCTTTGAGTGACTTAGTATACCATCTCTGATACAAATCCCGCTGCAAAGATACAACAAATCCCCGACATGGCAAAAAAAATAATGGGTGATGCGGACGAGACGTCCGCGCTCCCAGAGTCTACAGGAAATATCATCTTACCATGCCGTTGTCGTATCCGCCGTTCTGAAGGGTTTTCTCTCCTTTGCGGTATTGCTTGCCGAAGTCCATTTGCCAGGTGAGGCCGAGAACGAGCATGTTGCCGTTGTTGGCAGTCCAGTTGGTGTGGCGGTAGGGATGCACGGTGCTGAGGCCAAGGCTCTCATAGCGGTAGCCGTCGGGATTGAAGGGGCAGTGCCACATGAGTATTGCGGTGAGGCTTTCCCAGCGGTACTGCACATAGAGGCTCTGTGCCATCTCGCTCATGGAATAATCTTCGCCATAGAGTTGCCACTCCGGCAGGAGCGTGAAGCTGGCGCCCACCACAAGGCTCTTCCAATAATACTGGGCGTTGAGGGTGGCGGTGAAGTTGTTTCGGGTGTGCGAGAAGTTCTCGCCCTCGGTAGTGTAGTGGCCGTAGTCCCAGAAGAGCGTGAGGTTGAGGCACTGCCATAGCCCTTGTACTCCCATCTTTGCATTGGCGAAGAGGACTTGCCACCGGTCGGCGTTCTGTAGGGTACGGATAAACAGGTCTCGCGATGGATCGTATGTGTAGGTCTGCACCATGGGATGGAACCAACGCCCATAGCCAACAGAGGCGTTGATGTACCAGCCTTCGGAATGCGACCATCGTAGTCTCAATCGATTGACCCAGTATTCACTTGGTTTTAGGTTGGGGTTTCCCTGCTGTCCTTCCACGTCGTCGGTCTGCTGAAAGACTGGCGAGAGTGCGGAGAGCGATGGCAAGGTGGGCGTGAATTGAGAGGAGGCGGTGAGCGACCACTGCTGGTCGATGCGCCATTGCAGGCGGGCGGTGCTGAGGTTGCGGAGATAAAGCTGGCTGTTCACGCCGTCGGTGACGTTGAACAGCTTGACTCCCGTACCGACGGAGTAGCTCACCTTGCTGCCGATGGCTCCCTGCACCTCGGCATACAGGTAGGCGTTGTCCTTGGTCATGCTGGTGGTGGTGCCGTAGAGCGTGTACTCGTTCTCGGCGAAGTTGTGCTGGTATTGGAGGCCGGTGCGCAGTTCCACCTTGGCGAATTGCTTGCTGTAGACCCCCTCGCCGCTGAGGGCGTAGCCGTGACCGAGGACGGTGGTGGCGTAGGTACCGCTGGTGTAGGTGAGTGTGTTGTCGTAGCGGTCGGTGGCGTACTCGCCCACCACATTCAGCTCCACCTTCTGGCCGTGCGGCATGCTGTGGATGTAGAAGAGGTCGAGCTTCGGCAGGTTGTCTTTCTGGTAGCTGTGCTGCTGCATGGTCTGGTTGGTGGTAGTGCCGCGGTCGGTTTCGGTCATCGTGCCGTTAGCATCGAGCGTCTTGGAGAAGAAGTCGTCCTGTACGGAAGCAACGAACATCGTGCTGTCGTCGTGCTGGTAGGTGTACTCGGCATTGAGTGTGTGGGTGATGTACCAGAACGGCATGTTGGTGCGTTGGGAGCGTGTGACGGTGCGGGTCGCGTCGAGGTAGCTGTCCTCCAGTTCGTAGGGGACATTGTCGTAGTTGCGGTAGCCGAGGGTATACTCCAAAGCGAACTCGCTTTTGCCCTTGTGGTAGGAGCCGAGCAGGTAGCCGTCGGCAAAGCCTGTGGAGAAAGCAGTATTCCCTTGCGCCACGATGCTGCCGCCGTCCTCGCGTTCCTTCAATATGATATTGATGATGCCGGAAGCGCCACGGTCGAGGTAGCGGGTGCCGGGGTTGTTGCTGTATTCCACACGCTTCACTTGATCCGCCCGCAGGTTGGCCAGCCGTGCCACGGGAACTTCCTTGCCGTTGATTTGGAGGATGACCATGCCGCCGTCGACGGTGATGGATTGTAGCGCCACGTCAACCTTCAGGCCAGGCAGTCCGAGCATGTCGAGCAATACAAGTGTACGTCCTGCGGCCTCGACCTCCTCTTGTTTAGGCAACACAACGAAGCGGTCAACCTCCTCTGTGGTGCGGCTGGCGGTGACGGTGACGGCTTCAATCTGCTTGGCACTCATCGTCAATGTGCCGAGGTCGCCCGTCTGGCAGCGGACGCTGAGCTTTTCGTATCCCACATATGATGCCACAAGGTTGTAGGTTCCGTCGCTGCACTCAATAGAGAACGCGCCGTCCTCGCCCGTAGTGGTGCCTCGGATGAGGCTATCCGTCGTGATTGTTTTCAACACCACATTGGCGAAAGCAACGGGTTGCCCGCTGTCGTCAGCTAAGCGGCCGGTGATGTTCTGCGCTGATAGGCTCAAGCCCATGAGGGCGAGCGCGAGGGTGAAAAGGATTCGTTTCATGTCGGTAGCGTTTTGGGGGTCCTTACGCCAATATAATACGCAAAATCGGAGCCGAATCTTACAGGGGGAATGTTTTTTTTGAAAATCTCATCGGGATTTTTGAAAACATACCATGGTCTAATCGCGTTTAGACCTTGGTTTATTTCCGCGCACACCATGGTGTGCGTCCGTTTTGTCTACACCATTGTTGCCAATCCCGACGCCCTTGCCGTTGATCTTCACTCCACTGGCGCCAATCACGATGCTGACGGACTCTTCGTCGTCGCCACCGGTGATGCGAACACCGTTTTCGTCGATGTCGATGCTGCCCCAATCCCCTTCATTATTGCCGCCGATGTGGATACCGCCGGGTTCCTCTGTAGCCTCATCCTTTGACGGTGAGGAAATCACTGTGTCGTGGATAATTACGGGTGCCTGAGCTGTGTCGTTGACGTAAACATACTTCACCGTCTCGCGGCGCCAGGGGAAGAAGACTTGCACCACCACGGCGGCGGCCACGGCCAGCACGCCCAGCCCCACGTGCAGCCAGCGGCGACGGCGGCGTTGCTCGCGCTCGCGGCGGTCCATCCACTCGCCTAGCCCCTCGGTCATCATCCGCAGCTGTTCTTTATAGTCCTGTTCCATAACGCTTCCGCAATTTGGTTATTATTCTGTTGATGCGCACATAGACAGCGTTGCGCTCTATCTTGAACTCGTCAGCAATCTCCTGCGCGTCGTAGCCATCGAGGCGCATCCGCATCATTTTTTGCTCGTCATCGGTGAGTGCCGTCATCAGATCGTCGATGCTCTCGGCGTAGTCGATATAGGTGTCAGGCAGCGTATTGATGAGCGCCGGTGTGAGTCTTTCCGGATCAGGCCCCGCGCGGCGGTAGAGGTCGACGAGCACCGACCGTGAGATGCGCTTCACCCATGCCCGCTGCTCCCACTCCGTAACTTCGGTCTTCAGTTCGTCGAACTTCAGCCACAGCGCAATCCACACCTCCTGCACCATATTCTCGCACCGTGCGCGGTCGCCCTTGGCATAGCGCCAGCACACGCGCCACACCGCCTCGCGGTGTCGCTGCATAAAGGCATTGTATGCCTCGTGCCGTGGTGATCTAAATTCTGCCATTCATCAATATAATACGCAAAAACGAGGGCAAATCTTACATGGAGTACAAATTTTTTTCAAAAAACATTATAAGTAACGCACATTTCCATTTTTTTATTGTGAAAAAAGAAGAGAGAATCCTCAATCGAGTACTCTCTCTCTTTTTTAGACATTACTGTCGGCTTAGTACATTCCACCCATGCCGGGGTTGCCGGCGGGCATCGGGGGTTCGGGTTCTTTGATGTCGCAGAGGACGCACTCGGTGGTGAGGAGCATGCCGGCGATGCTGGCGGCGTTCTCCAGGGCCACACGGGTCACCTTGGCGGGGTCGATGACGCCGCTCTGGAACAGGTTCTCGTACTTCTCGGCGCGGGCGTTGTAGCCGTAGTCACCCTTGCCGTTCTTCACCTCGTTGACGACGACGCTGCCTTCCAGGCCGGCGTTGGCGACAATCATGCGCAGAGGCTCCTCGACGGCGCGACGGATGATCTCGATACCGAGCTTCTCGTCCTCGTTCTCGGGCTTCACGGCCTCGAGCTTCTGGGCGGCGCGGATAAGGGCGGTGCCGCCACCGGGGAAGAAGAAGTGCCAGTGGCACTTCGATAGCGAAGCGGTGAACCCCAAGCCCTCTTCGACGGCTGCGCGGGCGAAGCTCCACTGGAGCTTCGCTCATGCAGGGCGTCTCGTGCTATGGCTGCCGACCGTAGTGGAGGCAAGCGGTCTTTCTTCTCCTTCATCTCGACCTCAGAGGCAGCGCCGACATAGATGACGGCTACGCCGCCGGCCAGCTTGGCCAGACGTTCCTGGAGCTTCTCGCGGCGTTGCTCACTGCATCAAATATTATTCAGCGGTGTTCGCAGGCACACCAGTCGCTGGTGGTCTTCTCGATCTGGGCTTTGATCTGACCCACGCGGGCCTTAATCATCTCGCTGTCGCCCTTGCTCACTGCATTTGATTTATTAAGCGGTGTTCGCAGCCGTAGCAGCCGCTGACGATGGTGGTGTTGTCCTTGCTTACTTCATTTAGTTGATTCAGCGGTGTTCGCAGCCTTAGCAGTCGATGCTGATCTTCTCGCTCTGGCCGAGCATGCTGAGGTCGGCGTCCTCAAGCTTGTAGCCCTTCTCCTCGCTGATGACGGTGCCACCGGTGAGGATGGCGATGTCCTCGAGCATCTCCTTGCGACGGTCGCCGAAGCCAGGGGCCTTGACGGCGGCAATCTTCAGGCTGCCGCGCAGGCGGTTGACCACGAGGGTGTCGAGGGCTTCGCTCTCGACATCTTCAGCGATGATGAGGAGCGGACGGCCGGTGTTGACCACTTTCTCGAGCACGGGCAGCAGGTCCTTCATGGTGCTGATTTTCTTGTCGTAGATGGGGATATAGGGGTTTGCACCACGTTGGTCGCAGGCCATAGCAGTCGTAGGCACACTCCATCTTCTCGGTGTCGGTGACGTGAAGAAAGTCCGGTGGACTTTCGATAGCGAAGCGGAGAAAAAGGGCTGATGCCAAAAAAGATCCTTCTTCGATCCTTCGGTGACCCTTCGATGATGTCTCGGTGAAAAAAACATTTTGCCATGTCAAATAATTGTCGTATTTTTGCAAATTGAAAATCAGAAAAAATGACAGGAAACGTCACAAATATCACCAAAAAGATAAGCGGCTATCTCGCCACACAGCCGGTGCAACGTGCTTGGCTGTTCGGCTCTTTTGCCCGTGGCGAACAGCGCGAGGACAGCGATATCGACATCTTGGTTGCATTCGACCCGACTGTCGGGCTGTTCAAATATGCTGCCATTTATACCGATTTGAAAGAACTGCTCGGCCGCGAAGTGGACCTGGTGCAGGAAGGGGCATTGAAACCCTATGCTGCCGCCACTGCCGACCGAGACAAAATATTGATTTATGAGAGACCCACGGCGTGACAAAAGCCTGCTTGGCAACATGGTCGAATCCATCGACTTTGCCCTCGCTTTTGTCGAGGGTTACGACTACAAGACATTCGTGGCCGACAAGCGGACATATTTCGCTGTGGTAAAGAACATGGAGATTATTGGTGAGGCCGCCTACCAACTCACCAACGAGTTCCGCGACAGCCATCCGCAGACACCGTGGAAGGTCATTATCAACATGAGGCATGTTCTTGTTCATGGTTATGCAGACATAGTGCCGTCGGTACTATGGAAAACACTCAAAGACGATTTGCTTCCGCTGAAGGAACAATTAATATACTATATGGATAAAATGACATAAAGCGTAGAAATATAGGAAATACATATTGAGCTAACCGCCCATTATTCTCGATGTATGAATCTGCAAAATTCTAATGAGTAAGAGAATAAGCTCGCGGGGTTCACGCTTGGGCGTGAATTATTCGCACCTTATTATTACTCAGGCTTTGCAGAGCCCATACATCTAATAAGGAGCAACAAAAGAATAATTCCACGTCCTTTTTCTTTTGTACCTGTCTCCAGAGAGTCATCGACGGCATCGCTCACAACAATAAGCAGAGCCGCCGAAAACTGCATTATAGAGTAGACACAAAATAACATGATATTATGGCACACGCAAAAACAATGGCAGAATTTATCCCCTCTGTAGATGAAGCCCTACTTTACAAAAGGGAATGGATGCAATCAAGGGGAAGAGATTATACCACTTACATTGACTTACTCCATACATTTAAAGAGCCCCCAGTATCAATAGATGTATTAACAAGACAATGCGAACTAATTTATAAAGCTTATAATCAACGAGCAGAGATTGAACGAAGGTCAATTTCGGCAAATTATTTATTGACAATTGACAATCTGACAGAACGTCTTTCAGACGGAGACCTCTCGCTCCCAGACGACATAGTAAATGGGAATATTGGTAACCAATTCGTTTTTGCTGTAATGTTTTGTCATCATAGCAATCCCAATGTGTACTTTGGCTGTTCAGAAAAAATCATGAACATTATTGTTGCATTAAACAAGTTTGACCATTTTTGGAATCAAGAAATAAACAATGTTGTTTTGAGAAAATATACAATATTTCATAGTGTGATGAATTCTCTTGTCTATTATTATCATTTAGAAAGCCTTTCTCATTTGGAATTAGATATATTATTGCGTAAAGCAAGCGAAAAAATAATGGAGGAAAAACAATGAAACGTTTATTATTGTCAATACTAGTTGTTTTTACATCATTAAATGCTACCGCCTATAATTTCTCTGCCGTAGCACCGTCGGGACAAACTCTCTACTATAATATTGTTGATGGTCATGCTGAGGTCGTCCGCCCCAGTTCGGGTAGCCCTTACAGCGCATATGTGTCTGGTAACTTAATAATACCATCCTCCGTGACATATAATAGCGTGACTTATTCGGTCACAGCACTATCTAATAGTGAAGGTGGAACATTTAGGGGTTGTGGCGGCTTGATTTCTGTCACAATTCCATCGAGTGTTACCACAATAGGCAATCATGCATTTTATCAATGTACAGGTTTGGAGGATGTGATATTTGCTAATGGTTTACAAACCATAGGTAATTATGCTTTTCAAGAATGCCATAGCCTTGATTCCGTCAATCTGCCTAATGGATTAACTTCTATTGGTAGTGGAGCGTTCAGGTATTGTAGTAATTTAAAACACGTAAGCTTGCCTAATAGCCTTATTTCCATTGGCGCGAATGCATTTGTACAGTGTAATTGTAAAAACATCATTATCCCAGATGGCGTTCAAAGTATTGGCAATTGGGCATTCGCTTGCATACGTCATATTGAGTATCATGGCACAGCATCAGGTGCACCCTGGAGTGCAATGTCAATGAATGGATTTTTAGAGGGTAATATGATATTTGAAGATGGCACAAAGGTTAGATTGATAACATATCTTGGCGACACCTGCTGTGTAACTATACCATCTTCAGTAACTTCTATTGGCCCTTGGGCGTTTTATGGTTGCTCGGAAATTGAAAGGATTGTTATTCCTAGTAATGTTGTGTCTATTGGTGAGTCTGCTTTCCATGGATGTAACAGCAATATAGTGGTATGGATGAACCCAATACAACCTCCTGTTATAGAAAATGGCGGAAGTGGAAGTTCATTATTTGATAGCACATTGTTCCTGGTAGTACCCCGAGAGTCTTATAATGCATATACAGTTTCAAATAGTCCATATTGGATAGCAAGAAAATTCATGGATACTTCATATGTGACATTACATGCAGGAACCAATCTTTCTGGTGACCAATCGAAAGGTTTTACTTCAGGGAATGACACTGTAACATTTCCAGACACAATATCAACCATTTCAGCCACTCCATATTATGGTTATCATTTTTCGAAATGGAGTGATAACAACACAAATAATCCGAGGACACTAGTTGTTTCTCACGATATCAATTTAACAGCACATTTTAGTGATAATTACTACAATTTATCAGTTAATCCAAATATAGCCACATATGGTACATGTAACGGTGGAGGTAGTTACACATATCTGTCAGTGCGCTCCTTCGGTGCAAATGCCAATTATGGCTATCATTTTGTTCAATGGAACGATGGTGACACAAACAATAATCGCATTATCACATTAACACAAGACACCATATTTACAGCTATATTTGCCAAGAATCATTATTCTGTTACGGGCGTAACAACTGACAGTGTAAAAGGTTTTGTATCTGAAGGCGCAACTGTTGAGTATCTTGACACAGTTACATTAACGGCAACGGCTAACTATGGTTACCACTTTGTCAGATGGAACGACAACAATACCGATAATCCACGAAAGATTGTTGCCACCAGCAACATTACAAAGACAGCTATTTTTGATTATAATCAATATAGTCTTAATGTACAAGTCGACACCTCAATACATGGCACTGTGAACGGTACAGGGAACTACAATTACCTATCGGAACGCACCATAAATGCCAAGGCCAATTACGGCTATCATTTCACAGCATGGAATGACGGTGACACTAGTAATCCGCGAGCAATAACTCTAATTCAAGACACTGTATTCACTGCAATGTTTGCAAAAAATCAATATACAATATTAGGCACCGTTGACGATAGTATAAAGGGAGATGTGTCTGGTAGTTCAACTGTTGATTACCTTGATACAGTCACTTTGACAGCGACAGCCAACTATGGTTACCATTTCCTGAAATGGAGTGACAATACTATACAAAACCCTCGTACAATACAAGTAACGGGAGATGCCACATATACAGCTGTTTTCGCAAACAATATGTATTATTTCTCTTTGTATGTGGATACGGTAATTCATGGAGAAGTTGATTGTTCTGGAAATTGGGGCTGGTATGGAGACGGATATTTCGGTCATTATTTAGATGAAATAAACATGTTTGTGACTCCAAACCATGGTTATCATTTTAGCAATTGGAGTGATGGAGATACAAATAATCCGCGTGTTTTCATACTTACTCAGGACACCATATTCACCGCTATGTTTGCTCCAAATCAATATACTATAACAGGCTCGTCGGCTAATGAAACCAGAGGGGTTGTTACGGGAGGATGTACCGTTGACTACCTCGATAGTGTCACGATAACAGCCATACCGAACTATGGCTATCACTTCACAGCGTGGAATGATGGCGACACCACCAACCCACGTACCATTGAAGCGACAAGAGACAGTTTGGTTACAGCCTATTTCGATTATAACCAATACTCAATTATTCTCAACGTTGATACCAATATTCATGGGTCGATTTCTGGTGGCGGTTTATTCAGCTATATTTCAGAACAGACAATCACCGCCACAGCCAACTACGGCTATCACTTCACAGCATGGAATGATGGCGACACTAATAATCCGCGTGTCTTAACGCTGACACAAGACACTGCATTTACTGCATTGTTTACAAAGAATACCTACACCATCACTGCAATATCTAATGACACCATCAGAGGTGTGGTGACGGGTAGCACTTTGACGGAATACCTCGACAGTGTAACGATAGTGGCCATACCAAACTACGGATATCACTTTACCGCGTGGAATGATGGTGATACCACCAATCCACGCACCATTGAGACGATAAAGGATAGCCTATTTACTGCCTATTTCGATTATAACCAATACTCCATTACTCTTAATGTAGATACAAACATACACGGATTGGTTACTGGTGGTGGTTTATACAACTATACATCAGAACAGACAATCTCCGCCACACCCAACTACGGCTATCACTTCACCTCATGGAATGACGGTGACACTACCAATCCACGCACAATAACCTTGACACAGGATACTTTGTTTACCGCTTTGTTTGCAAAGAATTCATACAGTGTTTCTGTCGTTAGTGCCGACACAATATGGGGCAATGTGACGGGCAACACCACAACGGAATATCTCAACGCCGTGAGCATTGCAGCCACAGCTAACTACGGCTACCATTTCTTGCATTGGAATGACGGCGATACGACCAATCCACGTGTTATCACCTTGACACAAGACACCCTACTCACAGCTTATTTCGCAAAGAATTGGTATAGTGTTATCGCTATATCAGACAATGATACAATGGGATATGTTTCTGGTGGCGATACGATGGAGTATCTTGACAGCGTTTCGTTGACGGCGACATCCAACCATGGCTATCACTTCTCATCGTGGAACGATGGTGACACAAACAATCCTCGTGTGGTATGTATTACACAAGACACCTCATTTATGGCACTGTTTGCAAAGAATCAATATACGTTGACCGTGCAGAGCAATGATGAAACACAGGGTGGTGTCAGCAATGGTGGCGTTTTCGATTATTTAGACACAGTTACAATATCAGCTATTGCTATTGAGCATTACCATTTCGTACGCTGGGACGACGGCAACACTCTCAATCCGCGTAATATTGTAATGACAAGTGACATCAGTCGCTCGGCCATCTTCGCCATCGACACACATTCCGTCACATTGCAGGCAGGGAATATCACACACGGCTCCTTTAGCGGCAACGGACAATACCAATATGGTACAGCAGCCACGGTCGAGGCTCTGCCTTACAGCGGCTATCAGTTCTCTCATTGGAGTGACGGCTCAACATACAACCCCTATACCTTCGCCGTTGTCAACAATGTCCAACTGACAGCACATTTCTATGCAGTTGGCTCACCGTATCAAGACACGCTGTATTTGGATACGCTTACAATCCACGATACTGTTTATATGAATGTTTATCTGCATGACACAACCTATGTACCTGTGCATGATACCACCATCGTGACCGAGTACATCCACGACACAACAACCGTCACGGAGTACATCCACGACACAACAACCGTCACGGAGTACATTGAAGTACATGACACTGTCTGGCTGACCGAATACATCCACGACACCATCTATATCCACGACACGGTGTATGTCGGCATCGACGGCGTGGACGCGCTGGACGCGAAGATTTATTCCAACAGCGGGCAGATAGTGGTCGAGGGCGCGGAGCAGAACACGGTGACGCTCTTTGACATCAACGGACGCGCACTCGCCACCAAGCAGGACTACGACGCACCGTTGCGCTTCGACGTTCCCGCCACGGGCACCTATATGGTCAAAATCGGCAACCATCCAGCTCGAAAAGTGGTGGTGATAAGATAGACTGAAAAAGAGTGTAATAATGAAAGGGAGCACCCAATTGGATGCTCCCTAAATATTTGCTCTCTGCGAGCACGCGGTTAATACAACCCCACCGCTGGGGCGGGGTTTGTACTTTTTAGTACATTCCGCCCATTCCGCCCATGCCGGGGTTGCCGGCGGGCATCGGGGGTTCGGGTTCCTTGATGTCGCAGAGGACACACTCGGTGGTGAGGAGCATGCCGGCGATAGAGGCGGCGTTCTCCAGGGCCACGCGGGTCACCTTGGCGGGGTCGATGACGCCGCTCTGGAACAGGTTCTCGTATTTCTCGGCGCGGGCGTTGTAGCCGTAGTCGCCCTTGCCATTCTTGACTTCATTGACAACGACGCTGCCTTCCAGGCCGGCGTTCTCGACAATCATGCGGAGAGGTTCCTCCACTGCGCGACGGATGATCTCGATGCCGAGTTTCTCGTCCTCGTTCTCGGGCTTGACGGCTTCGAGCTTCTGGGCGGCGCGGATGAGGGCGGTGCCGCCACCGGGGATGATACCCTCCTCGACAGCTGCGCGGGTGGCGTGCAGGGCGTCGTCGAAGCGGTCTTTCTTCTCCTTCATCTCGACCTCCGAGGCTGCGCCGACGTAGATGACGGCCACGCCGCCGGCCAGCTTGGCCAGGCGCTCCTGCAGCTTCTCGCGGTCGTAGTCGCTGGTGGTCTTCTCGATCTGGGCTTTGATCTGACCCACTCGGGCCTTGATCATCTCGCTGTCGCCCTTGCCGCTGACGATAGTGGTGTTGTCCTTGTCGATGCTGATCTTCTCGCTCTGGCCGAGCATGCTGAGGTCGGCATCCTCGAGCTTGTAGCCCTTCTCCTCGCTGATGACGGTGCCACCGGTGAGGATGGCGATGTCCTCGAGCATCTCCTTGCGGCGGTCGCCGAAGCCGGGGGCCTTGACGGCGGCAATCTTCAGGCTGCCGCGCAGGCGGTTGACCACGAGGGTGGCCAGGGCCTCGCTCTCGACGTCCTCAGCGATGATGAGGAGCGGACGGCCGGTGTTGACGACCTTCTCCAGCACGGGCAGCAGGTCCTTCATGGTGCTGATCTTCTTGTCGTAGATGAGGATATAGGGGTTGTCGTAGGCGCACTCCATCTTCTCGGTGTCGGTGACGAAGTAGGGGCTGATGTAGCCGCGGTCGAACTGCATACCCTCGACGACCTTGACGGTGGTGTCGATGCCCTTGGCGTTCTCGATGGTGATGACGCCGTCCTTGGTCACTTTCTCCATAGCTTCGGCGATGATGTCACCGATGGCGCTGTCGTTGTTGGCGCTGATGGTGGCAACCTGGCGGATCTTCTGGATGTCGCCGCCCACTTCCTGAGCCTGCTCCTTGATGCTCTTCACAATCTCGGCAACGGCCTTGTCGATACCGCGCTTGAGGTCCATGGGGTTGGCACCGGCGGTGACGTTCTTCAGGCCGGTGTTGACGATGGCCTGTGCCAGCACGGTGGCGGTGGTGGTACCGTCGCCAGCCTGGTCGTTGGTCTTCGAGGCCACTTCCTTCACCATCTGGGCGCCCATGTTCTGGATGCCGTCCTCAAGCTCGATCTCCTTGGCCACGGTCACGCCGTCCTTGGTCACCTGCGGGGCACCGAATTTCTTGTCGATAACCACATTGCGGCCTTTGGGGCCGAGGGTCACCTTTACTGCATTTGCCAACTCGTCGACGCCTTTGCGAAGCTGCTCGCGAGCGTCATTATTGAAAACTATCTGTTTTGCCATTGTTCTTTTCCTTTCTTTATTTTTTCTATTTTTTCTAGAGCTTCTAGATTATCTAGAATTTCTAGATTTAAATTATCGCGTAAATGTCGCTTTCTTTCATAATCATCAGCTTCTCGCCGTCGATTTCGATCTCGGTGCCGCTGTACTTGCCGTAGAGGACGTTGTCGCCCACCTTGACGGTCATCTCATGGTCTTTGGTGCCCTTGCCAACGGCGAGGACTTCGCCGCGCTGCGGTTTCTCTTTTGCGGTGTCGGGGATGATGATGCCGCTGGCGGTCTTCTGTTCAGCCTCGGCGGGACGCACGAGGACTCTGTCTGCTAAAGGTTGAATCTTCATAATTGTTATGTTTTATTTGTTTTACTTCATTCTGTGAGCCGTGCTTTAGCGCGGCTGCAATCATTATTATCAATAACCGTGCCAAAATGTCAGCGACTGCCAGCCGCTGACAAATTGTCAGCCGATGGCAGTCGCCGCATTAATTATTCTATGGTTGTCAGTTGATACGATTGAAGATAAAAGTGGGAGGATTGAGGCAGTCGCAGATAAGTCGCCATTCCTCTTGTGTAGGGCTTGTCTGATAGATGTTGTAGGCTTCACCATAGAGGGACGTGGTGTCCAGTACAGGTGGATAGGTGCTGAGGTAGGTCTGCCGATTGCCGTATTCGTCATCCTCGTAATGGAAACGTCCCTGCGGGAAATCAACGACGGTGTTGATGTAGTCTGCGGGGGTAGAAGCTACAGCCACATGGTTAGCACGGTCGATGTGCAGCACCACATCGTAGCCATTGTTGGTACTCACCCAGGTCTCGTACTGCGTACTGCGCACGAGGTCGAACATACCGATACAGGTAGTGCATTGTGGCAACATTCCACCGCACTCCACATGCAACGTGTCACCATGCATTTGGCACGTTCCTCCTACGTCGATGCCGTTCCAATAGATATTGGTCAGATGATATTCCTGCGGACATTCCTGACAGGTATATCTCGTAGTGGTATAGGAACAGATACCCCATGGCAGCCCATAGAGCGACCAGACGTGAGCATGGCCCCATGTGCCATAGCATCGGTTGGCTGTAGGGTCCACGGTGACAATGGCGATGTAATCCGGCCAGTAGTCGCAGACGAAAGTGTGTGCTCCACTGACCGGCAGAGGTGCTGTTGCGTATGCTGTGCCACTCCAGATGCCCGTTTGGCTGTCGTAGGTCACCGTCACCGTTTTGCCCTCGTCCTCCATGCGGGCCATCCATCGTTTCATCGCTTCGCGGTCGGTGGTGGAGTAGGTGATGGCTTCTTTGGTGGCGCTTTTGGCAGCACTGTTGGCGTTGCGGAAGGTGACGCTACTGCCCCCTTCGGCGTAGTCGCAGAACTGGTCGAGCAGGGCGTCCCATTCGGCCTCCGTGGTCAAGTAGACTGTGACCGTCTGTGCGTCCACGGTGTAAGTGATGTTGCGCTCATGGCGCACCTCGTTGTTCTTCTCGCAGGCCGCAAAGCAAATCACAGCGGCTATCAGGGCGATGGGTTTTAATCTGTTTTTCATGTTTATGTGTGATTGTTACTGTTTCTTGGTGAGCATATAGGTAACAGTTTTGAAACTGAGTGTCATCGTTGTCCCGCTAACCGAGAAAGAGATGTTGACGGTAGTATTGTTGGTTTCATCGTTTAGGGTCAATGTACCGCTGCCGTTCGAGTAGGTATATGTTCCAAGCAATGCATCGGTCTGCATAATGCCGGTACTCATATCCGTATAGGTCAGGTCGGCGAGTTTGGGCCCATTGAACCCCACCTCAATGTCAATCACTCCGGAACTGTTGTTGGAATCTCTCCACTCCCACTCCGAGTCTGCTACCGTCGCCGGAGCGTCCGTGTGGGTGTTAGTATTAGTTTCTGTATTGTCCTTGCTACAGGAGGCGAAGGTCAATAGGGTGGCTGCCACGAGAAGCGGTAGGGCCATTTTCTTAATGATTTTTGTCTTCATAAAACATTATTTTAGAATACGACTAATTTGCGAGCTGCTGTTTCTCCGATACGGACAAGGTAGATACCGGGCTGCAGGGACGAATTGTTTTGTACGCTGCGACCCATGATGTCGTAGATTTTAACTGGCAAGGAGGTGCCGCTGACAATGATACGGCGGTCGATGATACTGATGGATGCACTCTTGATGTCGATGTCGTCAATACCTTCGGTACCAGGTCCTGGTGCGGGACTATCGGAAGCGAAGTGTGCGGTGAGGATGATGTCGTCGGTGCCGACGGCAAGTGTGCGGTGTGCATTGGTGTCGCCGTCGCTCCAGTGGATGAAGTGCCACCCGCTGTCGGCTACGGCCTCGATTTCGGCCGTCAGGTCGTCGCAGGTGGGGTTGCTGAGCACCATGGCGCTACCGCCTTCCGCGGCCTCAACCATCACAGCCACGGCAGGCATCTCTTCCACGTCGGTGATGTAGTACCAGTGGTATAAAATGTTGTCCGCGTAAGTCGATGCGGCACCGCAGGGGACGATGAGGTGCGTCGTGGCGGGTATCTCGATTTCGAAGCTTATGCTGAGATCCGGCGGTGTGGAGGTGAACATACGCATAGTGTCAATATTCGGGCAGCGCCAAAAGATTCCTCCGCCCCAGTACAGACTGTCTGCCATGATGCAGACATAGCGCAGCGAGTCGTTGCACTGAAAAGCACTAGCTCCGATATGGGTGCATGAACGAGGTAACACCACCGATTCGAGTGCCGTTGCGGAGAAGGCATTGCGACCGATGCTCTGCAACTGGGTGTGGACGAAGTCAACGTGTCTCAAATTGTGGCAGTTGGCGAAGGCGTAGTCGTCGATGGTGCGTAAGCTGGCGGGCAGCTGGATGGATTCTATGCTCGTAACACCTAATACAAGGAAGGAGGGAATCCGTGTCAAATGGTCACCAAAGACAAAATGGGTCAGCATTGGACAACCGACGAAAATAGCTTCCCCTGCGTACCCGTTAGTTATGGTGCTGTCTGCGTTGAAATAGACTGTCGTTAAACTGTCGCACATCTCGAAAGCATGATAGCTGATATATCTGATTGAGTGCGGAAAGCTCACCGAGCGCAAGTTGCAGCCCTTGAAAGCCCAATAGCGGATGGTGTCGAGACCCTCCGGAAGCACTAGGTCTCGTACCGTGTCACCGTTGATTATAAGCGTGTGGGCCTGCTCCAAAGGATTGGAGTTCCAATTGATGAACTTAATCTTGCACCACTGCTCGATGGTGCCGGTATAGTGCACCTCCTGCAATGCGTCGCATTGATAAAAGGCATACTGGTCTATGCTCTTCAGCGAAGCAGGCAGGGTGATGGAAGTCATGTTGTGGCAGCTGCCAAAAGCGTTGTAACGTCCAATACCGACCACCGTCTCAGGCAGCACGCAACTCGTCATACCGGGGCAGTTGATGAAAGCAGCATGGCCTACGGAGCGCACCGTCCACGTCTGGCCGTCGTGCTGTACTGTGGCGGGCACCACCAGGTCTCCAGTGATGTAGTTGCTGTTCTCGTCGGGGTAGGTGAGTGCTACGTAGTGGTTCGCGCTGTCGATGATGTTGAAGTAGAGGGTGTGGCTGCTTGTGGCGGAGGCCGAGAAGTCGTAGGCCTGTGCCGCAGGATTGGCGACCAGCAAGGTTGTTAAGGTCAAGAGTAAGAATCGGTATTTCATTTCTATGATTATTGTTGATTATTCATTGTCGTGGACATATCGGATGGC
>ONLW01000015.1 GCA_900318835.1 uncultured Bacteroidales bacterium
GTGGCGGCGGACAGGCTCCGCGCAGCTGACGCTGCCCGAACGCTGGCAGGGGAAGGAGGTCCATCTCTACGGCTTCGCGGTTGACTATGAGGGCAATGCCAGCGAAACAGTGTATATCGGGGCACTTTTAGAAGGTAAGGAGCAGGCCGACGGTGAGGCGCGGAAGGAGCACCTTGCCAGCTTCGACCTCCTTGCCGATGCCATTGAGGCGGTAGCGGGCGTAGATGCCGTACCAGTCGTTGACGAGGCGGGTAACGACACCGTAGTTCCACTCGTAAGCATCAAGGGCATCAATACCGATATAGGTGGTGGACACCTCACTGGATACGGCAGGAGAAGGCATCTTGCCGGAGAGGGTGTAAGAGGTGCTGCCGTAGCTTCCGTAGACGCCGAGATCCCAATGGAGACCGTTTCCGCAGATGCCACCGGGCACCAGGCGCACGCGCTGGAAGAGTTCGAGACCCATCTCTTTATGGGTGAGGCTACGGGTATTAACCTTATCCATGGTGGTGGGATTGACGCCAAGGGCCGTCTCCATATCGTTGACTGAAGCGTTGTTGAAGCGGTAGTGGGTAAAGTTGAAGTCTATACTCATACCGAGGCAGTAGGCCTTGCTGAAAGCCCGAAGGAAGCGGACACCAAAGCTCCAGCTGGGTGACCAGATATTGGTATTCATTTCGGCATTGTCGAACTTGACAGGCAAGCCGAGGCCAACGTAGAGGTTGAAACGCCAGGTGCTGTTGCTGCCCCATTGCGAGGTGGTAAGGTTGGCCTCGGGAGTACGGAAGTCTTGGAGGGCTCCCTGATAGTAGTTATCGGAGGTGATATAGCCGAAGCCGTATTTCTCGGTGGGTTTCTGGGCGTTATAGGTGTCGGTGTAGCCGTCGAGGTGAACAACGAGGGTGCGGCCAGACTGGACACCAAAGTGAATGACACCGGTGGTATCGAGGAGGGTGATTTCAAGTTTGGCATAGCGGTAGATATGACCATCGGCGGACTGTTCCTTGATGAAAATAGGCTTATTGACGATGGGCATCAACGGTCGCACAAGGACTTCACCATCCTTCTCTTCGAAGCGGAAGGTGGCGGTCGCGGTAGTCCGCGTTCCGACGAAGAAATTGGCCTGGGGCACACCGTATCCGTAAGTGTAGTCATAATAGGGATAGAGGTCGGCACTTTGCTCAATCATGTGGAACATCTCCATGACGCTCTTGCCAGGAGAGGCCTGCCAGGCACAAGCGGCGAAACCGGCCACCAACGGACAGGAGAATGAGGTTCCGGGAACATAGTGATAGGCATGGTCACTGCCGACATTGGCGGTGCGGGCATTCCCGAAGGCGCAGACATTGGGTTTCAGACGACCATCGGCGGAGGGGCCATAGGAGGAGAAGTCGATGTGGTTGTAGGAGGTGAGGCTATTCACAATGCCACCCACACACATCACGCTGTCGGCATCAGCCGGGGTGATGATGGTCCTCCATTGCTTGTCGTCGCCCTCGTTACCGGCCGAGTTGCAGACAAGCATACCCTTGCGCGCTGCGAGATTGCCAGCTTTAGCCACATAGGAAGTGCCATCCATGTCGCGGGTGTAGTGGCGTTCTTTACCATAGCCAAGGGAACTGCTAATGATATTGGCGCCATTCTTGTCGGCCCATTCCACAGCCATCTGCCACCAGACCTCTTCTTTGAACGGCTCGGTCTCAATCTCAGTGCGGGCAAGGAGGAACTCGGCGCCTGTGGCGAGGCCAAGGTCCTTGTCATCGGCACGGCCGGCGATGCAACTGAGGGTCATGGTGCCATGAGAGTTCCATCCATAGACGTTCTCCTTCTTGTTGCAGAAGTTCCAAGTTTTGAGAATCTGGTGATTGTCACGCAAATGCTTGAAGGCATCGTGGGTATTGACCTGCGGAAAGCCACCGTCGAACACGGCAATGCGGATGCCCTTGCCGTCGATACCCTTGTCGCGGAAAGCCTTACCGCCCATACGGACAAGCTGAGCCTCAAGGGGTCCCTCGACGGTGGCGTGGCCATAGGGGTTGTACTCGATATCAGCGGGAGCCGACGCCCCCAGCATTCCGTTGCCTTCAATCATCTGCACGCGGAGGACATAGGGCAATGCCTCAATGGCGGCAATCTGCTCGGAAGTAGCCATGACGCCGAGGGCGTTCATCCAGCGGCTGGCACCGATTTCCTCGGTAGCAAGAGCGCTGACGCCCTGCTCGTAGACAGGAGTGACGGGATAATTGGTGATGTCATAAAGGTCGGCGCCGCACTGGTGGTAGCGCTCAATGGCTTTGGCATCGAAATAGGTGTAGGGATCGAAGTTCGAGCCCTGCTTGTCGGTCAAAAAGACCCAATAGGCCTGCTGAGCCTGCACTCCGCAGAGCATGAGGACAAAGGCCACAAGTGTCAATGTTCTTTTCATGATGTTGGCTATTTTAATAATGCATGTAATATTTCGTGACTGTGGAAGTTGGAGAAGCCCGAGAGATGAAGATGGAAGTAGGAGATGAGGGTGTCGATGAGGGCGGTACGTTCTTCGAGTGGAAAGTGGGAAGTGGGAAGAGAAGTGCAAAGGTAGACGTGAAGCATGGAAGAGAGGTTTTGCGGGAGAGTTGTTGCATTGGCTGCAGAAACAAAGCGGCCTTCTTCGAGGCAGAAATAGGGATCACGCGAACAGTAGTTGTCCAAGGGTTCGATGCCGAGGTGGCGGGCAACGGTGAGGAGGAAGGAAATGGGTAAATGAGGACTGGTGTTGGGGGATTGGGAATTGATAGCGTCGACGTAGTCGAAAAGGGCAGGCACGGGCTCGGCCTCACGGAGGGCTTTGTAAAGCACTTCCGTCATAAAGAAACGCAGGGCGTTTTCTATTGACACGTTGACACGTTGACAAGCTGATATGTTGCGGGGGGAGATTTCTTTAATGTAGTTGAGGTCGGTTTTTTCATTGTTGTAGACAACCATATCGAGGTTCGATAAGGGCTGAAACATATTTTGCTTGACCCTGCCGCCACGTCCACGTACACCTTTAATTATATAGGAACGGAGACCCAACTGACGAGTGAACACCTTGACCACAAGGGAGGACTCGGAGTAGGGCGTGGTGTGGAGCACGAGACCCGGAGTATGTATTAATGTACTAATGTGTTAATGTATTAGTATTATCTCACTATGAGGATTTTGGCAACGGCGCGATTGTCACCTTGGCTGTCGGAAGCAAAGACATAGTAGACCCCACTGGCGACCTTGTCGCCCTGCAGAGTGCGGCCATCCCAAATGGCCTGACCCCCATTGGCTGTAGTGGTAAAGAGGGTATGACCCGAAGCATCGGTGATATGCACGAGGCCGTTGCGCGTGAAACCCTTGATGGCGATAGGTCCATCATAATCAGGCTTTACGGGATTGGGAAAAGCGTAAACTTCGTCAAGAGGTTCCGTAGTAGCGTAGGTGGCGGTGCCTCGATAGACCTGTAGACCGCGGTCGGTGCCGACATAGACTTCACCAGTACGCTCGTTGATTCCAAGGGCGATGATTTTGTCAGAGAAGAGAGGGCTATTGGCCACGGTGAAATGCTCGAGTTGGTCGATGCCGTTGGCGGAGAGAAGATAGAGTCCACCATTGGCAGTGCCCACCCATTTGCGGTTGGCGCCATCGACAACAATGGCGGTAATGCTTTCATAAGCCATGAGGTATTCCGAGAATTCGCCGTTGGTAATCGTAATGTTGCTGCAAGAGACGGGAGACACTTCACCATTGCCGCCATTTTGGAAGGCTTTGTATCCGTCGTAGATGACCTTGAGGCCCTTGTTGGTACCGAGCCAGAGATTCCCGTTCTGATCCTGGACAATGGCGGTGACAGTTTGAGTTTCGAGCTTGCTGCCGTGGTTGGGATTAACACGCGCCATCTTGCTTTTTCCGTCATGGACATAGATGACATTGCTACGGCCGAGAAACCATTTATAGCCTGTAATGCTATCAAGGAGGAGTTTGTCGACCTCAAGGCTATTTCCGAGAGGCATGGTGGAGAAAGACTTCCAAGAGCCATTGGGTTGTCGAAGGGCGAGGGCGTTGGTTGAGTGTGAGACGAGAGTCCAGAGATTACCTTGGCGGTCGAATTCCACAGCGCCGGTATTGAGGCGGGAATAGGACCCTGAGGAGTAAGGGACCAAGGCTCCACCGGTATTGGAGGCATCGTAGAAAGTTTGGACGCTGTTGTTTCGGATTGAAGCCACGCCGTAACCCCAGAGAGCGATGACAATCTCGTTGGTGTCGAGGGGGTTGACAGCGGCATCGACGACATCGTATTTGTTGGCAAGCAATCCATTACTTTTGTCGAGGAAAGTCCATCGATGACCGTTGGCCGTAAGGAGATTAGGGGTGAGATAGGCGCTGGCATAGGTCTCGGTATGACCTCCGGGGCAGAGCATCATACGGTAATTGAAAGGGACGAGGGAATAGACGTGGTCGTTACTATATGGGCCATCGGGGCAATGGTATTCTTCGGTGCCATCGGCATGTTGACCAATAAGGCCCTCCCACGGATGCGCCACCCAGAGGGTGCCAGCAGCGTCCATAACGGCATCGTTGGGAGCCAAATCACCCCAAAGGAAAGAAACACGCGGCTCATAAAAGGTGAGACTGGTATCGAAAATATAAACTGCGTCGTCGAGGCATACTGTCAAGCGGTTGCCTGAGGATTGCATAGAATGGAACTCGCCACTAAGCATCTCGACAATCCCGGAGTCTGTCAAGTAATAGAGGCTGCTGTAAATTGGGGAAGCTGCATAACCGGTAGCAAGAAGATGACTACCGGAGACACAGAGATGGCTGACAGTGAGACTGTCAAGCCGATGGTCCACGATCCAACGATCGCTGACAGAAGGGTATCGCTCGGCACGGGAGAGACGTTTGAGACCTTCTCCGGTGGCGGCATAAAGGCTGTCGGGCATGAAAGCCAAGTCATAAACAGGTGTATATACACCACCTGCGCCCAGATACCAAGTCTCCTTAATCTCCATACGTGACAAATCTACTACGACGACACCGAAACCGGTAGTCAGGTAGGCATTGCCATTGGCGAAACGGATATGGTATATATTTTTGTCACCGGAGATTTCGCTGCGCTTGATGTCGGAAATGTTGTAAGTATGATTACCCTTGACGATGTCGATATTGGAGTTATTGTAGGCCACTATAAGACAATGCGAGGCGAGGTCGCAGGCCATTGTTGCAACACCGACGTCATTGAGGCCAAAGCCTTTGCTCATCGGAGTCAAGGTGTAGTCATCAAGGTCGTAACAGAAGACACCACCGTTAGTGGCGGCATAGATACAATCACCGGCGTATGCAACATGGTTGGCGCATGAATGGTCGAGGCAGGGTCGCCATTTCCCCACTGCGGTCTGGGCGCTGACGGCATGGATGCACATACTTACGATTACGGCGACTGCAAACTTCTTCATACTGTCTCTTTCTTTAAGAAAATGTATTGATAAAGCACGGCCATAAGGGTGGTAACAACTGTGCTGGCCAAAGTAGCTAGGAGCACACTTCCAAGGCTACGGAAGCCGAAGATTTCCAAAGTATAGAACACAAGGAAAAACGCCCCCACCATAAGCATGAGATAGCTAATGAAATACTGCGGCGTAACGCTATAGATACTGGGGGTCTCTATAGACACAGGCTCGCCGCGGGTCAAAATACGATTGGCAAAGAGGATACGTAGCATAGCAACAATAGTGCAGGCCAATGCGTGGAATCCCAGCATATTGCTCATCACGTCGACCAAAAAGCCCGTACCAAATGCTATCAACAACAAGGGAATACGTCCCGTATTTGTGGGCAGCATGAGGACAAAGAGCACATAAAGCATCGGCATGACGTAGCCTCCTAGGTAGACGTGGTTGAGCACTAGCAGCTGCAGTGCCATCAAAAGGACAAAACGCCCAATAATACGCCAAACTCCTTTGTTCATTTTTTTACGCCTTCAATCTTATAGCCTTTATCCTCTAGCATTTTCAGCACACCTCGCTCGCCACAAAGATGAAATGCACCGACAACGAAAAAAGTAGGCTTATCCCTCATAATGTCAGGCATTGCGTTCACCCAGTTGACATTTCGGTCATAAAGCAATTTATCGTTATCCTCGGGATTGGATGCGCATGAGCCTTCCTGCTCTTCCAGATTCAGCTCCCCAAGTTGCTCCAAATCCTGTGAAAAATAGGCAGCTGTGATGAAATCCGCCATCTCCACCTGCTCTTGAAAATGATCAACAAAACACATCAAACCTTCTACTTGCTTTTCCACAGGGGCTCCATAGAGAATCTCCATCTGGAATTCAACAGTTTCAAAGCCAATGACCGCCTTGTCGTTTTTCATCGCCTCCCGTTGAAAATAAGTATCAATCAGGTCATACGGATTCAAACCTTCAATATTTCTCATATAAATCATTAGCGTGAGCGTGGTCTCCAAGACCATCGGAGTCACCTTATCCAATTGCTCCGCCATAGCGGGATTTGTCAAATCCGTACCCATAACCTCTCGCAATAATGCATTCAGGCGATCCAACTGCTCGGCAGTGAGCAGCGATGACAGCGTGGTGCCTTCGGGAAGCATCTGTGCCGCTTGCATCTTAGCCATATTCTCGGGTTTGAGAGCCTCAATCATATCCACCTCACCACAGATCTGCTCAGTAGCATCGAAAGCGGTACGAATACCAGGAAGACTGTCGGCAAACGACGCTGGAGCCAGATGATAGGTGCCAACAATGTAGCTCGGCATCTTTAGCCCATTGCCCGAAATCCTGTAGAGCAACTGTGCTTGCAATACATTGCCCAAGAGCCCCATTAGGCCCAAAAATCCTAACAAAATGATTTTTTTCATAATTTCTTTATTATTTTTCATTCAACGTTTTTTCCAATAGTTTCTCCTGCTCGTCGCGGAAGCGGTTGTTGATTATATACACATGATCCAACTTGTTAAAATCGGTCGCCAACCGTATCCTTACCTTATAGAAACCACTTCCGGAAAGGGGAATAGCCTCTACCACATAACCTACTGGCACCCCCTCCGGGAAATCGTTGGCGAGACCCGAAGTAACAATAGTGTCATTATCCTCGAACTGGTGGGTCGCCGGCACATCAATAACCTGTGCATAGCGGTAATCCTTACCGTCCCACACCAATGAGCCACTGATACCCGTACGCCTGACTTTCACACTATTGCGGCTATCGCCATGCAGAACAGGCATAATGGTGGCAAAATTCTCCGACACCGACATCACTACACCCACAATACCATCAGGCGAGATGACAGCCTGATCCGGTTTGATCCCATGACGGCTACCCTTGTTAATCATGATATAGTTGTTCTGCTGACTCCATGAGTTTTTGATGACTCGTGCCTCCGTATAACTGTAGCGCTGGTGATACGTCGTGTCATTGACCGTGAAAACGCTATCGGTATAGCTGATATACGACGACGCTAACTGGGCTTTGAGTTGTGCGTTCTCTGCGGCAAGACGGTTATTCTCCGTCTTCAAATCGAAGTAACCCCCGATGCTGTGCACCCCCTCATACCAGCCTCCTGCCACACCAT
Source organism: uncultured Bacteroidales bacterium (assembly GCA_900318835.1). Classification (GTDB taxonomy): domain Bacteria; phylum Bacteroidota; class Bacteroidia; order Bacteroidales; family P3; genus Colimorpha. The sequence continues at coordinate 7,597 of ONLW01000015.1, forward strand.
TGGCCCACGACACAATCTTAGAACTCTGGTAGTAGCTCGTGCGCGACATCAGCACCACACTCACCACCACCAGCAGTAGGAAGACCACCACATAGTCGTACTTCTTCAGCAGATTTATCAGTCGATTCCTATTCATTGATAAACTTCTCTATCACATTGCGAGTTTCCTGCACCGCACGCTGCAGGTTATCATTAACAATTGTAACGTCAAACTGCGGAGCCTGCTTCAACTCCTCGGCACTCCGCGCAAGACGTTTCACAATAGCTTCCTCACTGTCGGTACCACGGCTACGCAAACGCTGCTCAAGCACTTCCACACTCGGCGGCAGCACAAAGATAGACAACGCATCCTCGCCAAAATATTTCTTGATGTTGCGGCCTCCATTGACATCAACATCGAAAACTATCACCTTACCGGCATCCCAAATGCGTTGAATCTCACTCTTCAGGGTACCATAGCATGTACCACTATACACCTCCTCCCATTCCAAGAACTCGTCGCGTTCCACTCGAGCCTTGAACTCCTCGCGACTGAGGAAATAATAATCTCTGCCATTCTCTTCCTCTCCCCGAGGAGCACGCGAAGTGGCCGAAATACTGAAGTCAAAGCAATCAAAGTACTGCATCAGTTCTTTGATAATCGTAGTCTTCCCACAGCCCGACGGCGCCGAAAACAATATCGCTTTACCCATAAATCTAGAATTTCTTGTCAAACACCTTATAGAACGTCTGTACAGCAGGAGACGACTCATCCCACTTGTATTGCGCTGAAGTTTCATTCACACACATCAAGGCCTCATCGCGGGTATCAATAGCATTAAGACGGAGAATAAAGTCGTTGTAAGCCTTCATGTTATTATGGAAAAGTTCGTTCATAAAGCTGAACTTATCGTTAATATTAATGACCGTACGCAAATCGGAAACCTTATTGCCCAATCGCTCACCAAGAGTGGGAGCTGCTGGTTTCAACTGGTCACCCAGGGTGTCGCCTTGAGTCTGGGGAGCATGCAGGTAGTCAAGGAGTGAGGCTTGTGTGCCAGCAGCAGCATGATGTTCGGGCTCGGGAGAGGGATCCGGCTCAGGTTCTGGTTCCAGAACCACTGGATTTTCTGGTTCTGGCTCAATAATCACTTCGTCAAACAACAAGCTGTTGCCGTTATCCTCAATCTCTTCCATCGGGGGTTGTTCCACAAACTTAGCTTCAGTTTCAGGCTCCAGTTCAGGCTCCGGTTCGGGTTCCGACTCATGCGAAGACTCCACTTGCGCTTCTACCACAGGAGCCATCGCAGCCATCGTAGCCATCACAGTTGACGACAGCATCTCCTCGTCAGGCTTCATTACCCCACATCCCTCTTTCTCTACCTCTTTCTCCTCTTTCATCTTTTCGCCCCCCTCTTCGCCCATACGCAGGGCCACGTCATACAACCGCCGCAAATCCTCCAAAAGCAGATCCCGTTCTATCCGACTCACCTCCCCTTCGTGGGACACAATCTTGTTCGCAATCGCACACAGACGCTGCATGCCTTCGGTCAGTTCTTTAACACTGTTCTTCATTATGCTATACTTATTTATCTTATTAATTACAAAACAATTACACCTCCCACAAAACACTTTTTCCAGTTGTAAAAATACCATATTTTTTATAATCACACACGCAAAACAAAAAAAAGTTATCAAACCCTGCGGTTGATAACTCTTTACATTTTGACCTCTAGACCATTACTATCTCTTAAATTTTGTCACCATATCAATGTCGTTGGGTTCCAGATCATCGGGGATATAAGTCACTTTCAAGAAAGCCGTATCTTTCAAGAAATCAATGCTTCCCACCTGCACTTTGACAATCTCCAAGCCCGTCCTCTCACGCAGGTCTGACAGCAGTTCTTCTCTCCGTTCCGGCTTGATGAGCGCAATCCTCTCGTACCTGATAATCTTCTGCGCCCTACCCTTCGACATACCTGCCGCCTCCAGCACCCACACCAGCAGAATGAATATCACATTCGTCGCAACAAACGAGGCATAGCTTGCCGCCATCCCTGCACCATTGATAATGCTGATGGCAATAAGTACAAACAAATAGGTCATCTCACGAATCGGCAACTGCTCGGTGCGGTAACGTATCATGCTGAAAATACCAAACAGTCCCAATGCGACACCCACCTCCACTGACATATTCCGCAACTGATAAAGGATAAAGAAAATCGCCGTGCTGAATAACATATAAGTGAAGTAATACTCACGGCGACGGCTCTTCCTGTAATAAAAGAAGTGGGTAATAATCCAGCATACCAGCAAGTTGATACCAAACAAGATAAGCAACTTGCCCAATGCGGGGCCATCAAAAAGTTGTATATTCAAAAAGTCTACGGTCTGCTCTTCGGCATCGCCGAAACGTGCCGCAACGTCAGGATTGAATTCTTCCGGTTCCATATTATTTTAATTTTTCAATATACAATAGTTTCTCTTTAAATTGATTGCTTTTGGCGCCAGGATCAGTCAACGCCGTGCCGATGCAATATTTGCTCATTCTCCGTGGTAGGATGTGCATTTCGTGCAATGTTCGCTCAATTTCCGACATGGGGGCGTCGGCCTGATGCTTCACCTCAATGACGAGCAGGTGACTTATATCGGAATTGAACTGGGTAGCATGATTATGGAATAGGATGCGACTGTCGATGGTGACCCTCTGATTCATTTCTTTATCAACAAGGGTAATACGTTGGAAACGATTTTCAAGACAGGAATGTAGGGAGGCGACGGGATAGGGGGTATTGGCATTGAGGAACTGCCTAACTCGGTCAACTTCAAGTGCACAGTCGAACATGGCGGGATCGATGGGTATCCTCACTTTATGGGTCTTTCCCCGGTTGTCTTTATTTTTGATTTCAAAAAAAGTTGTGTCGGTAGAGCGGTAGGTGCGCACACGCAGTTTCTGCCGGTTGAGCTTTTTATTGTGATGCATGGTATACATCGCCAAGTCGGCAGTGTCAAAATAAAGTGTCCTGTATGGTGCCACACGTTCTCCCCCTGTCTCCTGCACATAATACCCCCCTGCCACCCGTCCGAGTAGTTCCTCAAGCTGGTGGGCAGGAACAATGTATTTCTGGTCGACACGGTTCATGAGCCGCACCGCCTTCATTGCCTCGAGTCCGATGGCTTCCATCTGATAGAGGACATTCATTTCTACTTGTAGCTATATTCAAACACTTTTGTGGATTCCAGTTTCCCGCTGGGGCTATAATTGAGTTGCCGTTTTTTTGTCCCATCGTCGTTGTATTCAAACTGTTTCACCCGCACGACTTTGTTTTTGTCGTTATATTCCACCTGTTCTTTGCATCTGGAGGAAGAACCGTCATAGCTGTATGTGGTTCGCCTCTTCTGCCCGTAGGAGGCATACTCTACCTCCTCCACCTTGCGGCCGAGGTCGTCGTAGGTGACGATGTTGTCGAGATAGGGTGTGGACGAACCCGCACGGGTGTTCCACTCCTTCACCACAAGGTTTTTCTTCCGTTCGCGTTTGGGGGTTGTCTGCCCCTGCACATCCGCAAATCCCATTAAACCCATCAAACCCATTAAACTTATTACTAAAATCTTCTTCATCATTCTTTTCTACTAAAACATATAACTGTATTCAACCGCCAGCCACCCCACAAAGTTGGTCTCGCGGGTATATGCCTTCAGTTTGGTCCCTTTCGCATTGGCGTCGACTTTCTTCTCTGTCATGAAGTCGCCCATCAGACAGACATCTATCACGCTCCCGCGGTTGATGCGATAGCTCACGCCCAGTGTACCCCGCAGACGATTAACATAAACCGAGTTGAATCCATCAAGGAACCACCCTGCCTCATTCGCGGCAAGACCCGTCTCGGAGGAGACCCAAATGCCGGTAGTCTCGTTATAAGTAGCCTTGACGACAGGCGCATTGAGCGTGTTGCGCACCTCGAAGGTGCCATAAGGTTCCCAGCGGCGGAAGGCCTTGTAGGTCACTTTTAGTCGACTTTTCAGCATCCACGCATTCCCAGGAGTCTGCCATTCATTGTACGAGTCTGTCCTATGTGTCATCTGCACACGCTCGCGCAGTGAGAACTGCCAGTCACCCACCTGGTAGCTGCCTGTCACATCGGCCATCAGCCGGTGGCGGGGGGGATTGAAGGAGGAGCCTTCATAGCCGTTGATGAGCGAGTACCCCACCCCCACTTTCAGCCAGGGAAGCACTTTGTAGCGCACGGACAGGGTCGACTGCAAACGGTCGAACGAAGAGAGATTCCCATCGAACCACACAGCCTCTTCCCAACAGACATGCAGTCCCTTCGACACGCGCTTGTTCAAACCGAAGGTCAAGCGACCACCCACCTCATCATCCACCCTCACGTCGGTCTGCCCGCACACTTCTCCGGTCAAACTCATCAAACTCATCAAGCATATGATCACAAACCCTTTCATCACCAACGTCCTCCACCGGTATAGGAAGTCAACGTCACACTGTTGCCACCGCTCACTTGGGGATTATCCAAAAATATGCCGCCGAAACGTTCTGTACCACCCTCTAGGGTAACCCCACTCTTCAATGTGGGCTCCGAAGGGGTGGAGAGAACAAGTTTTGTGCCGCCAGTGGTCGGGGTCTTGAAGGCGAGTGTTCTATCTCCCACGTTGATTGAATACCACGCATTCCTCGTCCACGACGAGGCTTGATAACAATCCTGAGAGAGCTGGGCGCCGTTTTCCAATCCGCCAATAGCGATGACGGTCCCCCCTTGGATGTAGAGTTTGCAACCCCCTTCTGTGTTGGCGTCGATAGCCACCTCTGGCGAGGTCTTTCCGACGGCATAAACGACACCTCCTTGGATGTAGCAGTTGCCGTTGGCATCGAGGCCGTCGTTACCCGTCGAGAGGGCGCAAAGGTAGCCGCCGCTGATGGTCATGGTGGAAGCCGAGTTGATGGCGTCGTCGCTGGACTGGCTGTAGACCTCGCCCCCGGTAACGGTCAGCATGCCCTTGGTCTCAATGCCTTCATCATTTGTAGCCTTCACGGTAATCTTGCCTCCGGAAATCTCGATATTGCCGTCGCACTTGATGCCTTTGGCGCCAACGCTGTTGTCGCTGCCATGTTGACCGGGGCCCGGCCTGCCACCGGAGCCACCGCCGCTGTTGGTGGAGCCGAAGTTGGTTCCGGTGACGGTGATGTCGACAATGCCACCGCGGAAGTACCCCTCGCCGTCACAGCTGATACCCTTACCGCCCTTGCCACTGTTGGTGATGGTCAGACTACCGGCGTTCATCTCGAACACATGGTCGGCCTTCACGCCGTTGCTACGGTTGGTGTCGCCGCTCTCCACCACGGTATTGCCCGTGAGGACGATGGTGGTAGCGCCGCCCTCAAAGCGTATCAGCGAGTCGCTGCTGATACCTTTCTTTCCGTTGGCGGAAACGGTGATATCCAGTGTTCCACCGCTGACGAGGACGTAATCCTTGCCCCTCACGCCATTGCCTGCCGAAGAGGTGACTTTCACAGTAACGCCGGGGGTAAACTGCAGCCAGTCGTCGCTGGTGATGCCGCTGTTGCCGGTGGCGTTAACGGAGAGGGAGCCGCTGCCGCTGAGGACTATTTGCCCTTCGCTGAAGATGACGCCTTTCTCGTCCTCACCCTCTGGAGTGAGGGTATAGCTGCTGCCGTCAGCCAAAGAGCTGCTGCCACCCAGGACGAGGTCCACACGCTTGCCTTTGTTGGGCGTCTCCTCCAACCCCTGAACATTGATGGCCGAGCCACGCATATTGGTGATACTGACGCCATTCAAGGCAATTGCCTGCTTTTTTCCACTGTAAATTTTAAAGAAACCGTCGGAGGTGGAACCGGAAAGGAGGTACATCACTTTTTCGTTGCCTGTGTTGCGAACAGTGACATCGTTTCCGCTGACGGTAGCAGTGACATTTCCTCCAGCGCCGCTGACGGTTGCCTCTCCGGTAGCAGAGAAGACGACAGTAACGGTACGGTCATAGTCCGTCGTATCCACTGCCGTCGTATCGGAGCCGCCATGCGTGGCCCCGGAGGTGGTGTCGGTAGTGGTGGCGATATCGTCTTTACCACACCCCACAAAGAGCAGCACGCCTGCCAAGAGGCTGAGAATGATTCGTTTCATTGACTATCGTTTTAAATGTATATAATACATTTGGTACTGCAAAGATACAAAAACTTTCGATGACGCGAGAAAAAAAAATCCCTCCCCATGGAGTGGGGAGGGACAACCATATTCCCTTTGTTAAGTTGATTTATTTCTTAATCAGCTTCAGATACTCATATTTGTCGGTGTCGGTGACGACTCTGACAATATAGGCACCGGTGGGGAGGTTGGAGACGTCGAACTGGCTCATGCCTTCGACTGACAGCACTTTCTTTCCCTGCATGGAGATAACCTCGATGGAGACAATGCCGTCAACGGGAGCGTTGTTCTCGGCGTCGCGCACATCGACGATATCCGTCGCGGGGTTGGGCTGCAGGATGAAGGTGTGGGGTTTGGACTCTGGACTGGAATTGCTGTTGCCGTTTGCGTACTGGATGAAGCCGCCATTTTGTTCAGCATTCCAAATCTTATCGTAGGGAATGCAGATGTTGGCCATGCAGATTTTACCGCCATCGCAAACAAGCACATGGAAACAGAGCTCCGCATTCTCTGCGGTGAGCTGGGAAGTGAGTCCATTGTCAAGCACAAGGAGTCCTTTGTAGGCATGACCATCGTAGCCGGGATAGTAGATCTCGCCCTCGTCGCTCCAGACGGCAATGATATCATCTTGATAAAGCTCGAAGTCGAAGAATGCCGACTGATTATGTTCGCTGTAAACCAAATTGAGGTCACCACGGAGATCGAAACCGCAGTCGTCGAAGCACTCGGTCCACTCGGAGAGGTCGACGGCCAGAATTCCCGCTTTATCTCCATTCTCATCAATGAAATAGAACTGGATTCCTGTCGGTGTAATCTCCTCGTATTCGATAGTGCCACTCACATCCCGATAGCTTCCCGGGTCAATGACGATAGGGGCGGGGGTAAAGCTGACAACATGAGAGCTAGAGAGTTCAACATGGTTGATTCTGACAACATCATTGGTGTTGTTCACGACTCTGGCATAGACATGGTAGAAGAGCGCGCACCCTTGAGGATCGCATTTAACATAGACATCCTGGAAGTCTACAGCATGGCACTCCGCATCATCAAATCTTACGCTAAATATCGGAGACTCCGCCGTGCATCCAGCACCATAGTTGACTCTGAGCTGATAGTCGCCCTGGTCAGGAATGGGAAGCATATCGGGGCTGGGGGGCAGGTTGCCGTTATAAATCTTCTGTCCATCCCAATACCAACCATAGTTGAAGTTGCCGCCCAGATTATAGAGCGGTATCCGCCCGTCAAGCTGATCCTTGCAAAGGCTGTAGCATCCCGTAAGAAGGCCGTCGAAGTCGGGAGCCTCTGGAATGGTTATAGTAGCTGTTTCCGAGGGGCAACCTGTCGCAGGGGCGATGCGGTAAACGCTAATCTGTCCACCGGTGTAATATTGGGTGGAGGTGCCACGGACGCCGTTGCTCCAAAGGTAACTGTTGGACGAGGGGCTAACGGAGGCTGTCACAGGGCCATCGCCGATACAGGCAGGATTGCTCAAAATAATCGTAGGAGCGGGCTCTTGCGAGAAGACCTGAATGGTAGTGGTGGCCGTCACAGGCGGGCAGCTGTTATTGTCGGGGTTAGAGACTGCGAGAGTAACAGTGTAGGTGCCCGCTTGGTCGAGTTTGATATTACGCGGATTTCTTTGGGTGGAATACTTATGAGAGTTATCCGGAAATTCAACATCCCAATGGTAAGAGAAGTTTCTTCCCATGTCGCCGTTCAACTCTGCATATTCACCCAAGCAGTAAGTCCTTCTGGCAAGGATGGTGGGGGTAGGACGAGTAGTGCCGTTGGGGTACGTCAACTTCGTACTCAGCAGTCTGTGGCATTTGTTGGGAGTCGTAACATCGACATAATAGTAACCCGATGCGGTAACATAGGCCGTGTTGTTGGGCGAAGTGTAGACGTTGGGATGCCAGGTATAGGTAGCGTCAGCGGGCAAGACTTCCAACACGGCACCAGGATCATTGGGATCGGGGCAATCCGGAACAACTTGTGTAAGAGTATAATGAGCGCCATCATAAGAATTTATATGGAAATTGGTGCTTCTTGTGGCGGTACAACCGATGGCGTCGGTAACGGTAAGGGTAACCGTCTTATTTCCAGTAGTACTATACACATGCGAGATATTGTTGCCATTATACGTAGAACCGTCGCCGAAGTTCCAGCTATAGCTCAACGGAGCATAGCCGCCATGAACACTAGCAGAGAAAAGGAGCGAGTTGTTCACGCACATGTCATCCACGATGATGGGATCGATAGTAGGTGCCCCCTTGTGGAAATAGAAAACCGTATCGAGATAGCAATTGAGGCCGAATTCGAGATGCACATTATAGTTTCCAGTTCTCGTTATCGGAAAACTCACGTTCACGTATCTCGTTTCAAATGACTCCCTTACGCCATTTACAGTCACAGAATTGATTTGCCTGCCAATAATGATAAGGTTTCCTCTGCAGTCATTTATCAAAGCAAACTGGGGGATCGGGCCGGTCATGTTCACCGCGCTGGTGTAGCGGAAGCAGTGACCGCCATTTTCCCAGCGGGCGGAAACAACGCAATTACCCGTCTCGGGGACAAGGATACGCTGTGCAGCGTTCTGGACTGTACACTGATAGATTGTGCGACCATTCTTGGAAATGGTGATGGGCAACGGATAGTATACACTGTTCTCAATGCCAATGGTATTGTTGCAGTATTGTACCACCTGGAAAGCATTATTCGGTCTGGTGCAACCATCATCGAACTCTATCGCAGGCTCGCAATACTGGGTTGTAACCGTAATCTGGGTATCGGCAACGCATCCTCCTTTGGTGACATAGTGCAGATGCACAACATGTGTACTGGTGAGGTGCATATAGTTAGGGCCATTATCGCCGACCAACATAAGGTCGACCGTCTCACCATACTCTTTTTGGTTGACATTGTTGTCCACATACCAGTAAGTCGAATCCTCCAAGGCATCGGCGGGAGCAGAAGTGCTAAAGGTATTCCACCACCCTTCGCAGAGCGTGCCAGGAATAATCTGCGGAGCGGCAATCTGACCGATATGTACCGTCATCTGATTTGTCACGGAGCTACCGCAGTAGGAGCGTTTCAGCGTAACAGTGGCCGTCATCGGGCCCTCGTTACCGTTTTTGTTTCTCGCCAACAGTGTCACCGTGGCGCCATTGTTGGAGCCCTGCACAGAAAGGGCATTTGCCGGCGAAACCGACCACTCGTAAAACACACCATCATCCGACTGATCCACGAGGCTGGCAAGCGTCATTTGCTCTCCCCAGCAAATGTTGACAGAATTGTTGTAGGGCCAGGGATACAGCTGGAGCGGAGCAACGGGATAGTTGACAGGTTCCGACCAGCAACCCGTGACACGGTCTACCGTATGAACAGTCATACCGCTGAAAGTGTTGCCAAAAGAAACATCGATATGATCGTTTCCTTGCTCATAATACCGACCATTGTTTGTCCATCTCCATAAGGTATAATGGCGGGGACCATTGCCATTCGTAATATAATAGTGAGCGCTGCTGTTGGGGCAGACAACGTGCGGGCCTCCAATGTTCTCGGGAGGCTGCGGCAAGTCGTGAACGGTTACCACCGTCGACACACGGTTGCAGTAATTGTCGCTCTCGGCATAAATCACATACACACCGCTCTCAGTGAACGTGTAATCGATATCATCGGCAACCACAGTGTAGACCACCTGGTTGTTTTTCATAATGGTCCAGCGGCAGTTATGATCCCCCGCAGACAAAGTAACAGAATTGCCCTTACACACCTCCTCCTCTATCGGTTTGATTAGCAGTTCGGGCTTCACTACCACTTTCTTCCGAATCTTGATCGGACCACAATGGAGAAACTTATTTTCAACAACTGCTTCCAAATAATATGTACCAGACTGCGATGCCCTCACCTGCACTTTATTACTATTGGGGCCATTCAACGGTGTAACAGTCATCAATGAGCTGGAAGAACTCCAGTTATATTCTGTCGCGCCCCACAAAGGAAGGCTGTATTCATACTGTTCACGCGGGCAAATGGTATCGGGACCGCTAATGGGCACTCTATCAGAAATGACAGGCACCTGGAAACTCTTTCTCGATACACATTCACACTCATCTTTCGTACTTGCAAGCGTCAGTGTTCCAAAGCCGCTCTCTGGAGCGCCCCACAGCACCGTCACACTCCGGCCGTCTTTCGGCTCCATCAGCGTGCCATTCTCCACAGTCCAGTAATATTTATCATGCAAAGGATTCTCCACTGCGTAGGTCCCCTGCGTATGGGCACACACTGCCCCGAAGCAGGAAAGCTTCAACGGACATCCTTCTTTCACCCTGATGGTAATCACCTCCTCACTGTAGCAACCACACTCATTATACACACGGTGAACGACATCAAATTCACCGGTACCATGAGTCTCAAACCTGTAGGTACGGGCGTTGGAAGTCCCGAAAAGCGATTTCCAATAGTAACCGCTGATGGAAGCCCCGTCGGCCGTGCTGTTGTCGGTAAGCACAACAGTTTCGCCGTCGCACACCTCTATCACCTTGTGATTTGAGTTATCCGGATCTTCCAGCACATAATTCGGCGCCGACACCAACCCGATGGTGGGCAGGTCAACCAAATCAACCTGAAGATATCTATAGCAAGTTGGATACCAATTGGCGGTCACCGATACCATGCCCTCATCACCATAACCCCACTCCACGGTGCACTCCGTAGAATAGAAATTCGAAGTCTGACTGACAATTGTTCCACCCTCCACAGTCCACGTGAAGCCATAATAAGCCGTCAATGACCCCGGCGAGAACGCACGGTAAGTCACACTGGCTCCTCGACAAGCCTTCACATGGTCATCATTTACCGTCATGCAAACATTGTTGCCACGCGGTTCAAGCCTCAAATCGCACAGAGGCCCCTGCGCCTGCGCGCCGACCCAGAAGGTCGACAGCAGTAGCGCCAATAAAATAAATTTTCCTTTCATTGTGTTATAAGGAATTAATTAATATAATAGGCCCCATTCTAAAAGCAGGCGGAACAGGGGCCTTTTATGCCCCGCCCTCTATAGTTTTGATGGACATAAAAACATGCCCCTCTACTTATATAATAACCACCCAATGGGCGAAATAGGACATTTGCGGGTCATTATTTATGTTTTTTTAACATTTGTTGAATATTTTTAACATTTTTTATGTTAAAATTCTAACCCGTGAAACCACCGAGGCACCTGTTTCCACAACAGGTGCCTTTTTTCACACTCAACCCTCTGTATTCCATAGCAATAAAACACTTACCATCTCCTTACCAACTCCTTACCAACTCCTACCACAGTAGGTGTTGATAGAGTGTCGGCAGGATGTTGGTATTTAACATCTGTTAACAAAACCATTCCCCATGGCAAAAAAATAAAAAACACTCTCCACTATCTTAATTCAGAAAAAATTGTATATTTGCATCTTAACTAAGGATATGATAATTAATATAAAATATTCAAAAACAATAAGAAAAAATGAAAAAGGCTACCGTAATGTTGTGTTTTGTGGCAGCGATGCTCTTCGTGGGTGTCAGCGCACAAAAGTATGAGTACAAGACCTATGACAACGACCCCCTGAATGTCCGCGAGTATACCCTGAAGAACGGTCTCAAGGTGTTCATGAGTGTCTACCGCGACGCGCCCCGCATCCAGACCTACATTGCCGTGCGGGCAGGCTCAAAAAACGACCCCAGCGAAACCACCGGCCTCGCCCACTATCTGGAGCACATGCTCTTCAAGGGCAGCCACCAGCTCGGCACCACCGACTGGGAGCGCGAGAAAGTGGAGCTTGCCAAAATCGAGGCCCTCTATGAGGTCTACCGCAAGACCACCGACGACCATCGCCGCACCGAAATCTACCACCAGATCGACTCCATCAGCTACCTCGCTTCCACCATCGCCATCGCCAACGAGTACGACAAGAGCATGAGCGCCATCGGTAGCGAGGGCACCAACGCCTTCACATCCAACGACTACACCATGTATGTGGAGAACATCCCCAGCAACCAGCTCGAAGCCTGGGCCAAGGTGGAAGGCGACCGCTTCCCCAACCTGGTGCTGCGCCTCTTCCACACCGAGCTTGAAGCCGTCTACGAGGAGAAGAACATCGGAATGGCACAGGACAACCGCCGCGTCAACGAGACCATGATGGCCGCCCTCTTCCCCCACCACCCCTACGGCCAGCAGACCACCATCGGCACCATCGAGCACCTCAAGAACCCCTCGATGAAGAACATCCGCGAATACCACGCCGCCTACTATGTGCCCAACAACATGTGCATTGCCATGGCCGGTGACTTCAACCCCGACGAGGCCATCAAGATTATCGACAAATACTTCGGCAGCTGGGTACCCGGCACCGTGCCCGGATTCACCAAGGTGAAAGAAGAGCCCATCACCAGCCCCATCATCCGCCTCGTCAACGGTCAGGACCCCGAGAGCCTCACCATAGCCTTCCGCATCGAAGAGGGCAACGGCAGCCGCGACGCCTTTCTGGCCCGGGCTATGAAGATGGTGCTCTACAACGGCAGATGCGGTCTCATCGACCTCAACCTCAACCAAAAGCAGCTCTGCCTGGGCGCCTATGCCGGCCCCTACACCTTAAATGACTACGCTGCCCTCATGCTCGTCGGACGTCCCACCCAGGGCCAGACCCTCGGCCAGCTGCGCGACCTGCTGCTCGAGCAGGTTGACCTGGTGAAGCAGGGTAAGTTCGACGAGAGCCTTATCGAGGCCAGCATCAACCAGCTGAAGCTCGAAATCATGGAGGATGCCGAGAGCAACGACAGCCGCGCACGCCAGATGGCCTACGCCTTCGTGCAACACCAGTCGTGGGACAAGGTGTGCAACGAAGTCAACGAGCTCGCCAAGATCACCAAGCAGGACATAGTCGACTTCGCCAACCGCATCTGCAAGGACAACAACTACGTCATCGTCTACAAGCACCAGGACACCCCCGACCCAGTGGCCAAGGTTGTCAAGCCCGCCATCACGCCCATCAGTGTGAGCCGCGACAATGAGAGCCCCTTCCTGGCCCAGGTGAAGGCCGACGCCGCCAAAGCCAAGCCCATCCAGCCCGTCTTCGTCAACTTCGCCAAAGACCTCCAGAAAGGCAAGACTGCCAACGGCAGCGATGTGCTCTACGTGAAGAACATGGAGAACGGCACCTTCAACCTGCAGTATCGCTTCGAGTTCGGCAGCCGAGCCGACAAGACCATCGCAATGGCCGCCAACCTGATGGAATACCTGAACACCAACAAGCACACCGCCGAACAGCTTCAGGAAGAATTCTACAAAATGGCCTGCAGCTACAATGTCCGTGTGGGCGATGAAAGCATTACCGTGGGCGTGAGCGGCCTGGCCGAAAACATGGAGAAAGCCATGCAGCTGCTCGAAGAAGTGATGTCCTCCTGCCAGCCCAACGACGAGGCCCTCAACACCCTCGTCGACCGCCTCATCAAGAGCCGCACCGACAACAAGACCAACCAGCGCGCTGCCTTCCGCGCCCTCAACACATACGGCATCTACGGTGAGGATTATGTGAAAGAAGTCACCGAGAGCGACGCCCAGCTGCGCACCTACACCGCCCAGCAGCTCACCGACGCCCTCCATAACCTCTTCCAGTACAAACACCGCGTGCTCTACTACGGCCCGCTGAGCCTCAAGGAGGTCACCGACGCCGTCAACCGCATCCACACTCAAGCAATCAAGCAATCAGGCATTCAAGCATTACAAGATGTCCCTGCCAACAAAGTATATCAACCCCTGGCCACCGACGAAAACCAAGTGCTCTTCGTCAACTACGACGCCAAAAACACCTACGTCACCGAATACTTCCGCGGTGAGCATATCAACACCCCGCTGATGCCCAAGGTGAACCTCTTCAACGAGTACTTCGGCGGCTCGATGAACGCCATCGTCTTCCAAGAGATGCGCGAGAAACGCAGCCTCGCTTACAGCGCCAGCAGCTACTACACCAACACCGGACGCAAAGACGGCTACTTCTACAATAGCGCTAACATCATCACCCAGAACGACAAGCTCATGGACGCCCTCGACGCCTACGAGGAACTCTTCAACGACATGCCGCAGGCCGAAGCCAACTTCAAGCTGGCCAAGGACGCCCTGCTGGCCGGCAGCCGCACCGCCCGCACCACCAAGATGGGCATCATCAACGCCTACCTCCAGTGTGAGCGTATGGGATGGAAGGAACCCCTGCGCAAGCAGAACTTCCAAGCCTACCAAAAGCTGACGATGAACGACCTGACAAACTTCCAGCAGCAGTACATCAAAGGCCAGAAAAAGACCTACCTCATCCTCGGCAAAGAGAGTGAAATGGACTTCAACGCTCTCGCCAAGTTCGGCAAAGTGAAAAAACTGACGCTGGATGAGATCTTCGGCTATTAAAATAGTCCTTTTCCTCACCGCAATCCTGCTTGTCGGCTGCAAAGGCAAGCAGGATTGCGTCTGTCTTGTCTGCGACGAAACCCCGGCCCTCGCCGCTTCAGGATACGTCTCCCTAGAGAACGGCCACTTCAGCATTGACGGGGAAACGTGGTTCCCCATGATGCTCAACTACAAAGCTTTCATCAAAGACGGTCGCGTGGTGCCCGCCCCTTGGTACACCGGCGGCGACATCCGCGAGCACTTCGACACCATCGCCTCGTGGGGATTCAACACCGTGCGCGTATGTCTCGACGTGATGGAACCCGGTGGCGATACCGCAGCCATGTACCGCGCCACACGCCGTATGGTACAGCAGGCTGACAGCGCCGGACTCCATGTCATGCTCCTCATCAAGGCACCTATCGACGACTATTGGGAACACTACACCATAGGCCTGATGCACCGTCTAGCCGACCAGCCAGCACTCTGGGCCTACGACCTGATGAACGAACCCCTCTATTTCGACACCGTTCAGAACCGCGAGAAGTGCGACGCCTACAACCTCGTATGCCACTGGCGCCAACTGGTACGCACCCACGCACCCCACCAGCTCTTCACCGTGGCCACAGCCGAACCCATCGAGGTTTTCGAGTGGGACCCCGCCATGCTGCCCGTCGACTTTTTGGAGATGCACACCTATCACCCGCTGCGTGCGCAAGCCGAGATGTGGTGGTACAGCCACTATACCGGCCGCCCCTGGATGGTGGGCGAGACCGGTCTCCCAGCCGACGGTGATTCGGTGCCCTACACGGCGCAAGTAGGATTCATGTGCGAGACCTACAGCTATGCCAAGTCCCACGGCGCCATAGGCTACGGCTGGTGGGAGTTCCAGGACTATCCCGATGGTGTCAATTTCGAGGCGCAATACACGGGCCTGCGCGACCATAACGGACAGCGCAAACCAGCCGCCGACTTGCCCAACATCTTCAAATACCTGTGCCTCGGCCATGAAACCAGCGAAGAACTGTTGCCACCCGCAAACTACTACAATATGCTAGCCTACAACAACGTGGCAGTAACCGGACGCGTGGTCGACAGCAGCGGACACCCCATCGAGGGCGCCGTCATACGCGGATGGAACGCCGACTGGAGCGTAGGCATGAACACCTTCAGCGACAGCTCAGGACACTTCCGGCTGGTGAGCAACGACACCTGCAGTCACTTCGAAGTTAGTGCACCACACTACAGCAAAGTCAAACTCGACAGCATCCTTCCCTATCCTACCGGCATCCCCCTTCCTGACCGCCACCGCGAATACCAGCAGATACCTCTCCTCGGATGGGGAGCAAGCATTCCCACCCCAAACGGAGGCAAACAAAACATGCTCCTTCCCGGCAACGCAAAACTATTCGAGGCTTCCAGCGCCGTGGAAGTCCCAATAGGAGACATCATTTTGAAGAAAATTTAGTTCGTTCGCTGTACAATCTTTATTCTTTTCCAGTCCACCATCTGCATCAGAGCCAGAATGATAGCAGCTACAGAAACTGCCTGTGCACGGAATGTAAACCAGCTATGCCAATACGAGTGGTTAGCGGCAAGGAAATACCATACCCACGGCAACACAGCGATAGGCAATAGCTGCACCGCTCGGCGCCATCCTTTGACATTGAACCATATGATCGCCAGAAACGCTACAGCCAGCACCGCCACAACAATATATTTCCACGGCAACAAATCAATATTGACCATCACGGCATCCCACCGGCTGAAATCGTCAACACCCGAACGGTTGATGATATTTTCTATTCCTTCATGAATAACATTCTCGGACGTGAACAATGTAGCAATGATCCATTTTGCCACCCACGTGCCCGCATAGCCTATTGTCCACAGCAACACGCCGTAAATACCTTGCTTCCAACCTTGCCACATCTCCCTGTCTGACATCAATGCAATATGCACCACAAGCATCATTCCAAGAGTGAGCATCGGGGCGGTGAGAAGATCAAAGAAGCAAACCAGCGATCCAATAACAAAAAACGGCATCAATGATTTGCGAGCATTTGCAATCGCAATCATACCTGCCAATGTCAGTATAAGCACCATGGCAAATTGCATGGAGAACTGCATCACAAAGGCGTAGCAGACAAAGAGGCCGAACATCACCGCCGCAACTGTCTGCCATCCACTTTTGCGGCACAATAGCGTGCCGCACCACACCAACAGCATCGATGATACAATATACAGCAAGAACCGGATATTCACATAATCGCAAAAAGCCAACAGATAGCGGGTAAGGAATGTATTTCCATGCCAATAGCGGGCGTAGTGCCTTATCTCCATCTGTTGTCCATCAACTCCAGCACGCAGCACCTCGAAGGGCAGTAAAGGGGCCCACCACCGAGGCACGGACAGGACACCTGCCGAGAATCCCTCCACACGCATCACGTCGGCTTGATTGAGGATGATGGCGTCAGTGTAGTTATCCATACGGGTCTGGAGCAGCGATGGCAACACGGCCCGCGGCTGATCGCTACAGAGGTCACCATGCTCCAACGTCTGCTTTACATGATGATGCACAGCCTTATCTGGCATCAGGTAGGCGCCAGCCCCAAAAAACAAATAGGTTACAATAAGAGACACTAAGACAAACAGGTATTTGAAGACAGTCTTCATCTCAGAAAATCTCTTTAACCACTTGGCTTTGACCGTTGAAAACTATACTATCCCCGACCCTCTTGCCTTTGAGGGCAAGATAGATGGGGGTCTGTGCCGAGATGGCGAACCACACTTCTGGTGGCCGTGGTTCACCGTGAACACAACCGCCTGAGACTGTAAACTTGCCCGCACCGATGGAGAGAAAGAACTTCTGGCGATCAGTCACCACACAGGCACCATGCTCAATGATGTCGAAAGGCGGCAACTTGAGCAAATCCTGCAGATAACGCACACCCGTCTGCGCATTGCTGTACTGTTTGGCGTACATGTCGCGCGACCGCATCATTTTGGTACGGTAGCTGTCATAGCGGTCCACGTTGGCGCCGTAATCGTTGCTCTGCTGCTGAGCCGAGTCCATCTCCTGTTTGGCTACAGTAGCAATATGCTCCTGCTGTTGGATGCAGGAGCATATTACTTGTTGCCTATGTTCTTCGCGAGACATAATTTGAGTCAGCTGAGCTCAGTCCCCTTTCGGGGTTCTTCCCGTGTCATTTTTTCTTGGCAACGGGTTTCTTGGTAGCAGGTTTCTTGGTGACCTTGGGGGCGGCATCTGTTCTGCCGGGATAGACCTTCAGGGCCTCTTCGAGGCATTTCATGGCAGCCTTCAAGTCCTCAATGCAGAGGCAGTAGGTGATGCGGGCCTGATGGCGACCCTGCTCTGGATTCACATAGAAACCCGTGGCGGGAGCCAGCATAACGGTAGCACCCTTGTAGCTAAAATCGGTCAAGAGCCATTGGCAGAAGCGGTCACTGTCGTCGATAGGCAAGTCAATGACGGTATAGAAGGCACCCTTGGGCATCGGGCAGAAACAACCGGGAATCTTGTTGACACCCTCGACCACCACGTTGCGGCGGGCCACATACTCTGCCTGCACGGCATCGAAATACTCCTGCGGAGTGTCGACAGCTGCCTCACCGAAGAACTGGCCGAACGACGGGGGGGACAAACGGGCTTGGGCCAGACGCATGGCGATGGCATAGACCTCGCTGTTGCGAGTCACCATGCAACCCACGCGGGCGCCACAGGCGCTGTAGCGCTTCGAGACGGAGTCGAACAGGATGGTGTTACGCTCCAAACCCTCGAGCTGCATGACACTGAAGTGCTTGTTTCCATCGTAGCAGAACTCGCGGTACACCTCGTCGGCGAAGAGGTAAAGGTCGTACTTTTTCACCAGACCAGCCACCTTGAGCAACTCCTCGTGGGTGTAGAGGTAACCCGTGGGGTTGTTGGGGTTACAAATCATGATGGCGCGCGTGTAAGGCGTGATAACCTTCTCGAACTCCTCGATGGGAGGCAGGGCGAAGCCAGTCTTGATATCACTGGGAATGGTAACAATCTTGGCGTCACACAACTTAGCAAAAGTATTATAATTGGTATAGTAAGGTTCGGGAATGATGATCTCGTCGCCGGGGTTGAAGCAGACGGTGAATGCCATCTGCAGGGCCTCGCTACCACCATT
This sequence comes from uncultured Bacteroidales bacterium, assembly GCA_900318835.1. GTDB lineage: Bacteria > Bacteroidota > Bacteroidia > Bacteroidales > P3 > Colimorpha. The sequence continues at coordinate 26,346 of ONLW01000015.1, forward strand.
GGTGACGATGACCTGATTGGGGGTCACGTCGATACCATGGCGATGGTAGTAGTTGCAGAGGGCACGGCGATAGGTGGGAATACCGGCCGAATGGCTGTATTCCAGCACACCCTTGTTCTCAGCCATCTCATGGGCTTTCACCGACAGAGCCTCTAGGGCACCTGCGGGAGTCTCAATGTCGGGTTGGCCGATATTCAAGTGGTACACATGTACACCACGTTCCTTGGCGGCGTCGGCGAAGGGGACGAGTTTACGGATGGCACTCTGCGGCAGTTCCAGTCCTTTATGAGAAATATGCGGCATGACTTCAGCTATTATTTCTTTTCAACCTTGGCGGGGACAGCCTTTTCTTCAGCGGTCTTCAGCACGGGCTTAACCTTGGGCTGGGGTTTCAACTCGGCAGGCTCGTTCTTGGCAGGTTTCTTCTCCTCGCTCTTCATCTCGGGTTTCTCCTCGGAAGCGACATCCTGCTTCACATTGCCCTTGATGCGCAGCACCACACGGGGATTGTCGACAGCGTTGCTGGTGACGGTGACCGTCTTCGAAAAACCACCCACATTGTTGGTGTTGTAGTGAACCTTGATGGTGCCGGTCTCACCGGGCATGACGGGCTTCTGAGTGTAGCTGGGAGTGGTGCAACCGCAAGAAGCTTTCACATTGGAGAGAATCAAGGGCTCATTGCCCTCGTTCTTGAAAGAGAACTCGCAGTCACCGTTGCCACCTTTCATGATGGTGCCATAGTTGTGCTCCATCTCGGTGAAGGTGATTTTAGCGCCGTTGGCGGGCACTTCTTTCTTTTCAGTTTCCTGTGCGTTGGCAAAGCCGAATGCCATCGTGGCGAAGAGGCAGATTAATGCAAACTTTTTCATATTGTTTAAAAAATTTAAAAGGTTTCTGTGTTTTATTATTGGGCTGCAAAATTACTAAATTTTTAGTACATGCAAATAAAAATTTATTGCAAAAAAACCAAAACGGAAACAACTAACTATAAAACAATGCAATGCAAAATATTTAATTATTATTAAAACGCCTCATCATTTAATAATAATCTCCAATTTCCTTTCCTGAATACGGGTACGGAGCCATGCTTCCAGCCTCTCACGGTTTGCAGTCGCCAGTTGTCGACCACCATGGCACGTCACCACCGCCACCGGATTGCCGCCGAGTTTCCCCACGGCAACACCCTCCACCTCCGGGAAAAGCGTCTGCACCTCGTTAGTGACATGCACCGAGAGGGTATCGAAAGCCGAATAGACGGCCAACTGGTGCTGCAATTCGGCCACTTGGCTGCTGAGAAGCGTGTTGGTCTGCTCGGCTGTGCTAAGCTGCGAGGCGGCCAGTGCGAAACTTTCCTCACTGGAAGCCTGGATGACAACCAACTGCAAATCGGAAAGACCATAGAACTTCATCCGCTCGCGTGCTTCTTCAATCTCGCCATCGGTAATCTCCTTACCCACTGCCACCACACGTAGCGTATCGCCCTCGGCATGCGAGGAAAGTATCTGGGTACCACTTCGGTTGAGCTCGGAACGCACAAAATCGTTCACCTTGGTCTCGAAAACATTCTGGCGCACAATATTCACCGTCAGCACCGCCGCCGGAATCAGCGTCAGCAGTACTACGAGGGTCATCACATTGCGTCCGCGATTGGCCGCCCCCTGATCCACATGCCGCGCCGTATGGAACCGCAGGAGCTTCACTCCCAAAAAGGTAGCCGTGGCGATGAAAACCGTATTGATAAAGAACAAATAGAACGCACCGAAGAAATAGTTCCACTGTGCCGTAGCCAGACCGTAGCCGGCAGTGCAAAGCGGCGGCATCAAAGCCGTGGCAATAGCCACGCCGGGGATAACCTGACCTTTGCTTTTGCAAGTTAGCGCCAGCACACCGGCGGCACCGCCGAAGAAAGCTATCAGCACATCGTAAAGCGATGGCGATGTACGCGCAAGCAACTCGCTCTGCGCCTCACTCAACGGCGAGACGAAAAAATAGACCGTCGCCGTCACCACCGAGATGAGTGTCGCCACACAGTAGTTCTTCAGGGCCAGCTTCAACATCCCCATATCACTGATTCCCACCGAGAATCCCATCCCGATGATGGGGCCCATGAGCGGTGAGATGAGCATGGCGCCAATAATGACGGCCGTCGAATTGACATTCAGCCCCAGCGAGGCGATGAGGATGGCGAACATCAGAATCCACAGGTTCGTCCCGCGGAACACACTGCTATTCTTCACCTGCTCGACAACCGAACGCTCATCCTCCTTGTCGTGCAACAGATTGAAATATTCGCTTAATGTTTTTTTCAAAAAATGGTAACCCAACTTCATGTCGAAAGCATTGTTTTTTTGACATATAACGCGCCAAATCCGGTTTTATTGTATTCCATTGACTCACCCCATCTGCGTACCGACAACCTACCCCCACCCTATCATCACCTACCAAGGTAAGGGATGGGTAGGGGTTGGGTAGGAGTTGATAAAGAGTTGGGTAAGACTTGACAGGTACATAGTACTAATTATCAACAAGTTGAAAAGTAGTAAAAAACGGGCAAAATTGCACTTACGCGGAAAGTTCCCCCACACACATATTCCACATTATCAATCAGCAAGTTACAAGGTAATTGAAAATATTTTCACCATTTTTGGTGATGGTATAGTTTTTTTTTCGTATCTTTGCACTCAATTCTTGTTTGAAGCAATTTATATTATATTAATCTTATAACATTAGAATTATGGCATTTAAAGGACAAATCATCATCGATACCGAGCGCTGCAAAGGCTGCGGAGTCTGCGTACCCGTGTGCCCGATGAAGTGCATCGCGTTGTCGAAAAATGTAAACGGTAAGGGTTACAACTATACCGAGACCGTGAATGACAGTTGTATCGGCTGCGCCAGCTGCGCCATGGTGTGCCCCGACGGCGTAATCTCCGTTTACAAGAAGAAAATCTAAACGAAAAAAGAAAGAAAGGAATACTATGGCAAGAGAACTTCAACTGATGAAGGGCAATGAAGCTATTGCCCGCGCAATGATTGCCAGCGGTTGTGACGGATACTTCGGCTATCCCATCACCCCGCAGAGCGAAGTTATGGAAACCCTTATGGCCGAGAAACCGTGGGAGACCACCGGTATGACCGTGCTGCAGGCCGAGTCGGAAGTCGCCTCCATCAACATGGTCTACGGCGGTGCCGCCACCGGCAAGAAAGTCGCCACCTCGAGCTCCAGCCCCGGAATCTCGCTGATGCAGGAAGGTCTGACCTACCTGGCCGGCGCAGAGATTCCCTGCCTGGTGGTCAACGTCATGCGCGGCGGCCCCGGTCTGGGTACCATCCAGCCCTCGCAGAGCGACTATTTCCAGAGCGTGAAGGGCGGTGGTCACGGTGACTACCAACTCTACACCCTCGCCCCCGCTTCGGTGCAGGAGATGTACGACTTCGTGTTCGACGCTTGGGACATCGCCTTCAAGTATCGCAACCCCGTCCTCATCCTCTCCGACGGCGCTATCGGACAGTGCATGGAGAAACTCTACACCCGCGACAACGTGGCCCGTTGGACCGAGGAAGAGCGCCGCAAGAACGCCCCTTGGGGCACCTGGGGCAAGCCTGCCACCCGTCCGCACAACATCATCACCTCTCTCGAACTTGAGAGCGCCCGCCAGGAAGTCTTTAACCTGAAGCTGCAGGCCAAATACGCCGAGATGAAAGAGAAAGAGGTACGTTACGAGATGCTGAACTGCGAGGATGCCGACTACATCATCGTTGCCTATGGTTCGAGCAGCCGTATCGCCATGAAGGCCATGCAGATGGCCCGCGAGAAAGGCATCAAGGTGGGTCTGTTCCGCCTGATCACCCTCTTCCCCTTCCCGACCAAACAGCTGGCCGAGGTTGCCGCCCACGTGAAGGGTATCCTTTGCGTTGAAATGAGCGCCGGTCAGATGATCGAGGATGTGAAGCTGGCCACCAAGTGCGGTGTGAAGACCGAGCACTTCGGCCGCTTCGGCGGTATCATCCCCACTCCCGGCGAGGTCCTGGAGGCTCTTGAAAACAAGATTATCAAATAAAGAAAGGAACAACAATGAATCAAGATATTGAAGCTCGCAAACAAGCGCTGTTGAAAGAGGGTTACGAGGAGGTTTACACCCGTACCAAGGTGCTCACCGACGCCGTCATGCACTACTGCCCCGGTTGCGGTCACGGCACCACCCACCGCCTCATCGCCGAGGTTATCGACGAGATGGGTATTCAGGACAACGTCGTCGGCGTGAGCCCCGTCGGATGCTCTGTGCTCGCCTACAACTATTTCGATGTCGACTTCCAGGAGGCCGCCCACGGCCGCGCTCCCGCAGTCGCCACCGCCATCAAGCGCCTCAACCCCGACACCTACGTGTTCACCTATCAGGGTGACGGTGACTTGGCCGCTATCGGTACCGCCGAGACTATCCATGCCGCCAACCGTGGCGAGAACATGACCATGATCTTCGTCAACAACGGTATCTACGGTATGACCGGTGGCCAGATGGCTCCCACCACGCTGGTCGGCATGCGTAGCGCCACCACTCCTTATGGCCGCCGCGTTGACCTCAACGGTTATCCCCTCCGCATGACGGAGCTCCTGTCCACCCTGCCCGGCACCTACTATGTGACCCGCCAGAGCGTGCAGAACCCCGCCGCCGTGCGCAAGGCCAAAGCCGCTATCCGCAAAGCCTTCGAGAACCAGAAACTGAAGAAAGGCCTCAGCTTCGTCGAGATCCTCTCCAACTGCAACAGCGGCTGGAAGATGACCCCCGTAGCCGCCAACAAGTGGATGGAAGACAACATGATGCCCAACTACCCCATCGGCGACATCAAAGTCGACGGCAAAATTGTCGAGGGCATCGACGCCAACCGTCTCGTTCTGGATCACCCGCTGACCGTTCAGCAATAATTAACAATTAAAAACGAAGAAACAATGACTGAAGAAATCATCATAGCCGGTTTCGGTGGACAGGGTGTCCTCTCGATGGGTAAAATCCTTGCCTACTCCGGAGTTATGCAGGACAAAGAGGTCAGCTGGATGCCCAGCTACGGCCCCGAGATGCGTGGTGGTACCGCCAACGTCTCCGTCATCATCAGCGACGAGCGCATCAGCTCGCCCATCATCAACCAGTTTGACACCGCTATCATCCTCAACCAGCAGTCGCTGGATAAGTTTGAGAGCGCTGTGAAGCCCGGTGGTTACCTCATCTATGACCCCAACGGCATCACCCACGAGCCCACCCGCAAGGACATCAACATCTACAAGATCGCCGCTACCGCCAAAGCTCAGGAGCTCGGCATCAGCAAGGTCTTCAACATGGTGGTCCTCGGTGGCTTCCTCAAGCTGAAACCCATCGTCGACAAGCAGTACATCCACGAGGGTCTGGAGCACTCCCTGCCCCAGCGCCACTGGAACCTCATTCCCCAGAACGAGGAAGCTATCGAGATCGGTAAAGGTATCATTGAAGCCGTCCAGGTGCTGTAAGCAATGGATCGTCGGCATCCTGCCGGCACATACCAAGAAAGAGCCGCTGCAATTGCAGCGGCTCTTCCGTTATTCCCAGTAATCTATCTCACGGTCAAAATAGGGTATCTTGCTGCCTCTGATGCGGCTGCGCAACAGGAGGCCATGGCTGTCGTATTCGTGTATTTCGATTGATTCCCCCTCCTGCTCGTATACACGCCACACCTGGCGTTCCTCTATCCTGCGACCGTCAGGCTGGCAACGTATGGTGATGTCGGCCTCCATGTCGAGGTTGTATTCCTTGCCTGTCATGTGGGTGAGCGCACCGTTGGTGTCGTAGTGATAGGAGAGTGAATCCCAGCTTTCATAGTAATACCCTACACGGTAGTCCACACGCCCATCAGAACGGTAGTGGTAGTTGATGTCTTCGCGGGTATCACCATAGTTTGTATACTGACGCAGCAAGCGTCCCTTGTCGTCATACTCGCGACGATAATAGAATGTGTCACAATAGAAAAGCTCGCCATCGTCAATAAAGCAACCACAGAAAGTATAATCCAGTAGGCCATAAACAGGATGTGTCTTGTGGGCGATTAATTCATAGTCTGCACGATTAGTGTCGTGACCAGGATTATGATAATACCCATACCATTCATTTTTCACACGCAGTACCACCCCGTCGGCAGAATAGTAGATGTCCCATATCTCAGCGGTGTCAATCCAGCCCATAGGGTTGGTGGCAGAAAATCTTTCTCGAAGACCCACACATCGTGTGAGCTGTCCCTGGTCGTTGTAGGTAAGTTTGGTGAGTGGGTGTGTCTGGTAGCCATGACGGTCATAGTTCTCTGTGTAATTTAATGCCCGCTCCAGCGTCACGGTATCATACTTATAATATCGGATGGCCTTGATGTGGTTGGTGTCGCGTGTAGGCATCCACGGCAGATCCACTGACGGTCCTTGCGCCATGGCAGAAAGACCGCTGAGAATCATAAAAATAAAAGAGAACTTCTTCATCCTATTCTGTTTTTTTTCAAGGTGCAAAAATACATATTTTTTTGTCAGTTTCCAAAATATTCGTATTTTTGCAAATTAATTTAATCTCAAAACAGAAAAGATATGTGCGGAATAGTAGGATACATTGGTGAGCAAGAAGCTTACCCCATCCTGATAAAGGGTCTTCATCGACTGGAATATCGCGGCTACGACTCGGCCGGAGTAAGTATGATCAACGCCAAGGGCGAACTTAACATCTACAAGGCCACTGGAAAAGTGGCGGCATTGGAAGACAAATGCGCCAGCGAGGACGTTACCGGCAGCATCGGCATCGCCCACACCCGCTGGGCTACCCATGGTGAGCCCAACACGGTCAACGCCCACCCCCACCTCTCACAGAGCAAGAACCTCTCGCTGGTGCACAACGGCATCATCGAGAACTACAAGGTGCTGCGCGCCAAGCTGGAGAAGGAGGGCTACGATTTCTGTAGCGACACCGACACCGAGGTGCTGGTGCAGCTCATCGAGTACACGCAGAAGCAGCATAAGTGCGACCTTTTCACCGCCGTGCAGCGCGCCCTGAAGAACGTCGTAGGCGCCTACGCCATCGCCATCCTGCAAAAGGACCACCCCGACCAGTTGGTCTGTGCCCGCAAGGGCTCGCCGCTGGTCATCGGCGTGGGGACCGACGCCCGCGGCAAGAAGGAATTCTACCTCGGTAGCGACGCCACGCCCATCGTAGAATACACCAAGCAGGTGGTCTACCTCAAGGACGAGGAGATTGCCTACATGGACCGCAGCGGCAAGCTCGACATCGCCAATCTGGCCAACGTACACCAGACACCCGAGATGCACACCCTCAGCCTGAGCCTCGACGAGCTGGAGAAGGGCGGCTTCCCGCACTTCATGCTCAAGGAGATCTGGGAGCAGCCCAACGCCCTGCGCACCTGCATCAAGGGTCGCCTGCACCCCAAACGCAAGGACATCACGCTGAGCGGCATCATCGAGCACCGCGACAAGTTCGTCAACGCCCGCCGCATCATCATCTGCGCCTGCGGCACCAGCTGGCACTCGGCCCTCATCGCCAAATACTTCATCGAAGAAGCGGCGCAGATTCCCGTAGAGGTGGAATATGCAAGCGAGTTCCGCTACCGCAATCCTGTCATCTACTCCGACGACGTGGTCATCGCTGTATCACAGAGCGGCGAGACGGCCGACACGCTGGCCGCCATCCAGTTGGCCGAGCAGAAGGGCGCCTTCCTCTACGGCATCTGCAACGTCATCGGCTCCAGCATCGCCCGCGCCACCCATAGCGGCACATACTTGCACGTGGGTCCCGAAATCGGTGTGGCCTCCACCAAGGCTTTCACCGGACAGGTCATCACCCTCTGCCTGCTAGGTCTAGCCATCGCCAAGGAGAAGCACACGCTGAGCGACGATATGTTCCACATGCTGGTCGACGAACTGTACATGATTCCCGACAAAATGCAGTGGACACTGGAGCACAACAAGGGCATCGACCAGTTCGCCCAGATGTTCACCTACTGCCGCAATTTCATCTTCCTCGGCCGCGGCTATAACTTCCCCGTGGCCCTCGAGGGCGCGCTGAAACTGAAGGAAATTTCCTACCTCCACGCCGAAGGTTACCCCGCCGCCGAGATGAAGCACGGTCCCATCGCATTGGTCGATGAGGAGATGCCGGTGGTTTTCATCGCGCCGAAACGCGGTATGTACGACAAGATTGTCAGCAACATACAGGAAATCAAGAGCCGCAAGGGCAAGATCATCAGCGTTGTGACGGAAGGCGACACGACGGTGAGCAAGATGAGCGACTATGTCTTCACCATCCCCGACACGCGTGACTGCTTCGTACCCATGCTGGCGGTCATCCCACTACAGTTGCTGGCCTACTACATTGCCACGGCGAAGGGCCGCAACGTGGACCAGCCGAGGAACCTCGCCAAGAGCGTAACGGTTGAATAATAAATAAGCCCGCCAATCGGCGGGCTTATTTATTTGGCAGCCTTCAATATTTGCTCTATCACGCCAATCTTATACCCTTGGCTATGGTAGAGAATATGGCCTTCCTTGTCGATGAGCGCCACCAGCGGGTACTGCACGGCGGTGTTCTTGGTCGCCTCGAGGATGCGCTGCTCCAATATACCTTTATTATAGGCGATGTCGGTGTTCGCCAGCTTCCAGTCGGTCATCTTCACCCTCGCGGGCCCCACCATGAAGGTCATACCGCCCCAACGCTTCATTTCTTTCTGCTGCTGCTTTAACTCCACGACGAGGTGCTTAGACGGCTCGCCGTAGTCGCCAAGGTTGATGTACAGCATGCCTGTGTTGCCAGCGTAGTCCCACAACTCGATGCCATCAAAGAGCTCGAGGTGCGAGTCTATCTTGGCAGACGAGGACGTCTGCGCATCCAGCGGCAGGATAACGATTTCCTTGGTCACCTTCTCCCCAGCCTTCAACTCGAAGAACTCCATGCGCGAGCGCACGGCCCCATCGGGATAGCGGTTGCCGGTAGAGAGACAGTAAATGCCGGGCTCCAGCTCGATGGTGGCTGGGAACTTGGCCATCCGCGGGTCATCCTCAAAGTCGAAGGTCCGCAGGTCGCCGTTCTCTAACTTGGCGAGGGTGAAGTGCGGCCAGTAGACCGGATTCGCAGGTTCCTTGCCGCGATAGGTGAGGGTGATTCTAGCATTTCTGGTAGCACTAGTTATTCTAGAGAAACTAGTGATATGCCAGCCCGTCTTATCCCAAGTGTAGATATTGTTTGTGGCATTGTCCAGATAAGTCGGCACCCCGGCAGCACGGCAAACTGCCACGAAGAAGATGTCGCGGCTGTGGCTGTCGGCGCGGCGCAACTTGTAGACGCCCACCGGCGAGATGGGGCAGTTGTAGTAGTTGCTGCTGTCGTCAATCGTGATGCTGTCCATTACCCACTGCCTGATTTCCTCAGCGGCCATGCCCTTGAAGCAAGCCAGCTCCTCACGGTAGGGACGCACCATCTCGTTGCTGATGCGGGCCGGGAGGCCGCCCTTCCTGTAGGGGCCATATTCATTTGCCGTCGGATGCATGGGGGGCACCACCCAATGGGCTTCCAGCACCTCGGCGGTGATGTCTCTTAAATCCTTGTCGCTGAACGAGCAAAGGTAATCATAAAATGCGTTCCAACTTATGATAAAATCATCAGAACAGCTAATACAGGTGGCTTTCGTTTCACCAGCTATCGCCGAGTTCTCTTCCGCGTGGTTGTCGAGGAACTTGATTATCTCGGCGTAGTTGCCCTCGCTCTTGTGGATTATCTCCCAAGCCTGCTCGTCGGTGAGGTTGGGGTTTGGCTTCATAAACAGCTTGTAGTTGTCCTTGGTGGGAAATGTGGCGGTGTGGGCGTTGCGGAGCGAGTCCTCATAGGCCAAACGCTTAGCGTTGGCGGCGGTCTCCTCCTCGGTGGCTATTACTTTGGGCTCGCCAGCTACAGGAGGAACCATCTCAAAAGTGAGAGGTGAAAGGTGAGAGGTGGAATTATTGGGGATGGTCAGCGTCATCGTGCTGTCCTGGCGGACGTCCAGTTTCTCGAAGGTGTAGCGGTCACCGTCGGTGGCCCATATCAATAGGTCGCCGAGACCGGTAGTTAGGCTGGCCTTGCCATCCTTGTCGGTGTTCATAGTGGCTAAGGTGTAATATTCTGCATAGTTGTAGAGCTTGAACTTCACTTCAGCACCCTGCAAAAACTTTCCGCTCTCATCCTTCACGGTGACGGTGACACGGCGTGTGGGGGCGTAATGACTCAACAGGTTCAACTCGCTATAGAGACCCGTGCGCTTCACCACCTCCTCGTCGCCTTTGTATTTACCGAAGGCCTTGGTGTGCACCATCATGCAGCGGGTGCTTGGCACGGAGAACCATCCCATGTTGAGCCGCGGGTCGGGTTCGCAGGCACCCAGGAACTTCCACTCGCCATCGACATACACCTCTACCCAAGCATGGTTATCGTCGCAGTGCGCCCAGCGTGGCGTGTAGCACTGGCGGGCAGGGATACCCACGGCACGCAAGGCGGTAACCGTGAAGGTACTCTCCTCGCCGCAACGGCCTAGCGAAGTGCGCATGGTGGCTAGCGGGGCCGACGTGCGGCTGTCCGAGGCGCGGTAGGCCACATACTCGTGGCACCAGTGGTTCACCTCCAGCGCTGCCTCCTCCATGGTCATATTCTTCACGCGGTCCTTCAATTCTCGATAAAACACCATGCGGGCGGTGTCGAGGTTCTCGTTGTTCACACGGTAAACCAGCACGAAGTGGCGGAACACATCCTCTGGGATATCCTTGCCCCACGGCATCTCATTGCGGGCGGCGAAAGCCATGCGAACGGTGGCGAGATAAAAGCTGGGCTCATAATCCGCCAGGTCGCTCAGCGGCATATAGGCATAAAGGAACTCCATGGCCTCGCGCTCCATAGCGGAGAGCGTGTCGAGTTGCACATCTAGCATCGGGGAGTCACCCATGCGGGCCTCGAAGTCGGCATGCACCTCATTACGGTAGTCCTTGTCGGTGATGAAATGAGGGTCGCGCTGGCAGGCGACCAACATCAGCACCGCAGCGACCACAAACAATATCTTCTTCATAGAGTAAGTGTTTTGTCAATCATCTGGCGGACGGAAGCAGCGTCGGTGACAAGGATGCCGTCGTCAAGGGTCTTTTTGCAGCTGCCATGCACCTCGCGCACGCCAGTCTTCTGCACCAACTCGCACACATTCATCGGTGTCACCCCTGCACCGGCAAGAATCTCCACGCCAGTGACGCCTATCAGGCTCTTAATCACCTCGGCGCCCTCGAAGGCTGAAGGTCGTTGACCGGAAGTCAGCAGGCGATGGCAGCGCGAGGCCGCCACGTCCCACAGTGCCTCAATGGGATCTTGCAACGCCTCGTCGAAGGCGCGGTGGAAAGTCACCTCCATGGGCGACGCCAGCTGCACCATACGGCGCGTAATCTCCACGTCTATCTTGCCTTCCTCTGTCAAAAAACCCAGCACCACAGCCTTGGCACCCAGCTCCTTGCAACGCTTGATGGAGGCTATCATCTCCATCTGCTCAGCTTCGGTGTAGCAGAAATTGCCCGGCCGCGGGCGGATGAGCACATGGGTGCGAAGTCCCAGATGGTGAACACAGTAAGCGATATCTTCGTCCGAGGGGGTGAGTCCGCCGCACTCCAGGTCGCAGCAGAGTTCTATACGATCGGCGCAGCCCTCCTTGGCAGCCACCGCCGACGCTATCGAATTACAACAAATTTCAACATCAATCATGCTGCAAAAATACGACTTTTTTAACAATTGACGAAAAATAAGTACAAAGTAGGCACAATCAACCTATTAACCACCTACCAACACCCTACCAACTCCTACCATGGTAGGAGTTGGTAGGGTGTTGGTAGGATCTTCGTAGGGAGGTCTGCCCTACCCTATGGCAGGCAGTTTTTATTTTTCCCGAAGGACATACTACGAGATGAATTTTCACGTTATTTAATAAATCTGAAATACCAAACATTATGAATAACATCCAACCCATTAACCAAGACCTTATCTATGTCGGCATCAGCGACCGCCGTACCGCCCTTTTCGAGAACGTCTACCCCATTCCACGGGGAGTGTCGTACAATAGCTATGTACTTCTGGACAAGAAGACTGCGCTCCTGGACACTGCCGACGTGACCGTCAGTGAGCAGTTCTTCGAGAACGTGTCGGCTGCTTTGGGCGGCCGCCCCCTCGACTACTTGATAGTAAACCACATGGAACCCGACCATGCGGCGCTGATAGCGCCACTCCTGCTGCGCTACCCGCAGGCCACAGTGGTCTGCACCGCCAAAGCGGCACTGATGCTGGAGCAGTTCCTAGGTACGCAGGCGTCTCGCCTGCAAACGGTGAAAGAGGGCAACACCCTCTCGCTGGGCCGTCACAACCTCGTCTTCACCATGGCTCCCATGGTGCACTGGCCCGAGGTGATGATGACCTATGACCAGACCGACAAGGTACTCTTCTCGGCCGATGCCTTCGGCACCTTCGGTGCATTGAGCGGCAACCTTTATGCCGACGAGGTCAACTTCGAGACAGAATGGCTCGACGACGCCCGACGGTACTATATTAATATTGTAGGGAAATATGGTCAGCCCGTTCAGACGGTCCTCAAGAAGGCCGCAGCACTGGATATCAAGATGATATGCCCCCTCCACGGACCAGTGTGGCGTTCCAATTTAGAATGGTTTATCGGCAAGCACGATGTGTGGAGCCGCTACGAGCCTGAAGAGAAAGGTGTGATAATCATCTACGGCAGCATTTACGGCCACACCGAGAGCGCCGCCCTGCGGCTGGGCACCCTGCTCGGCCAGCGTGGCGTGAAGGGCATCAAGGCCTACGACGCCAGCCGTACACATGTCAGCAAGCTGGTCAGCGAGTGCTTCCGCGCCAGCCACGTGGTTTTAGCCTCCAGCACCTACAACAACGGCATCTTCACCCCGATGGAGAACCTCCTGCTTGACCTCAAGGCCCACGCCTGGCAGCGCCGCACGGTGGCCCTCATCGAGAACGGCAGCTGGGCCGCACAGAGCGGCAAGCTGATGCGCGCCGAGCTGGAGCAGATGAAGGACATCACCATCGTCGGCGAAACGGTCTCTCTCAAGAGCGCCGCCACCGCCGCCCAGGAAGAACAACTCGCCGCATTGGCCGACGAGATTGTTACCTCCCTTAACATTTAAACCTTAAACCAGATATGATTGACAACAAAGCGATCTTCAATATCAGCTACGGATTGTTTGTTTTAGTGGCACGTCAGGGCGACAAAGACAACGCATGCATCATTAATGTGGCACAACAGGTCACCAGCGACCCGCTGCAGCTGATGATATGCGTCAACAAGCAGAACCTCACGCACGACATGATTCTGCGGACGCTGAAGTTCAACCTCTGCCCCCTCAGCGAGGAGGCCACCATGAAGCCATTCCAGCACTTCGGCTTCCAGAGTGGCAAAACGGTCGACAAGTTCGCCGAGTGCGAGGTGGAACTCCGCACGGAGAATGGCTTGCGCTACCTGCCCAAGTTCATCAACAGCGTCATTAGCTGTGTCGTCACCAAAAGCATCGACCTCGGCACCCACACCATGTTCATCGCCATGCCTATGGAGGCCAAGGTGCTCAGCGACAGCCCCAGCATCACCTACGCCTACTATCAGCAGCATATCAAGCCCAAGCCCGCCACTGCTCCCGCCGCAGGCGGCAAGAAGAAATGGGTCTGCGAGGTCTGCGGCTACGTCTACGAAGGCGACGAACTCCCCGCCGACTTCATCTGCCCCTGGTGCAAACATTCCGCCAGAGACTTCAAACTGGAAGAATGATTTTGCCATACAAGAAAAATGTTGTATCTTTGCACCGACAAATAAATGAATAAAATTATGTAGAAAGACAGAAATAGTTAAAGCAATTATATTGAGCAAACCGCCCATTGTTCTCGTCGTAGGAATCTGGACAATTCCAATGTGTATGAGAATAAGCTCCGCGGGGGTTCACGCTTGGGCGTGAATTATTCGCACCTTATTAAAATCACAGGCTGGTCAGAGCCTTAACAGCAAATAAGGAGCAACAAAAGAATAATTCCACGTCCTTTTTCTTTTGCTCTTATTTCAAGAATATCGATGGCTTCGCTCGCAATGATAAATGGGGATGCCGAAAACCATATTTAGAGTAGGCTGAATAAAAAAAACAATTATGATTGCAAAAGGTCGAACAATTTTTCATGCAATGGTTGATGACAAATCAGCATCGTTGCATTTGTTGCTCTCTGTTGTGCCAAAACAGATTGAAGCAATGAAGAAAGAAGTTGAAGATGAGGCTAACTCTGTATCGGAAGAGTATAAGGAATGGGACGAGGATGCCAAAAAAGAAATCGTCAGGACATGGCATCCTACTGTGGATACGGCGATCTTTGACGATATGCTGTGTGATTTTTATGCGTCAATGATACAACGGGTTTATTCTTATGCGGAAATCTGCATACTGGAACTCTGCAAAGACAAGGAATCTGCAGAGAAAGAGCGCTCTGCATACATGGATAATCCGGAGAAAGAGAAGGTATCCAATCTCACTTTCTATTATAGAATGATACAGCGCGAGAACGGAATCACTCTACCAGCCATCAAACGTATATGGACAAGTTATAGAGAATTCCATGACATCAGGAATGAAATCACCCATGAAGAATTGACCAAACGGTTGTCACTGGACTTCTTGGAAAAAAATATTGAAGAGGTTTGTAATTTCCTTATCAGCACAGAACAAGCAATATTGGCAAACAATAAAAAATCACAAGCATTATGAAAAAAACAATTCTATTATTAACCGTGGGAATACTGTTTTCATGCCCAGTAAAAGCATCTTACGAGTTTGTTGTGGACAGTATGGAATACAGTTTGACACACCCTACTGCAGAAGGCGTCTATGCCATGCAATACTTGGGCGAGTATGGTGATGTTATCATCCCAGACAGTGTCACATGTGATCTAAACGGGCGAAAATATGCAGTAATATGGATTTACGATATGTGTTTTGAAGACAAAGAGCACATTACCAGCATAATAATTCCTAATACTGTCAGAAAAATTGGAGCTGTATGTTTTGCAAATTGCAAAAGTTTGACACATATAGATTTGCCTAACTCAATTACAAATCTGACAACGCAAGAGACAGGAGAGCCTTCTAGTGCAACGTCAGCCTTCGCAGGATGCAGTAATCTTGTCTCCGTCAATCTCCCCAATTCAATAGAAGGGCTCCCAGAAAAATTCTTCAAAAACTGTATAAATTTGACATCTATTGTTATTCCTAATTCTTGTAGAAAACTTGGTTGCGGATGTTTTTCTGGGTGTACGAGCTTAAGAAACATCACATTACCCCAAGGAATTATTCTGGATCCAGCGTGTTTTTACAACTGTTCCAGCCTTGTGTCAATAGAAAATGTTGGTAGAATTACTGAATATTATACCAGTTCCGAATTTTACAATCAGGGGTGTTTCCAGAATTGCACCAGCTTGGTAAGTGCATCTATCTTTTGTGATTATGAAGGACCGTGGCCAAGTGGTCTGTCCTTCGGTGGGTGCATTAATTTGAGAAAACTGGATTTAGGATATATGTCTAGCATTGCAGCTGCCGTTCTTTACGTTGGCTATCAGCAATTAGCAAATCTTGATACACTTATTGTTAAAAGGGAAAATCCCGCAGAATGGCCCCTTTTTTTATGGGATGGGGATGAGTCTGTTTATCAGTCTCTTGTTATAGTGGTGCCCTGTGGAAGAAAAAGCATATACGAAAATACGCAACCCTGGTGGTGGTTTCAAAACATAATTGAAGATTGTAGTGGAGGTGGTGAAGGGATAGAATCTGACATTACTTCTAATACAATTGATGTTTACTCAACAGACGGGCGAATATTTTTGAATGGTACTGAGGGGATGGAAGCCTCCGTGTATTCTATAGACGGCCGTCATATTTCAACCCTCCGTGATGGACAACCCTCGCAAGTACTCCCGACCGGAGTCTACATAATCAAGGTCGGCACACTGCCAGCCCATAAAGTGGTAGTGATGAAATAGAGAATACCTCAAAGTACGTATATCTAGTAATCATGCTCATGATTCACCCATAATCGTGAGCATAATTTTTTTATCGGTATGTGTTTTTAGCAAATAATTTTTGCCATATAAGAAAATAGTTGTATCTTTGCACTGGAAATAGTAATCCTAAAATCGAAGACAATATGGAAAAGTATGTTTGCAACGTATGCGGGTATATGTATGATCCCGCGAAGGGTGACCCGGAGCACGGTATCGCTCCCGGCACGAAGTTTGAAGACCTGCCCGCCGACTGGGTGTGCCCCCTCTGCTCGGTAGATAAGACACATTTTGAAAAACAATAATCAATTAAAATCCATAAACATTATGCTGAACAAAAAAGTTTCCGACCTGCTCAACGAGCAAATCAATAAAGAGCTGTACAGCGGCTACCTGTACCTCGACATGAACAACTACTTCGACAAGCGCGGTCTTGCCGGCTTCGCCAACTGGTACATGATCCAGGCCCAGGAGGAACGCGACCACGCCATGCTCATCTACAAGTACATGCAGAACAACGACTGCCCCATCACCCTGGGCGCCATCGCCAAGCCCGACAAGAAGTACAAGAAAGACATGGATGTGCTGAAGGCCGGTCTGGAGCACGAGGAGTATGTCACTGCCAGCATCCACACCATCTATGACGCCGCCTACAAGGTGAAGGACTTCCGCACCATGCAGTTCCTCGACTGGTTCGTCAAGGAGCAGGGCGAAGAGGAGACCAACGCCCGCGACATGATCACAAAGATGGAGCTGTTCGGCAGCGACCCCAAGAGCCTCTACATGCTCAACCAGGAGCTCGCCGCCCGCACCTACAGCGCCCCAAGTCTAGTGCTCGACTAATAAGCATCGACTAACACTGAAACGACGGGGTGTGTGGCAATCACGCACCCCTCTCTTTGCCCCATGAAACACACCCTTCCACACGAAAAACCCGTTGCCGTCTATCGCACTACCATCAGCATCATTCTCTTTGAAATATTGTATCTGGCCGCTGCAATAGGTTGTGGATATATCGTCTTCCAGATAGATGTACTTTGGGCACAATTGTTGCTTGGTTTTCTGGCGGTGATGATACTCTGGGCATGTGGGCACCTGCTAAAGTATCGAAACGACCGCATTGTCGTCACTCCAGACCACCTATCGATCCCTCATGTCGAGACGAAAACGAAGCAGGGGAAAAACATCAGCTCCACCCAAGCCACCCTCCCATGGGTTAAGATTAAAGACATCAGCTCCAACATTGACATACATACTACCAATACCATAAGAGTCGAGAAAAAGATATCCATCATCCTTCACAACGGCACGCGATACACCATTGACTCCGAATTGTACGATGTAATCTTCCTCGAGCGCAAACTCAAGTCTTTCTGGTTCCAATTCACCAAAAAACACTGACTCAAAAAAATATTTTTACCATATCATATTTTATTCGTATCTTTGCCCCGATTTTAAACCAATTATTAATCCTAAAAACAAAGCAACATTATGAGCAAAAAATTCATCTGCCCCGTGTGCGGATACGTCTATGAAGGCGACGAGATGCCCGAGAAATGCCCCATCTGCGGCAAACCCATGCAGGAAGTGAAGGAAGACATCAAGGCTTGGGCCGCCGAGCACATTGTCGGCGTGGCCAAGGATGCCCCCGAAGATATCAAGATGGACCTCCGTGCCAACTTCGAAGGCGAGTGCAAGGAAGTCGGCATGTACCTGGCTATGGCCCGCGTGGCTCACCGCGAGGGCTATCCCGAGGTAGGTCTCTACTGGGAGAAAGCCGCCTTTGAAGAGGCTGAGCATGCTGCCAAGTTCGCCGAACTGCTGGGCGAAGTGCTGACCGACAGCACCGCACAGAACCTCAAGATGCGCGTCGACGCCGAGTACGGTGCCACCGCCGGCAAGACCGACCTCGCCAAACGCGCCAAAGCCCTCAACCTCGATGCCATCCACGACACTGTCCACGAGATGGCCCGCGACGAGGCCCGCCACGGCAAAGCCCTCGAAGGACTGCTGAATCGCTATTTTAAATAAATGTCCTTTCGCAAGAACATCTCCTACGCACTCTTCCCGCTGACCTGCTGGTACGCGGTGGGAGTGCGTTTCCGCAACTTGTTCTATGCGCTAGGCATCAAGAAACAGGAGGCTCCCCACATCACGACGATTGGTGTGGGGAACCTTTCTACTGGTGGCACCGGCAAAACCCCGCATGTGGAATACCTCCTGCGGCTGCTAGCCGATAAATATCCCACCGCCATGCTCAGCCGCGGTTACAAGCGCAAGAGCAAAGGCTACGTCCTCGACGACGGCAGTCACGACACTGCCCTCCTCGGCGACGAGCCCGCCATGATAGCCCGCAAATTCCCCCAAGTGCAGGTAGCCGTTTGCGAGAAGCGCGTGGAGGGGGTGCGACGCCTAATGGCTCCGCCAGCGGTGGTCCCGGAAAATCCGGAATCTCCGGAAATTCCAGAAAGACCCCAGCTCATCATCCTCGACGATGTCTTCCAGCACCGCGCCATCAAACCCAGTATCAACATCCTGCTGACGGAATACGGCCACCCCTACTACAACGACCATATCCTCCCCTACGGCAACCTACGCGAGTTCAAGAACGCCCGCTTCCGCGCCAACATCGTCATCGTCACCAAGTGTCCCGCCGTGCTCAATCCCGTGGAGAAACACAATATTCTCCACGACCTCAAACTGCAGAACTATCAGAAGGTATTCTTCTCCTATTTCCGGTACGGCAACCTGCAGACCCGCAACGGACGGCCTGCCGCAATCGACCTGCGTCGCGTGGACAACGTCCTCGCCGTCACCGGCATTGCTCACCCTGAGCCCATGATCGCCGAACTGCGCCGTACCACCAAGGTGCAGCACATTGCTTTCGCCGACCACCACAACTTCACGGCACACGACATCGCTCGTATCCACGAAGTCTTCGATGCCATGCCGGGTTCACAAAAAATCATTATCACCACTGAGAAAGACGCCATGCGTCTGCATGGCCTCGCCGAGGAGCTGCCCATCCACATCCTCCCCATCGAAGTGGCCTTCCACGAAGAAAACGACAAAGACTTCGATCATCTCATCGAAGCGACCGCCAAAGAAAACATCTCGTTCCTCTCCAAACTCAGCATCTGGAGCTGAGCCTACTTCTTGATATACGAGAGGAAATCCAAATCAATACTTAAAGAGACAAACGGCTTTATAAGCCAAGCCCGTGCCGTCACGTCGTCGATACTCAAGCTGTTGCCGATGATGTCTCCATTAGTGTATCCGTCCTTCAGCACCTGATACTCGGCGATGTTGCATCCCACGGTGAAATAGAAGAAATCGACAAAACGGAAACTGAGGCCGACATAGAAATTCTTGAAGAAATTGCTTCCGCCAAAGCCCACGTAGAAACCGAGGTCGTAGGCAAAGTCCTGGTCAAAGCGACGTATCTGGCGTGTCGTGCTGTCGCCTCCGAGAGTGTGGTCCTTATTGAAATACTTGGTCAAATCCCACAACATCACCGAGGCGCCGGTGACATAATCGAACTCCACATCGCCTGCATTGCGATTGGAAATGTAGCGGTCGTAGGTACCCGTGGTCTGACCGGCCTTGAGTCGGATTTCCCAATCGGGAGTGCGATAAAACCGCATGGCCACACCCTGAATAGGACGTACCTTCTTCTTGCGACTGGAAGCCAAAGCCACCCTCTCCTCAGCAGCCTTAGCTCTCTCCTCCAGATATTTATTGGCCTCTTCCTTGCGCACATTCTCCAGTTCGGCGATGCGTACCAACACCCGCAACGAGTCGACCATATGGATGTAGTAGTTGCGCTCGGCCTCGAGTTTTTCCTTGTCGACACCGCTGGCCGAAAGAATTTCACGATAAAACACCTCCTTATCTTGCAACGCCTTAAGGGCGGCAGTGTCGGCCTCACGGCGGATAACGGTGTCGGTATGGTAAATATGCAGTGTGTCGGTGCGGTAGAGACGAAGAGTGTCGGTGTGGAGCACATAGACGGTGTCAGGCGACATGAAAGCCGCTTCCCCCGACGACCACACCCCCACCCCGACCTCGGCAACGGAGTCTATCACCTGAGCCGAAAGACCCAGCGGCAGAAGCAGCAATGCTATTAACAGCAGTCGTTTCATTGAAGGATAGCAACCATTTCGTCAACCGTCATGGTGGTCTGCGTACCGTCGGTCATGTTCTTGAGGGTGACAGTGCCGTTCTGCAACTCGTTTTCACCGATGAAGGCCACAAAAGGCACACCCTTGCGGTTGGCATAGTCCATCTGTTTCTTCATTTTGGCGGTTTCGGGATAGACCAGCGTGGCCACTCCCTCGGCGCGAAGACGTGCGGCAACCTTGACGCAAGCAGCCTGCTCGGCGGGTCCGAAGTTGATAAAAAGCACCGTGGCAGCTTGAGCCAGGTCCTTGGGGAAGGCGTCGAGTTCGGTGAGCACATCGTAGATGCGGTCGGCACCGAACGAGATGCCCACGCCACTCACATCGGGCATGCCGAAGATGCCGGTGAGGTTATCGTAACGACCACCACCACAGATGCTTCCAATCTGCACATCCTTGGCCTTGACCTCAAAAATGGCTCCAGTGTAGTAGTTCAAACCGCGTGCAAGCGTGAGGTCGAGTTCAACCTCGCTTTTCACGCCGACGGCAGCGATATAGCCAAAGAGTTCCTTCAATTCCTCGGCTCCTTTGCGGCCAATCTCCACATTGGCAAACATGGCTTCAAGGGCGGCAATCTTTTCCTCGGCGGTGCCAGAGAGAGAAAAAACGGGATCGAGAGCTTTGATTTGCTGCTCACCAAGGCCACGCTCGGCCAGTTCGGCACGAACATTGTCGAGACCAATCTTGTCCAACTTGTCGATAGCCACGGTGATGTCCACCAGCTTGTCGGGAGCACCAATCATGTCGGCAATGCCGGCGAGCACCTTGCGGTTGTTGATTTTCACTACCACATTGATTCCTAGCTCCCCGAACACCATGTCAATCATCTGCACCAACTCCAACTCATTGAGTAGCGAAGTGGAGCCAATCATATCGGCGTCGCACTGGTAAAACTCTCTGTATCTGCCTTTTTGCGGACGGTCGGCACGCCATACAGGCTGCAACTGGTAGCGACGGAAAGGGAAAGTAATCTGGTCGCGGTGCTGGACAACAAAGCGGGCGAAAGGCACCGTGAGGTCGTAGCGCAGGCCACGGTCGCAAATCTGCGGCGCCACCTTGTGGTAGTCCTGCTGAAAATCAACACTCTCCATAAAGTTACCCGAATTGAGCACCTTGAAGAGCAACTTGTCACCCTCCTCGCCATACTTACCCATGAGCGTGGAGAGGTTCTCCAGCGACGGGGTCTCGATAGGCTCGAAGGCGAAAGCGCGGAACACCTTGCGGATGGTGTCGAAAATATAGTTGCGGCGCGCCATCTCAACTGGGAGAAAGTCACGCGTACCTTTTGGTATTGAGCATTTTACAGTGGCCATAGCATTCAAATTTGAGATTACAAAAATACAAAGAATGACCGACACTGCAAAATTTTTTTTCAAAGCTGAAAACCACCCCTTTTCACCACCAACGCAACATCCTATAAACCAATTACATGTACCCATCAAGTCTTACCCAACTCTTTACCATCTCCTACCCATCTCCTACCTATCCCTTGCCATGGTAGGAGATGGTAAGGGACAGGTAGGTTTTTCTTTCGCGGAACAAGTTTTTTTCGTATTTTTGCATCGGTAAATCATTAGTAAAAAATGCGCTTAAAACGCCATATCCTATTGCTACTGTGCCTTTTGTCTGGCACCATAGCCTTTGCCCAGAAGGCGAAAACACCACCACTGAGCATCCAAGAGGTGGGCAATGGGGAGTTAGAGGTACATTTCCATTTCTCCGGGGTAGGGCTGATGGTTGTCGGCTGGGACTATCACGAAATCACAAGCGACTGCCTGTTTTTGGGCAATGGTCCTGTGGGAAACCCCAACCTTCCGACAATCAGCACCTTGATACGCCTTCCCGAAGGCAGCACCCTAATGGTGAACGATGTAAAGGGCGAGGCGGTGACCACCAAGGGCTTTTTTGTTTTCGGCGACGAGAACTGCCTTGTGGCACCCATCACCGAGGGATGGTTCAAAGACCGAGGGTGGCCCGGCTACGAGCCTAATTACAAAGTTTATAACACTGACGACTGGTATCGCGGAGGTGACATGCTGGAGGTTGAGCATGTGGGTCGCATGGGGAACGAGGAGGTCTATCGCCTGACAGTGAGGCCTGTAGAATACAATCCTGTGAGAGGAGACCTGCGGGAATGGCCCACAATCAGAGCCACTCTAAAAGTAGGGAACGTTTCTCCGCTCCCCTCAAAGGAGGACAGATTGCTTATTGTCTCGCGACCGGAGTTTGAGGCTGGTTTGCAGCCGTTTGTGCAGTGGAAACGACAAGAAGGCTACGACGTGGAGGAACTCTACGTCAACACCCATAAGCGCGACAGCATCAAGGAAATGATGCGGCCTTTCTTTGCGAACAACAATCCGGTGCATCCTGCGCCAAATTACATCTTATTGGTGGGCGATGCCGCTCAGATACAGGCTTTTATCGGAAACACTTCGCTCCAAAGTGAGGAACATATCACCGACCTCTACTATGCCGACTTTTCGGGCGACTACCTGCCCGAGTCCATGTTGGGCCGCTGGCCGGTGAACGACACCACCGAACTGCGCGCCGTGGTGGAGAAAACGCTTCGTTATGAGCAGTTTGACGGCATCGACACCCTCCAACTGAGACGCATGCTACTGGTGGCAGGAAAAGAGACTGCCACCCCTGCGCCCTTGACCACTAACGGACAGGTAAACTACCTGAAGCAGGAAATAAAATCATCTCACCCAGAGATAGATACACTCTGCTATTACAATCCACAGTCGGGCGAGCAGCTCGACTCCGTTGTAGCTGACCTTGGTCTCGGTGTAGGCCTGCTGAACTACACGGCCCACTGCACCGAAGCGGGTTGGAACTCGCCGGCGCTGACCATCGGACGTGTGGAAGAAGCCCACGAAACCCAGCCCATGGTCTACGTGAACAACTGTTGCAGAAGCAATTCCTTCGCCGGAACATGCTTCGGAGAACAACTGCTGCGACTGCCAGTGGGGGGCGGTGTGGGAGTAATTGGTGCCACTACATCAACCCTTTGGTACGAAGATTATTTCTGGGCCATAGGTCCGAAATACCCCATCAGTCTCACCGCAGCCTATGACAGCACGGCCAGTGGCGCCTTCGACGCCTTGATTGGTCGCCAGCCCTCCATCACCACCATGGGTGAGTTACTCGCAGCAGGGAATCTGGCAGTTACAGCATCGGGGTCCTACTATGACAAGTTCTACTGGGAGGTCTACTGCCTCTTCGGTGATCCCACATTGAGACCTTGGGTCGGTGTTCCCCAAGAGATTGACTTTCACCTTACCAACAATTTTTACAACGGGCAGAACCAAGTGTATGTGGACGGCACTATCGGCGCCACCATCTCCCTCATGCAAGGCAATGAGGTACTGGGGCACTCCGTCATCGGGCCTTCAGGCACCGCTACCATCAATCTCAGCCGCACACTCGACACTCTACCAGTAATCCTCACAGCCTCAGGTGCAAACCTGCGTCCACGCATAGACACTTTCACCGTGGAGACCATGGAACACGGCGTGACTTTGCGCAACGTGGTAGTGACCGACAGTACGGTGCATTGCATGGTAGAGAATATTGGCAATCTGCGTTACGACAGCCTCCGAGTGGTACTTAGTCAGACTATTGACCAGTCCAACGGCGCACTGATAGCAGAACAGCTTTTGGTCATCGACTCGCTGTTGCCGCATTGCCAGAGTGAGGCGACACTGCCGGTGACGGTACTGGAAATCGGTCAGTGGCCATTATGGCAAGCCACACTCTCCATCCGGAGCGACAGCATGGAGTGCAGACTTGACCTCGCCCATGCTCTTCCCTCCTCCAATCCCACCCTCAGCCTAAAGCTACTCAACGCCGACGGCAGCGAACCTCGACGCATACTTCCAGGACACAGTTACCAACTGACAGCCACCACCACCGGCCATTACGATTCCTTGTGGCTCGAAGTACAAGACCTGCCCATTGGCAGCAGCCTGGCCTCGGCCGACACCATATTCGACTTCACCACATCCGACAGTCTTAGCGCACTAGCCATTGGCAGCACCCTGCAGTTGGGCCATTGGACTGACCACCAACTCTATTGGCTCGAGCCCTGCCAGCGCATCGAGAGTTTCGAGCACGGCTTCGACAGTCACCCTTGGCGAAACAGCAACCGTATAGCCTGGGTGATAGACAGCGCCGTAAGCCACTCTGGACGTTTCAGCGCCCGTTCGGGAGCCATCGGCGATGGCTTGTCAACACAATTGTGCCTCGAAGTGGAGATGCTGATGCGCGACACCATAAGCTACTGGGTCAAAACCTCGACCGAGGGCGGTGGCGACAAGATGGTCTTCTCCGTCGACGGCTATGGTTTTATTCCCGAAGCCTGGGGCGACATGGATTGGGACCACCGTATTCATGTTCTGAACGCCGGTCACCACACCATCTGCTGGCGCTACACCAAGGATGCTTCTGGTAGCCGCGGTAGCGACTGCGTGTGGATCGACGACCTGCAGATTCCTCTGGCCCTGTGGGATACAGCTTATGTATGGGACTGTCTTGTACCGACAGTGGGGATTGAGCCTCCACAAATGACAGTATTGCCGATGACGATTTTTCCCAATCCCGCCACGGACCAGGTGTGGATTGCCGGGCCACATGACACCGAGGTCCGTATCTCCGATGCCCTCGGACGCACACTCGCCACCTTCACACTGACCAGGGAAGAAGCATACCGCTGGGACGCCACAGCGCTGCCGACAGGCATCTACTTCGCCACCAGCATCATTGACGGACAACATCATACACAGAAAATTATTCTCTTAAACCACTAGCACCATGCCGGAAAACCTCAATGACACCTTAAACCTGACAGCACTGCCTTTCTGGCAATGGAACCTCCAGGAGAATCCATTGACGGAGGTCGACACGGGTATTCCGTTCGACTCCATCCATCGTCCACGCGAGGTGAAGGACACCGTGTTCCGCAAGTCAATGTTCCAACGCCACTCACTGCAGGTACAGCACAGCCATGTTGTGGTGCGCCCCGAAAACCACGAGCCCGCCTGGATTTTCGTCTCCTTGCTGCTGCTCACGGGACTGATATGTCTCTATTTCCATCTACGGAAAATCAAGCTTTTTACGCTACTTAGAGCACTCATCGACCGTCGTGCGATGGATCGCCTAGCGCGTGACTGCAACCTGAATCGCACCACTCTCATGCTACCCATGGGCCTGCTGCTGGTAGCAGCAATAAGCCTACCTATACACCGCATGGCGCTGCCACAGACAAGCCTCTGGGGATACCTGCTGCTTGCTGCCGGTTTGGGGCTGCTTTACATTCTCCGCAACGCCATCCTGCGACTGCTGGGAAACACCTTCGAGAACCGCCAAGCAGTGGTGCTCTACATCACCAACAACTATCTCTTCCATATGCTGGAAGCATTGGTAGTCACGGTGATACTCTTCCCCTTCTTCTACCTGCCGGGGGCACAAACAACACTGTTTTCCTTCATCGTGGGATTCGTTGCAATTGCCTTCACGGTACGCTTCGTACGAGGGGTAAAAATATTTTTAACACTTCCAAATAGCTCCAGTTTCTATCTTTTTTACTATCTTTGCATTGTCGAAATAATACCAATTTTGGCACTCACAAAATGGATTATATACAATAATTCAGCAAATTAAGAAGAATACCAGTTAGAGAATGAAGATAAAAAAAATACTCATTTCGCAGCCGGCACCCGCCGATTTAGAGAAATCGCCCTATAGAAATCTCATCAACAAGCACAATGTAGACATCACCTTCTTCAAATTTTTTGAAGTCGTCGGCATCCCCGTCTCCGAATTCCGCAAAACACGTATCCACATTAGCGAATACAGCGCCATCATCTTCAACAGCAAGAATTCGATTGACCATTTCTTCCGCATGCTTAAAGAGTTGCGTGAAACTGTCAGCGAAGAGATGAAGTATTTCTGCTCCACCGAGGCCATCGCACTCTACCTGCAGAACTACATCCAGTACCGCAAGCGCAAGGTATTCTTTGGCAACCAATATTTCTCCGACCTACTGGAGGTGATGAGCAAACACCGCGACGAGAAGTTCCTCTTTCCGTGCAGCGACGAAAAACAGACCGAATACACCAAGGCTCTCGACAAGGCCAAGTTCAAATACACCAAAGCGCCAATGTACACCTCAGCCCCCAAAGACCTCACCAAGTTCAAGCTTGAGGAGTATGACGCCATCGCACTTTTCTCCCCCATCGGAGTGCGCAGTTTGGTGAAAAGTTTCCCCGACATCAAGAACCGCAACATCACCATCGCCGCCTTCGGCACCTCGACGCATGCCGCCCTCAAGGAGCAAGGCATCAAGCTCACCATCGCCGCTCCCACCCAGTCGGCCCCCTCGATGGCCATGGCCATTGAGAACTACATCATGGGCAAAGAACCCGACACCGTCATCGCCTCGAAGGGTGAGTTGGTGAAACACAGCGTGAAAAACACCATCGGCACAACGGTGAAAAAGGTCAAGCCCGTCATCGCCAACAAGGAGATTTACAAGCAACGCATGGAGGAGAAGAAAGCCCAAGCCGCTGCACGTCGTGCCGCCCGCGCCGCCGAGCGCGCCAAAGCCGAGGAAGCCAAAGCCAAGGCAGAGAAAGCGAAAGAGGAGAAAGCGAAAGTCGAGAAGGCCAAGGTCGCCACAACCAAAGTCGTGAAAGCCACCCCTACCAAGCCCAAAGTGGCCGCCACAGCCAAACCCAAGACTGCCGCTGCCAAGCCCAAGACTGCCACCAAGAAGGCAAGTGCCAAGAAGTAACGATGGCCTTCACATTCAAGAAAGAAGAACGATTGTGCAGCCGTCAGCTGATTGACCAGCTCTACGAAGAGGGGCACCGGTTGAGGGCTTTCCCTTATAGCGTCCAGTGGCTTATAGTCCCAGACCTTTCACCTTGTCAGGTGATGATTGTGGCTCCAAAAAGGAAATTCCGCCATGCCGTAGACCGCAACCGTGTGCGACGCCTGACACGTGAATGCTACCGTCTGCGCAAGCACACACTCTATCAATTCCTCAAGGAACACGGCATCGGCATCGTCTTCTCGATGGTCTATATCCACAACGAAATCATGTCCTACGAACAGTTGAGCCACAAGATGGACAAACTGCTGGCAGCGTTGGAGAAAGACATAACCGCCACGCTATGAAATTCAAGCCTCTTTCGTGGCTGATGCTGGCCTTGATAGCATTCTACCGCACCTGCATCTCGCCACTCACGCCACCTGCCTGCCGCTACACGCCCACCTGCTCCCAATACGCACAAGAGGCCATACGCAAGTACGGCCCCTTCAAAGGTGGATGGCTGGCACTGAAGCGCATCCTCCGTTGCAACCCATGGGGCGGCTCGGGATACGATCCAGTACCCTAATCCTTATTTCTGTGCAGCCATATACTGCTCCAGCAGGCGCTGGACATATTTTCCAAAGACGTCGAACTCGATGTTGACCACCGTGCCGGGACGGAAACCGTGGAAGTTGGTCACCTTATAAGTATAAGGTATGATAGCCACACTGAACATGCCGGGATCGGAATCCACCACTGTCAGGCTCACTCCATTGATGCTGATGGAACCCTTGGGCACCGTGATGGAGGGTGCGTTCTTGGCATCGTACTCGAAGTAGAAGCGCCACGAACCGTTGTCGTCCACCACCTTGGTACAAGTAGCAGTCTGGTCGACATGTCCTTGAACAATGTGGCCGTCGAAACGGCCATCCATACGCATTGAGCGCTCCACATTGACTTCTGTACCCACCTGCCAGGTGCCAAGGTTGGTCTTGAGCATCGTCTCATCCATGGCGGTGACAACATATTGTTTCTTAACCTTGTCGACCTTGACCACCGTCAGGCAGCAGCCGTCGTGGGCCATGCTCTGGTCAATGGCCAACTCGTCGCCAAAAGGCACTTCGAGGGTGAAGTGGTAGTTGGTATTCTCTTTCTCTATCTTGACGACCTTGGCCGTCGTCTCAATGATTCCTGTAAACATAATCAATAGTCTTTTTTCTAGTAACGTCCGACGGGCTAAAATATTGTTACATGACACAAATAGTTTTCACCCTGCGAAAAACCTACCATCACCCACCATGGTAGGTAATGGGTAGGGGTTGAGTAGGAGATGGGTAAGAGTTGAGAAAGAGTTGACAGATAGACAAATCTAATTCCCAGCCACTTACAGACAGATAATAACGCGCCTTATTTCAGAAAATCTTCATAGTATTGGAACATCTTCTGGTAGAGGTGTAAACGCTCACGTCCCAACACGTTATGCTCGTGATGGGGGTAGACGAAGTAGTCGACCTGACGGTAGTTGTTGATGCAACGCTCGATGAACTCCAACGAGTGTTGCCAGACGACGGTGTTATCCTCGGCACCGTGGATGACGAGCAGACGGCCTTCGAGGTTCTTGGCTTTGTTGAGCAGGCAGTTGGCCTCATAGCCCTCAGGGTTCTCCTGAGGAGTGTCCATATAACGCTCGCCGTACATAATCTCGTACCACTTCCAATCGATGACGGGGCCACCGGCGCAACCCACCTTGAAGACCTCGGGATGTGCCAGCTTCATGGTGATGGTCATGAAGCCGCCAAAGCTCCAACCTTCTACACCCATGCGGTCTTGGTCGACATAGGGCAGACCCTTGAGGAATTTGACGCCCTCCATCTGGTCGGCCATCTCAATCTCGCCAAGGTGGCGGTGGGTGCAGCTCTCGAACTCGAAGCCTCTGTTGTCGGTGCCGCGATTATCGACGGTGAACACCACATAGCCCTGCTGGGCAAGGAACATGAAGTAGAGGTTGCCGCCACCCAGCCAGCTGTCAGTCACCAACTGCGAGTGCGGGCCGCCATAAACATAAACCAGCGTGGGGTATTTCTTGCCCTTCTCCATATTGGGAGGCGTAATCAAGCGGTAGTAGAGGTCGGTCACACCATCGGCAGCCTTGATGGTGCCGAGTTTCACCTCGGGCATAGCATAGTCCTTCAGGGGATTCTCTGAACGGTAGAGCTGATGTCTGCCCACCACCAAATTCTGCTTATGTTTACCTTCTACATAATCGGCAGCAGCAGGCACATCAACCGACGAATATACATCAATCCAGTACTTGCCAGTCTCGCTGATAACAACCGAGTGGGTACCTTTTTTGTTTGTGAGGGGATACTTTTTCCCGTCCTTCAGGTTCACGCGGTAAGCGTCGCGCCCAGCGAGGTTGTCCTCATTGGCATAGATGAAGATGTTCTCGCCTTTCTTGTCGAACTGGATGAATCCTTCGACCTCATATTCGCCTTTAGTCACCTGTTTCACCAGCGTGCCGTCGATATTATATAGGTAGAGGTGCTTGTAGCCGTCGCGCATCGAATACCAGAGGAACTGGTCGCCCTTGGGGGTGAAAATCATGGGCTCGCAGGGCTCGACGTAGCGGGGGTTGGTCTCCTCGAAGAGTACCTTCACGAAGGCTCCCGTAACGGCGTCGTACTGTTCGAGCCACATGTGGTTCTGCTCGCGGTTGATTTTGGCGATGAACACATACCTCTCGTCAGGACTCCAGGCAATATTGGTGAGGTACATCTCGCGCTCGTGGACAGTGGTGTCCTTGCGGGTATTGAGATAGACCAGTTTCTCCGTCTTCGTATTCCACACGCCCACCGTCACCTCGTGGCTCTTCATGCCGGCCATGGGGTACTTGATGTTGCGTACCTCGGCCTCACGGGCCTTGGTGTTGACGATGGGGTAGTCGACCACCATGCTTTGGTCCATGCGGTAGAAAGCCAGACGGGTCTCCTTGGGCGACCAGAAAAGGCCTCCGTCGATGCCGAACTCGTTGCGGTGGACACTCTCGCCGAGAACGATGTCATAGCCATCACCGTGCTCCACGAGCTTGCCGTCGACATAGAGGTTGCCCTCCTTCTTCTCCACACGCTCGTCCTTGGCGGGCTGCATCTTCTCCTTGAACATCTCACGTTCCTTGGCGGTCATCGCGCGCTCCTTCTTCCCGTCGAAAAGCATGTAAGCAGTGTCCTTAAGGTACATCACATTGTTGGTGCCCGGAACAAAGGTAAATCCGCGCATCTCGCGCTGGGGGTACAAGCTATGGTCCATCAGCTGATCCCACTGCAGAAGCTTCTCCTGCGAAAAAGCGGTGCCAGCCATCAGCAGCACCGCAAGAGTCATAAGTACTTTTCTCATATCAATAGTTTCTCCAATTTCTAAATCTCAGGTTGAATACGCCAAAGAAAGCTTCCTTGAAAATCTTCATGCTCATCTTGCTGACACCGAGGACGCGGTCAGTAAAAATGATGGGCACCTCGTAGACCCTGAAGCCCAGTCGCGTAGCCGTGTACTTCATCTCAATCTGGAAGGCATAGCCCACGAACTTCACCTTGTCGAACTTCATCTTCTCAAGCACGCGGCGGCTCCAGCAGACGAAGCCGGCGGTGGCATCGCAGACTTTCATACCGGTAACGATACGAACATATTTCGAGGCATAGTAGCTCATCATCAAACGGCCCATAGGCCAGTTGACCACCGAAATCTTGCCACCCACATAGCGCGAGCCCACCACCACATCGCCCTTGCCCGAAGAGCAGGCATCGTAGAGACGGATGAGGTCGTCGGGGTTGTGGCTAAAGTCGGCATCCATCTCAATCATGTAGTCATAGCCGTGCTCGTTGCCCCAGCGCATGCCGTCGAGGTAAGCGGTGCCGAGACCCAGTTTTCCTTTACGTTCTACAATGAAAAGACGTTCGGGAAACTCCCGCATCAGTCGCTTCACGATATCGGCCGTACCATCGGGTGAGTTGTCCTCGATGATAAGCATATCAAACTCTTTTTCGAGAGAGAAGACCTTGCGGATGATGGCTTCAATATTCTCCTTCTCGTTGTAAGTTGGGGTAATAACCAGTGTGTCTGACATATCTTTTCCGTTTAGAATTGGATTGCAAAGATACACATTTTTTTTTAATCGTGAATCATTGCTGTCCACTAAAAATCAGTAAAAGTTCTTTGAAATTATTGTGAATTAATTATTTACAGAAGTTTTTTGAGAGAACGGATTTGAATTTGTAT
>ONLW01000018.1 GCA_900318835.1 uncultured Bacteroidales bacterium
GACGGTGACAGTATCCACCATCGTGTAACCAATCTCCACTGTGCTGCTGTCGGGGTAGACACCGCTTCCGTAGGATTCACACACACCTTCCTCATTGGCCGTCACGGTGACGGTGCGCCAGAGAGTATCAGATGTATGGTTGACATCGAACACTTTGATATTGTCAATATAGGCGTTGCTACTTCCCCGCTCTAAATTGTTCTGGTATCGGATGGCCATCCGAGCCCCAGAAGCCGTCACACCACCGAAGTGGATGGTGTCGCGACGCACATCATAATACAAGTATGCGCTCGGTAAGGTGCGCAGTGGAGTATAGACGTTATCAACCAAATATCCCACCGTCAATGTATCATCGTGAGTGGGGCAATACTGACAATAGTCAAAAGCCAGCGACAACTGATCCAACGGGCGGTCAAAGCCTGGAAGCACCACCATGGACAGACCTTTGTCATAGGAGTCCCGGTCCGCACCCATCCTTAGCGTCCTACCATCTCCATAAGGACTCTCTATGACGACCATCGGTTTGTTGCGAGCAGAACCGATCCAGCGAATCATCCAGCACCCAGGCATTTGATTTACTGGTGCGTCTTCAAAGGTTTCAATATAGGGTACTGCATGATAGTTACAAGTGTCACGGACAAGAGATGAGCTAATAATCTCTATATTGTCGATAGCCACGCCATAGTAGGTCTCTCTGCTGCACCACCAACGCAAGGCGAGGCGGGCGTTGCTGTCAGGTATGGAGTTCAAGAGAACGGTTTCGCGACGGTAGCTGCCGGCATAGGGTGTCATGTCGGCTATACCGACAAACGCATCGTTACTATCAACATAGCCCACAGTGAGGATTCCACAGTTGGTATTCTCAAAACAATAGTCGAAGGCGATAGCAAGTTCCTGCAAGGGCTGATTGAAACGTGGCAGCGTAACTTTCGCCACAGTATCATAACCAGAGTTTCTACCCGCCACCATCAAGAGAGCCTTGTTGGTCAGCACGTTGATATACTGGTAGCCATTGCGTGGGATGACATGCGGTGCATGATTACTCCTATTCCAGGTGCTTCTCCAACAGGTCGGCAACTCACCATTCCGTTCCCAAGCCTGGGCAGCAATCTCCTCAAAATCCTCATAGAAGGGGGGGGCTATTCTATCACAATCCAATACACGTACCACCACACTAGTGCTATTGCTGCCAAAAGAGTTGGAAGCTGTCAAAGTGAGTGTATCAATGCCGGCAAAAGAATAGACGAGTGATTGAGAGGAAACGAGTCCGCTTGTCCATGTAGAGTCGAGGAGGAAAGAATGCCAGGTGTAGGTGAGGGCGGTGGTGTCGCCTCGGCGCAGTTGAGGGGTAAATACAACCGTGTCGTAAATCCTGGCAGAGAAAGGCCCCGACAGTCGGACGTCGGGTCTCATCCACAACGGGTTGGTCTCGACAACACGGACATCGTCGATAATCACTGACCAAAAGGGAGAGCGATTACAGCTCCAACGCAAAGCCATCCTAGAGGCGGTGGCGGGCACCCCATGGAAACTCACCGTGTCCACATGCCCATATTGGGCATCTTGCATATCGGCAATCGGCACAAAAACATTGCTGTCCATATAACCTACAGAGAGTGTTCCATGCGATATGTTTTCATGACGATAAAAGAATGACAGCGAAAGAGTATCGAGGGGGGCAGTGAATTCAGGCAGCATGACATATGCCACCGAATCCCAGCCTCCAAAATAAGGATCCTCATTTACTTGTTTTCTCCCAGCCATCATAGCCAATGCACTGGAAGAACAATGCATTGGGAAGTTATTGCACCGCCCACTATACACCATCGGTCTTTTATAAGCCTCACCATCCCAACTAAAGTCCCAACACGCTGGCAAATGGCGGTTGAGAGTATAGGTTAGATAACTATATGATGTACTTGAGATGATTTCAGTACCGGATATGCTGTCGAAATTCTCACTGTAAGGCACAGCATACGGGCCATTGCAGACAGGGTTACCAATGACAAAGATAACCACCTGATGCGTATCAGCGCCGTATTCATTGGAGACAACAAAAGTCAGGGTATCGGCGCCAACTGTATCATAATAAAAATAATAATGGAATGTTCCATTGGGAGAAACATCCGTATACCATGTAC
This sequence comes from uncultured Bacteroidales bacterium, assembly GCA_900318835.1. Lineage (GTDB taxonomy): Bacteria > Bacteroidota > Bacteroidia > Bacteroidales > P3 > Colimorpha. The sequence goes on from ONLW01000018.1 coordinate 2,142, forward strand.
TGTCTTTCAAAGAGCTATGCCATGTGGCGACAAGATCCCGCCGGGAGCATTCACCAAGATTATATTCAAAATCAATGAGTTCCTCCTTTCCTACACGATTCGGCACATTGAAACGGGTAATAACAGGGATCTCACTGTAATAAGCCAGACTGATATCGTCGATGGTATTAACATTTCCAGATACTGCGGAAGAGATGGCCAAACGAATGCGCTGACCCTGATAGTTGGACATCGGGATACCATGAGACCCGTATGAACCGGCAATTTGTTGCCATTGCAGATTATCCACGGAAGAATAACTGCTATCAAGAGCCACCTTCACGTTGAAACGGTTATTGGTCGTATTCCAAGTCAAGTAGAAGTCGACTACGTCTTCGGGCATGACGATAGCCGGAGACACCAAATATGCGCCAGATGTGGTGGTTGACAGATAATGATTAGTTCCTTCATCATTAGAGACATAGTGCCAGGCAGAGCTGTCACTGAGGCGACATAGACGGAACTGTCCATTGCCGACACTGGTCAATTCACCCCAAAGGTCGAGGGCAGCAGTATCCTCAAAATCTTCAACCCATGGACAAACAATGACGGTATCGCAATTGACACTATCGTTTTGGGCAGCCACAGCACTGCCGACAAACAACAGCGCTGCAGCGAAGATAAAACTTTTCATTTTCATTGCATTATCAACTTTTTAATGGTAACACTTTCTTGGGTAGTGACACGGACGAAATAAGTGCCGGAAGTTAATTGAGATTTAAGAATCAAGAATTGAGAATTAACGGGGGTGGGAGGAATAACCATACGGCCCTGGAGGTCGATGACAGTGAGAATGGAGGGGCGGCTGACCTTGATAGTAACGTCGCTGCTCGCCGGGTTCGGGAAGATTTCCACTTCCCTCTTTGATTTCTCAACTTCCCCGATGCCGATGCTATCCTCTATCCATTCAAAGAGAGTCACAATTGCGGTGTCGGAGGTAACAAGGATGTCGCGTGGATTGCCAGTCCCGCCGTCACTCCATCCGAGAAACCGCCAGTGTCCTCCGACGGTGACAGTATCCACCATCGTGTAACCAATCTCCACTGTGCTGCTGACCAATCTCCACTGTGCTGCTGTCGGGGTAGACACCGCTTCCGTAGGATTCACACACACCTTCCTCATTGGCTGTCACGGTGACGGTGCGCCAGAGGGTGTCGGGAACGGAAAGTGTGTCAACGGAGACAATAAGCATGGCCGTGTTGACACCAATGGCCGTAGTGGCGGTGACACTGAGAGTATCAACACCAATTGTATCATAGAACAACTGTACCGACGGGCCAACCATCACACTGTCCAGTAATGTCGAGTGCCATGTGTAAGCCAACCCCGTGGTATCGCCACGCAGCAGTTGAGCGGTGAAGGTAACGGTATCGTAGTTTCCTGCTGTAGTAGGACCATGGATAGCCACTAGCGGAGCCATTGGCAGTGAATCCGCATTGAAAACCGCTATATTGTCGATAGCCACAACATACCATGAGGAACCGATGGTCCACCGCAGCACCATCTGTGCGTCGGGGAGGGTAGCGGAAGAGAAGACGGCAGTATCGCGATGGTAGGAGCCGGTGTAGGGCTGTAGAATCTTTACGGCAACAAAATTATTAGTGGTATCGTAATAGCCCACGGAAAGGACGCCATAGGAAATACTCTCAAAACGATAGTCAAAGGCGAGGGCGAGGTGCTGGAGGCTGTCGGAGAAGCGGGGCAGTCTAGTCTCGGCCAAGTTGCCAAAGATTGACACATTGCCTGCCACCATGAGGAGAGCGTTGTTAGGCAGGTCGCTCAAATAGAAAAAGGGATAGCCATTGGAAGAGATAACATGCGGCGTATAGGTGTCAATGCTGCCGTTCCAGCTGCTCTCCCAGCAGAGGGGCAGATGACCAGCGACGTTGAAGTTGGTGGCAGTTACAGATTCGAAGTCCATACCATAAGGTACAGCCACGTTACCGCAGTCAATATTGATGACACGCAAAAAAGCGAGAGCGGTGTCGGTGCCATAGGCGTTGGAGGCTATGACGGTAAGGGTGTCGATGCCGCCAGCGGGATAGGAAAGGTAAAAGGTAAAAGGTGAGTGATGAGAGGTGGCAGTCAGGGTAGTATCAAGGAGGGAGGAGTAGAGGGTGCAGGTGAGGGCGGTGAGCGAGCAGTTGTTGAGAGTGGCGACGAGACCCACGGTATCACCCACGAGGGTCTCGGAAGGATCCGAGAGGGTAACCTGCGGCAGGGGATGATTAATCACACTGACTTCAGCCGTGGCGGTGTCGCTACCATAGGCGTTGGTGGCCACGAGGGTGAGGGTGTCGGTGCCTTCAGTGTCGTAAACAATCGGCAAGACAGGTCCCAGGGTTACAATGGTAGTATCCATCAGCGAACTGTGCCAACTATAGCTGAGACTATCAGTGGGTTCGTTCACGAGTTGTGCAGTAATAGTTGTAGTGTCAGCCACATATCCAATCAAATTATTGGATACGAAACGTATTATTGGCACGCGCTCGCCGACACTGACGTCGTCGAGGATTACACCATACCAAAGGGAACCTGCATACTTCCACTGGAAGGCTATCCGGTTGGCATCGGCAGGCATACCATTCAATATCACATATTCGGTGCGACCCGTTGCCTGCGGCTCTATCTCAGCAAGGCTCACGAAGCCCTCGTTCTGCATATAGCCCACCAAGAGCTGACCATGCTCGGCTTGCTCGAACATATAGTAGAATGAGAGTTGTTTCCCCGCCAACGGCACATCGAAAGCCGGTGTCACAACAAGGGAAATGCTGTTGTAGCCGTCGTCGGTTCCTGCCTGTAAAAGCAGCGCATGGTTGTTCCGTACATAAGACCGGATGTTAGTGTTCTGAATATAGTCATAGATAACCTGAGGTTTGAGATTGCCGTTTGTGCCATTCCAGTAACCGCGCCAGCATTTTGGCAACATACCATTCCAAGAATTGTAATTCACCGCTATGGTAGTGTTGAAATTCTCTGTCCAAGGCAAGGTAATGGAAAAGACCTCCACAACCACCGAAGCGGTATCAGCACCGTAAAGGGTGCTGGCGATGACAGTCACAGTATCGAGGCCTCCCGCACTGTACGTCACCTCACATCGCCCATTAAATCCATCAAATCTGCTAAACTCATTCAAATCACCCAGCCTGGCACTATGCCACGTATAGGTTAATCCTTCAGCGACGCAACGGTTGAGCACGGCAGTAAATACCGTAGGCTCGTTCACATTGGCCTCGGTATGCTGCAAGGTCACTTCTGGCTGGGTAATAACCAAAGCATCAAATACCACCATAGCCGTGTCGCTACCATAGGCGTTGGTGGCAATGACAGTTATAGTGTCGGTGCCCGACTGTGTATAGTTAAGGCTTAAAAGATTAGAGTTAAGAGTGACAGTACTGTCAAGCAAAGTGCTGTGCCAAGTGTAGGTGAGGCTTGTTGTGTCACCCTCCTGCAAGGTAGCTGTGAGCACCACTGACGAGCCGGGGAAGTAGCCGTCATCTGCCGCCAAAGTCACTACTGGTTTCATGCAGTAACGTATAATTACCTTGGTCAGGTAATATTGGAGAGGCTGACCAATAGTTTTGAACGCCACTCGGATGTATTGTCCAGCATAAGTATTGAGAGATAAACGTACACTTGGATGTGTGCCTGTAGTGAAAGGATGGTCTTCTATGGTATCGTAGTTGATCATGTCAGTAGTGACCATCACCAACGTACTGCCATAGAAGAAGCGATACGAACAATTGTATTCCAGCACCACGTCGCCGTCGGCAGGCACATATATCAGCGGTGACACCACCGCGGTAGGCCAGTCTGTGAAACTCAAGTGGCCATAGCTGTTGACTTCGCACGTTCCTTTGAGGACCTGCCAGCAGGGGAAGTCGTTGCCGAAGTCGGCCACCCACGGCAGGGTATCCAGTACAGGACATACCGTCAACATCACTGTGTCGTTGCTCTGGCCGTAAACGTTGTCGGTATGCACCACCACCGTGTCGAGGCCTGAGGTGAGGTAAACGAGGCGCACGCTGTCGTCGCTGGCAGTAGTATTCAGTAAGGCCTCACCACGACTAGCCATAGCCGACCACCATGTATGCTGTAAACCAATAGTCGAGCCACCGGTCAACGTCACCTTAAAGCCAATGGTATCAAGAACAGCGGCCAACGTGGCATCAGCAGCGAGAGCGGTATGCGGCACGACAAATCGCAACGGGTCGGGTACCCATATGGTGGCCGCCGAACTGCCGTTGCCATATTGTCCAATAGCTGTTACCGTTATGGTGTCGATGCCTTCGGTGTAGTATACTATCGTAGCTTGCAGGCTATCGTAGGTTAGGAACGCTTCGCCGCGCGCCTCCATGGCAGAATGCCATTCCACAGTCATGCCCGTAGTGTACCCCTGTCTCACCGTAGCCGTGAGTTGCATAGTGTCGCCCACCTCGACACTGTCGGGCACCAGGAGAGTAATTTCAGGCCTGTAGGTGGGCACAACCTCAATATCGTCGATAAACATGGAGCACCTCCCAAAGAGGGCGTTGTCGACAAAAGCAATCCTTATCGTCTGCCCACCGTATTGCGCCAGGCTCATCTGGTGACTTTGATAACCCGAGGTGACGCCGGTCTTGGTGTAGAGTATGGTGGAATAAGCACTCGTCGGTGCGCCGTCGGCTATCGTGTCGGCCGCCGCGGCAAGACGCACCTCAAATATGGGATTAGAGTGCCACTCATCATACACCCGTTGTTTCCAACGCAGGTAGTAACCATTAGCATCGGCAGGCAGGGTGATGTTGGGCGTAATCAACCATGTGTTGGTCCGATTGTCCGAACCGGAATGGCACCGCGCCGTCCAACGGTTCCCAATAGGGCGTGTGTTGTCCGACACACGCGACCAGGAGCCGCCGCCGGAAGTGACCCAGCGCTGCTCCCATACATTCATGGCGTCGGAGACCTCGAAGTCACAACTGAACAACGGCGTATGAGCAGGGCTGATGGCGGTGGAGAAGCTGAAAGCTACAGAGTGAGAAGTGTCGTTGGAGCATACCGTTTGCAGGGTACCACTGTAGGTAGTGGTGTCATACAATCCCGACAAAGTGATTGTGGTGGCGGTGACGAGGGTATCAATACCGGCATCGGGAATAAACAGGTGGTATTGACTGCCGCTACCGCTCCACTCGAGGGTGAGGCTGTCGGGGTTGCTGTTCGTCATGCTGACAGCACCAGGACGTGGACAATAGTCGGGATTGAATGTAAAGGAATAGACGCGCCCTTCTTCGGGCCACATGCCCGCAGGGTTGGTCTGCGACACGCCACCCTCCGAGAAAATAGCCTCGTCGGCAACCATATCGATGAAAACCACGTCGCTCTCGCTGGCGGCAATGCCGTTCTGTATAGCCATGGGGAGAGTGTCGCCCACCGAGGAGCCATAGACGATCCTCACTTCGCCTGTGGCCTCGAAAAGCTGTACCTGCGCGCTAAGCGTGGCCCGGGGAGTGTTGTAGGTGGCAAGCCGCATCTCCACCACCAACACGCGGCTACCACTATCGCCAATGATAGCTCTGCGCACAGAGCTTGAGTAGTCCACGCACATCCTCCCACCGAAAGGTTCAATTTTCGGCATGTTCTGTCCCACCATATACAGCGGCTTGGTGCCACTGTTTGATTCTAAAACCCGGATGCTGCCCAACCGTAGCGTACCATAGACATTGACCGAGAACTGGGTATGATCCACACCTGCCAAGGTGAATGGGAAACCGATACTGGTCACAGTGGAGCGGAAACTATTGCGTATGTAATTGGGGTTCAAAGGCGGATCAATCATAGTATCGGCAGTGGAGTCGAGCGTTATCCATGCATTGGCGTCAACCCATGTGCTGAAAAGATACGAATCATACAACGTCTGCGCCCGCAGAGGCAGCGCAGCCAGCATCAAAACCACTGCAATCAGTAATACTTTCTTTACCATGATATCTTTATTGTTTTTATTATAATCTCCACAACGTATATATAGACACATTTTCATGCCCAGAACTTCACGTTCCACAAACTATTTTCCATCCCCACATACTTTACCCTGAAGGACAAAAAAAAATGCCTCTCTATTTATATTAGTTGCAAAAAGAGGAAAAATGTAACACAAAAGGCAGGAACTTTAACTTCTGTTAACATTATTCTCTCTCCACATACCCTATTTCCCTGCACAATCCACCCTTCTCCGAGGAACAAAAAACATGCCCCTCCATATTATATAATAACCACCCCAAGGGCCAAAATAGGACATTTGGCCCCCGTTTTTTATGTTTTTTTAACAAATTCCCGGGAAGAATACGAAGCGAGCCGCCCAATTGGGCGGCTCGCTTCGTTTATTTATAGCTCACTATGGTTTAGCGACGACGGCCGCCATTGCCACCGGAGCGGCGCTCACCACCCTCGCGGCGCGGACCGCGGGCGGGTTTCTCCTCCACATAGCCTTCGGGCTTGGGAAGGAGGGCCTTGCGGCTGAGCTTGATCTTGCCGTTCTTCTCATCGAAGGCGATGACCTTCACCTGGAACTCGTCGCCCTCTTTGATGAGGCCTTCGAGGGTCTCAGTGCGACCCCACTGGTACTCGCTGATGTGCATCAGACCTTCCTTGCCGGGCAGGAACTCCATGAAGGCACCAAACTCAACGATGCTGACGACCTTGGCGTCAAAGATATCACCCACTTCGGGAACGGTGCAGATGTCCTTAATCCACTTGAGGGCAGCAGCGATGTCTTCCTTATTCGACGAGGCGACGTCGACAATGCCGAACTCGCCTTCTTCCTCAATATTGATAATGGTGTTGGTCTCGGCCTGAATCTTCTGGATGACCTCGCCACCCTTGCCAATGACAGCACCGATGAAGTCTTTCGGAATCTTGATCTGCTCGATGCGGGGCACGAAGTCCTTATAGTCCTGACGGGGTTCGGGGATGGACTCGAGGATCTTGTCGAGGATGTAGAGACGCCCCTGACGAGCCTGTTCGAGGGCCTTGGCCAGCACGTCGTAGCTGAGACCGTCGACCTTGATATCCATCTGGCAGGCGGTGATACCGTCGCGGGTACCGCAGACCTTGAAGTCCATGTCGCCGAGGTGGTCCTCGTCGCCAAGGATGTCGCTCAGCACAGCCCACTTGTCACCCTTCGAGATGAGACCCATGGCGATACCGGCCACAGGCTTGCGCAACTTGACACCGGCATCCATCAGCGCCATGCAGCCAGCGCAGACGGTAGCCATGGAAGAGGAACCGTTACTCTCCAAAATATCGGAGACCACACGGATGGTATAGGGGCATTCTTGTTCGGTAGGCAGGACCTCCTTGAGGGCGCGCCAGGCCAAGTGGCCGTGACCCACCTCGCGGCGACTGGTGCTGCCGCTGCGTTTCACCTCGCCGGTGGCGAAACCAGGGAAGTTGTAGTGCAGCAAGAAGCGGCGCATACCCTCGATGACGGCACCGTCAATCTTCTGCTCGTCGAGCTTGGTGCCGAGGGTGCAGGTGGAGAGTGACTGAGTCTCGCCACGGGTGAAGATGGCACTACCGTGAGCCGAAGGCAGGTAGTCGGTCTCGCACCAGATGGGACGAATCTCGTCGAGCTGACGGCCGTCGAGACGGGTGCGCTCGTTGAGCACCATGTCGCGCATGGCCTCGCGCTCCGTGTCGTGGTAGTAGCGGTCAATCATAAATTTGATCTCGTCGGTGAGGGTTTCCTCGGTATAGTTGGCATCAATAAACTCCTGCTTGATGGCGGCGAAGCCGTCCTCGCGCTGGTGCTTGTTGGCGATGCCCTGCTTGCTGAAGTCGTAGCACTTCTGGTAGACGGCATCATGGAGGCGCTGGCGCAGCTCTTCGTCGTTCACCTCGTGGCAGTACTCACGCTTCACGGTCTTGCCGGCCTCGACGGTAAGCTCGTCGAGCACACAGCACTGGATCTTGATGGCTTCGTGGGCAGCCTTGAGGGCGTTGAGCATCACGTCCTCGCTGACCTCCTTCATCTCGCCTTCCACCATCATGATATTGTCGGCGGTGGCGGCCACGATAAGGTCGAGGTCGGCGCGGTCGATGTCAGCCATGGGGGTGTTGATGACATACTTGCCGTCGAGGTAGCTCACACGCACCTCGCTGACAGGGCCGTTGAAGGGGATGTCGCTCACGGCGAGGGCCGAGGCAGCGGCCAGGGCGGCCAACTGGTCGGGCATTGTGTCTTTATCGCCGCTGATGAGGGTAATCTGTACCTGCACCTCGGCGTGGAAATTGTCGGGGAAGAGAGGACGCAGGGCACGATCGACCAGACGGGCAATGAGGATCTCATGCTCCGAGGGACGAGCCTCGCGCTTGAAGAAACCGCCGGGGAAGCGACCCATGGCGGCGTATTTTTCCTGATAGTCAACGGTAAGGGGCATGAAGTCGACGTTCTCGCCCACCTCTTTCTTCGAGCAGACAGTAGCCAGAAGCATCGTGTCGTTCATGCGGACAACGGCAGCACCGTCGGCCTGTTTGGCCAGCTTGCCGGTCTCGATTTCAATCATGCGGCCGTCGCCGAGATCAAAACGCTTAGTGATAATGTGTTCGTTCATTTGTTTTTATTGTTTTCTGTTACTTTACCGCAGCCTCGGGGACCGCCCCCGAAACCCATAAAAGTGTTAATATTCAAATTACTATCTCCATCGTCGGGCATCAAAAGACCGGCAAAAAGAAAGTGCAAAGATACGAAAAAATATTGATAATGAAGAAATAAAATAATAACCATTAAAAAAGGTCTACCCGGAGAACCCGGGCAGACCCAACCATAACCAAATAAATATGAAAAACTATTTTTCCTTGGTGAGGCACGGCCTTATTTACGGAGGCCAAGCTGTTTGACGATGGCGCGGTAGCGCTCGATGTCAACTTCTTTCAGGTAGTCGAGCATCTTGCGGCGCTTGCCAACGAGGCCGACGAGGGCGCGCTCGGAGACCTGATCTTTCTTATGCTGCTTCATGAGCTCGGTGAGGTGCTGGATGCGATAGGTGAAGAGTGCAATCTGTCCCTCGGTGCTACCAGTATCTTTTGCGGATTTGCCATACTGGGCAAATATTTCTTCTTTTTTCTCTTTTGTCAGATACATAACGTGTTACGTTTACTTTTTTCTATTTTTCTATTCTCAAATCGGATGCAAAATTACGACTATTTCTTAAACTGGCAAAATATTTTTGCAAAAAATAGCTTTTTTAACGTTTATTAAGAAAGTTTATACCTCATTTACGAGAGTATGGAAAACGGCAAATAAGGGGAAAAAGGCAAAAATATGGTAAAGACTAACTCCCTATAAACCACCTATCAACTCCTTACCAACTCCTACCATGGTAGGTGATGATAGGGTGTCGGTAGGGTAAAAACCGATGGTCGGCGTTCGGGGGGTGTGAACGCAGGGCATTAACAAATAAAAAAGGCGTCCTGCCGGGTTGCAGGACGCCTTTTTTTCGACAAACAAAACTGTTTTACGTTACTCAATGGCAGCAGCGATTTCGGCGGCAAGGGCCTTGAGTTCGTCGGCCGACATTTCGACATGGTGGCCGAAGTTGAGGTCACCGGGCTTGTTGAGGGGCATGAGGTGGATGTGGACGTGGGGCACGTCGATACCCACCACGGCCTCGCCGATTTTGATGCAGGGGCAGACTTTCTTCAGGCCCTTGGCGACACGCTTGGCGAAGAGGTGGAGTTCGGAGAAGAGTTCGTCGTCGAGGTCGAAGATGTAGTCGACTTCCTGTTTGGGGATGCAGAGCACATGACCTTTTACCACAGGGTTGATATCGAGGAATGCAAAGCAATGCTCAGTCTCAGCCACTTTGTAGCAGGGAATCTCACCCGCCACGATTTTGCTAAAGATGGTTGCCATAACTATCTCTCTATTTTAATGAGTTCGAAATTCATTTTGCCGGCAGGGACGTTGACTTCGACGACATCGCCCACCTTGTGGCCGAGGAAGGCCGAAGCGAAGGGCGAGGTGATGGAGATTTTGCCCTGCTTGAGGTTGGCCTCGCTTTCGGGGACGATGGTGTATTTCTGTTCCATCTTGTTCTTGGTGTTGCGGATGGTGATGATGGAGAGCAGAAGCACCTTGGAGGTGTCGATTTTGGACTCGTCGAGGAGACGTGCGTTGGCCACGAGGTCCTGGAGTTTGGAGATGCGGGCTTCCAAGTGGCCTTGGGCTTCCTTGGCGGCATCGTACTCAGCGTTTTCGGAGAGATCACCCTTGTCGCGGGCCTCGGCGATGGCAGCCGAAGCGGCAGGGCGCTCGACGGCGATGAGGTGGCGAAGCTCGTCTTTGAGTTTCTGCAAGCCTTCTTCACTATAATATTTGATTTCAGACATAAGGTCGGTTTTTATTGGGTTTTAAAAAGTGGGAAAGGCTCGTTGAAAAGCCTTTCCCAATAAGGATTATGTGTTGTCGTTCAGCTCTTAGAAACGGAAACTGGCTCCAAACGAGTGGGTGCCCTTGAGGGGCGAGGCCGACTGGTAGGAGTAGTTGAGGGTGATTGCAGTATTGTTGCCGTCCTTCTTGGACAAGGGGATGTCGACCGATGCACCGGCGCAGATGCCGTTGCTGGCAGTAGCCTTGTCGCTCTTGTCCCACAGACCGGGCTGGAAGATGTAACCAGCACGGAGCTGGACCATCTTGAGCAGGCTGTACTCAAGACCAAGCGTGTAGTTATCACGAAGGAAGGCGTTGGAGGTGAAGCTGGCTGCCACGGTGAGGCTCTGATCCCACTTTTCAAAGAAGAAGTCGTAGGAAAGGCCAATATTAAGGCAGGTGGGCAACTCCATCTCGGCTGAACGGGTTTGGACGGTGAAGTTGTTACCGCCGGTACCAATGGTCTGCAGGGAGAGGCCGGTGCCATCGAACTTCATCGAAGGACCCCAGTTTTTGAGGGAGATACCGAACTTAAGCTGGTCAAACTCGCCAGTGACATACTGGATACCGGCATCGATACCGAAACCGGAGGCCGAGACGTTGTCGGTGCTCTCAGTGACAATCTTGATGACGGCACCGCCATGGATACTACGGGTGAAACTGTGGGCATAAGCCACATTGATGTTCATGTAGCTAGGCGAGAAGGTACCATTGATGGGCTCAGGGCAGTCGAACCGAGTAACATCAATGTCACCAAAACCCATAGCCATCACATAGGCGCCAAGGACACCGGCCTCAAAGACACGGATGCCAAGACCAAAGGCATTGATGGAAGCACCACTTGAGAGGCCGCTGCGACCACCATAGAGCATGGTGTTGGCATAGGAGATCTCGACATTGTTGACGAAAGCGAGACCGGCGACATTGTTAAACATAGCATCGAGGCCACGGACATTGGCGATGTTGACGCCACCCCAACCGGTGCTACGGGTCCAGGGATTGACAAGCAACTCGGAGGCACCCGCGGTTCCACGACGTTCATCGTTGCCAGCCTGGGCCGACGGAGCGGAAAGCGTCGTGAGAATCACAACTACAGCAAATATTCTTAATATTTTTTTCATCTCTGTAATAATTTAAGTGTTATCATACTGTATTAGAAACCGAAGGAGTTGAGGTCAACGGGACGCATCGTGCCAAACCACTTGATAACACGTTCGCCGATGCCGGGAACCGTGACGTGGATGAGGTACATGCCGCCAGCGATGGGGATACCCGCCTGGTTGTGGAGATCCCAGTCGACGGTGGTGTTCTCGGCTCCAATGCTGGCATCGCGGGTGACTGCCGTAGGACCGAGGGTACGAACAAGGGTGCCATCCACAGTGTAGATACGGATGGTACAACCCTGTTTGACACCGTTCTCAATTCCAGTAGGCAGGTTGACGATGCGGACTTTGGTTTCGAGCTGGCTCGCGGTCTCATATTGGGAATAACTATAGTAGGGGTTCGGGACAACATTGATTTGTCCGAGGATGGAATCAATAAAGTCCTGTCTGGCATTACTGCGGGTAGCAAGGTTCTCGAGGACGGCATCCTGAGCAGAAAGCACAAACTGGTAGGCAGGCATCTCATGGTTCATGGTCAAGGCGCCGGCATTAGCAGAGGTGGTGCGGTTAGGTGACATGAAAGTGCCGTAGGGATTGCGAACGTCTATATTGATAGTAACGTCGCAGGGAATATCCATCGGGTTAGTAAACTGGTAACGGTTGCTTACGAGGGGCATGTTAACCCACGCGACAGAGGCATAGAGCATGGCGATAGAGTCGCGGACAAGCGATTTGGGCGAATCGGCACCGGCATCAGCCTCATCGGTAAGACCATTTCTCAAAATGTAGTTACCACCAGCGGCCGTAGGAGTAGCCTTCATCAAACGGTCGAGCGACGAGAGCATCTGCATGGCCCAGCGACCAGCATCGTAAGAAGGTGTGTTGTAATAAGTCGTGACCAAAGAGCCGGTGCGCATGTTGCGGAACGGCTGACGAGTAGCATTCATCACATAAATGTAATGACGGCCACCCATGACATAGTCCTGCGAGCCTTCCATCGTGGAGCCATCGGGGTTCCACATCATATCGGCACCGTTGTGCTGGACATAGCGCGAATCCTCACCAAACATGATGTTGAGACGCTCGCCAGTGCAAGTGTTGATAGCATAGCCAGGGAACCAACCCATACCATTCTCACTGATATAAGCGGGGTTGCCGGGGTCGTTGCTATTGGCAGCAATGCCGAGGTCAGCACAGGTCTTACCCTCTTTGTTGACAGAAGCGTGGCGACGGGAACTGAACTTGCGGGCGTTGCCCTCCGACTGGGTAAAGTCATCACACATCTCGATGACAGGACAGCGGGTCCACTTGGAAGTATCGGCGGTGAAGACAACCTGCACACTGGGCAGATTGGCCAAGGCGCTATAGTTAAGAGCCCTATTGGAGGAGTAGACCATCAATTTACGCTCAAGAACATTCTTGTTTATGCCCAGGGCAGCCAATGTATCGTCGGGTGCCATATAATAAGTGTAGTTGAAACCTGGATGGAACGGCTGGACAGAAGTCAAGCCATAGGGGCCCCATAAACCATAAATAACATTCTCGAAAGATTGGTCTTTGTCAAGAGCCTCTTCAACAGTACGGGCCTCGATGCCGGTACCCTTCTGATAAGCGTGGAAGTAGTCTTCATCAAGATAAGACTCGGAAACGCTATACTTGGCAGTACGGCTCGTGAAGGATCCAACAGTACCGACAGCAAATTGCGAACCCGAACGAATCCAGTTGTACATAAAATAGGAATCGTTATCAGCAATACCACTGAGCCACCGCTTGTTCTCATCGGCAAACGACATTGAGGAACCTAAGACGGCGCCCTTGGAGGAGATACCACCGATGAAAATATACGAGTTGGGGATATAAGTAACTTCTGTGGCAATGGCCTTCGGATTGACAAGAGTCACAGAGAGACCGAGGTCGAGGAAAAGCTGTTCGTTGTAACGGCCAATCTCAAAGTCAGACCAGATGGTGTCACGGTAAGTCCAATGTCCATCGGCATAGGTAGAGTCGACATGTCCACCGCCATCGCGCACAATGCACCAACGCGTATTGTTGGCGATCGAAGTGGTATCATTCTTAGCAGCATTCTTGAAAAGGATGTTGTAGCGGCCTTCGTGTATTTTCAAAGGATCGATAACACGGACATTAATCGGGCCAAAGTTCTCTTCATAGCTAGGATTAGCAACGATGCAAGGAGTGCTCATGACACTATTGTCAACACCCGTGCTAGCATTAATATTGAGATTAAATGTACCCGGAGCCTTGGGGAGAAGTCCCTGAGTGGGGTCACCCATAAGGGTGTCGATGGAAGCTTGGCAGAGACGAAGAACGGAGCCGCCGTTACCATAGCCACCAAGGCGGATGATACGGGGACTCATGCCAAACTCAGCCTGTGCAACCTTACCTCCGTCTTCGTAGATTGTGCTATGGGGGATAACAGTGATAGGCGTGATGCTACCACCCTTTTCATTCTTGCGGCCGGCAAGATAGGGCTCCTTCTGACCATCAAGGTAAGAGGGGTCGGTCTGGGAATATTCCTTGTAACGGTTGTGGGCATAAGCAATGGCCACATAGTAGTACTCACGGTTATTAACAAGGTCAGTGTTAACACCTGAGGCAAACTGATCCTTGGTAATGCGGAACACATGCTGGATACCAGCGTTGGCACCATCAACCTTGACAGTACCTGTCAGAATACCAGTACGGGTATCCTGAGTGTAATTGGTCAAAGTTCCAATAGCTAGACTGGGATTATCGTTGGTGCTACCAACAAGAACAGAATCACCGTTCTCATCTTTATCCCAAGAATAGATTAAAGAATCATAGTAGTTCTCAATATCGCACTGGGCGACGAGAGCGGCCTTGGTGGGATCGTCGATATCAGCGATGGAGCAGTTGGCATCTTTCAGCTGATAAATCTGATAACCTTCGAAGCGGTAGAAAATATCATAGGCGTGACTTTCACCTTTCTCGTCAGTGTAAGAGCTGGGGATGGAGGAGGAAGCCTCAATATAGGACTCACCATAGTTGTTTGAATTGGGATTCTCATAGGTGAGATAAAGGATAACCTCATTCTCAAGTTCCTGCGCAGTAAGGGTAGGAGCATCGGGGCCATCGAGGACTTTGAAGCAGTTCTCAAAGAGGCGCTGGCAGACATCGTCAATCTGACGAAGCAACTGGACAGAAGACCAGTTGTCACCATTGGTGGCCTGAGCGAAAGGAATACCCACAGTGATGTAGTTCAGAGCGCCGGGCTTCAAGGTGAAAGGACCGGCAGACTGCATGAAACGACGGTCGGCAGCCTTGTTGCCAGCGGTAATCTCGGTCCAAGTACTTTCAGTAAAACCATTGTCACTAGGATTATTACCATCAGTACCCCAATTCCACGGGTCAGAGTCGTCGGGGAACATGAAATCGCAGTCGAGGTTAGTGGTACCCGTAGCGATGGCATTACCACCAAACTTCATGCGCTGGTTATTTTTCCAATAACCACGGAGGTAGTTGTAATAGTCGGAAGCCTTTGTAGGCTCACCATTGATAGCGTTGGAGCCATTGTCGTAGTACACGAAACGGCGCATACCGAAGCGCTCATCGTCGACAATATTGTTACCAAAGTTCACACCATTGATAGCGCAGTTGCCAATAGCGTCACCTTGTCTGAAATACCAGCTACGATAATCAAGAGCGAAGAAATCGTCAGCATGGTAAGAGATATCAATAGTATCATACACAACACGTCCCTGTGCATCGACAGAGTCAATGTTGGTTCCCTTCTTCTTCATTCTGTAACTATCGAGGAGCTTATAAACAGGCTCACTCGTGGGACGGCCAAGGATATATTCAAAATCGATTTTGGGATTGTCCTTGCCATCGGGATCCATGTAGGGACCCTGGAAGAAGTCGATACCAACTGCAGGAGGAATGCCGGAGTAGCTACCGGAACCGGGGCCGTCACTACCGTCACCATTGTAGCAGTAACCGAGACCACGACGAACATCGCAACCGACAAAGTCATCAAAGGCATAACCCAGGTCTGGGTCAACCCACTGGCTGAAATAGGTGTCGCGGAGTTCATAGGTGGAACGGTTGATAATCTCGTAGGAATAGAAAGTCATGTCGTTGATTCGGTCGTTGGTGGAGAAGGCAAAAGCCTGAGCACGAATCTCAAGACCGATAGGCTGGCCCTTGGTCTCGGTATGGGTGTTACCCATATCATTGAAGACCCACCAAATGGTCTGGTCACCCTTCAGCACCTGATCGGAAAGGATGCCACCCTTGACATATCCCTGTTCGGTTTCCATGGTGGGCAACGAAACATTGGCGCGTTCAGGATGCTGCTGTTTAATGGTACGGGGGCACAACTCATTATTGAAGTCATACCAAGGATAGTCACCATTATGGGGGTTATAGACACCATCGTTGTCAGCATCGAAGAATGGAGCGAGGTAGGGGGTGAGGTCATCACCACCGTCACCAGTGGCCGGCCAGTTGAGGATGACCTCAGTAAGGTCATCACCCGGATCAGACTTCTGGGTAACCACAGCTCCAGAGTAGTCGAAGTGGTCCATGAAAGCCAGCACCTCAGACTTAGTGATGATGTAATGTTTGTCGTAATAGTTACAAACGGGGAGGTCAATGGAGGCGGTACCATTGATTTTCAGGGGACCCGGCCAGTAGTCATCGCCATCGGATCCGAAACGGAGAGCGGCAATACGAAGCTGATCGTTGACGTCGGTACCACCAATCCAGAGAGCGGCACAGAACAGCGGGCAAGTATTACTGTTCTTGGGCAAGTGATACTGGGCAATACTGCCATCGTACCACATGTTGCCATAACCATTAATCAGGGCACGGACGTTGTTGATGTTGAGTTCAGCCGTACTCTGGGCGCGCTTACAGGCAGCGGCCTTGGTCTTAACAACTGCTTTTTTCGCGTTGGTTTTCTTGCACTCAATACATTCACGGGCGGAAACCGTCGGCGAGAATGTCACCAGCAGCAAGGAGACCAATACTAATTTGCTGTATATACTTTTCATCTTTATAATTTTTTATCGCGTTAGGATTAGAAGTTATAAGAAACAGATACACGGATGGTACGGGGGCTGGAATAGTTCCAAGTGCCGTTCTTTTGAGTGATAGCGTAGATGTCGCGGTAGGCCTGGGGATCCAGATAGGAATTGATAATCTGCTGCATCTCGGGGTCAGTCAAGTAACCATTGTCCTCGGGGTTACCGGTGACGGGGAAGACATCAAGAACGTTACGGATATCGAAGAGGTTATTGACGGTGATGTCAACCTTGATATAGGTCTGGCGCTTGCCAACCTGGATAGGCCACCCTTTGTCGACAACAACATTGAAATAGAAGCCCCAAGGCAGACGGGCACCGCGGTAACCACCAACAATAGTATACTGCGAGTTGGAGAAAGCCTTGGTGTACGGACGGCCCGACTGGGCGACAGCCATGAAGTTAACGCCGAAGTTCTCAAGAACCTTAATCTCTTTCTTACGTTTCTCACCAGTCTCCTTGTCAGTAACCACACGAGTGATAATAGGACCATTATACTGGGCACCTGAACCGTAACGGAAGTCAACATTGGCCTTGAACTCATGACGACGGTCATCAGCAATAGGATTGAGCATCTTCAGGGTGGTATAACCTTCCTTGATAAGTTCAGTCATGGTGCCGGAGGACAAGCCGGTACCCTCGGCATACTGGAGGGTGTAGTTGGCATTGATACGGATGTTCTTGGTCTGACGAAGGTCATAGGCCAAAGTGACACCCTTAATAGTACGGAAGTCTTTATTGTCGTAACTGTAATAGTTGGGATTGGGGTCAGCACCAGCATACTGGACAAGCTGAATCAAGTCGCGGGTTTCCTTATAGTAGGCAGACGCGCTGATAGCGGAATTATCGTTAAGTGCCTGCTGGAAGCCGAGCTCGTAGTTGGTGATGCGCTCAGGCTTCAGGTTAGGATTGCTAATGCTGTTGATTTGCTTCATGAAGAGGTAGCTGTAGTAGTCAGCTTGCCAGCCGCTAGAGGGACGACGGGCAATAATGTCGTAGCTGGCCTTAAACTGCGACTTCTCGCCAATGGGGAAAGAGAATGCAATACGCGGCATAGCAACAATCTGAGGTGTGTAGCGTTCAAAGGCCTCGGTACCGACAGTATTATTGGTGATGGCATTGAGACCTCTTTCCGTATAATACGGGGTGGGCTTTCCAGAATTACCATTGATAGCCGAAGTATTAATCTGTTCGACACCATCAACATTGTACCACTTGCCAGACTGGTCACGGTAACCCTTGATGATAGGTTTGCTAGCACCTTCTGCATTGGAGACTTGGTCAACATAGGGGACCCAGTCGTCACCAGCATTGTTAAGGTATTGTCCGCCACCACCAATTAAACTGGGATTAGCGCGAAGATCGGCAACAGTATAAGACTCATACAAGAGGTATGGATCCTTCATAACATATTGGTTGCCATTAAAGTAGTCGACACGGACACCAACATTGAAGATAAGGTCTTGGAAGTAGAACTTATCCTGAATATAACCGGCCGCATAAATGGGCGAGAAGGCGGGAGCATAACGATACTTACCATCGCTAAGATTGAAGAACTTGTCAAGGCTCCAGTTAGAACCACTATATTTCTCACCTGTATGATCATAACCGTAATAGGTAACATATGCGCCATTACCGTCATTGAACATCTCATCGACTGAGAACATGCTCAAACCACCGGCATTAACAAAGTCCTCAGGCATGTAACGGTCAACGTCAATCCACGTGTAATCATCAATAGCGCTACCATCAGTATTAGTGAACCCATTACTGATAAGATAAGTACGGAAGGACTTATCGAACTCGGTTTGTGCATCAATATTGAGTTTACGGTTGTAGTTGACATAGAGCTGTGAACCGCGAGTCTCATAAATAGGATTGTCAAGATCCAACTGCTGGATATGCTTGTTGGCTTCGTCACGCATGAGCGTCCAAAGACCATAGGCTCCAACTTGGTAGTAGGAGTTCCACATCTGGTCATACTGGAAACCAATCTCGATTTCATGCCCGTAGACATCAGCCGAGGCCTTGGCAGAGAGATAGATGTAATCGTCCTGAGAAAGGGCAAAAGAACCGCTCTGCACACCGACATTCGAGATTCTACCATAGATGTTCGCTGGGTAATCACCATTCATTAAGCCCTTGTAACCAAGAATATACTCACGCTGAGTCAGATTAGGTTGAATATCAGCAAACTCAGAGCTAGTAAAGAGCTGCTCATTATAGTTAGCCAGAATAGGATTATAGATACCACTGCCGGAGACATAGGTCACTTTATCGCGCCATGCATTCTGAACCTTAGCCCAGCGCTGGGTGCCATAATAATCAATGAGCTGATCCTCATAACTACGTTCCTTCTCCGTGATAAACTTACCAACATAACCATACTTGAACACATCGTCAAGGCTCGAACCGAAGTTTTCATTGTAAGACTTCGATGTGGCACGGTTGACCATGGCTGTGATATTATACATCACATTCTTGATGGGAGACGAGGCTTGAGCCTCCTCCTCATTAGTAACCTGAGGATCCTTGAAACGCTGAGTAAAGTCAACCGTCAGAACCATATTTTTCGATTCACCGACACCGGCGCCAACGAGAGGCATAGTCAACGGAGAGATGCCACCACCGGGAGCATGAGCGGCACTGAATTCTCCCGTAACGACCAAACTCGTATACTCGGAGAAACGGAAATCGAGGGCACCTTCCATAGCGACAGAATAATACTGAAGATCGGGGACACGACTAGCCGACGTGAAATCGCTGGAGGTAAGGCGGGTAATTTTATGGAACGAATCCCGACGAAGGATAGTCTCAGCTGTGTAGTTGATACCACCCGTGAGGGGATCGTATGAAAGAGGATTCTGTTCTATCTGTCTCACGATATCGTCATCGACAATCTGGAACTCATAGCCTTTGGCACGATAATAGGGCCAATTACGATAGTTGGCCTGTCCGGTAAAGCGGAATCCCACAAGGGTACGGTCTCCCGTAACATTGCCGTTTTCATCTTTAATGGGCATTTTGTACACAGGACCGGTCAAGTAAACGACCAACGAGTTGAGCAGACGATAGTCAAGCCATCCCTCCCAACGGACCAAACCTTGGAACTGGCTGGTAGGAGGTTTCAAAGTGATAATCTGTGTACCGCCGATAGCTTCACCGATGCTGGCAGGCGTACCACCAAGGATAACCTGAATTTCAGCGATAGCATCTTTAGGTACATTGATACCCGTACGTTTGCGGACACCGCCCTGCATGGTCACCATACCACCCTCACCACGAGCAGTACTGGTACCACCATCGCTGTAACCCATACCGCCAACAGCAGCCACGATGGCATCGACCGAGTTACCAGGCATGCGCTGGATATCCTCCGCACTCATGCGCTGACCCGACTCAGGAGATCCCACCTCAATGATGGGCACCTTGTCGGCCTCGATGATAACCTCTTCAAGGTTGGTGGCTCCAGACGTAAGCTGGATGTCAACGACAGTAAAACCAGTAGCCTTCACTTGAATGCCGGTACGCTCATAAGGGCTATATCCCACAAAGGAAACCTTAATGTCATACGTACCCACGGCGAGAGGCTTGATGGTGAACACACCATCGAAGTCGGTAGTACCGCCATGTACTTGTTTGCCATCTTGCAGGACGACGACGTTCACAAACGGAAGAGCCTCTCCCGTTTTCTTGTCGGTAATGGTTCCCTTCATTGTGCCTTGGGCGAGGGCGACCATTTCCGCCATCAGCAAGAGTCCGAATGTCAATAGTACTTTTCTAAACATTCTCATTGCGTTTACATGTTAAGTTTATATTTTATTGATTTAATTCATTAATATAATTATTGGACAATATCACCTGACCTATCACAGCCTGCCGTAAATCAAACTGGGGACGGACTGGTTCTTCGACAACTGCCACAACAGCGGGGCGACTATTCTCCTTGGGCATGTCATAGCATGAAGTCTCAGGGGTCACGGTCTCATAAGTAAAATAAGGATTCTCGTTCTCAGAGACAGGCTCATCACCCGAAAAATAATCAGCATCTTCCTGCTCGTCGTCGGCAGAGTCGTCCATTGGGACGCTCTGCGCGACGAGGTTCTTGTTGAACTTGGAATACATTGATATTCCAACGAACAACATCAGCAGCAGTATGGTGCTTATACTCATTTTCCTTACTTATATTATATTGTTACAATAATATAATTTACTTCTCGGCTAAAGCATTCTTTTCTTTGCCAGAAATCTCATAAACAACAGCACAGGCAATGCACAGCGATGAGAACACACCCACGAGAACACCGATGAGGAGAGCGAAGATGAATCCGCGGATCACCTCACCACCGAAGATAAACATCATCAGCAGAGTAAAGAAGGTGGTTCCCGAAGTATTTACCGTACGGGCCAAAGTAGAGTTGATAGCATCGTTCATGTGGGTGATAAGGTCACGCTTCGGATAGAGTTTGCGATATTCACGCACACGGTCGAAGATAACCACGGTAGCGTTGATGGAATAACCAATAACCGTCAACACAGCCGATATGAAGTATTGGTCAACTTCGAGGTTGAAGGGCAACAGGCCACGGAGCAATGCAAAGATACCAATAACCAGCAATGCATCGTGGAACAGGGCCACCACGGAACCGACACCGAAGCGCCAACTGCGGAAACGGAGGCCAATGTACACAAACATCACAAGCAGACCACCGAGCACAGCCCACCACGAGTGAACCAGATTGTCACGGGCCACACCGGCACCAAACTGGTCAGATTGGATAATACCCAACGGGTTGGTCTCGGTAGACTCAAACTCTGCCAGAGCTATAGGGCTCTTATAATATTTGTTGACACCATTATAGAGTTTTTCAACGATTGCGGCCTTCACATCATCACCATCCTCATCAATCTTATACTTGGTGGTAATCTTCACCTGATTACTGGGGCCATAGGACTTCACTTCAGGAGCTTCGTCGAACTGCTTGGCAAGATCGCTGCGGACATCAGCCACACTCACCGGCTGGTCGAAGCGTACCACATAAGAGCGGCCTCCTTGGAAGTCGATACCCATACTCAAACCGCGTCCGGCCCAGCTGGCAATGGCAATTACGATGGCGATGCCAGCGATGCAATAGAACATCTTGCGGCGGCCAAGGAAATCTATGTGGGCATTGCGCAGGAAATTCTCCGAGAAGGGGAACGAGAAGTTCATTTTGCGTTTGTGGTCTAAAGCAGAATCGATAAACAGGCGGGTGATGAAGATGGAAGTGAACAGGGAAGTAACGATACCGATGCAGAGGGTCACTGCAAAACCCTGGACAGCTCCGGAACCGAACATGATAAGCACGATACCCAGCAGGAAAGTAGTCACCTGACCGTCGATGATGGCGGAATAGGCATTCTTGAAACCATTTTCGACAGCATTCGACAAACTGGCGCCCGCGCGGAGTTCTTCCTTCACACGCTCGTAGATAATCACGTTTCCGTCGACTGCCATAGCCATTGTCAACACAATACCGGCGATACCGGGAAGGGTGAGTACCGAGCCAATGGATGCGAGAACTCCAATAAGAAGGAATACATTAATAATAAGTGCGAACACGGAGACCCAACCGGCACGGTTGTAGAAAAACACCATGTAGACAAGCACAATGATGAAAGCCAGAACAAACGACCAGAAACCATTGCGGATAGACTCCTGACCAAGCGAAGGTCCAACCACAGCCTCCGACACGATATTGGCCGGGGCGGGGAGTTTACCGCTCTTCAGGATGTTGGCAAGGTCCTTAGCCTCGTCAAGCGAAAAGTCACCGGTGATGGACGAACGGCCACCGGCAATTTCACCGTTGACAGTGGGGGCGGAATAAACCAAATCATCAAGAACGATGGCAATACATTTTCCTACATTTTCGCCGGTAATGCGTTTCCATTCGCGCGCGCCTGCGCTATTCATTGTCATAGAGACCTCGCTCTTGCCGTTGGTTGAGAAGTCCTGGCGGGCGTCGGAGATGCAGCTACCATCGAGGAGGGCGGCACCGTCACGGGTCGTAATCTTAATGGCATAAAGAGTAAAGATGTCACCGCCGGTAAAATGGGCATCATCGGCCTTGTTGGACCAGAGGAACTTCACGGAACGGGTGTCGAACACCTTTTTCTCGGCAGCCTGAGCCAGCATACGGTCGATAGCAGCACGATCCTTGTCATGGGCAAGACCCACAATGGGACCAGGAACGGGCTGGTTGTTATTGTAGACATAGGGCATCAGCAGCGAGAACAGCGGATGCTCTTTTTCAAGATTTTCATTGTTGGCAGCGGCACCGGCATTGGCGTTGTCGATAGCCAGTTGGTCAACCAAGCTAGAGGAATCAGCAGCTTCGGTAGTAGCGATGCTGTCACCCTCTGCGATCTTCTCGCCACCAGCGATAGAGGCAAGGAACTTGTCTGCCGCCTCAAGGAAGCGGAGAGCCTCGCTGTTGTCGTAGGTCTGCCAGAACTCCAACTGGGCGGTACCCTTAAGAAGTTTGCGCACACGTTCGGGCTCCTTCACGCCGGGCAACTCAACAAGGATGCGCTCAGAAGCACTCAGTTTCTGAATGGTGGGCTGAGCCACGCCGAACTTATCGATACGTTTGCTGATGATCTGGTAGGTGCGGTCATATGCATCGGAAGCCTCGGTACGGACAGCCTTAATCACATCCTCGTTTTTGTCACCCATCTTGATTTTATCGCGGAGGTCACCGCTGCTAAAGATGGATGCGAGGGAGACTTCGGGATCCAACGCGATGATCTCCTCATAGAACAGGGAGACAAAGTCGCGGTTGGTGGTCACCTTCTGCTTGGCCAAAGCATTCTCAACAGCCTTAACGAAGGTGGGGTCCTCGGCGTTCGTGGTAGCCAGAGCACGCACAACGTCGACGGTAGAGACCTCGAGCATCACATTCATACCGCCCTTAAGGTCAAGACCAAGGTTAATTTCGCGACCTTGACACTCGCGGTAGGTGTAGCCGAGATAAACTTTCTCTGTGGCCATGGAGTCAAGGTAGTGAGCCTCACGTGCATTCATGATGGAATCCGTGATCATCTGAGCCTGATACTGATCAGCCGTTCTTTGTGCAATCAGATTTTGCACCTGCTCACTGTTAACGTAGTTTTTTGCATCAGCTTTGGCTTTGCCCTGAACAACGTTTGTCACAACTGTAAATGACAATTGGAACAAACAAACCAGCGCGAAAGCCCACGCCAAAAATTTGATAAGTCCTTTATTCTGCATACTTTAGTTAATGTTTATGTTTTTTTATTATATTCACTTTGAATGTGCAAAAATAAGAATTTTTTATGACATGACAAACAAAATCAAAAAAAAACATGTATCTTTGCACAAAAATTATAGAATAACAGCAAGATATGAATGAAAAAAATTCTCTTACGCTCAAGGAGTGGGCCGACGAGGACAAGCCTCGCGAGAAAATGCTAGCCAAGGGCAAAAAGGAACTTACAAATGCCGAATTGCTAGCCATCCTCCTACGCAGCGGATTGCGTGGCAAAAGTGTTGTCGAAGTAGCCAAGGAGGTACTTGCTAAATCAAGCAACAGCCTCACCACACTTTCCCAAATGGAATTCAAGCAGTTGAGTATCATTAAGGGGGTTGGCCAAGCCAAGGCCACCACCCTCATGGCCGCCCTCGAATTGGGATGGCGCATGCACAGCGAGATCGGAAACGACAAAGAGCTGATTCTCAAGGACAGTATAGACTTATTCCGCTACATGTCACCCGTTCTGGCCGACATCGACCACGAGGAGTTCTGGGCAATCTACCTCAGCAACCGCGGCAAGGTACTCGGCCGCCAACGCATCTCCATGGGAGGACTCACCGCTACCTCTGTCGACTTGCGGATCCTTTTCCGCTATGCACTCGAATACAAAGCAGTGAGCCTCATGGTGGCCCACAACCACCCATCAGGCTCACTCAAAGTCAGTCATGAAGACCGGGAACTCACAAAACGCATTTCCGAAGGGGGAAATCTTCTGGAAATCAAACTGCAGGAACACATCGTCATTGCCATTGGTCCCAGCGGCAAAGCCGACTACTACAGTTTCCACGACAACGGCTACCTATAATGCAACCTCAACACTCACAGACTCCATTTGTCCCCCAAGCGGTGGATTAAGTTTGCTAACCTTCACATTCACAGACTCCACTGCAGGGAAAGAATGTCTCACACCCTCCCCTATCCTGCGGGCTACATGTTCCAGAAGGTTCGAAGGAATTTCCATTTCCCTTTTCACCACCTGATACACATCCAGATAGTTCACCGTATCTACTATGTTATCAGACACTTCCGCACGACATGTATCAGCCTCAAACGCAAGGTCTACTCGGAAATAGGTGCCTATTTTTCGCTCTTGTTCAAAACAACCATGATGCGCATAAAAGCGCATGTTGTTGATGGTGATAACAGCCATGGTATCAGATGATATTGTCGAACTGATGCAGGAAGCGGAGGTCGTTCTCAAAGTAGAGACGCAGGTCACGGATCTGATATTTCAGCATCGCCATGCGCTCCACACCCATACCGAAGGCGAAACCCGTATATTCCTTACTATCAATACCACAGGCATCAAGGACATTGGGATCCACCATACCACAACCGAGAATTTCGAGCCAACCGGTACCCTTGCAAATATTGCAGCCCTTGCCGCCGCAGATATTGCAAGAGACATCCATCTCGGCGCTCGGCTCCGTAAAGGGGAAATAGCTAGGTCTCAGGCGTATCTGCGTATCTTGGCCGAACATTTCCTTAGCAAAATAGAGCAACGTCTGCTTCAGGTCGGCAAAGGTCACTTTCTTGTCAACATAGAGACCTTCCACCTGATGGAAAATGCAGTGAGCGCGGGCGCTAATAGCCTCATTCCTAAACACTCTACCGGGAGCAATGATACGGATGGGAGGCTTATGGGTCTCCATCACACGCACCTGTACAGAGGATGTATGGGTACGCAGGGCCACATCCATCTTGCCCTCCTCTTTCTGGACAAAGAAGGTGTCCTGCATGTCACGGGCGGGATGGTCGGGCGGAAAATTCAAAGCAGAGAAAAGATGCCAGTCGTCCTCGATTTCCACACTTTCCTCAATAGTGAAGCCGATACGGGCAAAGATTTCTGCTATCTCATTCATTGTCACCGAAAGCACGTGACGGCTGCCCCTCTGGGAAAAGTCGGCTGTGAGCGTCAGGTCGTGACTGTCCTCGACGTCCATCTTCTCCTCGACAAAGTTCTTGAATTCCTCCACTTTGGCCATCGCGGCATTTTTCAACTCATTGAGAGCGATGCCCATCTCTTTCTTCTGGTCATTCGGCAAGGTCTTGAATTGCTCGAAGAGCTCATTCATCACACCCTTGCGCCCCAGGAAACGGACGCGGAATTTCTCAACTTCGGCCGCACGGTCCTCAAACTTCTCGATATTCGCCGAACGGATTTCCTCAATGTACTGTGAAATAAGATCTTTCAACATTTTCTATTACTATTTTATCACTTTTATATTCTCAATACGTATGTCCTCCAGCGGACGGTCGAAACGGTCGCGCTTGGCAGCGGCAATTTTATCCACGACTTCCATACCCTCAACCACTTCGCCATAGACGGTATACTCTCCGTCAAGGTGAGGCGTACCAC
Source organism: uncultured Bacteroidales bacterium (assembly GCA_900318835.1). Classification (GTDB taxonomy): domain Bacteria; phylum Bacteroidota; class Bacteroidia; order Bacteroidales; family P3; genus Colimorpha. Next base: position 28,424 of record ONLW01000018.1, read on the forward strand.
CCACAGTAGTGTATGCTTTACGTTGTTCTTCTGTAAATTTCTTATTCATATACTGTTCCATACGGTCGAGGTCGGCATCCGACCACACGCGTCCCTGAACAATATAGAACTGTGAAGACGACGATTCCTTCTTCGGGTTCACCTCGTCGCCCTCGCGGGCAGCACAGAGGGTGCCACGCTTGTGGAACAACCCGGGACGGAATTCGGCCGGGACATTATATCCCAACGTACCGTCACCCAACATCTTGCCGGGTTGGGCATCCCTCGAATTGGGATCACCGCCCTGAATCATGAACTTGTCAATCACGCGGTGAAAAAGCAGTCCATCATAAACCCCTTCATTGACCAATTTTATGAAATTGTCGCGGTGCAACGGGGTGTCATTGTAGAGTTTCAGTACAATTTTACCATAGCTGGTATTCATTTCAACGAGGGTTTCCTTTTCCATCTTTTCATCCTGTTTGTCAATAGTTTGTGAATACCCAACAAAGGCCACAAACAAAAAAAATGCTAAAAAAAATAACTTTTTCATCTATCTATAGAATAATTTTGTTAATTTTGCATGCAAAAATAAGAATAAAAATAGAAACAACGAGCAAAAAATCATAGATTTATGAAGAAAAAAAATCTCATCCTCTCCGCCATGCTGTTTTTCAGCATTTTACCAATAGCACTTTTTACCGGTTGCGACAAGGATACCACCTGCTATTTGGAGATAGAGACAGTCAGTGAAACCCTCACAAATCCAATTTCAGGCGAAGTACTCGGCAACATCCCCATTGCTGGTGCCCAAGTGGAAGTGTATCAAGATGGTGGCATCAAACACGCCATAGGAATCTCCAACATAAAGGGTATCTTTACCACTCGTTTCGATTCCCCGGCCATCGTAAAGATCAAAGCCCAATATGACGACGGCACCAGTCTGCTCAAAGGCGAAAACACCGTTCGTCTCAAAGAAGGAGAGACCGTCTCAGCCAAAGTCATTCTGGCCCGCTAAGCGTCAGGGAAAATTTATGATAAACACCATAGACCATGACATTTAAACCCGCAAAGCAGGACCTCGAACAGCTTTCCCTCATGGGACTTACATCCGAGGCCGTGCAGCACCAAATAGACAATTTCAAAAAGGGCTTTCCCAAAAGCCATCTTGATGCAGCTGCCACCCCGGACAACCATGGCATCCTCTGCCTCAGCGACAAAGAAATTGAGCACTACGAAAAACAATACCGCGTCCTTGCCCGCGGAAAGAAAATCCTCAAGTTCGTTCCCGCTTCCGGAGCAGCAACACGCATGTTCAAAGACCTTTACAGCTTCACCGCCACCTATTTTGGTGTCGCCAAGAATTTCGACAAGGAATTTCCCGAAGTGAAAGTCTTTCTCGAGAACCTGCGCACCTTTGCTTTCTATAACGACCTGAAAGCATGCATGGAAGCAGCCGACCTCGACCTCGACGAGTACATGCGTCGCGGAGACTACAGCACTGTCATCAATTTCCTTCTCAAAGAGCAATACCTCGGCTACGGCAGCCTACCCAAAGCGCTGCTGAAATTCCACCGTTACGGTGCCGTGCAGCGCACCCCTCTCGAGGAGCACATCGTAGAGGGCGCCCTCTACGCCCGCAACAGCGATGGCACTGTCAACCTGCATTTTACCATCTCTCCCGAACATCGAAAAGCCTTCCTTAAAAAGATTGCCGAGGTGAAACACTATTACGAGTCCACCTTCGGCATCAAACTAAAGATAAACTTCTCGGAGCAAAAACATTACACCGACACCATCGCCGTCGACGAACAAAACAATCCCACACGCGACGAGAACGGTCATCTCATTTTCCGTCCCGGCGGGCATGGAGCACTGATAGAAAACCTCAACGAGCAACGCGCCGATCTCATCTTCATCAAGAACATCGACAACGTGGTGCCCGACTGGATGAAGCATACCACGGTGATTTACAAGCAAGTACTCGCCAGCATGCTTCTTGAGTTGCGAGAGAAAACCTTCAACGCCCTCCGCACCCTCGACGGCAAGCCCGACAACAGTGTCCTCAACAAGCTCATCCGCTTCGTGAAAGAAGAACTTAATATCATGGTACCAGACGGTTGCGACGCCAACACCCTACACAGCCTCCTCAACCGTCCCATGCGCATCTGCGGCATGGTGAAAAACCTCGGCGAACCTGGTGGCGGCCCCTTCTACACCATTGATACCAAGGGACGTAGAAGTCTCCAGGTGGTCGAATCGGCACAGGTCAACCACAACGACCCGCAGCAGGAGAAAATCTTCCAGGCATCGACCCACTTCAACCCCGTCGACCTGGTGTGCAGTACCAAGAACTACCGCGGACGCTATTTCGACCTCCGCCAATATGTCGACCCGCAGACTGGATTCATCAGCAAAAAGACCAAGGGCGCCCTCACCGTCAAGTCGCAAGAGCTGCCCGGTCTCTGGAACGGTGCCATGGCCGACTGGATTACCCTCTTCGTCGAAGTGCCCGTTGCCACCTTCAATCCCGTCAAAACCGTCAACGACCTCCTCCGCAAGGAGCACCTCGAAGCCTAAATGTTAACAACTCTTAAATACCAACACCCTACCATCACCCTATCATCACCTACTGTGGTAGGAGTTGGTTAGGAGTTGGTAAGGAGATGGTAGGTAGTTCATACGCATAAGATACAAGGAGTTATGCACCAAAACGGGCATCTGTCGCTAAAACAGGTGCCCGTTGCCGTTTTTAGGCTAGAAAATTAACTTAACAAATGTTAATTCCATCCTAAACGTCATGAATGGCTTCTATGGGCACCGAGCTGTCCATAAGGCCAATCCGGGTGTCGGAAGCGTGGCGGTTCACACCGGTGTAGGCCAGCGAGGCATCCTCGTAGCGACGGAACTTCAGGATGGCGTCGTTCATCTGGGCGCGGTTGAAGACACCAACGCGCAGCAGCAGGTCGAAGTCGTCGATGGTCAGGCCCGTCACTCTCTCGAACAGAGAGGGTTCCAGCTTGCGGATGACATCCTCCAGACTTTCCTCGCGATAGTCGGTGAGGTACATGAAGATGGGGATGCGGGTGGCGAATTTCATCAACTTCTCCTGCACCTCACGCCGTTTGGAGCGGTATTCCTTCTCCTCCTGCGTCAGCTCTTTCTTCTTCTTTGTGTCGTCCTTCTCGCCCGCCTCGCGTTTCAGTTTCTTAATCTTTTCGGCGCGGTTGACGATGCTCTCGATGATGTCGCTACCCATGGCGCGGAAGCCCTCAATCTTCATGATGGTGGCCAGGGCTTCGGGATTGTCGAGGACGCGTTGCAGGGTGGCGTTGTCGACATTCACCAGCTGGGCGCTGTTCCATCGGCGGGCCAGCAGGGTGCCGCTGGTGCCGTTGTCCACGAAGTCGAGTATCTCGGTGGCATCCACACGTTTCATCGAGCTGCCGTCGAATTGCAGGATGGGCAGGAAGTTGATAAACTCGTTCACCTTGTCGGTGATGCGGCGGCTCTGTCTGTTGGAGTGGTTGTCGGCAGAGCCGACACCATCCACAGACAGCTGGTTGGCATAAGTCACCACCTCGCGCAGGGCACGGTTGGGGGCGAAGTCGAACACATAGCAGGTGGGCTTCAGGACGCTCTTTTTCGTGGGGTCGTCCTTGTCGGTGGCCGTCCACGGACTCTGCACGCGGAAGGCCGTCTGGAAGTAAGTCTCTGGACTTGAGCAGTTGCGCAGCATCAGCAGGCCACCAAGGGGGCGCAGGGTGACGCCCGTGGTCAGCTTGCCGCAAGTCAGCGTGATGGTACGAGTCTTCAAAGGGTTGTCACCCATCGCCTCGCGCACGGGACCGAGGGCCTCCACGCCGATGCCGGCCTTGCTGCCGCTACAATTGATGATGCGGTAGTTCTGGTAGAAGCCGTTGGCGGGACGACGCAGCAGCGCCTCCATAGCATCGCACGAGGCCACATTGGGCAGGAACCACATGGTGTGGGCACAGAGGTCGAGCAGGCGGGTGTCGTCGAAGGGCAACGGCACGGGGCGGTTCAGGGGCGAGCTGTTGTCGCCAAAGACGGGGGCTTTGCCACGGATGATGTCGAGCCATTTCTGCACGGCCTTCTCATGGACGAATGTTGCAGGCGAGACGCCTGCGCTCCCGGATTCAGCACGGAAAAACTCGTTGAGGTCGAAACCGTCCATGTCCCACTGCTCTATCATGGACCCGAGGTCCTGCGGCATCTGGTAGGTCATCATCACCATGGTGGGCATCTCCAGGTAGGGGCCGCCCACGGCCTCTTTGCGCGCCTGCTCGTCCTGATAGGTCCAGTTGAATATCTGGTTCTCCATAAACTCGCCTGTGGCCAAGGCGCGGAAGGGCGTGCCGCTGAGGTAGAGGTAATGTTTGCCTGTGATGGGCACCTCCTCGTCATCCCACGCGCGGCCACCCTCCACGTCGATGCCGCTCTCGCTCATCACCTCGTCCTCCTCCGCCTGACGCTTCTTGGCGTCGGCATCGCCGAGGTCGAGCAGACTCTTGGCGTTGTCGTTCCACGCGCCGAAGTGGTATTCATCCAGCACAATCAAGTCCCATTCGATGCTGTGCACCCATTCGTTCTTGGGCTTGATGTTGCCATAGCGGTCGCGGCCCAGGTAGTCCTGAAACGAGCCGAAAACGACCAAGGGGAATTTAGAATCATGAATTTCGAATTTAGAGCCTTCGTAATTCAACTTTCGTAATTCAGAATTAGAAAAGTAGCGCCAACCTTCGAAGTCGCGGTGGCGCAGCAGGTCGTCGCGCCACGAGTCCTCCACGGCGGGCTTGAAGGTGAGCACCAATATCCGTTTGGCCTTCATCCTTTTGGCCAGCTGGTAGGTGGCGAAGGTTTTCCCGAAGCGCATCTTGGCGTTCCACAGGTAGTGGCTCGGCCTGGGAGCGCAGGCGTCCCGCCTGCCCCGTTCCGCCTCCTCAGCATCCATCATGGCGAAGTATTCTGCCGTCTGCTCCACAGCCTGTTCTTGCTCGGGGCGCATCGTGTAGTCGAGGTCGCGCACGGTCTCCACGTGTGTGTCGCGGTGCCGCACCGCCACGTAGGCGGCCTTGGCCTCGCGCAGCGAGCAGCGACACCACTCCCCTATCAGCTCTTTCCCCATACGGCGCAGCATCTCGTGCAGGTCGTGGTCCGAGAAACTCTCGCCGCTGCCGTCGGCATAGAAGGCGTTGTCGTGCCACAGCAGGTGGTAGGTCTTGTGTGGCTCGGTGATGGGATGCTGCTCGTCGATGCGCTCGTTCACATCGGAGCGTGTCGTCTGCCCTATCTTAATCCAGCCGGGAAACGACGTATCGTCGTACATGTAGATCTGCGGCACCACGCGCCGCATCTCAGGGAGTATCTGTTCTGTGGTCTGCATAATATGTCAGTTCGTTCGTTTCATCGTTTTGATGCGAACGCCCCTATGCAGAAATATGTAGGAGAAAAAAAACTAACGATAGAGAGACCCGTGCACAGCATCGTAAACCCACACATAAGGCTCTCCATTTTCGTCCGTATGCACCTTGTAGGCAAAGATGAATCCTTCACATGAGAATTCGAGATACCCTTTTTCTTGCCAGTCTTTCCGTCGCCTTGCAGCCCGGAACCTGGCGTAGGGGTTGCTTAGCAATTCAATCCCTGCATAAATCTTTCTTTTACGATTGAGTACTGTCTCCAGACTTAAGGTGTGGACATACTTTTCCAGCGCAGCATCGTAGAATCTGTCAATAGCAGCGTGTACCCTGTCGTCAAGAAAGACCTTCATGCGTTGCCCCTGTAAAAGTTGCAAATCTTCTCGGTGATTCTTCTCTCCGATTCCTCCAGCGTCATTCCATGCTTCAACATCTCCTTCAAGGAAACTACAGGAATCTCTATTTCTGATAGTGATTTCAGCTCTTCTTCGGGATGATAGTATCGGTAGGCCTCTTCCGACATCAAATCTTCCGGCACATCCAGGTCAATACTTTCTATTGCGCCATGAGACACAGGCCTTCTGGCAGCTCTAGACACGGTGCCGTATTCCGCTGTTGGCTCGCTGGCCATCAGAGGCTTTGTCTCTTCGTCGGTGGGATATTTCCGAGGTTCTTTTTTCATGCTTTAATAACGACATCTTCTCGAAAATATTGTGTCTCTTTCTCCTAATATTTCAAAGAGCGCTCTGTTTATGTTTTTGCCGAGGTTATCCTTCGGCGTGGGTTCTATGATCCTTCGACGATCCTTCGACGAAATTAGGATAAACAGTTCCTCATTCCATCGGTCGTATCATACTCTCGATAAAGGCAATCTCGTCCTGCGTCAGGCCGTATTTCTTGTACAGCATCTCGTCCGTCCACGGGTGGGAGAAGTCTTGAAGGGGGACGAGAACAAACGTTCTATTAGAAACATCTGGAGACACTATAGTAGGTTGGCATAAATATCTAAAAAACTTCGTCTTAACATAGCTCATGCAATTTTCCGCCAACTTCTTTTCTTTAAAAGCATCTATCACTACATAAGACTCTGTCACCACTGAATTTGGTTCTGCAATGAATGTTTGAGAGATTCGAAGAACTTGCCCGTTGTCCTCTTCTGGAACAGATGTTGAGCGTGATGTTACGACTTTCCAATAATCTATGTATTGCGCATTCTTCTCAATATCTTTCTTGTCAACAAAACCATACCCATCTTTTGCCTTTTTAGTATATAACTTCACCTCCCCGTGTGTTCTATAATCCTCATAGTTTGTTCTGAAACCAAATGGCTTCTGAGTCCAAACTCTTGTTGCCATTGTTTTTGTGTCTATTGCACGAACTTTTTCGAGAACGCTAATTGCCATATTATCTCGAATAAAAAAGTCCAATCCATAATCTAGCTTTTTTCTCAAAGAGACCTCTTCGCCATTTGGTTCAAATGTTACTAGATTAGACTTATATCCAATATCCCATAAGAAATAACATATTCCACCCCCAGCTCGAATTCCAGGAAAACAATCTTTGCTATATTTATAGTCATATAGATATTTTAAATGTCCATCTTTAAGCATGGAATCTCTAAAATCCGACAAGTCACGTCCTCCACAATACCAACGTGATGGAATAATCATTATAAGATATCTAGGATTGAGTTTTTTTGCCTGCTCAACAAACAACTGATATATTGGTGAAGCACTATTTCTATTTCCGCCATCGCTCATTTGGTACGGCGGATTGCCTATGATTACGTCGAATTGCATATCTTTATGAAATATTTCTTTGATTGATTTATGGATAAAGGGATAGGCGTAGGTTTCGCGGCTGTCGGTGCGGAGGTACTCGCCTATGCTGGCTCCGCAGTGTTCACAGCGGCCTTGCGCATTCCAAGTGTGGTGGCAGCGGTCGTACAGCAAGTTGCCCTGTGCGTCGCGGAAGGCGGTGCTGACGCTGTACTCGCCGTTGGCCTGCTTGGAGCAGTAGAGCGTCCGGCGGCTCATCTCGGCGGTCAGGTCGGTACAGGCGATGCCAAAGACCTGCTTGGTCATAATATGGTCGATTCTCTGCTGCAAGTCGGGTATCTGCTCTTCGAGGCCAGCAAGCAGCCGTTTGGCAATCTCGCGCAGGAAGACACCACTCTTGCTGCAGGGGTCCAAGAACCGTGTCTTCGGACTGCGAAACAATTCTTGCGGCAACAAGTCCAGCATCCGGTTGGCCAACTCCGGCGAGGTGAAGACCTCGTCACTGCTGAGGTTGGCCAAGCAGTTCAATATGTCCGGCGAATATCGTTCTTTCATGTCAGTATATCTTTCGTTCTTTGTGGTCGGCCTTCGGCCTCAAAATTGTAAGAAAATTGAACAAGAAAATTTTAGGATAATTTTGAATCAAATTTTTCTATAATTTTGAGCGTAGCGACCTAATTATCACATTTATAAAGTTGTGTGTAATGCAATGGTGGATAGGAACGTACAGGTTCGTCGAAGCTCTGTGCCTCGCCCTGCTCATCGAAGAGAGAATACTGGTGTGCCTGGTTGACAAGGAAGTCGAACTGGAAGTCGCGACGGGCAAACTGTTTGCTACCCGCAATGGGTGTCCATTCGCAGAACGTGATAGGCCTGTTGTCCGCAGTGCGATAGGTCAATGCATCGCCGCAGACGATGTTCTTCCGCAGCATATAGCGCAGGCTCTCTTCATACCCGCCCATTCGCCCCATCTTGCCCATTTGCCCCATCACCTCCCCATACAACCTCTCCCGGCAAGATTCGGCATTGTCCTCCAATAGCTCAATGCCATAGCAGGAGCCTACGGCAATGAGGCTCTTAAATTCCCATTCCGTTTGTGACTTTATAGAAGAAAGTAGTGATAGTTTCCGCCGCAATATCTCTATAAGGAAATTCCCGTCGCCACAGGCGGGCTCAAGGAAACGGCTGTCGAGCCGATAGGACTCGTCCCGCACCAAGTCGAGCATGGCATTCACCTCCCTTGGATTGGTGAACACCTCGCCATGCTGAGCCACCCGCTGGCGACTCTTGATTTGTGATTTTGTGTTTTCGTTATTTGTGAGCATAAAAAGGAATCGTGGATCTTCACTTACGATTCCTTAGGAGTTCCACGTCCTGTCAAGTATATAAGTAAAGCCCACGATTACCTCGCAGGCGTTTACCGCTTTACCATACTTGACTTGATTATGTGGAACTTCAAGGAATCAGTATAGAGCGAAAACGCTTTATAATATGTTATTTATCTTCTATTTTATTGTTTCGATATGTTATTTTTTTGTTGCTATTTTGATTAAAAAGACACGGATTTATTGATATGATATACCAAAACACTATTTTGTGAACTCATTACAGTATTTTATTTGGTTAGGATAACGGCTTTCGACCAATTTTATTATGGTTTCACAAACTTCTTGATAATCGTCGTCTGTCATTGGCTGTTGTTCTGTTCTCCATCCGCCATGTGACAAATCATTGATATAGGTATATGATTTTTTGTCATCAGGAATATATGTTTTTATGAATTCTTTTACACTATCTTCATTGGAATTAATACTTTCGAATTTGTCAATTGTTTCAATTATGTGCCGAATTGAGTTGGCTGTTGTGTGAGAAGCCCTAACGCCTTTTCGTGCAATTAGGTAAATGTCAAGAAGGTGATTAATATAAGGTACAGTAAAATTGTCGTTCCATTCTTGTAATGAATTGTTCTTTAATAATAGAATCTTGTCTAAAATCTTATTAGATGATAATATCCTAATAAAATCACTATTATGTGTTAGAACTATTTGTCTGAGTCTTTCTCCTAACTTTGGAAACATGAGTTTTAAATCACGTATCACCCCAGACATAGTATAGACATAGGTAAAATCCATACTTGAAATAGGGTCGTCTATTATGAAGAATAGACGTTTGTAGTCATCCTCTTTCTCAATAATTGTATGGGTATCACCAAGGTAATATGCAAAAGCCACAATATTCTTTTCTCCTTCGCTTAGGATATTTTTTGTCTGTTCTTTTTCCAGTGTTTTTGACTGGAATACAAGTCGGAATGTATCATCATCTAAGCTATATTTCCCAGAGAAGAAGTAATCTAAAACTTGCCTAATTGTGTCTGCAACTAGTTTCTTCTTTGATATTTTGACAGAATCTTGTTTTCTCTTTATTTCAAACTCTAAGGCAACGATTTGTTTGTCTAAGTCAATGTATCGTTTTTGATCGGTACCATATTTATCAACCCAATCGTTGTATGCTGCTTTACAAATATTTCTCCTTACTTCTTTATTCTCTTCCCCAATGGCATTTTTCTTTCCATTAATTTGTGAAATCAAAGATAAATTTCTTTCGACCACATTGTTAACTGTGGACAATTGTTTTTGGATCATCTTTGCAATATCATCTGGGACATTAACAACCATACTGATATCTTGCAGCTTAGAGTCAAGGGCATTTTTGAGCTCAACAAACAATTCATCAATCGCTTTGATTTCCACAGATTCTAACGAAAGAGATTCACAAGATGGTATATATTTTGTTTTATATACATTATATTGATTTGAGGCTTCGGTATTCTTTGTCCTCAGTAAAGTCAATTCTTTGCGCTTGTTTTCAATGTGCTGTATCAGTAGCTGAATGCGTTTAATGGTTTTCGACTCATTGTCATGAATAAAGTCGTTGTATTTGTCGATTAACGATAATGCATCAGCTTCAAGTTTTTGTTTGCAGAATGGACATCTTTCGTTATTTTCATTTAGAAAAGCAAGCCCCTTTTCAATAAAATCCTGTTTGTTGCGCATTTCTTCCTTGAAGTCATCTGCAAAATGACTTAAAGTATAAGCCGTGGAAAGGATATTTAATATCTCAGACAATAGAGACTCGTCCACCTGAATCGAAGGAACAGGGTTGATGTCGGAGAGATTTTCCGGAACTGACTTTATCTTATCATAATCAGTAACATAGTCTTTGAATTTTTTTTGTAAATCCTGTTTGCCATTTTCTCCATTAGCCAAAAAAACATCTACTGATACATAACGAGAATAATCACTAAGCCTTCTTATGTTTGCAATAGAGTCAATATGTTTTTCGATAAAGGAATTGATATTTGCCTCTATCGTATCACGTAAATCCTTTTTATTTTTATTTAGCTCACTTAGCTTTATATTATCATCTGATATGTCTATGTTTGTTTTGCCAAGAATAAATCCCTGGACATCTTCTGTGTGTTCATAACCCAAGGCGCGTATATTCTCATCAACAAAATCTTGATTAAACGTGTGGTATAGGTATTCTGTTTGGGAAATTGTAGGGGGGATGTTTTGGGTCAAATCTATTTTGATATCCTCTACAATGTTACCTTGGTCATCAGAAATTTTAAATCCAAAAGAAGATTTTGTTTCTCCTAAAGTGATTAATTTGTCAGTATTAAAGGGTTGGACACCACCATCATTATCATTTATATTAGTTCTCTCGAGAAGACGGAACATCCTACTGATAAAAGTCTTTCCACAACCATTATTGGCAAATACGCCTATCTTCAATGATTTATTTTCAAACTCATTGTCGAGGTTGGTCAATGGAGCTATATTTGTACACTGTAGTTTTACTTTGGGCATAACTTTATTCATTTTCACGCTGCAAAGATACGAATTATATCTAAATCAGCCAAATCTTATTCCGTGATTGTTGTTTTCAATCGATAGGTGCGATTGCGATTACCACCGAGAGATTCCAGACAGCCGTACTCGGTGAGTTGGCGCAGATAACGCTTGGCGGTGGTGGCAGTGAAATCGAACTGGTGGATGATGGTCTCTGTGGTGAACTCCTCTTTATCGGCCACAAAGTCCAGAATATCGGCCATTATTTCCGCAATAGATGGCTTTATTATACATTTATCGGCCATTTCCGGGACAATTGGCTCGGGTGTCAAATCAACAAGCGAGGCGGAACTGGCAATAAGTGAGTCCATATAGGATCTCTCATAGCCTTTCTGCTCGGAGATGCCCAACGCACGGTGCCGGTCAAGCAGCTGCAATAATATGTCTCTATTCTCCGCTGTCATCTTTCTTTAATTCTCTCACATTTTCACGCTGCAAAGATACAAATCTTTTCTTATTTGGCAAAATAATCTTTAGAGACAAAGCTGTTTCGTAAAAATAAAATTGTGCTGATACAATAAAAAGAGGCAAAAAGCGTTATAGAAATAAAAAAATTGCAATATGAAGAAATCAACCATTACAATTATCGCTATTGTCGGTGTCCTGGCCATCATCGTGTTCTGGGTCATCGGCGTGAACAACAAACTTGTCACCCAAGAGGAGAATGTCTCCAAGGCATGGAGCCAGGTGGAGAACGTTTACAAACGCCGCATGGACCTCATTCCGCAGCTGGTGAACACCGTGCAGGGGGCAGCCAACTATGAGAAGGGCGTGCTGACCGAGGTGACCAACGCCCGCGCCGGCGTGCAACAGACCCAGGTGGATCCCTCGCAGCTCAGCGAGCAGCAGATTGCCGCCTACCAGAAAGCCCAGGACAACCTCACCAAGGCCCTGGCCAACACCATCAAGGTGACCGTGGAACGCTACCCCGAACTCACCGCCACCCAAGGATTCCGCGACCTGCAGACACAGCTTGAGGGCACGGAGAACCGCATTACCGTGGAGCGCGGCAAGTTCAACGAGGCAGTCCAAGCCTACAACACCAAGCTGCGCCGCTTCCCCACGAGCCTCATCGCCGGCATGCTGGGCTTCGAGAAGAAGGGCTACTTCACCGCCCCTGAGGAGGCTGCAGAGCCTGTGAACGTGGAGTTCAACTTTTAAGGTGAAAGGTGAGCGGTAAAAGGTAATAATTAATTTATGAAAGAAAACAGTAACACCCTAAAGAAAATGTTGCGGCTAATGCTATGCGTCAGCCTAACTTTCTCCTTTTACCTTTCACCTTTCACCATGAAAGCGCAGACGGGATGGCTGCCGGAGAAGACGAACCGGCTGGTGAACGACTATTCTGGCATCCTGTCGGATGGGCAGCGCAACACGCTGGAGCAGCGGCTGGTGGCTTTTAATGATTCCACGTCGAATCAGATACTCATCATCCTCACCCCCACCCTGGGTGGCGACGATGAGAACGCCGTGGCCCAACGCATCGGACAGACGTGGGGTGTGGGGCAACAGGAATTCAACAATGGCCTAGTCATCCTCCTGAAGAGCAAGAGCGAGGAGGAGAATTTCGGTGCCGTAGCCATCGCCACAGGATACGGACTCGAAGGAGTCTTGCCCGACGTAGCCTGCAAGCATATCATTGACAACGAGATGATTCCTGAACTCAAAGAGGGCGACTACTACGAAGCCATCGTGGCGGCACTCGACATTATTGAGCCCTTGGCGAGCGGCGAATACTCCTACGCCGAATACCGCGCCCATGAGCGCCGAAGCGCACTCCTCGGCCTCGGCATCTTCGTGGGACTCATCGCCTTGGTAGCCGGCCTGCTGTTCTACTACGCCAAGAAACACCCTGACCAGTGGAAAGGTGGCGGCAACGGTGGTAGCGGTACGGGTGGAGGCATCTTCCTCGGTGGCTTCCCCATCGGCTTCGGTGGAGGCCGTAGCGGCGGCTGGAGCGGGGGAGGTGGTTTTGGCGGCTTCGGTGGAGGCGGTTTCGGTGGCGGAGGAGCCTCGGGACGCTTCTGACGATAAAAAAAAAATTTGTACGGTTCAAAAAATGTTAGTATCTTTGCAGCACGTTTGTTTTGAGCACTATGCAAATTACAAACTGATTATCAAGTATATAAACAATAAAAATTATACACCATGGGTATCAATGCTAACAAAAAAGTGAAGAGAAGAAAAGTCCGCATCAACGGCAACAAGAACTCCACCAACAACTGGGGTATCACCGCCGCTGGCTGGAATGCTGTGCACAAAGCCATCATCAACGCCGAAGACTAAGATATTCTTCTGGAAAGAAAAGGCCGCATTTCTGCGGCCTTTTTTTCTAAGATAACCTAGGAGATCCTAGACTTTCCTAGAAAGAACAGCAGTAATGAAACAGACCACCCTCTGCTATATCGATGACGGTGACAGCTACCTGATGCTGCACCGCGTGAAAAAAGAGAACGACGCCAGCCACGGGAAGTGGATAGGCGTTGGTGGCAAATGCGAGGCTGACGAAAGTCCCGACGAGTGCATGCTGCGCGAGGTGAAAGAGGAGACGGGACTGGAAATCACCGAATGGCACTACCGCGGCATCGTCACCTTCATCTCCGATACCTGGCCCAACGAGTACATGCACCTCTTCACTGCCACCGCCTGGCGCGGCGAGCCTGACATGGGCATTGACGACGAGGGCGAGTTGGCGTGGATTAAGAAAGGCGACCTACCCATCCTCCCCGGCGTTGGCAACCCCGCACTCACCCTCTGGGAAGGTGACCGCATCTTCCTCCGTCTGCTCCTCGACGAGAGCACCCCTTTCTTCTCCCTCAAACTCGTCTACGAACAAGATGAGATGGTAAAAGCAACACTCAATGGAGCGGCACTTTGACCCTTGGCAGCGGGAGGCGATAGAAATTAGCGGCGGACGGCATCTGGTGCTAGCACCTCCAGGATGCGGGAAGACCGACATCCTGACAGAACGTATCGTACATGCGCACGCAAACGGCGTGGAATACCGCGATATGCTGTGCCTCACCTTCACCAACCGCGCCGCCAAAGGGATGGCACAACGCATCGCCGACCGTACAGGGAATCCCGTGCCAGACAACCTCTTTGTGGGAAATATCCACCGATACTGCTCACAGCTGCTTTTCAATGAAGGTATTGTAAACCACAATAGCGCCATCATCGACGAAGGAGACGTAGATAATATCATCCAAGAGGAGCTCTGCAAACGCCTCCATATCGAGAGCCGCACCACAGAACTGATGCGCTTCCAGCACGGGCTACAGCAGATGGTGCTAGGCATGCGCGGTGAACTGGTGCTGCACAACGAGTTGTTCCACGCCGGTGGTGTGTCGAAGGTCTGCGATGTGCTGGGGCGTCCTTTCAATGAGGACAACATTGCCGCCATCTACACCGATATCGACAACCTGATGCAGCGCTACAGCATCCTCGAAGAACTGCCGACCGCCAACCTCATGCGTCTAGCCAAAGCCTACGAGCGCTATAAGGCGGAGAATGACCTGCTGGATTACGATGACCTATTGATAATGGCTTACCAGCATTTGCAAGGTGAAAGGTTAAAGGTGAAAGGTGAAATAGACAATGCAACCAATACCTCTCACCTTTACAACTGGATAGAAATTGACGAGGTTCAAGATTTGAATGCTTTGCAGTTTGCACTCGTCGACCTTTTCGCTACTGACGACGCAACAATCGTATACCTTGGAGACGAACAGCAAGCCATTTTCTCGTTCATCGGAGCTAAGCTAGAAACCCTTGAGACTCTGAAACGCCGCTGCCAAGGTCATATCCACCACCTGCACACCAACTATCGCTCACCGCGATACCTACTCGACTTGCAGAACGATTTTGCCGTACGCAATTTAGGCATCCAGCGAGATATGCTACCCACCACCGACCTCAATCCTCCCCACGCTCCCGAAGATTTATGTCTGCTGAATGTCGGCGACGCGCAGCTTGAAAGCTACTATGCGGCGCGATTTGCAAAGCGCTACGGGGAGATGGAGGAGAAAGGGAAAGTGGCCATTCTGGTGAGCACCAACCGCGAAGCAGACGAGATAAGCGAGGTGATGAGCGGCATGGGTATCAGCCACTTCAAGATCAGCGGCACTGACCTCTTCTCGCTGCCCGCCATGCGACTACTGATGGCGCATCTGAGCGTGTTGACCGACGAAATGGTCTTCATTGCGTGGGCGCGTCTGCTGTGGGGACTCCGCATCCTGCCTACCTACACCGCAGCACGTAACTTCATGCGCGACCTACGCCGCGTGGCACTCTTGCCGACCGATTTCCTGCGCCATCCCGACAGTTCCTACCTGCAGGAATTTGTATACGCCTATGATACAGAAGAACTCGTCATCTTCGACACCGAAACCACCGGCCTCGACGTCTACCATGACGACATCATCCAGATTGCCGCCGTCAAGGTACGACAAGGTAAGGTGGCAGGGAAACCTTTCAATATAATATTGGAGACTGACAAAGAATTACCGGAGACGGTGGGCGGCCACGTGAACCCCATGCTGGAGGTCTACCGCAACAGCAAACGGTATTCGCGCGCCGAAGGCCTGCAGAAGTTCATGGAATACTGCAAGGACAAAGTGCTGGTGGGTCACAACGTGGAGTATGATTACCAGATACTACTACATAACCTCCAACATAGCTGCTCCGACATCGACCTCACACAATCCAACCCGCGTTATTTCGACACGCTGAAATATATCCGCCTGGTGCGGCCACGCCTGCGGCAGTACAAGTTGGGCCACTTGCTTGAGGTGCTGCACCTCGAAGGACAGAACAGCCACCAGGCCGACGATGACATCATGGCCACCCTTTCGCTGCTCAACTTCTGCCACCTCAACGCCATACAGATGGTTTCGGAGCAACGCCTTTTCATCAGTGACCACCAGAAACTGGTCGACAAATTCCATGAACGCTATGCAGAGCTGTATCTGCACGGAGTTATGGGAGACACTGCAGACAGCGTCTCTACAGATGGGGTTGGCGGCATTGTGAGTGAGTTTCAGTATGCCTACAACAAGCTTCTTGATGCCAAACTCATCGACCCCATCGACAAGTGGCGGCACCTGCTGCATTACCTTGAGTGCGACCTGATCCGCACCGACCTCTACCCCACCCTGAGACAACAGCTGGAGCGCTACATCACCGACCTCAACACCAGCAAGGAGGCCGACCTCTGCAGCGGGACGCTGGAGGAACGCTACATCATCTCCACCGTCCATAAAGCCAAGGGCTTGGAATTCGATACCGTGATAGTTTACCGTGCCATCGACGGCAACTATCCTGGCTCGCACAGCTGGACCGAAAAACAGATACAAGAAGACGCCCGCCGCCTCTTCGTGGCCCTCTCGCGCTCAAAGAAGCGCCTATGTGTTATCTACGACGAATACTACGGCCGTTCCGCCCACGCCTTGAGTCCTTTTCTGGAGAAAGCCAAGGGCCACTTTACCGTCTACCGCCGCTCGCCCGACGGCAAGATTCGCGAAGTCTGATTTTTTTCATCACAATTTTACTTTTGTCCTGTTCAAACGTATATTAAGCAAATGAACAGCACGACGGACATAGAACTGATGCAGCAGCTCCGAAAGGGCAGCGAGGCCGCACTGCGGGAACTCATCGAACGTCACCGCGAGCGGCTCTTCCGACTGGCCTACCGCCTTTTGGACGATCGCGACTATGCCAGCGATGCCGTCCAAGAGACCTTCATCCGCCTCTGGACGCATGCCCGCCGCTACGATCCGGGCAAAAGCCTGTCCACCTGGCTCTGCACCATCTGCGCCCGTCGCTGCTATGATGAGCTGCGCCGTCGGCAACGCCACCGCAAGACCCTTTCCGAGATGCCCGCAGAGGACATCCAGTCAGACGACCTGGCCGCCGACGAACTCCTCACCCTCCTACACCGCACCATCGCAACTCTGCCTCCCAAGCAGCGCGTGGTCTACCAGTTGCGCGAGATAGAATGTCTCTCCACCGACGAAGTAGCCACCGCCACCCGCATGACTGCCGATCAGGTGAAAGCCAATCTCTTCGTGGCACGCAACACCATCAGAGAAAAACTGAAAGACTATGGAATATAACAAACTGATAGAAAGAGTCCAGCAGATGCCCATCGAAGTCCCCGACACCGACAGCATCCTCGGTGGCATGCGGAGCACCATGCACCGCCGTCGGAAACAACGGAGACTTGTCTTTTCGTTGGCAATTGTACTTGTCGTCGGGACATCGGCCTACTTCATGCAACCCCGTTCTGGGAAGACCATCACCCTGGCCGAAGCCATCAGCGCCACCCTCCAATCCTCTCCCAACGACTTGCCAGCACCGCTGGCTGGATACAAAAACTCAATCCGTAACCATCAAATAACAGTAATATGAAACGTCATGCAATTATCCTTGCAGCGTCATCGCTGCTGCTGGCCTCATGTGCCGAACACTATGTGGCCACCGACACCGTAAAACGCGACCTTGACGGCTCGCGCCAGATACTCACCAGCACCAAAGACAATGTCGGTTTCAATGGCTGGCATAAAGATTCCCTTGCCACACCGCAGTCATTCGACTTCCGAAGCGAGAAAGACACCATGCGATACGCCTACACCACCGATATCGTCCATGGCCAATGGACCTTGAAAAACGACAGTCTGCCGCGCATGTTGCAACCCGAAGTGACCGTTGGCAAGAGTTTCCGATGGTTCACCACCCGCTACCGCTACACTGCCCGTTTCCCACAGTTGGACAGCCTGCCCGTGCCCGTTGACAAATACCTCACTCCCGACGAACAAAAAATGCTTTTCACGCCCAACGAGTTGCCCAGCGACTGGACGGGCACCGACATCTATGACATGCTCGACGAGCTGAATACCAAGTATGTAAAATGGTGGAGCCACTGTCTTTTCGAGAAAGAGATGGCTGCGTACGCAGCCTGCTGCGACAGCACACAGAGAGCGTTGTTGACCCAATACCATGACACCCTGCTGGTCCTCGTTCTCACCAGCCTACCCAATGAATTCAAATCAGTTGGAAATGTGTCCACTGCATTCCCTGAACTTGAGTTCATCAACAAAATAAATAATGTAGGATTCGATGCGCTCCGTCGGGCTGAAGAGCAATGGAACCTCGACACACGGGTCCTCTGGCGCATTGCCCTACCCGGCGGCCGCTCAACAGAGCACCTTGTTTGCGCCAATCGCCTGATACTGGGCGACTATGTGCTTGACGAGCACTCCGACATTGTCAACTGGTGGGCTTGTGCCCTGACGCTACTGGTGATTGTCGGAGGGTACCTACTTGTGAGGTACAAACGCCGTACCAACTCCCTATCATCTCCTACCCAAGTCCTACCACGGTAGGAGTTGATAGGGAGTTGGTAGGTGGTTAATAGGGTAAAAAAGTGAAGGATACGTCAATCCAGCTTATAGTTCCGCAGACGGTGCTCGGCGAGGGTCTCGTATTGGGTACCGGGACGGCCATAGTTGGCGTAGGGATGGATGCTGATGCCGCCGCGCGGAACGAAGACTCCAACGACCTCGATATAGCGCGGATCCATCAACCTGATGAGGTCGTCCATGATGATGTTGACACAGTCCTCGTGGAAGTCGCCGTGGTTGCGGAAGGAGAAAAGATAGAGTTTCAGACTCTTGCTTTCCACCATGCGCTTGTCGGGAATGTAGAGAATCTTGATTTCGGCGAAGTCCGGCTGACCGGTGATGGGGCAAAGCGAGGTAAACTCGGGGCAGTTGAACTGCACCCAGTAGTCGCGCTCAGGGTGGCGGTTCTCGAAAGCCTCGAGCACCTGCGGGGCATAAGTCTCGGGGATATCAGCCTTGTGGCCTAAAGACTGGAGATTATCTTGTTCGCGATTCATGGTTATCTAATGTTAAGGATTTTGTGGATTTGCAAGGAGAGTTTCCAACGAGAGTCTTTCTTAATGTACTCGATGGCGGCCTCGGTGATTGCCCTGTTGCGGACAGGGTCGTCAGTGTCGCAGGGTTGGAGGAAACGGGCGTGGGTACACATGATGCCGGGGTACATGGATGGTTCATGCTCGCCGTCGAAAACCACCTTTATCTCGTCGACAATGCGGAGTACCGGCTTGGCGCTGTCGCCGAGGTAAGCATCTTTGGGCGAGAGGGTAATCCAGTCCACATTGCCCGGCAGGCGGCGGGTGCCGTTGGTCTCCACGGCCACGAAACGGTTGGCATTGTGCAAAGCGTTGACCAGCGACCGTGTGAGCTGCAACGAGGGCTCGCCACCGGTGATCACCACCAGTCGGGCAGGATACTTGGCTACCTCAGCCACAATCTCTTCTTCACTCATCTCGGTACCGCTCTCATGCTGCGTGTCACAGAAGGGACAATGCAGGTTGCAGCCGCTCAGACGCACGAAGACGGCGGCGGTGCCAACATGGTAACCCTCACCTTGCAAACTATAGAATATCTCGTTAATTAACATTGTTTAATTGTTTGAGTATTTGACGCGCAAGCCACTCAAGCATTTACACATTCCAGCATTCAGACATTCAATCGATTTCGTAGGTGGCAGTATTTCCAGTGGTCTCCTGGACGTCGACACGGTAGCAGTTGGGCACCTGTTGCTGGCACCAATGGGCGATATTCTCGGCCGTGGGGTTGCAGCCGATGACATCGTTGATGACCTGATGGTCCAATCTGTCGACGATGCTTCTCTTGATGTGGGAGAAATCCACTACCATGCCATTGTGGTCCAATTCTTTGGCCTTACAATAGATGGTAATCTGCCAGTTGTGTCCATGAAGTTGCGTGCACTTACTGAGATAGTCAAGCGTCAGCCGGTGAGCGCCGGAGACTTCGATATGTTTGGTTACGTAGTACATATTCTTTTTTGTAGTTAAGTAAATAGTATTTAAGTAGTTAAGATAAATGTTCCGTTACGTATTGTGTCGGGTCGGAGATACCGGCTTCGCGGAAGGCCTCTTTGCGCTCGGTGCAGGTGCCGCAAGTGCCGCAATGCTTTTCACCGCCACGATAGCAGGAGTAGGTATGGCCATAGTCGATGCCGAGCTTCGCGCCACGCCGCACAAGATCGGCCTTGGAGAGGTTCGTGTAAGGTGCCGCAATCTCCACATTGACATAAGTTCCGGCCCGCATGGCCGCGTCCATCGCATCGATAAACTCCGGACGGCAGTCGGGATAGATGGCATGGTCGCCGCCGTGGTTGGCAATCAGCACGCGCTTGAGGCCGCGACTCTCGGCCAATCCGCAGGCGATACTCAGCATAATGCCGTTACGGAACGGCACCACGGTGCTCTTCATGTTCTCCTCGTCGTAGTTGCCATTCGGGATAGCTTCAGCACCGCTGAGGAGCGACGAGTTGAAATAATGGCTCATAAAGCCAAGTTCGATGACTAAATGCTTGATGCCAAGATGAGAGCAATGGTACCGTGCACATGCGATTTCACGAGCCGCATGATTGCTTCCATAATCAAAAGTCACGGCGAGCGCGACACGTTCATGCTCCTCATAGAGCAGCGTGGTCGAGTCGAGCCCGCCGGAATAAATGATTATTGAGTCTTTCATTTCAGATAATACTCAACAGTAGTCACCACACGGACTTTTTTCACCTGCGGGGTATTCTCGTCGAGGTCCTCCACCTCGAAGTAGCCCTGCGAGGCAGTGCGCATCTTGCCAATCTTGCTATGGCTGTTCTTGGCGAACTCGTCAGCGGCAGTACGGGCGTTCTCCAGGCTCTCGGCAATCATAGAGGGCTTGATTTCGTTGAGTCCAAGATACTGGTAGTCGGCATAGCTGTTAGCCAAGATATTCTGATTGACGAGGTCAGTCTCGAGGGTCTGCTGCATCTTGCGCACCAGTTCAAGATTCTTGGTAAAAACCGTAACTGTCTGGTTGACTTGGTAACGGAAGGTAATCTGAGACACGTTGTTGCTCCAGTTGTAGCGGTCGTCATAGTTGGCGTTGGCCACCTTGATTTCCTCCTCGGAGAATCCAGCATCACGCAGCAGTTTCACTATCACATCGTTGTTCTTGTGAATGGTATTGCGCAGGTCGGCGAGGTCGTTGGCCTTCTCGCTGTAGCTAATGCGCCACACCACGCGGTCGGCGGGCACCTCTTTCTCGCAGAGGCCACGAACCTTGACGGTGTCGTCATACGACTTCAGGGTTTTCACTGTGCAGACCATCATCAAGCCCAGCACAAAGGCTGCCAGAATAATACTGGCTCCCATGATGTAGTTCTTCTTGAACGGTATAGAACTTCCTTTCATAGTGTTGTTGTTTTTAATTATATTGCCATAACGTCATTTCCGGCTTTTTATTGTTTGGTTTCATTTTTATTTCGTATCTTTGCACCGTCAATCAATTCAACTAATCTACTTGTTATGAATACAGCTGCAAGAATCTTGAAGAGTTACACCAGCGTCAGCCTGATGCTGAGAATATTTATCGGCCTGCTGACAGGTGCCGTCCTGGGCCTTGCCGTACCTCACTGGGGGAATATTGCCCTTCTGGGAAAGATATTTGTCAGTGCCCTGAAGGGAATTGCCCCTGTGCTGGTAGCGGTGCTGGTCGTCTCGTCCATCGCCAAAGCGAACCGGGGGCTGGGGCGTCGGTTCACGACACTGATAGCCATCTACCTGCTTTCCACCTTTATCGCTGCCGTGTGCGCCGTGGTGGGGAGTTTTCTATTCCCTGTGACACTGCAACTGGGCGAGGTCGCCGAGGGGGTGCAGATGGGCGAAGGCGCCGGTTCTTTGAGCGAGGTATTCGCGAATCTGCTTACCGGCATGGTGGGCAACCCCATCGCAGCGGTAGCCAATGCCAACTATATCGCCATCCTTTTCTGGAGCATCATCTTGGGCGTTGCTCTGAAAACCACGGCCTCGAAAGCCACCGTGCAGGTAGTACACGACCTGAGCGACGTGGTGTCACGAGTGGTCAAATGGGTCATCCAATTTGCCCCCTTTGGCATCATGGGTCTGGTGTTCACAACAGTGAGTGAAAGCGGCCTTTCGGTATTCACCACCTATGGCCACCTGCTCCTGCTGTTGGTCGGATGCATGCTTACCAACACCCTCATCTTCAACCCACTGATTTCATTTATTATGCTCAGGAAGAACCCTTACCCGCTTCTCTTCACCTGTCTCAAAGAGAGCGGCCTGCAGGCCTTCTTCACCCGCTCGTCAGCCGCCAATATTCCCATCAACATGGCTTTGTGCAAGAAGATGAATCTGGATGAGAACTTCTATTCCGTCAGCATTCCGTTGGGAGCCACTATCAACATGGACGGTGCGGCAGTCACCATCACCGTCTTCGCTCTTGCTGTGGCAAATACGGTGGGTGTCGATGTAAGTTTTGCCTCTGCCTTGTTCCTAGGCATAATCGCCACTCTCGGCGCCTGTGGCGCCTCGGGTGTTGCGGGCGGTTCGCTGCTACTCATTCCCATGGCCTGTTCCTTCTTCGGCATCGGTAACGACGTGGCCATGCAGGCCGTCGCCATCGGATTTATCATCGGAGTGGTACAAGACAGCATCGAAACCGCCCTTAACTCCAGCGGTGATGCTTTTTTCACCGCCACCGCCGAGTACCGCGACCGCATGAAAAAGCAAGAGGCATGATAACATTACCCACCCCCGCGAAACGTCCCGCCTTTATCCTCGCTGCACTGACACTTATCGGGGCAGCACTCAGGATAGGTGGCCTTTTCGGACCGCTGTCCCACGATGAGTTGAGTGCCATCTGCCGCCTGCAGTTCGATTCCCTGTCGGCCCTCTTGGATTATGGCGTAAAACCCGACGGCCATCCGGGAGGTGTCCAAGTCTTCTTGTGGCTTTGGTCGCAGATGTTCGGCACCTCGGCCATAGCGATACGGCTGCCATTCATGTTGATGGGTATTGCCACAGTGCCTTTGATTTACTCCATCGGCCGTCGATGGTACGGTCGATGGAGCGCATTGTTGCCGACTGCAGTCATCGCAGTAAGCCAATACACGGTCTATTATTCCGACATTGCCCGACCCTACTGCGTCGGCCTTTTCTTTATTCTCTGCGTGCTCTACGTTCTCACCCGCATGGTCTCCGAACAGCGGTTTACCTTGTGGAGGCTGGCAACATTCGCCCTCTTTGAGGCGTGCTGCGCTTATACACACTATTTCTGTGCACTGACGGCAACACTTATGGCCCTCGCCGCTTTCTTCTTTGTTGGCCGACGCCATGTTTGGTCCTATCTGGCTTCCTGTCTTGGAGCCGTGATACTCTTTCTCCCTCATCTAAGCATCACACTCTATCAACTCCTCGAACTCAAGGGCATCGGGGGATGGTTAGGTGCCCCAACACCTGTCTTTGCTCTCGAATATACCCGTTACCTCACCCATCATTCGCTATTGGCCGCAGCCGTCGTTCTCATCGTTTTCGGCCTCCTTTTCAGCCTCCAAACGGCACACAAGAACATTCGGTTACTAGTTGCATCGCTGAGTGTCGGACTTCTACCGGCCATCATCGGTTACATCTATTCCGTGACGGTTAATCCGGTGCTGCAATACTCGGTACTCATCTTCTCGTTCCCCTTCCTGCTGTTGGCTCTCGCAGCTTGTGTCGATGACCAGCGCCATGTCAGGCACACGACAGCTGTTGCCGTCTATGTCACCGTCATGGTAACCACCCTCTTTATCACTCGCCATCACTACGACATGCTCGGTCACGAATGGATTGAGGCCTCAGTGCACGAGGCGCAGGAAGCCAATCATGAATATGGCCGCGACAACGTGGCATACCTTTTCAACTTCTCACCCTGCATGATAGCCTACTACGACAGTACGATCTACCCCTTACCGCAGGAGTGGGCCTCCGATGCCACCCGTCTCGACAGCGCGCTGTCGCGCTGTCCGCAACCCTATATTGTATGCTCCGGCTTCCAAGACCCTGCGATGCTGGCCGTTGTCAACCGCCACTACCCCACCCTGCTTCGTGTGCGGCCCTGCACAGTTTCCGAGATTTGCCTGTTCAGTCGGCAGCCCTCCGAGAAGGCAATTTGTATCGACAGCTTGGCCATGGACATCATCGAGCGCCCGCTACAAGCCTCTACCGACGAATTCTCAATTATCCTTGATACCATGCTGGGAGACATCGTCGACAGCCGATTTGTCTGCATTGAAAGTGCTCTTCTGTTCCAAGACTCCGCATGGACCACTAAGTCGAAGGCCATCCATCTAGTCACCGAGTTGGTGAATGGTGACCATCAACTGGACTGGCGCGAAGTGGTTCTGGTTCCCACTGAAAGAGGAAGCATTCAACGCGTCCTGCTGCCAGTACGCATTGAATGCTTCGTCAAACATCGCAGCCAGTTGAGACACTCACGGATTAAGATTTACCTCTGGAATCCCGACGGCAATACACATACAATTCCCCTGAGTTGCCGCATCCGAATCCTTCCTACATCACCGTGGATGTACTCCTGTCTGGAAGAGATCTAATATCCTAGAACAGACCTTCGAGGACGCTGTCGTCGACGAGGTTGGGCATGGTGACCTTGAGTTCGGGGCAGATGTCCATGGCGCGCTTGATGGCGAACATGGCGCCTTCGTTGCGAGCCCAAGAGCGGCGGCTGATGCCGTTATTGACGTCCCAGTGGAGCATCATTCGGAGACGGCGGTCGCAAGCCTCAGAACCATCCAAGACCATGCCGAAGCCACCGTTCATCACCTCGCCCCAGCCTACGCCGCC
The DNA here is from genome assembly GCA_900318835.1 of uncultured Bacteroidales bacterium. GTDB lineage: Bacteria > Bacteroidota > Bacteroidia > Bacteroidales > P3 > Colimorpha. The sequence goes on from ONLW01000018.1 coordinate 53,277, forward strand.
ACCGTTGTGGATAGAGACCCACGTGGCGCCGCGGAAGGAGTCGCCGATGACGTTCTGAACGGCCATATCGGCGCAACGGTTGGAGCCGTCGTAGATGTTGCTGGTCTCGCGGAAAGGGCTGTCGGTGCCGCTGACATCGTGGTGGTCGCGGCCGAGGACGATGGGGGCGCTGATTTCACCCTTCTTGATGGCCTCGTTGAAGCGGGCGGCAATCTTGGTGCGGCCTTCGCAGTCGGCATAGAGGATGCGGGCCTGAGAACCGACAACAAGGTGGTTCTCCTTGGCTCCTTTAATCCATTGGATATTGTCGTGCATCTGCTGCTGAATCTCGGCGGGAGCGGTAGCGGCAATCTCACCCAGCACCTCCATAGCGATATGGTCGCTCTTGTCAAGGTCTTCGGGCTTGCCGCTGGTGCATACCCAACGGAAGGGGCCGAAGCCGTAGTCGAAGCACATCGGGCCCATGATATCCTGAACGTATGAAGGATAACGGAAGGCGGTCTTGTCGGCGTTCCAGATGTCGGCGCCGGCGCGGCTGCTCTCGAGCAGGAAGGCGTTGCCGTAGTCGAAGAAATACATACCGCGGGCGGTGAGCTTGTTGACCGCAGCCACATGGCGACGGAGAGACTCCTGCACCTTCTCCTTGAAGAGTTCGGGTTTCTCGGCCATCATCACCTTGGCATCCTCGAAGCTGACTCCAACGGGATAGTAGCCACCGGCCCAAGGGTTGTGCAGAGAGGTCTGGTCGGAACCGAGGTCCACCTTGATGCCTTTCTCGGCGCAATACTCCCAGAGGTCGACCACATTGCCCTGGTAGGCGTAGCTCTTGGCCTCCTTGGCGGCGATGGACTTATTGACGGCAACGAAGAGCTCGTCGAGGTTGTCGTGCACCTCGTCGACCCAACCCTGCGTGTAGCGCTTCTGCGTGGCGGCAGGGTTAATCTCGGCGGTGATGGAGACCACACCGGCGATGTCGCCAGCCTTGGGCTGGGCGCCGCTCATGCCGCCGAGACCGGCGGTGATGAACAGTTTGCCGGCGGTGCCGCCACCAAGCTTACGGGCGGCGTTGAGCACCGTAATGGTGGTGCCGTGGACGATACCCTGCGGGCCGATGTACATATAGGAGCCGGCGGTCATCTGGCCGTACTGCGTCACGCCGAGAGCGTTGTAGCGCTCCCAGTCGTCGGGCTTGCTGTAGTTGGGAATCATCATGCCGTTGGTGACGACCACTCGCGGGGCGTCCTTGTGGCTGGGATAGAGTCCCATGGGGTGGCCGCTGTACATGACAAGGGTCTGCTCGTCGGTCATCTCACTCAAATATTTCATAACCAGACGGTACTGAGCCCAGTTCTGGAACACGGCACCGTTGCCGCCGTAGGTGATGAGCTCGTGGGGATGCTGAGCCACCGCCGGGTCAAGGTTATTCTGAATCATCAGCATGATGGCGGCTGCCTGACGGCATTTGGCTGGATATTCCTCGATGGAACGGGCGTACATCTTGTAGGTGGGGCGCAGACGGTACATATAGATGCGGCCGTACTTCTGCAGCTCCTCGGCAAACTCCTTGGCCAACATTTTGTGGTGCTTGGCAGGGAAGTAGCGCAGGGCGTTGCGGATGGCCAGTTTCTTCTCGGCAGGCGTCAAGATATCCTTACGCTTGGGGGCATGGTTCACCGTAGGGTCATAGGGTTGGGGTTCGGGCAGCGGATCGGGAATACCGAGGCGCAATTCGTTCTGAAAATCTTCAAGTGTCATATCCTTAATCATTTTTGTTTTATTGCTTTTTTATTTAATTGATAACGATGTGATATCTATTTTATTGCGTCAGCAATTCAAAAAAATCACAAAACGAGCGCCCGGCGGAACCGTATGGTCAGTTCCGGATTCTGAAGCCTCGACGGCCTATCGCCGTCGTTCATGGAGGCCGTGCGAAAGCGGATTGCCACTGGCAAATAGGAGGCTGGGCATCCTGAGAGGAATGTCGCGAGGTCGGCGTAGGACTGTAGCAGGGGGCCCATCCAAAGGCCACTTACGGCCGTGGTACGGGAGTATCGATAGGAAACCACTTCGCCATTGGGGAGACGATAGTCGACATAATATATATCGGGTTTATACAGAAGTCCCTTCACCCAACCAAGGAAAGAGGGCTGGGAGAAGACCTCGGCACGGAGGATTGACGAATCGGGATGAGGGGGCAGCGGCACCCACTCATTCCACGCAACCGTGAGCTCTGCGACGGGCTCCGAAGCAGGGGAGAAACGTCCATCCCCATGGCGCAACAGCAAGCCATACCAACCTCCACTGTCAACAAGGGTGTAGTTGGTAAAAAGGGAATCAATGATGGCTGGTTCGTCGCTGAGGAGGTATCGCCCGTCGAGACTGCGCAGTCCGTCGTCACACCCGTAGTTTACCTTATGCAGGATTACGAAAGAGACAGCATCGGTATGGCTAGAGAAATTCAATGCAGACTGGTGGTTGAGCCAAAGGGAATTGCCCGAGGCAAGTTCGACGGAAGTGTGAGGCTGCCAGGAGAATTTGTTGGCAGGGATGTAGACATGTTCCCACGGATAGCAATCGACGGAAGCGTTGCCCACCACTGCGCACAGACTATCATCCAGCTTGCGCGAACTCAGCGTATTGGCGATATAACCCCAACTTTCATCGACCAACTGTTTGGGGCAAACCACACGGCCGACAAGATTCTGTGGACCGGCGGAGAGGGATTTCGCCCCGATAGTGTTAAGAGCCGAGAAATTGACCAAGAGGAAAAGAAAGGCAGCGATGCCGGAGAGCCAGGGCAACCAGCAGAAGCGGTTCTGTGCCAACGCAATGAGAATCAAAAAACAGACGACAGACGAAATAAACTGGTTAAAATGAAAAACATCTTCGCGGGTTATACCATATCTCCAAAAGGAGAAGAGCGGAATCAGCAGTAGCAAAGCGAGACAGCGTGCCCACTGGCCTTTCAGCGTCAGCGCAAACGCCAGCAGGGCCACTGCAAACGCCAGCAGAGACCATCCTTCATGTTCCGGCATCAACACAGCCTCGGAATAGCCTCCAACAAGATTCAGCACCCCGACCCATGCATGCCACATCACAGGAAAACTGTGCCACACCGCCAAACCAACAACAAGAAACATGACAGGCACAGAAGCAGCGGTGATGACGGTAAACTTCCAATCTTTATGGCGAAACGCAAGTACAAGCCACCCGACAAACAACACAGCACACGACGAAGTACCGATAGAAGACTTGATGCTCAGCGAGAAAACAGCAATGGCAGCAGCCACCAGAAAACGCCAAAAACTTTTCTTTTCTATGGCAGCCATCACCAACAGAGCCACGTTGGCCACCAGAAGGACATCGATATTGGCATAGAGACAAGCAGGAACCAGCGCTGCCAGAGTCAACCACAATGGCTGTTTCCGGCGACATGCCATCATCAGCGCCATCCACGCAAAGGCAAACTTCGTCAAAGAGAAGAAAATCAAAAAAATAGCATAATGACCATTACCCACCAAAGGAAGCCGCAGACAAGAAAAAGGACCATAAGGGTGGACAAGTTGTGTCAGCGTTTGGTAATCGTTATCGAACAGATAATTAAATCCCCACACATAGGAAGAATCAAGCCCAACCCCAAAGTCGGGTTCAAAGGCCGGGTACGTCAGCACGACAAGCAGGAATGCCAATGCGGCCATAAGCCAGCGGGGGATATGCAAAAGACGCGTCATCTCAGCACGAGGGTTCTTTTTAATAAATATATATACAATAATTATTATCAGTTATTTATATTCGCAGTAGGACAT
>ONLW01000013.1 GCA_900318835.1 uncultured Bacteroidales bacterium
TACTTTAGAGGGCCCGGATACCATAACTTTGTTAGGAGTCGAGGTCCAATAGGCAGCTTTTCCGTCGACGTAATCCATATAGTTATTGTAGCAAGAGTTGGTCCCGGGCAGGAATACGGCTCCCGCAGACTCAAGCCTTTGCCAGTCGGCGACGCTATAGTCGTTGTCGTCCCAACCTTCATCCGAGGAGAAGCCGTTGTTGTTCACTCCCACAGGCAGTTCCACACTGTCGGGCCACACGAAGAGGTCGGGAAAGAGAATGAGGCCATGAATGTCGGCTACTTTTGCGCGGACATAGCGAGCGTTCTCCACACCTGCCACGGTGGAACAGAAACGCATCTCAAGTAGGTAGGTGGCTTCCTCTTGGGTTAGCAGTCGCCATTCGGTGCCGAGGTGGCGGACGGTATCTTGCTCGAAGAGGTCTGTCCAACTGGCGTCAGAGGTGACACAAAGGGAGATGTACTGAGAGGCTGCCATGCGATACTCACCTGTAGTTGCGCAGTACTGCAGGTTGCCTGTGGCAAAGCTTACCTGATGTGAGGCGCTGACGCTGAACAGAGGGGTTGTCATAATGACGGGTTCGGGCTGTGGCGCGGTGGCGTAGGCTATGCCGTTGTAGGTGTGGGTTCCGTTGTCGTAAGTCACCGTCACCGTTTTGCCCTCGTCCTCCATGCGGGCCATCCAACGCTTCATTTCTTCGCGGTTGGTGGTGGAGTAGGTGACGGCTTCCTTGGTGGCGCTTTTGGCAACACTGTTGGCGTTGCGGAAGGTGACGCTGCTGCCGTCTTCGGCGTAGTTGCAGAACTGGTCGAGCAGGGCGTCCCATTCCGCCTCCGTGGTGAGGTGAACAGTAGTGGTGGTCTGTTCGGCCACGGTGTAGACGATGTCGCGCTCGTGGCGGGTCTCTTCTTTGTCTTTCTCACAGGCCGCAAGTGTCAGGACGGCGGCCAGCAGGGCGAGGAGTTTAATTATTGTTTTCATAATCAGGAGGTTTTAATAAGGGTGTTGCTCAATCAATATACTCATATGTCCAACTGGCGAGGCTGCCGTCGAACCACTGCATGGTTGCCGCCACGGGCTTGCCGCCGGAGTAGGTGTAGTCCATTTCCAGGGGTCTGGGAGCGCCGGAGTACCATTCTAGCTGCGTCATGTTGTTTCGGCTCCACAGAATCTGGGGATGGAAGAATTGGTTGTAGCCGGGCATGAAAGTCAGGCTTCCGAAGACAACGCCGCGTGGACGCAGCGTGTTGTCATATTCGACAGTCTGGTAAGGACGTCCGTTGTCGGTATAGGTTATGTATTTCAGATTGTTCTTCTCCCAGTCGAAATGGAATTGGTTGGGTGTCGTCTCGACAATGTCGCCGCGGAGTTCGGTGTTCTGTATGTCATGTATTTTCCCGTCGTCAGCGTAGATGTATGTCTTGGTGGTCGAGGAGACCCACCTCCACTCCGTGGCAAGAAGTCCGTCGATGTACGTGTATTCAAACCTCTCCAGCAGGTTGCCTTCGGCGTCGTTGATAATGACGGAGGTGCACAGGCCGTCAGTATACGAGAGGGTGGCGACAGAATGCAGTACTGAGGTGTCTCCAGTGGTGCCGTCGCTGTTTTGGTGCCAGTGCCGCTCCACCATGTCCACCGTCGTCAGCCTCCCGCCGTCCCACGTGAAGGTGCAGACAATATGCTCTTCATCTCCTTCCATCCCGGTATTGTCGTATGAATAGTCGTAAGTTATGCGGCTCGGTATCGGACCTTCCTCAGCAGATGGCTGTGCTGTGGCGGAGTATGCAATACCGTTGTATGTGCCCGTCTTGGAGTCGTAGGTCACGGTGACGGTCATTCCGGCGTCCTCCATGCGTTCCATCCATTGCTTGATCTCCTCGCGGCTGGTGGTGCTGATGGTGGTGGATTCCTTGGCTCCTGGACTTTTTGTATGCGGCTTGTCGCTGCGGAAAGTGACGGCTTTGCCGTGTTGGGCGTAGTCGCAGAAATTGTCGAGCAGCGCGTCGAGTTCCCGGCCGCTGTTTATGTGGACGGTTGTGGGGGTGGCGGGAGAATCGCTTGCGACAACATAGGTTATGGAGTGTCCTTCCTGAGCGGTTTCCTCGCGTTCGCATGCCGTCAGCGCAAGGGCTGCCGTCAGTAGAACCATAAGTTTGAATGAGGTCTTCATTGTTTTTTAGTTTAAATGATGGTTTTGTTTTTCGTATCTGTTGTCCAGTTGGTTCAGCTGGTAATCCAGCAACGCCTGATACTGAACGGAATCGGCGATGCGGTAGAAAGCTATGGTGCGGTCGGCGTGTACGGCCATGGCGCGCCAGGCGGGGCGCACGTCGCGTTTGACGCGCCTAGCGGGGTGGTCGATGTCGCCCATCCAGGAGGTGACGCCCTCCGAGGTGCGGATGTCGAACTCCTCTTTGAGGCCCTGCCAGGCCGCGCTGTCGTCGGCCACGAGGATGACGACGTCGGTCTTCACGGTGTCGCAGAGCTGGAAGCCCGTGACCTGCGCCACCGTGAGGTCCTTGCGGGCCTCGTACTGGTGGTAGAGCGGCACCTTCTCCATCTCCGGGGTGCAGGCTACGAACAGCGTCAGCGTCCATAACCCATAACCCATAACCCATAATCCTTTAAAAAGCTTTTTCATATCGTCGGTGTGGTTAGGATGTTCGAGGCCACGTCGGCCCAGTGGGCTTCGGGAATGCCACTGCGGTTGCAGCAGACGTAATCATAGGAGGTGAGAGGTGAAAGGTGAAAGGTGAAAGGCAAAATCACCGCGACTACAGCCACCACCGTCACCGAGGCCAATACCCCACGGCGCAGGCGGCGACGGCGCTGCCAAGCGGGATAGTCCTGCCGCAGTCGCTGCTGAAGGCCCTGTTGCTCCTCCTGTTCCCAGATGCTGTCGAATGTCATTTTGTGTTCCATTGTTCTCTCAGTTTTTCTTTTATCCGCATCAGGCGTATGCCTACGTGGTTCTTTGTCATGCCAGTCTTGCGGCCAATCTCTTTGTATTCGTAGCCCTCAAGATGCATGGTTACTATGGTTCGGTCGGGTTCGGGCAGTTGGGCGATGAGTTCGTGGAGGGTGTCGTGCAGCGAGGTGTCTTCGGCGGGGGCGTCGTAGTCGTCGGGCAGTGGGGTGGGGTTGTTGTTTCTCTTGCGTCGCAGGTCGATGCAGGTGCTGCGTGCCACGCGCCATATCCATGCTGCCTGTTTTGGGGCCAATGTTATGCTAAAGAGCTGTTCGCGAAGGTTCCACAGCGCCAACATGGTCTCCTGCAGCAGGTCGTCGACCTCCAGACCGTCACCACTGTAGCGGCGGCATACCGAGAAGAGCAACCCGCGGTAGCGGAGCATCAACTCGTTGAATGTTTCTGGTTCCTTCACACTATAATAACGTATCTCGAGAGCGAAAAATTACAATGCCATAAAAAAAAGCAAAAGAAAGCGCCTGCCAACCGGCAGGCGCTTTCTTTCATTTTATTTACTGTTTCTTAGTTGCGCTCGAAGTTGAGGGTGAGGGTGAGGGGAGTGTTGTCGTCGGCATAGAACAGGGGGAGGTTGAAGGTGATGACGTCGGTGGCGTCGTCGTAGGTGAACTGCAGGGGAGCGATGGTCTCGTCGCCGTCCATATCCTCGGCAGCAACAGTCAGGTAGCCGGTGTGGGTGGTGCCGTCGTACTCATACTCATAGGAGACACCGGTAATCTGGTTCAGTTCGCCCTCGTCGCCGCCAAAGGCCATGACGTTCTCGGGGAAGCTGAAGTGGGCGTAGGTGCCGTCGAAGTTCAGACCGAAGGTGTAGGTCTCTTCAGCGCTGCTGTCCATGCAGGGGATGTTGGTACCCATCAGGGCGTTGACGAGCTCGGTGGTGGTCACGCTGTAGGTCCAGTCGGTGTTGTGCAGGTCGGAGGTGCTCTTCACGCGGGCGTTGGTATTCACGCCACCATTGTTGACGGGAGTGACATCGTCCTTCTGGCAGGCGGTCAGGGAGAGGGTCAGGGCTGCGATGGCAGCGATAAGGATGTTCTTCTTCATAATAAATTGTGTTTTAAATTTTGATTATTAATTTTGTTTGTTTGATTTTCTTTTCGACTATAAGAACGCAACAACTCGGCAAAAAACTACAGTGGGATTGATTTTTTTTGTTTTTCTTTATAAAACATTGGCTTTTATTGCTCTTCCACATCCACGTTGATGTCGAGGGTCAAGAAGGTGTCGCCATTGAGGTCGGTGTGGGTGTTGACTACGCCTTCGAGAATCATCTCGGCGCCAATCAGCAGTGCCATGTCGTCGGTAGGAGTCTCGTTTTCGTTCCACATCATCATGCCGTGGACAGTGATGATGAGTGTGCTGTCGTTGCCCACATGCATCGCCCATACCGAGCCACCCAGCGGAGGCTCCTCCAGCACGGGGGAGGGGACGAAATCGAGGGTGCCGGTATACATCTGGGGATTCTGTGAGATGTCCTGCCTGAGGTTGGCATAGGCGCGGCCGTTCCAGGTGCCGTTGTCTTCGTTGTAGGTTATCTGGACAGTCTTGCCGGCTTTCTCCATTTCCTTCATCCATACCTTCAGTTCTTCGCGGTCGGTGGTGGTGATGGAGGTCGGTGTGTCTGAGTTGTTGCCTTTTGCCTGCGGATGGTTCTCACCGCAGAAGATCACCTGCTCACCCTCTTTGGCAAAATTGCAGAAGTTGTCAAGCAGAGCATCCCACTCTGCCTCGGTGGTCAGGTGGGCCGAGGAGCCCGACAAAAAGGACGGGCCGACGGCATAGTAAATATCCCTGATGACCGATTGCTCATCGCTTCCGGTCACCTTTTCCTTTTCGCAACCCATCATTCCAATCACACCGATCAATCCAATTACACTTATCAATATCTTTTTCATATATATTATCTTTTATCTGTTTTCTTTCAATTTGTTCAACTGGTAATCTATCAGGGCGTCGAACTGCTGTTCGCACTCGATGCGGTAGAAGCCTATGGTCTGTCTGTCGTGCGACGCGATGACACGCATCAGGGGTTCGCCGTTCCATGCCGTCCGCAGGGCGGGATTCTCCACCTTGCCGAGCCAGCTCACCGATCCTTCTTCTCCGCGGATGTCGAACTCCTCCGTCAGTTGCTGCCACACGGTATCGTTCTCTGCCTGTAGCATTACCACGTCAATACGCACCGTGTCGCACAGCATGAAACCGTCGACCTCGGCCACCGACAGTCCTTTACGGTCGGCATACCGATGGTAGAGGCTACCCTCAGCGGGACCCGACGTGCAGGCGGCCATCAACATCAGCGGCACTATTAAATATAATATGTATTTCTTCATAGAATCTAAACTCTTTTCTTTTAACTCATCAACAATGCGTCGGCCATTTCGGTCCAGTGACTGTCGTTGAAGGCTTTATTGTTGCAGTACACCTTCTCATAGCCCCTGGTGGAGCCAGGAGAAAGGGTGATGGGCAGCGCCACGGCCACTACCAGAGCCAGGCCAACCACGGTGCCAGCCATGCGGCGACTCCGTGTGCGCCAGGCGGGATACTCGGCCGCCAGGTCCTTCGAATACTTCTCGGCCTCGGCCTGTTCCCAAAGTTCGTTAAAGCGTTTCTCGTCAACCATATAACAATTTTCTATTATTCTTTTATTATCTATTGTCTAACATTTTTTTTCTCAACTTTTCTTTTGCCCGCACAAGTCTCACGCTTACATTTTTCTCGGTCATTTCTAGTGCGATGCCTATCTCTTCGTAGCTATATCCATCCAGTTGCATCCTCACTATTGTCCGGTCGGGTTCCTCCAGCCGCTCAATCTGTTCGTGCAGTTCCTGTATCAGCGAGTGGTCCTCGGCAACCTCGTCGTGCCCTTCGGGAAGCTCCTCGGTGTTCTCGTATCGGCGCAGGGCGTCGATAACAGCGTTGCGTGCAATCTTCCATGTCAAGGCCGCCTGCTGGATGCTGCCTAGCGAGAGCAGTTTCTCGTGGTTGCGCCAGAGAGCGATAGTGGCCTCTTGAATCAAGTCGTCAACATCCAACCCTCTGTGTCTGAACCGGCTGCAGAGGGTGAAAAGCAGTCCGCGGTAGCGGTGCAAGAGCTCTTCGAAAGGATCCTTTGTTCTCACAACAATAATAACGCAAAAAACAGGCCAAAAACTACATCCCTGCGAAAAAAAAAATATTATCCCCCTGCCATAAAGCAACCAACTCCTACCATGGTAGGAGTTGGTTAGGAGTTGGTAGGGAGATGGTATTGATTTTATGGCTATTAGGTGTTTGTTAAAAAGTGCTTTTTTTATCTCCTCACCACCACTTTCTGTGTGCGATTTTGTCCGGTGCGTAGCAGGTAGGCACCTGCGGCGGGTAGGGGGAACAGCTCTTTTTCTTTTTGTATTATGGCACTGATAATCATTCGCCCACTCATGTCGTAGAGGGCGACGGGTTCGCCAAACGTGGCACCTTCGATGACCAGCTGTCCGTTGGTGGTGTATACCTTCACCGGATTGCTGCCTGTTAGTTCGATGCCTACCTGCACGGTGTCGTAGACGGTGATGTGCACGGTGTCGTAGAGGGTGACATGGGTGGTGTCGTAGAGAGAAACGTATGTGGTGTCATACAGGGTGACGTGGATAGTGTCGTAGACTGTGCTGTCGCAGATGTTGATGTCGGGGATTTCACCGCAGTTGGCGCTGATGGTTCCAAGGGCGCTCCATACAGTGTTGCTTTGATAGACAGATAGTTGTGAACATGGTACGGTGATGGAGAGTCCGCTGACGGAGTGGCCGAAGTAGCCGCTCGTAAGGGGCAGCATCCGTTCGGCAGCGATGTTAATCGTCGTTAGCCCCACTAGGGGGAAGACACTGCCCACCAGGTCTTCGGGCAGCACGGTCACATCGGGACCGACGTTTATTGTCGCCAACTCGTCGCAATCGTCGAGCACTCCGCTACCACTAAAGGCGAAAACCGATGCCGACACAGCATTGAAGTTGAGAGTGTTCAGCGCTGAACAGCTGGCAAAGGCGGTCTCCCAAATGGTATGTACCCCCGTGCCGATGGTGGCAGTCTCCAGCATGCTGCATCCCTCAAAGGCACCATAGCCTAATTCTGTTATCGTGTTGGGTATCAGCACCGAGACAATGTCGCTGTAGCTGAAAGCCTGTGCGCCGATTTCGCGTACGGGGCGTTTGGTCCCGCCATAGGCGATGGAGTCGGGTATGGACACTTGGGTCACTGTTCCGGGGGTGGCTCCGTTGATGATGATGCTGTCGGTGTAGACCGAACAGTCGTAAAGTACGCCGTCGGTGTGGGTGTAGTTGTAACGGACTCCGTTCTGTGCGAAGGAAAGGGTCGGCAGCAGCAGCACCGCTGCCAGAAATGCAATGTTTTTTTGTTTCATTTTTTTTGTTATTTGTTGATTTATCAATTGTTTTCGGAATAATGATTGCCGATTTCCGGCGGCAAAGATACATATTAAAAATGGCTAAAAGACGCTCCTGAAGTAAAATCACCATTAATGGGGAGATTCTAAAGGACAATGCAAAATAATTTTTTAATGTTTGATTTCATTTTTTTTTTGTATTTTTGCAGTTTGTTTTTAATACATCAAATCGATGCAAAATATTAGAAATATTGCAATTATAGCTCACGTCGACCACGGCAAGACCACCTTGGTCGACCGTATGCTTCATCAGGCCAAGCTTTTCCGCGACAATCAGGAGACCGGCGAGCTGATTTTGGATAACAATGATTTGGAACGTGAACGCGGCATCACCATCCTCTCCAAGAATGTCTCCGTCCGCTACAAGGGGTACAAAATCAACATTATCGATACTCCGGGCCATAGTGACTTCGGTGGCGAGGTGGAGCGCGTGCTCAACATGGCTGATGGCGTCCTTTTGGTCGTCGACGCCTTCGAAGGCCCCATGCCACAGACCCGTTTCGTGCTGCAGAAAGCCATCGAACTGGGCCTCAAGCCCATTGTAGTGGTCAACAAAGTCGACAAGCCCAACTGTGACCCCGAACTTACGCAGGAGGCCGTCTTCGACCTCATGTTCAACCTCGGCGCCAACAACGACCAGCTCGAGTTCCCCACCGCCTACGGAAGCGCCAAGCAGGGCTGGATGGGCGAAGACTGGAACACCCCCACCGAGGACATCTCCTACCTCATGGACCTCATCATTGAGCATATCCCCGCGCCTAAGACCGACGAGGGTACCACCCAGATGATGATCTCCTCGCTCGATTACAGCAGTTACCTCGGCCGTATCGCCGTGGGTCGTCTGCACCGCGGCACCCTGCAGGCCGGTCAGAGCATCACCCTCGCCAAGCGCGACGGCACCCATGTGAAGACCAAAATCAAGGAGCTCTACGTCTTCGAAGGTCTCGGTAAGGAACGTATCAAGACTCCCGTAGAGGCCGGCGAGATCTGCGCCGTGCTGATGGACCTCGACAAAAATGTGGCTTTCGAGATTGGCGATACCATCTGCGATATCGACAACCCCGAGGCGCTACCCCCCATCAAGGTCGACGAACCCACGATGTCGATGCTCTTCACCATCAACAACTCGCCCTTCTTCGGCAAGGAGGGCAAGTATGTCACAAGCCGCCACTTGCGCGACCGTCTCTTCGCCGAGTTGGAGAAGAACCTCGCCATGCGTATCGAGGAGACCGGCTCGCCTGACGCCCTCCTCGTCTACGGTCGCGGAATCATGCACCTCTCCGTGCTCATTGAGACCATGCGCCGCGAGGGTTATGAGTTGCAGGTGGGTCAGCCCAAGGTCATCATTCGCGAGATTGACGGCCAGAAGTGCGAGCCTATCGAACAGCTCACTGTCTTAGTGCCCGAGGAGTTCAGTTCTAAGGTCATCGACGTTGTCACTCGCCGCAAAGGCGAGGTGGGCACCATCGACACCAAGGGCGACCGTGTGCAGCTCGACTTCACCATTCCCTCGCGCGGCATCATCGGCCTGAGAAACACCCTCCTCACCGCAACCAACGGCGAGGCTATCATCGCCCACCGCTTCCTCGAGTTCCAACCCTGGAAGGGCGATATGGACGACCATAAATACGGCGCCCTCATTGCCAAGGAGACCGGTGAGGCTACGGCCTACAGCATCAGCAAGCTGCAGGACCGCGGCCCCTTCTTCATCGAGCCCGGCGATCACGTCTACGCCGGCGAAGTCATTGGCGAGAGCCTGCGTCCCGGTAACGATATCGTCATCAACGTCGTTACCGCCAAGAACCTCACCAACATGCGTACCAAGAGCGCCGACGAGAAGAGCACCTGCTCGCCCGCCATCAAGATGAGCCTCGAAGAGGCCATGGAGTACATCCGTGAGGATGAGTACCTCGAGATCACCCCTGCCCACCTCCGCATCCGCAAGATTATCCTTGACGAGATTGAGAGAAAGCGTGCGAGAATCGCCGCCGGCTATAAGGACGAGTAACAGTTCGTTTCCGTCAGAATACAAAGAGAGCGAGGCCGTCAGACCTCGCTCTCTCTTCTCCTGTCTAGACATGGCCTGCGACCGCAGTGGAGCAAATTTTCAATTCTCAATTCTCAATTCCCCTGAGGCCAGCGGGTATGCGGTACCGCCGACATAGAGGGTGCCGTCCCTGTCGAGTCGGGTTGCCACCACCGAAGGGCGGTGCATGGCCTCTCCTTGCAGGAAGGTGAAGTCGCCGTGCGGAGGGATAACCTTATTGGAGGCCAGATAGTGCGTCAATGCAGCATTGGCGGTGCCGGTGGCCGACTCCTCGGGCACACCGTAAAGCGGCGCAAAGTCGCGGACATGGGCTGTGTAGCCGTCACCGGTAAGTGCGAAGAGGTGGAAGCTGACGGTGTCATGCTCCCGGGTAAGCGCCGAGATGGCCTCCATGTCGGGCTGCAGAGAGTTAAGGGTCGCCACGTTGGCGACGGGAATCATGATGTCAGCCAATCCGGCGTAGGCCATCTGCACGGGCAGCTCGGGACGATAGCCGTCGAGCCCCAGCGCATGGTAGATGGGTGTGATGTCGCTTATCGTCTTTACGATACGTGGCGCGGCCATCTGCATCAGCACCTTCTCGCCGGCCTCGATGCGCAGGTCGCCCGCCAGCGTGTGGCACAGGCATTCGCCCTCGGCCAGATGCATCTGGTGCAATAGCGCGAAGGTGGCCATGGTGGCGTGGCCGCAGAGCTCCACCTCGGCGGCGGGAGTGAAATAGCGCACGGTGTATTCGCTTTCGGAATGCCGCCTCACGAAAGCCGTCTCCGAATAGCGCAACTCGGCCGCGATATGCAGCATCAGCTCCTCTTCCGGGAAGGCATCACCCTCCAGTAGCACCACCCCCGCAGGGTTGCCCCCAAAGGGCCTGTCGGTGAAAGCGTCAACGATAAAGTACTGTAACATCTCCATTCAACTATTTCGCTGGCGAGAAGGGGCATTTCTTGCCGATGCACTGCTCATTTATCTGGCTGCGGGAGCAGCGCACCTCGGGCTTCGCCATCTCCACACCGAGGTTCTCTTTCACAAAGTCGATGGTCGACAGTATCGAGAGGTAGGAGTCGCGCTTGCAGCATCGGGGGCCACCATTCATCGCCACTTGTTCCAGTGCACGTGATGTACAGAGGTTGCAGAGCCGCCAAGTGTCGGTCGAGAAGGGCGTGTTGCGGGTGACTATCGACATGAAGATGCCAGTGCTGATGGAGGCTCCGCAGGCTCCCATATATCCACAAGCGCCGCCCTGCACCTGCTGTCCGCGTTCCACCACCTTGGCGAGAGCTGACTTCATATCCATCTTTGCGCTGTCGGGCAGACAGTTGTTATAAGCCGTCAGCAGCGCAGCTCCCACCAGCATGTGGTGTTCGGGACCGTGCATGTGGCACTCCGGCTGCGACATCAGCCGCTCCAGTATCTCTATCGGGTTGCGCGAAGTGTCCTTCAAGCATAATGACACCAGAGGGTTTGTCTCTTCTACCACCGTCTCCGGGACGGTGTCGTTACGATCCTGATTGCCGCTCCCGCAGCCGGTCATCATGGCCAGCATCAGGGCGGAGGCGAATAATGTGTGTACTATCTTTCTCATTTTTTGTGGGTTAAAGCGTTGTATTTACCTTGGGTTTAGTGGTCATTTCGTTGTCTATTGGTTTTATGTATAATAACGTTGCGGAAGTCGAGTGCAGAGCAAACTCGCTTGCTTTGCCGAGATGCAGCAACGTCACTGAAAGTAACGTCGCCGACGGGAAAATATTGTGTCCCGTCGGCGGCGCAATCTCTTACCGTTTGCCGCCGGTGACGGCCTCGGTGACGTTGATTACGAAGTCGGCCAGTTTCTCGTATTGGGCGTAGAGACTGCTGTAGGCGTTGCCCACTTCGTAGCCATATCGGCCGTGCTTGAGAGCTTCGAGGTGTTCGTTGCGCAGGCGGTCGCGGCAGAGGTTTATCTCGCGCTCGGCGGCGTTGGCGGCATCAAGGTCGGCACGGTCGTAGTCCACGAGGTTGCCGTCCATTACCAGCAGTGCGTTCTCGACGAGGGCGCTCATCTCGGCAAGGTTGGCGTTTTGGCTGTCGCTGAAATGCACCGCGTCGGAGTACTTGCTTTTGCGTGTCAATGCAATTTGCATGATGCTGTCGCCAATGCTTTCGAGGTTGTCACTGACACGCATCATGGCGCTGATGCGCTCGGAGCCGTGTGCGCTGATGCCACCGCTGCCGACAGCGGTGAGGAACTTGGTCAGCTCCATGTCCATGCGGTCTGTCAGTTGTTCATACCGTTCTATGCGTCCTACTACGGCATCCATTTCCTTCATGTTGCGCACCGTCCGCAATTCGGGCAGCAGGGCGTACATTCTCAGCACTTGTTTCGAGAAAAGTTGCAGCTCCTTTTTGGCACTCTGCAGGTTGAGCTCGGCGATACCGACGGGGCCGCGACTGATGTAGGTGAGGCGGTACTCGTCGCTCTCGGTTTCCGCCTTCTTCTCAGGCACCATGCGCGTGACAAGCCATACAATCTGCGGTATGAACCAAGACTGCACACCAACGTTCATCACGTTGAACATCGTGTGGAAGAGCGAGAGGGCCATCGGCGCGTCGTTGGGGAAAACCATCTGTACCACCGAGAGGATGGGGCGGAAGAGGATGAGCGTCAGCGTGACACCTATCACATTGAACATCAGGTGCGCCCTCGCGGCACGTTTGCCGTTGGTGCCAGCCACCATGGCGGCAATGTTGGCCGTGACGGTGGTGCCGATGTTCTCGCCCATGACTAGCGCGATGGCCACATCGAGGCCAATCCAGCCGTTGTGAAGCATCAGCAGCGTGATGGCCATCGTCGCCGCCGAAGCCTGCACCATGCAGGTCAGCACCGCACCAATGACCACGAAGAGAAGCACCGACCAGAAACCATAACCGCTCAACGATGCGAGAGCGTGCAGCATCGACGGATAGTTTCCGAGGTCAGGCATCGCACTTTGCAGACAGCGCATACCCACCAGCAGCAACGCAAGACCGATAATGGTTTGGCCGATGGAATGCATCTTGTCGCGCTTCATGAAAAAGAACGCAAGACTTGCGGCGGCAATGCAAAGCGGCAGGTCGAAATAGCCAGAGCCTCCGCCGAGACCCAGCAAGGTGATAATCCAAGCCGTCACCGTGGTGCCAATGTTGGCACCCATAATGACCGCCACTGCGCCGCTGAGCGAAAGCAATCCAGCGTTGACGAAACTCACCACCATCACCGTGGTGGCACTCGACGACTGGATAGCCGCCGTAACCGCCGTGCCAGTAAAGATACCGCTCAGGGGCCTGCCGGTTATCTTGCCGAGCACGGCGCGCATCTTGCTTCCCGCTACCTTCTGAAGACCCTCGCTCATCATCTTCATGGCGAAGAGGAACACCGCCAAAGCACCGGTGAAGTTGATGATAATCAGTAAAATTGTTGTAATATTCATATCTGTTTGTACTATTGATTTGACGCCGCAAAAGTACAAACAGATTGTTTCAAAAATGTTACGAAAAGGTTAAGTTTTTGTTAAGTTTCTCTGCACTTAAAGCAATAAAAAAAAACTGCCGCAAACTTGTGGCAGAGATAGACAATTGAAAAAAAGAGGCTTGCTATTTTATAAATGATGTCGCCTGCCAGGGCTCGCGCTGGGGGTAGTGCGGGGTGCCGTCGGCGTGAATGCGCTGCAGGAGGAAGGCCATATTGTCGGCCATGGTGCGGATGGTCTGGAGGCCTTCGGCGTCGAGGGCGGCCTCGCCTTCGGTGCGTCCGTAGACGATGTTCCAGTACTGCGAGGTGACGATGGGCATGTTCTGCATCTCGAAGGGCATCAGCAGCGTCTGGTACACCGCCGAGGCGCCACCCCTGCGGCACACGGCCACCGCGGCGGCGGGCTTGTTCTGCATCACCTTCGAGGCTGCGTAGCTCATGCGCTGCACGAGGCTGAGCACCGTGCCGTTGGGCTGGCCATAGTAGGTGGGCGAGCCGACGATGAGAGCGTCGCACTGGGCCAAGAGGTCGATGGCGCGGTTGCAGAGGTCGTCGTCGAAGACGCAATGGCCCGTGGCGTTGCAGAAGTTGCAGGCGACGCAGCCATGCACGGCCTGGTGGCCGACCTGCAGCAGCTCGGAGGCGATGCCGTGTTTTTCCAACTGCTTGGCGGCCTCGGTGAGCGCGAGGTTGGTGTTGCCCTTCTGTCGCGGGCTGCCGTTGATAAGGAGGACTTTCTTCGCTGTATTTGACTTGGATTCAGCGGTGCTCAGTTCCCCTTCGGAGTTCATATTGCTTGATTGCTTGAATGTGTTAATGCGTGAGTCTTGCGCTGCAAGAGAGCCCAGCGGCGAGGCCATCACGGCTCCTGCCGCTGCCGCCATGGCCGACTTCTTGAGAAAATCTCTTCTGTCCATAATGCCTTATACTATGTTATCATAGACCGCCTATATGCGGCAGATGAGCGAACTGTTTAGTTGTTGGTCACTGACCTGACAAATGCTTTGAAGTTCTCGATGTCGGTGGCATTGGGGTGACCGGCTTTGATGGGGCCCATGGCTCCGGGGCAGGTGAACTCATGCTCGCTGACCTTGATGCCGCGGGCTTCGAGGGCTTTGCGCATCTGCGGCACGGGCGACTTGATGATGGCGCACGAGCCGAAACAGACCACGCACTTCACCTTGTCGGGGGTGAGGGTGTTGATGAACCGGACCACGCTGCCGTCTACTTTGCCCAGCATCACGCCGGCGCCGAGGAGGAGCATGTCTACCGGCTCGGCAAGGGACTCTACTACGGTCTTGGGCTCCGCCCCAATAATGTCTTTGACGGCCTCCACCATCTGCTTGGTGTGGCCAAATTTGCTGTAATAACGGATTGCTGTTGTCATATCGTTTATTGTTTGTTTTGTAATAGGGCTTCCACTTCGTCGCGGTGCTCGTAGAGGGTGCAGCCGCCGGTGTGTTCCCATCCCAGGGCGCGGGCGGTGCGGATTTTGAGAAAAAGGGGCGATGCGAGGGAAGCACGGAGGCCGTCGTGGGCGGCATTGGTGTCGCTGTAGGGCGAGAAGGGACAGGGTTCGGCGCTGCCGTCGGGACCGATATGGAAGAATCCGCGGCCCGCGGCCATGCAGCCGTCGAGGGCCTTCTCGTCGCCGGGGAAGCTGAGGAAAATCATGCCCTTGTACTGCTCGCGCCGCTGCTCCACAATCTGCTCCATCTCGGCCACATGCTCGTCGCGGAAGGCCAGATGTGCGGATGTCTCGTCAAAGGGGACATATTCCACATAGAACACCAGTCGGCACCCCAGCTCGGCAAGGTGAGAGAGGAAGGCCTCGGAGGTTACCTCGCGGTAGTTCTCGGTGGTGACGGTGATGCTGGTGCCAAAAAAAAGTTTCTCTTTGTGCAGCATCTCCATCGAGAGCAAAGCCCTCTGGAAGACGCCGTTGCCGCGCCGCTCGTCGGTGGCCGCCATCTCGCCTTCGAGACTAATGACGGGGATGAGGTTGAGATTGCGCTTGAAGAATTCGGTGTACACCGCTCCAATCATCGTTCCATTGGTGAAGACGGGGAAGATGATGTCGCTTGTGGCGGCAGCGGCTTCCAAGATACTGCATTGCGTCAGAGGTTCGCCACCTGCCAGCAGACAGAAACTGATGCCCAACTCGGCGGCCTCGCGGAAGATAGTGCCCCATTGATCGGGCGTGAGGGTCTCTTTGGTGGGGGTATCGCCGGCGATGCCGTTCTTGCGGGCGTAGCAGCCTTTGCATTGCAGGTTGCATGTGGTGGCGATGCTGGCAATGAGAAACGGCGGCACAGCGACACCCTCTTTCTCGAGGTACGCCTTGCGCCGCCGTTCGGCATTGCTGATGGTGCGTTGCATTTTGGCCACAAAGCGCGCCTCGCGAGGATTGCCCAGCACATTGAGGTAGGCCGTCGCCAGGATGTTGCGGATACTCTCCGCCATGTATGCACCGAGGTCCATAAATATAGAAGCTTATGCTTTATTGAACTTCTCCTTTGGCTGCCTGCAGCGGGGGCAACGCCAGTCGTCGGGCAGGTCTTCGAAGGCGACGCCGTCGTGCTCCGCGGGGTCATAGACGTAGCCGCAGATGGAGCAGACATACTTGCCGGAGGCTTGCTGCTTGGAGAAATCCACTTCGGCCAAAACGGTTGGCACAGGATGGTCGAGGTCCATCACGCGCTTGGCCTCCAGGTTCTCATAGCCCTGCGGCGTGTGGGTGCCGCAATAGACGGTGGGATGGTTGCGGACAAACTCGCGGACGCGGTTCAGCGTCTCGCGGGCGGCGGGCAGGTCGTCGAAGACCACGGAGAGCTTGTTCTCGTACAGCGCCTCATCCATATAGGTGATGTCGCCGTGCAGCATATAGAACAGCCCGCCATCCTCCACCACGATGATGCTGTTGCCCTTGGTGTGACCCTTGGCCTTGATAAAATAGATGCCGTCGGCAATCTTCTGGCTTTCGGGGAAGTTGTAGTAGGGGCCGTCGGTGAAGTGGACGGGCACAAGGTTAGGAAGGCCCTGAAGTTCGTCGGCCTGCATTTCGTCGGCATTGACGTAAATCTTGGCGTTGGGGAAGAGCTTGAGACAGCCGCTGTGGTCGCTGTGCTTGTGGGTGAGAAGGATTTTGGTCACCTGTGTGGACAGATATCCGAGCCTGTCGAGAGCATCGATGTAGGTGCAGATGTCCTTGCCGGTGAATATGGGCGAGTTCTCGTCGGGCACCTCTTCGGGCGTGCCTGCGGGGATGCCGGTATCGACCAGTATCACCTCCGTGCCGGTATCAATAAGGTAGTTCTGAAGGCTACCTCGATAGCGGATGTTATTATCGTATTTATCAGGGCCCTCTTCGCCACCGAAGATGAAGGGCTGGGTATAAAAACCGTCTTTTCTAAACTTTACTGCTTTGATTTCCATATTGCTGTTATTATTATTCTTCTACTGGTACGAATTTCTCCTTCTTGCGTTTGCAGCGTGGGCAACGCCACGTGTCGGGCAGGTCTTCAAACTGGGTTCCAGGAGGTATTCCCTGCTTGGGGTCACCCTTTTCGGGATCGTAAGTGTACTTGCAGGGGCATTTCATCTTTGCCATAATCGAAAGTGCTTTGGGTGATTCGAAAAAATGGAGGGCCGAAGCCCTCCGTGAGCAAAAAATTTATTTGCGTCGAGGTGCGGATGCACTCGTCGAATCCATTGGGTATTATTTGGCGGGCTCCCACTTGCAGCGGACAGGCGACACGATGGCGCCCTCCTTCTTCAGTTCAGCAAAGGCTTTGTCGACCTCCTTGCGGTCAATACCTGTGATTTCTGCAATCTTGCCAGCGTTGACGGGTGCGCCGAATTCACGCATGGCCTGTAAAACTTTCTCTTTCATAATTCGTGATATTACAGTTGCATAATCAGCCAGTTCTGTGCGCCAATCTTCTCGATCGTCTCAAGGGCGCCTTGACTCCAGTAGAGGTCCTCCTCCTCGTCAGCTAGATAGGCCTTCAATAAGTCGAAAGTGAGATAGTCCTCGCATATTGAACCCATGCACTTGCGTAGCAGTTCTACGCCCGGCTCCTGAATCTTCAGGTCCTCCTTGATGTACTCCACAGGATCGTAGCACAGTTCGCGTGCCTCGTGCTTCTCCACCTTCACCTCACCGCCGAGGTCGAGGATGCGGTCGATAAACTTCTCCACCCATTCCATCTCCTCCGTGTAGTGACCGATGTACTTCTCGCCCAGCTTCGTGAAGCCCTGAGCCTTGAAAATCTGTCCCTGTACCTTGTGTACGAATGCGCCTTCAGAGAGGCCTGTTACGAAGAACTGTAATGCTTCGATTGATTTCTGTTTGTCCATAATTTGAATAGTTTTTAAGTGAATACTAATGTTAGTTGTTATCTGGGTGCAAAATTACACATTATAATTCATATAATTACAAGCCCAAACGAAACAAAAACCGACTAGAACGAAACAAGTTCAAAATTTATTCGTATTTTTGCACCGAAAAATTGTGCAACTATGTATAGCTTGAAAGAATTTTGGCAACTGAGGAACCTGCCTTTTCCCGAAGGAGATTGGGACGGAAACGTCATCTGTCTGGAGACCAACGCGGAGTGGACATTCGGCACGAACGAGACGCGTGGCTTCCTGTCGTGCTACACCTTTACGATTGTCACGCGCGGCTGGGTTACCATATTATATAATAACTGCGAACTGACATTGCACGTGGGCGACCTCTACACCTATTCGCCCGGATTCGAGGTCACCGTCCTCTCGTCCTCCAGCGACTATAGCGGCATCTGTCTGCTGGGCGATGAGCACTTCACGCTCAGTCTGCCCATGGTACGCGATGCCATCCGCACAGCCTATTTCACTGTGGTAGAACTCACCTCACCTGTGTTTCCGCTGAAAACCGATGATTTTCGCCGTCTGCGCGAACTGATGCAGATGATGATTCACTACCAGCAGATGGGGCTCCCGCTGGCCAACGACAGCCTGCGCATGCTCTACAACCTCTTCCTCACCGACCTCTCTGCCATCCAGCAGCACAGCATTCGCGAACACCGCTTCCCCAAGCGTGTCGAGGAAATCTTCCTTGGCTTTCTCGGCCTGTTGCCACAACACTTCGCCGAGCATCACGACATCGGATTCTACGCCTCCGAACTCTGCATCACCACTACCTACCTTTCGCGCGTCGTCCGCCAGGTGTCAGGAGGCCGCACCGTCGTTGATTACATCAACCAGTTGCTCTTGATGGAAGCCACCTTCCTGCTGCGTCAGACCTCGCTGAGTATCACCCAGATTTCCGACCAGCTTCATTTCGCCGAAGTCACCACCTTCGCTCGCTTCTTTAAGCGTATGAAAGGCTGTACCCCCAAGGAATACCGGCAGGGATACAAAATGTGATTATTTTATTAATCTAACGAATACTTCTGGCAGGTAGACGTTCTCCAACGTGAGGGATTCCTTGAAGAGGGGAGCGACCTCTTGAGGTGTGTAGCCTGCGATGCCGCAACCCACGGCGGTGACAAGGAACGTCAGCTCGGAATGTTGCTTGGCGCAGGCGATGAAGTGGTCGACGGCGGCCTTCAGCGAGGCTTCGCCTTCCATGGTGGGAAGCGCATAGCAGTGTCCCGTCAGTCCTTCGCCGACACCCCATTCGGCTCCGAGGTTCTTGTAAGCGAACCAGGCGGCACCGCCGCCGTGGGAACCCTGGATGTTGCTGCCGAAGACAAATATCTCGTTCTCGCCAAGGGTGGCGATGCTGTCCGACGCGATGCGGCGTCCACCAATAATTTGTGCGTTTTTCATATCGTAAGTGTTTTAGATTTCCGACTGCAAAAATACGAAATAAAGTTTAATGTTTAAAGTTTAATGTTTAAAGAATGGAAAAAAAGTGTATCTTTGCAGCATTATGGTGATGCATATCGACGATATTAAAGCACTGGCTAAGAGTGCACACGGGGATGCCGAGGTGCGTGAGCGATTGTTCGCGACTCTTCTGGGTGCGCAGACGTCCTCGTCTGCCATAGCGTCAGACGGAGGGGACCGTTGTCGGCCAAGCCGACGGTACACCACGCGTTCCCAAGACAAGGAAGCCTCAAATGCTGCGTGGGCACTGACGCACCTCCCCAAGGAAGACAATATATATATAAATATGTATCGTGCGGAACTGGTGCAACTGGCTGTGACCACCCTGGAGGTGCCGCTGCGGCGACTCTCCATGGTGCTGCTCGAACGGTTGGAGTGGGGGAGGGATGACGTGCGTACTGACCTGCTGGATTTCTGTCTTGAGCACATGATGCTCGCCGACGAGCCCTACGGCGTCAAAGCCCTCTGCATAAAACTAGCCTACCAGCAATGCCGCCACTATCCCGAACTCTGTGCCGAACTGAAACAATGCCTGCTTCTTATGGGACCCTCCGAACTCGGTGCCGGCGTAAAGCATACCCGCGAAAAAATACTGAAACTGCTATGATGATACAGGAAAAACTCTTCTTGTTGCGCGATGAGAAATACGCTGCCTTCTCGGCGAAACTCATCCTCACAGTACCTGCCGACCGCTTCATCGGTGTGCGCTCCCCACAGCTCCGCGCCTTTGCCAAAGAGCTCTCTAAAAACTCAAACAATCAGATAATCAGGAAATCAGGCATTCTCGGTGAGCTACCTCACCAATATCACGAGGAGAATATGCTACACGCTTACCTGTTGTGTGAGGAAAAAAAATACGCGATTCTCGTTGAGGAAACGGAGCGCTTCCTCCCCTACATCGACAACTGGGCCGTCTGCGATTCGCTAGCGCCTCGCGCCTTCGCCCGCCACAAAGAGGATCTCCTTCCGAGGATCAGGAAATGGATGGCCTCGGAGCATGAGTACACCGTCCGTTTTGGGATCGGGATGTTGATGCGCCACTACCTCGATGCCGACTTTCGTCCGGAGTACCTGCGGTGGGTCGCCGCCGTCGACCGCGAGGAGTATTATATCCGGATGATGCAGGCTTGGTACTTCGCCACCGCCCTCGCCAAGCAATGGGACGCCACGATTCCTTATTTCACCCCCCAGCCCCCCTCGGAGAGGGGGGAAGAAAAAAGCGGCTTGGAGGGATGGGTGAGGGGCAAAAGTATCCAGAAGGCCCTCGAGAGCTACCGCGTCAACAACAACAGAAAAAGCCTCCTGAGGACAATTCGTTAACAATTTTTAAGTTAAACAAAACAACACTCTCCGACCCCGAAAACGGCGAAAGTGGTTTTCTATATACATCTATGGCCTACAATGGTGCTATTTGTCAGTTACCCAGTGCAATGAAGTAAGTATAATCTCCCTATCAACACCTTACCAACACCTAACCATCTCCTACCATAGTAGGTGTTGATATGTGTATGATAGGGTGTTTCTAGTTGTTCTGTATTTGAGAATTATTAAGTTAATTTTTCTTGTGCCTTTCTTCGTTGTAGGCAATTTTTTTTTCGTATCTTGCAAAAAAGGTGTATCTTTGCAAATCAATCTAAATACAAGGGAAATCTGTTATGGTATTCTATTTTTCAGGAACGGGAAACACGTGTTGGGCGGCGGAGACGTTGGCCCAAGCCACTGGCGAACAGCTGTTTTATATCCCCGAAGAGCAGAAGGGGAGGTGTGAGTATACTTTGACGGAGGGTGAGCGTATTGGCTTCGTCTTTCCCACCCACGGTTGGCAGCCGCCACGAATCGTGCGTAACTTCATCAAGAAGATGCACCTCGACTATGCGGAGGACCACTACTGTTATGCCCTCACCACTTGTGGTGACAGCATTGGGGTGACGATGGATATCTTCAACAGCGACTTGCGCAAAGCCGGATTGCCTGAGGCCACCAGCCTCTTCTCGCTGGTGATGCCCGAGAGCTATGTATGTCTGCCGTTTATGTACACCGACACACCCGAGAAGGAGCAGCGGAAGATTGCTCGTGCCCAAGAGCAGCTGAAAGAGTTCGCCGAGCTGATTGTCAACAGGAAAGTGGGGGAGACGCACATCCGGAAAGGTCCCGCGCCGTGGGTGATGAGCCATGTAGTGGGCAGCTATTTCAACGGCCGCATGGTCACCGACAAGAAGTTCATCGTCGACGCTGCGGCCTGCATCCATTGTGGGAAGTGCGAGAAGGTGTGCCCCACGGGCGACGTTACGTTGACCGATGGCCTCCCCGTCTGGCACCATGACGGCAATTGTACTTGCTGTCTGGCTTGCTACCATCACTGTCCGAAGCATGCCATCAACTACGGAAACATTACCCGCCGTCGCGGACAATATTATTTCGGACACGAAGGGTAGGGGAGGTGTTTAGTTAAAAGATACGAGTTAAAAGTTAATAGTAAAAAATCGCCGCTGAGCGATTTTTTTTGTATTTTAGAGCGTCAGGTAGTCGGAGGTGGAGATAGGCGTTTAAAAGCGTTTTTTTGAGAATTACATCTGTAATTCGAAAGCGAGCCCCCTGAACGTATACAATTGTAAACATATGCACTATTTTGTAATATTACAATTGTAAATAAAAAACATTTGTATGTTTTGTTAATTCCGTTAACAAAGTAGTAAATATTAAAATATATAATATAATAATGAGTTAATTATATATAATTATATAAAGTAATAGATTATGTTATATTTGGATTTTATGTAATGGATTAAGTATACTTTAGTTAATTTATTATTTTATTAATTAATAGCTTTTTATAATATATCAATTAAACTATTAGATTATAATGTGTATTATGTTACATATGTAATAGTGTAAAATATATTTGCATGAGTGAAGAAAAGTGTGTACATTTGTAATTCGAGAAAATAGTAATTACAATTGTAAGATTATGATAAACAGGATAAATCTTATTCTTAGGGCCAAAAATATCACTGCAAAACAGTTTGCAGAGGAAATCGGAATTCAGCCCTCTGGAATGTCGCATATTTTGAGTGGACGGAACAATCCTAGTCTGGAGTTCGTCAACAAGGTCATCCGCCGTTACCCCGAAATAGATGCCAACTGGCTCCTTTTGGGCAAGGGTGAGATGTATGCCTCGGATGCTATGGAGAGTCCTGCAATATTGGCACCTACCCTATTTGCGCCTCCCGCCCCTTCACCTGCCCCCGTCTATTCCCATGTTCCCGAACCAGATCCTATTACCGAGCAGGAACCATCTCACGAACCTAATGAAGAGGAGCACGAGGAAATCCACGAAACGGTAAATCTACAAGAATTACAAGATATCGTGAACACCGAGCGCGAGCAGGAGAAAAAAGAAGCCGCGCCCATCACAACTGACGAGCGCAGGCTGGTAAAGATTCTGTTCTTCTACGACGACCGGACTTTCGAGGAATACCGGCCGGAGTAATCAAGGCGTCTTGTTGCGCCAGAAGCGCGGGGTAAGATCCTGAAGGATATTGCCCGGCTCGGTGTTGCGGCGGTGCTGTACGAGATAGAGTCGCTGGTTGGTGCTGGGAGATTTAAGGGGCCCCAGATGTTTCAGGTAGGGACCCAGTTTCACGTAATCCAAGTTGTTCAAATCCATCTCTTTTGGAAGCAGTGAACGGCCACTATACCAAGCGGTCTTGAGTTCAGGATGGCGTTCTTTGAGGCGTGCTGCGATGCCGTTGACCTCAGCGGGATTGGCGTCGCCACCCATGAAGGCTACGCAACTCACCCCCGTCGGCTGGTGTTCGAGCAGGCAGTCGATGGCCTCGTCGGTCAGCGGCTCCCCGATGTCGCCCCACAATTGCGGCGAATGGCATCCCGGACAGCGGCAGGGACATCCCGAAAGGTTGACAGCTAGCGTCACCTCGTCGGGAATCTCCTGGAAGACAATATCTGTGTTAGTGTACTTTAGCATTATTTATCCATAGTGGCGTAGTAGCGACGGGCGGCCTCTTGTTGGCGCGGGGCGGAGAAGTTGCTCACGCGCTTGAGGTAGCCGATGATGCGGGTCATGTAGTCCAC
This sequence comes from uncultured Bacteroidales bacterium, assembly GCA_900318835.1. Classification (GTDB taxonomy): domain Bacteria; phylum Bacteroidota; class Bacteroidia; order Bacteroidales; family P3; genus Colimorpha. The sequence goes on from ONLW01000013.1 coordinate 22,922, forward strand.
GTTGTGGGAGTGGCACTTGGGGCACTCCTTGAGGTAGCGCTTGTCGATGTGGCCGCAGTCGTTGCAGATAGTGTTGGGAATGTTGAAGGTGAAGTAGTTGCAACCCTCTTTGGCGGCTACCTGCAGCAGTTGCATGTATTGCTCCTGAGTGAGGTGTTCTTCGAGGTTGCAGTGGAGAGCCGAGCCACCGGTGAGGTGCTCAATGTAGTGCTTGCCGTGGAGGCGGAATTTGTCCAATACTGTGAGCGACTGGTCCTCGACGATGTAGAAATAGGAGTTGTAGCAGTCTCGCGGTACGAAGTAGCCATCCTCGCGGTCCCATTTGGCGTGCTTCACGCCTACGTTCTCTGCGGGAATCATCTCGCAGTTGAACATCACCTCTTTGGTGCGGTATTCTTTGTTCTTCTTCTCCACCAGGCCGAGGACTGTCTGCACGAATTCGCGGTATTTGGGGCTGTCCTTGATGGGAATGCCCATGAACTCGGCAGCCTCCACCAGACCGTTGACACCGATGGTGAGGTACTGGCGGCTCATGTTGATGTAGCCCGCGTCGAAGAGCGGCAGCATGCCGTGGGCCTGCAATTCCTTGAGGTTCTCGTTGTATGCCAACTGGACCTTGTGGCAGAGGTCGATGATGTCGGTGAGGAACTCCTTGTAGTCCTTGCCGTTCTTGACGGCATACTGGATGCAGCGGTTGAGGTTGATGGTGAGCACCGATTTGGAGCCCGTGGAGACACCACCGGCACCAAGCGTGTAACTGAAGCCGTTGTCGGTAATCTCGTTGCGCAGACGGCAGCAGGAACTCAGCGAGTCGGCATTGTCAGAGATATAGGTGAAGAAGGAGTGGCCTTCGGAATACATCTCGGCTGTGAAGTTGGCCATATCCTCGTCGACGAACTTGCCGTTCTTGTCGTAGAGCAGCGCCATGGTCTCCACCGGGAAGGTGAGGACGGCTTTGGTGCGCTCCTGGTTGAACCAGCGCATGAAACGTTTCTGTAGCCAGCAGAGACCGTCCCAGTCGGGGGCGCTTCCGTCGGGGAAGCGGAACTCTCCGAAGAGACTCTCAAAATAGGGCTTGTCATAGTAGGCCACGTTCCAGAACACAGCTTGGTAGTTGCGGGCGCCAGTGGGCTGGTTGAGGCTGTACACAATCTGCTCGAAGCAGTCGGTGATGACCTTGTCGATGGTACGCTGCTTGAGGCTGAGGTCCACCACTTTGTTGGGATCTTTCCAGTAGTCGGCACCGTAGTCCTTCTGGATGAAGTAATTGAGGTACATCAGGAACTCGGGCGTGGCGCAGGCGCCGCTCAGCATGGAGGAGACCATAAAGACCATGTTGATGAAGCCACCGCAATAGGATTTGAGGTTGGTGGGGGCCGTCGAGTTGCCTCCGATGCTTGTGGTGCCGCCCAGTAGCCAAGGATACATCGTGATGGAGGCGCAGTAGTTGGCCAGCGACGTTTCGTCGTTCTTATAGATGAAATGGTGCGTAAGCAGGTCTATGTACCTGTCGCTCATTTCCTTGCCGTACATCTGTTTGATGCGGTCGGTCAGCAGGCGGCGGTTGAGGCGGATGAAGCCGCTTTTAGGCAACTCACCGATAAGGGTGGCGATGTTCTTGTGCTCCACATTGGCGTTGGCGTCGAACTTGGAGCCCGTGGCGGCGTTGGCGGCAACCACATAGTCGCTCAGGAAGCGCAGTTTCTCCATCGTCTCGCGGTCCTCGGTATGTTGCTGGCGGTAGAGGATGAAACTCTTGGCCACGTTATAGTAGCCTTCCTTCATCAGCGCCACCTCCACCTGATTCTGAATCTCTTCGACCGTAATACCGTCGTGGATGTCGATAAGGGGAAGAATCTTCGATAGCTTGCCCAGATCGATGGGCTCGTTCTGGGAGTTGAACGCCTTGATGATGGCGTTCATAATCTTGTCGAGCGAGAAGCGTTCCTGCGTCCCGTCGCGTTTGGTGATGGTAAAACTGTTGGTCTCCATATTTGTTTGCTTATAATATATATTGTATTCTTTATTTTATATTTGTGCGTACAAAAGAGACCGTAGAGAAAGTTGCGGATTCAACGGCCGACTTTTGACGCGAAAGCGGCATGTGTTGTAGTTGTCATGGCAGGTGTCTGGCTTTAACTCACTGTCGTCGACCGGACGACGCCAGTGAAGCACAGTTGTCGGCCGAGCCGACACTGTTGTTCACAGTTGCGCGACAGCTCGCGATTTTCACGCGATTCCCTCTTCGTGCCCGCCTCCCGGAGTGGGCAACCATGACAAACAATTCATGTCAAGGAACTTACTTGAGGTCTCCCCCGAATAAATCATGCTGCAAAGATACACTCCTTTCTCCGTTCCGCAAAATAATGTTATCAACAAAAAAACGTTAATAACTACCCTGTACCCCAACTACCTGATAACCACCTAACAACCCCCTATCAACGCCTAACCAACTCCTACTATAGTAGGAGTTGGTAGGGAGTTGGTAGGGTCTTCGTCGGCAATTCTATCCCACCTGGAGCCTACCGGAAATCCACCCGTTGTCAAAATTTTTTTGTGGAATGGAAATTTATTCGTAATTTTGCAGCCACTTACGAGAGTGAAGTGTAAGCAGTAAGCAAGAAAAGCATTGCTATATTGTCCTTACTTATCGAATTTCGCCAAAGTTCATGCAGGAGGACGGAGCATTTGTGCTTTCGCTTGATTTTTGTATGCTATACCCATAGCATATCTTCAGGCGTGAGATATGTTCCTTAGACCCCGTTCCTGCATAGGTGTTTGGCGATACCTGATAAGTAAACGGACATGAGTACATAACCTCATGCCTTTTCTATTTGTATGAAATACTGTTTCTGTTGGAGGTCCGGATACCAAAGGTTGTGCCCGACACGAATTAGGGTATAAGATTATGGTAGGAGATAAAGTTGGCGAGGATGCTGTAATGGAGGAATTCGGAGAAGGATTGTGGGTATTTGAGGAAGACTGTCTTTATGGTTATGCTGATGAGGATTTCAATATTGTCATAGAAGCACAATTTGACTGGGCGGCTCCATTCCATGAGGGTTTTGTCCAGGTTATGATGAATGATGAAGGCCATTTCTTTATAGACAAAAAGGGAAACAATGCTTTTGGTGCGGTGTTTACTGATAATGAATATTTCTCCGAAGGATTGGCAGCGGTGGCCACGGGTGACTATGACGATACCGATGACGACCCTGATAACTGGACCTGTAAGAATTGGGGATTCATCAATACAAAAGGGGAGATGGTTATTGCACCGGTTTATGATAAGGCTGAACCTTTCTCCAGCGGTATGGCTGCTGTGAGGGTGGGGAAGAAGTGGGGATATATTGACAAGAGTGGCAAGATGGTTATTGAACCTCAGTTTGGGACAGCGGATAAATTTAGTGGAGATTGTGCTAAAGTGGAAGCCTTTATTGACAAACAGGGAAAAATCCATTTTTAAATAATATAAGGTTGCGCACGACACGGATTAGTGTAAAAGACAATGGCAAGAAAGTCGGTTAGAAATATGAATCCGGAGGAGATACAAGTTCACCTTCAGGAAAAGACCCAGGAGTTCAGCATGTATGGCCTGTGGTTTTATGATGTTGACACTTCCCATGGTACGCGCCTCAAATATTTCTACACAGTCCATGGGAATGCACATACCAATACGGTCAATGAGATAAAATGGATGCTCGGAATCATGAAAGGGAAGAGTAAATCTTTTGTTGAGATCAGGGATGAGGTGTGCCGGTATTGGAGACAGAACCACGACTTGCTGCAAATGGCGGTGGAAATAGGTATTCTCACATCAGGAATTGCTGAAAAGATTAAAGAAGGGGAGAAGTTGACCGAGGAACAAGCAGAATATATACAATCAAAAATGCAGTAATATTATGATGAGTTTTTTAATCATGCTTACTTTTTGTCGTGGATATCTTTGGAGATTTGTTTTTCGGCCACTCATTCTTCAAGGACAAGTAGCAATGATAAAACAAACAAGCACGGTAGTCTACGAGTTCCAAAAGGGCTTGTATGGCTGTAGTATTTTCATTGGGATAGGAGTTAGTGATTTGACGATAAGAAAGTTGTTTCATCCTTTTTGTTTGAACGAAGAAGACGGGACTTTTATTAAGAAAGAGTTTTATAGAGGGCAAAACTCCTTTCCTCTAACAATTGCTGTTGCAGTCCAGACGGTCATTTTGAAAGCAGATGATACGCACTATGGGGTCTTTTTCAACATCAACCCTAACCATGAAATCGATATAAATACAATCGCGCATGAGGCTAGCCATGCGGCTGATTTCATTCGCTATTACAACGATGATGTTTATTCCGATGAAGAAGCATACTATGACATTGCCGGATGTATTGCTCTATACATTGAAATGGTTTCGAAGAAAAAGATTGATTTTCGGCAAGCCCGAAAGATAACACCCAAAGGAAATGGATTTGAAAGAAAAACAAAATAGCACGGTTGTTTATGAATTTAGAAATGAGGTTTATCCATTTCCGATTTTTGTGGGGATTGGAGTAAGTGATAAAACCATTCGTGATTTCTTTACCCGTGCCAAGGCACCATATGGTTTTGAAGTTGGAGATAATATATTGAGAGGGAAAGATGCTTTGACTGTTCCTGTGATTATGTGGAATTATATTGGTGGTAAAAGTGTGTACAAACATGGCATTTTTGTCAATATTAATGCCAATAATGCCATTGATGCCGGTGTAATAACAAAGGAAGCCTGCCGTGTGGCAGACTGGTTATGTATGAAATGTGGTGTACGTTTTGGTGGGAAAGTAGAAGATGGTGAAGCTCATGCTTATCTAGTAGGAATGGCCGCACAATTTATTGCTTATGTGGTGAATCACAATGTGCCTCCAACGGTAGAGAAATGGACTCCGGCAAAACTCAACCGCATGTGTTATGAAGAATTTAAGGATAAAATTCGTCGTGGGGAGATAAAACTTGACGACAACGGGAATCCGATTTATCCCAATTAGTTTTGTTGGTAGAGGTTGATAGGATTTGCCACTTTCTTAGGGAGTTCTAGAAAAAAGATTGCTTTCAACATCTGTTGAAACTTTTTTTTCTTTGATTAAGAAAAACTTTGTATATTTGCACCCAAAATTAAACCACTAAAAATATTACAAAAAATGAACAACAGCATTTACCTTTTCCCGAAACCCGAGAATGAGCCCGTACTCGGCTATGCCCCTGGCAGTCCCGAACGCACCGCCATCCGCAAGGCCCTCGACGAGCTTTACGACACTGTAACAGAGATTCCCGCCATCATTGGTGGCAAGGAGGTCAAAACCAAGAATATGGGTGAAGTGGTGATGCCCACCGAGAACCACCACGTGCTGGCCCGCTACCACAAGGTGGGCGAGAAAGAGGTGAAGGCCGCCATCGCCGCCGCCATGAAGGCTCAGAAGGAATGGGCCGACACCCCTTGGATTGACCGCGCCAGCGTCATGCTGAAGATCGCCACCCTCATCAGCGGCAAGTACCGCTGGCTCATCAACGCCGCCACCATGCTTGGCCAGGGTAAGACCACCATGCAGGCCGAAATCGACAGTGCCTGCGAGCTGGTGGACTTCCTGCGCTACAACGCCTGGTATGCCAGTCAGATTTACAGCGACCAGCCCTGCAGCGACAAGGGCACGCTGAACTATGTGACCTACCGCGCCATGGAAGGCTTCGTCTTCGCTATCACGCCGTTCAACTTCACTTCCATCGCCAGCAACCTCTGTCTCAGCCCCGTGCTGATGGGCAATGTCTGCATATGGAAGCCCTCGACGACGGCCCTGCTGAGTAACTATATCTTGATGAAGATTTACAAGGAGGCCGGCTTGCCCGACGGTGTGGTCAACTTCCTTCCCGGCAGCGGCGCCCTTATCGGCAAGGTGGCCTTTGCCGACGAGAACCTCGCGGGTGTCCACTTCACCGGCAGCACCTCGACCTTCAAGGGCTTCTGGAAAGCCATCGGTCAGAATATCGATATCTACAAGACCTATCCCAAGATTGTCGGCGAGACCGGCGGCAAGGACTTCATCATGGCCCACAAGAGCGCCAACCCCGAGCAGGTGGCCACAGCCATCGTCCGCGGCGCCTTCGAGTTCCAGGGTCAGAAATGCTCCGCCGCCAGCCGTGCCTACGTGCCTAAGAGCATGTGGCCCAAGGTAAAGGAGATTGTCGGCAAGATGTTGAAGGAAATCAAGATGGGCGACGTGCGTGACTTCAGCGCCTTTGTCAATGCCGTTATCGACGAGGCCTCGTTCGACAACTGCATGAACTATATCAACCACGCCAAGAAGAGCCGCGACGCTGAGATTGTCTTCGGTGGCAACGGTGACAAGAGCAAAGGCTGGTTCGTCGAGCCCACAGTCATCCTGGCCAAGAAGCCCAACTACAAGAGCATGTGCGAGGAGATTTTTGGACCCATCATCACCATCTATGTCTACGAGGATGCCAAGTACGAGGAGACCTGCCGTCTTTGCGACACCACCTCGCCCTACGCCCTCACGGGAGCCATCTTCGCCAACGACCGTGTTGCCCTCCGTAAGGGTGCCGAGATTTTGAAGTATGCCGCCGGCAACATCTACTACAACGACAAGCCCACGGGAGCCGTGGTCGGTCAGCAGCCCTTCGGTGGTGCTCGCGCCAGCGGTACCAACGACAAGGCCGGTTCCTACCTCAACCTTGTGCGCTGGATTAGCCCGCAGGCCGTCAAGGAAACCTTCGACCCCGCCCGCAACTACTCCTATCCCTTTGTGAGCAACGAGGACAACCCCTACAAGCCCGCTGTGGCCGCCAAGAAAGCCGCCGCTCCCAAGGCTTCCGTCAAGAAGGCCCCGGCTAAGAAGGCTGTTGCCAAGAAGAAATAGGCGATGAGGTTTTCCGTCATCATCCCGGCTTACAACGCCAGCCGTTATATCGCACGATGCATCGAGTCGGTGAAGGTTCAGACCTTCACTGACTTCGAGTGCATCATCGTTAACGATGGCTCCAAGGACAACACCCTTGAGTTATGCCAGTCGCTGATGGAAGGGGATAGCCGTTTCGTAATCATTGACATTCCCAACGGTGGAGTCTCCAATGCCCGCAACATGGGTCTGGAACGGGCAAAGGGCGAGTATATACTCTTTGTCGATGCCGACGACTGGGTGGAGCCGATATGGCTCCAAGAACTGTCGCAGCAATGCAACGAAACGGATGTTGTCCAGTTCGACTACTATGAAATGGACAACGATACTCGTCAGGAGATACATATCGACAGCGACCTTGCCATGATTATCCGTGGCGACGGCGCCGTGGTGTGGAAACGGGCCTACCGTCGGGACCTCATTGCCGACTTGCGGTTCGATACCTCGATAAAAGCTGGTGAGGACTACCTTTTCAGCACGCAGGTGTTTCTCCGTTGCCAGTCTTACCGGCACATTGGCAGATGTCTCTATAACTATTATGTCGCCAACCAGCAGAGTGCTATGCATTCCAGCTTTGCGGAGAACTTCGGTTACCAGTTGCTGGCGACAAGCAAGGTAGAGCGGATGCTCAAGGACAATAGCATGTATGAAGCACACAAGGCCGACCTCCGCATGCGTCACTACTGGTGCATCCGAGAACTCTCTTGGCGATGGCTGATGCAGAACATGCCGGAAGGCCGTCGTCGCCGGTTTACCATGAAACTCCTCAATAGTCTCCTCAAGCGTGGCTACCGAGGATAAAAAAAGAAAGGCGCTCCCGATTGGGAGCGCCTGTTTTCTTTTAGAGGACGTTGATGAGTTCCACTTTGAAGATGAGTGCGGCATAGGGCGGGATGTCGGCTCCTGCGCCACGCTCGCCGTAGGCGAGGTTGTAAGGGATGTAGAACTTGAAGATGGAACCTTCTTTCATCAGCTGCACACCTTCCGTCCATCCGGCGATGACTTGGCGGAGGCCGAATTCAGCGGGCATACCGCGACGGTAGCTCGAGTCGAAGACAGTACCGTCGATGAGGGTGCCCTCGTAGTGGCAACGCACGGTGTCGCTGGCCTTGGGCTGACGGCCGGTACCCTCTTTGACGACCTCATATTGCAGGCCGCTGGGAGTAACGGTGATGCCAGCCTTCTTGGCGTTTTCCTTAAGGAAAGCTTCGCCTTCGCCTTTGGCGGCTTTGCCACGCTCGGCGGCTTCGGCCTGCTGGCGCTCCTCAAGTTCGGCAAAATAGTGTTCGAGCACTTCATGAACCTCTTCGTGGCTCATCTTGGGAGCGTTGCCCTGCAGGATGTCGGCGACAGCAGCTGCGAAATCATCAATATTCAGGCTCTTCTGGAGGCCCATTCCAATCAGTTGATGGCCAATGTTGTGGCCTAATGCATAGCTAAGTTTGTCCATGTAAGGTTTGACGTTTAATGTTTAAGGGGTCATTCGTTTTCTAAGGTAAAGTATGGCGTCGATGTTGCGGGGCACCTGAAGGTCGAGGGTCCCGCTGACGATGCCGATTACGTGGCCACTCTTGACGGCGCTGAGGCGGTTATAGGGCTTCATGTCGCAGAAGGCGGCGGAGTCCTCACGGCGCACGATGATGTAGTCGGGGTTTTCCTTCATCAGGGCTTCGAGGCTGTAGCTCCAGCCTTCGATGCCCTCGGCGATGTTGCGGCCACCGGCCATGCGGATGATGTCGTTGATGAAGGTGTTGCCACCGGCTGTGAAGTTGCCACCGGCACCGAAGCCTACAACATAGTAGACCGAAGGTCTGATTGCTTGATTGCTTGATTGTTTGATTGTTTGAGTGTCTGACTGTGCAAACTCACTCAAGCAATCGTGCATTAACGCATTCAAACAATTATTCAGACTGTCGGCTTCGTGCTCTTTGTTCACCAGTTTTCCGATGGCGGTGATGTTGTCGAACAGAGCTTCGAACTTAGGTTTCTCGATGACACAGACCATGGGGACGCCCATCTGGTCCATCTGGTCGGTGACTTTCTTGCCCACCATGGAGCCGCTGATGACGAGGTCGGGGTTGAGGGAGAGGATGCTCTCGATGTTGAGGTTGCTGATGCCGCCGATGCTGGGGAGGTCCAGCGCTGCGTCGGGGTAGACGCAGAAGTCGGTGCGACCCACCAGTAGGTCCTGTGCGCCGAGTGCGAACAAAATCTCTGTGACGGCAGGGGAGAGGCTTACCACCCGCTGCGGCTGTGTGGGAACCACCACCTTACGTCCGTAGTCGTCAACTACCGTGTCGGTGGTCTGGGCTTGACGGCTCTGTTGTCCGCAAGCAGCCAACAGCAGGACAAAGGCCAGCATCGTAAACCGTAAACTGTAAACCGTAAACCGAATTTTACGCATCTTCCATTCCTCCGCACATGGGTAATACGACACTGGTGATGTAGCTCGACATGTCGCTGGCGAGGAAGACGCAGCACTGTGCCACCTCGTCGGGTGTGCCGGCACGCTTCATGGGGATACGGCTGCACCAGGTGTCCATGAGTTCTTTGGGCACTCCGGCTGTCATTTCGGTCTCCACGAAACCGGGGCAGAGCACGTTGACGCGGATGTTGCGGGCGGCGAACTCCTTGGCGCAACTCTTGCTGAAACCTATGATGCCGGCCTTCGAGGCAGCATAGTTGGCCTGGTTGTAGTTGCCGGCGATGCCCACCACCGAGCCGATGTTGACGATGGAACCGTGTCCCTGGCGCCACATCGAGGGCTGGATGGCTTTGGTCATGCAGAAGACGCTCTTGAGATTGACGCCCACCACGCGGTCGAACTGTTCCTCGGTCATGCGCTTCACAGCAGCGTCGTCTGTAATACCGGCATTGTTGACGAGGATGTCGACCTTGCCAAAGTCGGCAAGCACCTCCTTGACGAAGGCCTGTGCCGACTGATAGTCGGCCACATTGGCCGCATATCCCTTGGCATGGAGATTGCTTGATTGCTTGATTGCTTGATTGCTTGAGTAGATGGCGTTTAGTTCGGCCTCCACGGCGACCATCTTCTCGTTGCGTGTGCGGCCGCAGAAGGCCACGTTGCAACCCTCTTTGGCGAACCGTATAGCAATGGCGTAACCGATGCCACGGGTGGCACCGGTCACGATTGCTGTCTTATTTTCTAAGAGCATATTAGAGCAGCTTGGCGAGTTTGGCAGCCAGGTCGCCGACGCGGGTGCTGTAGCCCTTCTCGTTGTCATACCAGCTGACGATCTTCACGAAGTTGCCGTCCATCACCTGGGTCAGCAGGCTGTCGAAGATGCTGCTGTGGGTGTTGTCGATGATGTCGATGCTGACGATGGGCTCGTCAACATACTGGAGGACACCCTTCATGGGGCCTTCGGCGGCCTCTTTGATGGCGGCGTTGATCTCTTCTTTGGTGACGTTCTTCTCCAGTTCGGCGGTGAGGTCAACGACGGAACCGTCGGGAGTGGGGACACGCATGGCGAAGCCATCGAGTTTGCCTTTCAGCTCGGGGATCACCAGACCCACAGCCTTGGCGGCGCCGCTGGAGGTGGGGATGATGCTGACGGCGGCGGCACGGGCGCGACGGAGGTCGCTGTGCGGCTGGTCGAGAATCTTCTGGTCGTTGGTGTAGCTGTGGACGGTGTTCATCAGACCGCGCTTGATACCGAACTTGTCGTTCAGCACCTTGGCCACGGGGGCCAGGCAGTTGGTGGTGCAGCTGGCGTTGGAGATGAGCTGCATATCCTTGGTCAGCACGCTGTCGTTGACGCCCAGCACGACGGTGGCGTCGACGTCGTCGGCCTTACCGGCGGGGACGGTGAGGATGACCTTTTTGGCACCGGCGTTGATGTGCTTCATCATCTGCTCGCGTTTCTTGAAGAGACCGGTGCTCTCGACCACGATGTCGACACCGAGTTCCTTCCAGGGAAGATTCTGCGGGTCACGCTCGGCATAGATTTTCACCTTCTTGCCGTTCACCACGAGGCAGTCGCCCTCGGCGTGCACTTCGCCGTCGAAGTTTTCGTGCACGGAATCATATTTGAAGAGATAGGCCAGGGTGTCAGCGCTGGTCAGGTCGTTGATAGCGACGATTTCGAGCTCAGGGTGGGCGAGCATAGCACGGAAGGACATTCTTCCGATTCGGCCGAAGCCATTGATTGCAACTTTTGCCATATTGTATTGTTTTTTAATTATTTGTTGTTGTTTTAACAAAAGATTTAATCCGACAAAGATACGACAATAATTCGAATAAACCAAATAAAATATATTTTAACATTCGTTAAGTTAATTTCTGTGATACAGGATCCCATCCAATACCCTTTTTCGCGCCGAAACCATAGTTCTATGCCTAACTGTTTATATCTGATAGCGATAAACTACCTACCATCTCCTTACCAACTCCTAACCAACTCCTACCACGGTAGGTGTTGATAGGGTTGTGGAAGGGTGTTCGCGTTTAAGAATTGTTAACATTTGTTTTTTCATAAGGTGTCGGTCTTAATATTCTTATTAATAAAGTTACATTTTTTTTTCGTATTTTTGCATTTCGTTTGATACGAAAAATTCTTTGTAAAAAGATGAAAGAAACGTCGAAAAAAAAGAAGCCGTTCCTCAAGCCGTGGAAGAACCTCGGATGGGGGAGGCGCACGTTGCGTGTTGCTTGGATGACGGTAGTGGGAGTGTGGCTTTTTTCCGTGCTGCAGGTGCTGCTGGGCATCGTTTTCAATCCTCCGCTGACGCCGCTGATGGTGCAGCGTTTCTTCCAGCAACTAGCTGACGACGAGCGTACTGTGCGCTTCGAGCGCGACTATGTGGACATCGACGACATCTCGCCCAATCTCGTCACCGCCGTGATCTATTCGGAGGACGGCTTGTTTATGTATCACCATGGTTTCGATGTGAAACAGATGAAGATAGCCTTCAAGGAAAACAAGAGCGGCAAACGCTTTCGCGGAGGCAGCACCATCAGTCAGCAGACGGCCAAGAACGCCTTCCTTCCGCATACGCGCACCATGCTCCGCAAGGGAGCCGAAGCATACTACACGATGATGATCGAGACCTTCTGGAGCAAGAAGCGCATCATGGAAGTGTATCTGAATATCATTGAGTTCGGCGACGGTATCTATGGTGCCGAGGCTGCCGCGCAGCACTATTTCGGCCACTCGGCCAAGACCCTCTCGCGCAACGAGGCGGCACAGCTGGCGGCGACGTTGCCGGCACCGCTCAAGCGGAACCCCGGACATTCGTCGCCCTACTTCCGCCGCCGCAGTGGCGACATTCAGGGGCGCTTCGGATGGGGTAGGGTGAACCTTGACAATCCCGACCCCAAGAAGCAGAAGAAATACGACGAAAAACAAGAGACCCTTTGGGACTTTATGAAGTGGTACTATGACAAACGTTGAACAGACCTGGCAGCGCTACCGGCGCGACTTCGAGACCTACCTCAAACTCGAAAAGGGCCTGGCCGACAACAGTATCCAGGCTTACCTCCGCGATGTGGACCACATGTCCCGTTTCATGGAGGAGCAGAGAGTTGAGCCTGAGGGTGTTTCGTTGGAGCATTTGCAGCAGCTGTTGAAACTGCTGAACGACACCGGAATTGCCCAGAGCTCCCAGCGAAGGATGATTGCCGGCTGGCGCATGTTTTTCAAGCATCTGGTCATCGAGGATGCCTTGAAAGACAGTCCCGCCGAGATGCTCGACCTGCCTGTTCGTGCGACCCACCTGCCTGATGTGCTTAGCGACGAGGATATTACGAAGATTCAGGCTACCTTCGACCTCTCGTTTCCCGACCAGTTTCGCAACAACGTCATCATTGAGGTGCTCTACGGCTGTGGTTTGCGCGTGTCGGAGCTGGTCAGCCTCAAGATGTCAAATATCTATGCCGACGAGCAGATGCTTCAAGTCATCGGCAAGGGCGACAAGGAGCGCTGGGTGCCCATCAATCCGTGTGCCCTTGAGATGATGGACATGTACATCCATACTGTCCGCTCGCACTACAACATCAAGCCCGGCGAGGAAAAGTATGTTTTTATCAACAGGCTGGGGCGCCATCTCTCTCGCAACTACGTCTTTATGTTTCTGCAACAGGCCGTTAGGGATGCCGGTTTGAACAAGCATGTGAGTCCCCACTCCTTGCGCCATAGTTTTGCCACCGAACTTGTTGAGAATGGTGCCGACCTCCGTGCCGTACAGGAAATGCTCGGCCATGAAAGTATCTCAACCACAGAAATTTACACTCATCTTACCCGCGATGCCCTTCGCAATACTATTTCCGCCTACCACCCTCACTACAAAAAATAGCTCCTTTAAATCGAGATTTTTTTATCGATTAAAGAAAAAAGTTGTATATTTGCAAATCGGAAAAGGGTAGTGAAAATCATGGATGATACACGATATCAGCTTTTAATATAGAAAAACTATAAACAAAAAAAGAGAAAAATATGACTATTAAGGTTTGCGTGGGCAGTTCTTGCCACTTGAAAGGGTCCTACGACGTCATCGAGGCTTTCAAGGCTGTGTTAAAAAAATACGACGTGGAGGACGTCGTGGAGTTGCAGGCCAGTTTCTGTCTGGGGCATTGTGCCAAAGGTGTGACAGTGAGTTGTGAGGGTATCGAGGCCGCCGAGAAAGGTCCGCTGGTGGAACAGACTGACGAGGGATTCATCCTGCATGGGGTCAATGCCGACAATGTCGAGGAGCTGTTCGCAAAAGAAGTCTATCCTAAGATATTCAACGTATAATGTCAGAATATTTGGAATTCAGGCCGGTACAGTGTAAGGACTGTTACCGCTGCTTGCGTGAGTGCCCGGTAAAAGCCATCAATATCAAGGATCACCACGCGCAAATCATCGAGGAGCATTGTATCCTGTGCGGCCACTGCACTCAGGTATGTCCGCAGAAGGCCAAGATAGAGCACAGTGAGATAGACGTGGTGCGGGCCCTGCTGAAGAGCGGTGTCAAGGTTGCCGCCACGGTGGCGCCGTCGTTCATCAGTAGCTTGTGTCAGGTTGACTTTTCCATCCTGCGCATAGCGCTGGCTAAACTGGGCTTCGCTGTTGCCGAGGAGACCGCTGTGGGTGCACAGGCCGTCACCGAGGAGTACAAGCGTGTGTTGGCCAAGGGCGAGATGCGGAACTTCATCACCTCGGCCTGTCCCGCCGCTTGCCGCCTCATCCAGATGTACTATCCCAAGGCGTTGCCATACCTGGCCCCTGTCGATTCTCCCATGGTGGCGCATGCCAAAATGCTGCGCAAGAACGATCCCGACTTGAAGGTGGTCTTCATTGGACCCTGCATTGCCAAGAAGCGCGAGGCCGACGAACACGGCATCGATGCTGTGCTCACCTTCGAGGAACTGCTGCGGCTTTTCGGGGAGAATGGCATCGACTTGCAGACCATCAACCGCCTCGCCATCACCGATGATAATTGCGGTGCCAACCGCGCAAAGGCCTATCCCGCCACGCAGGGCATCATCCGTTCGTTCGATGCGCTGCCCGAGGGCTACCGCTACTTGGCGGTCGACGGTGTGGACCGTTTGGCCGAAGTACTGGAGAATATCGAGGCGCTGGATCATACCTTCGTAGAGATGAATGTCTGTCCCGGAGGCTGCATCAACGGCCCCTGTGCCATAGTGCAAGAGGGTGGCATGATGAAGGCCGAGGCCGACATCAATGCTTATGTGGAGCACGAGATGGCCTCCCGCAAACATACACCCGCTCCTGATGCCGGCGTGAACCTCGCCTATGCCCACCCTCGTTTGAGGGCCAAGAGCCGTCCTGCCACCGAGAAGGAGATAGAAGAGGTGATGCACCGTACGGGTAAGTTCACCAAGGAGGACGAGCTGAACTGTGGCGCCTGTGGCTATGCTACCTGTCGAGAGAAGGCGTGGGCTGTGGTCAACGGCTATGCCGATATCGACATCTGCCTGCCCTATATGCGCAAGCGTGCCGAGAGTCTCGCCGTCGACATTGTCCACAACTCGCCTGAGGGTGTGATGATTGTCGACCCCGACATGAATATTGTAGACATTAATGCGTCGGCTATGAAGATGTTGGGTTTGGGTGGCATCCCCGAGAATGTCCAGGGTCGTCCGGTGGCCGAGAGTTTCCCTCCTATCGACTTCTACAACGCTTACAACCAGAAGCGCCGTACCGAGAATGCCTGTCTGCGTATTGCTGCCACGGGCCGCTATGTGAGCCTCACTGTCAGCCTCCTCAGCGAGCAGAACCTTCTCTTCGGTCTGATGAAGGACATTTCGGAGCAGGTGAGCTACGACAAGAAGCTGGAGAAGGTGCGCACCGATACCCTCGCCACCACCGATGAGCTTATTATGAAACAGATGCGTGTGGCTCAGGAGATTGCCTCACTGCTTGGTGAGACGACTGCCCAAACCAAAGTGGCGCTCCTCAAGCTGAAAAAGACTCTCTCTGACGGTCAAGGGGACCTTGGAGTGGACGGTCGACCCATCGATTGGAAAACCGCTAAAGTATGAAACAGCTCTGTGTAGAATACGGATACACCTCGCTGAATCACTACGGAGAGGAACTCTGTGGCGACAACGTGGAGATGACTTCTGACGGCGAGTGGACGACTTTGGTGCTGGCCGACGGTTTGGGGAGTGGCGTGAAAGCGAACATCCTATCCACCCTTACCAGTAAAATCCTCTGCACCATGGTTGCCGGTGGCGCCGACATTGAGGATTGTGTCGGCACCATCATCCAGACACTCCCTGTCTGCAAAGAGCGTGGTGTGGCCTATAGCACTTTCTCTATCATCCATCTGAACAACGAGGGTAGGGGACACCTTTTTGAATTCGACAACCCCGAGGCTGTGTGGTACCACAACGGTCACACCTGCGATTTCCCGCGAGCCGAGATGCAGGTTTTCGACAAAAGGGTGTTTGTTACCGAACTGCAGCTCGATGAGGGTGATATGGTCTTCGTTATGAGTGACGGTACCATCCATGCCGGTATCGGCCAGATGCTCAACTTCGGCTGGCAGCGCAAGGAAATCATGGAGCACCTCGACCATAACATCGACCCACACATGTCGGCCCGCGCTGCTGCCTGCCTGCTGGCGTCGGCTTGCAACGACCTCTACCTCGACCGTCCCGGCGACGACACCACCGTTGCCGCCATCCGCATGCGGCCTTCTACGAGGGTCCACATCATGGTCGGCCCACCCGTTGACAAGGAGAAGGACGAGGAATATGTACGCCGTTTCATGAGCGATACCGACAAGCGCATTGTCTGCGGAGGTACCACTTCTCAGGTTGTTGCCCGCTGCATTGGGCGTCAGCTCAAAACCTCTTTCGACTTCCCCGACAAGGAGGTGCCGCCTATCGGTTTCATCGACGGTATCGACCTTGTCACCGAGGGAGTTATTACCCTCCGTCGCCTCCTCTCACTTTCGGAGAAATACGTCTCCGTCAAGGATCTCTCGCCTAAGACCTATGCCAAGAAAGACGGGGGCTCCCTGCTTGCCAACATCATCTTCGAGGAAGCCACCCATGTCGACTTCTTCGTTGGACAGAACGTTAACGCTGCCCATCAGGGGCTGGACATAGATATCACCATGAAACTCAAGCTTGTCGAGCATTTGGCCGACAACCTGAGGAAAATGGGGAAGCAAGTAACCGTTAATTATGATTAATTATGGAACAGAAATTGTTTGATACCAATGTACAATGGATTAAGTACAAGGTCCTCAAGGAGGTAATCCGCCGCGCCTACGACGGTGGTCTCGAGGAGGCTTATCTAGAGATACCGAAGATTATCAGTCCGGGTCCCAAGTCGGAGCTCAACTGCTGCATTTACAAGGAGCGTGCCATTGTTCAGGAGCGCATCCACATGGTTATGGGTGGCGACAAGTCGAACCCCAACCCTGTGCAGGTGATGGAGACCGCCTGCGACGAGTGTCCCGCTGCCGGCATGCTTGTCACCGAGGCCTGCCGCGGTTGCATGATGCACTCCTGCAAGGAGGTCTGTCCCAAGGGGGCGATTACCATCGTCAACCACCGCTGCCATATCGACAAGGAGAAGTGCATCGAGTGCGGCAAATGCGCCGCCGCCTGTCCATACAGCGCCATCATTGCCCAGAAGCGTCCCTGCATCAAGAGTTGCAAGGTGAAAGCCCTCTCTATCCGACCGGAGGACGACAAGGCTGTTATCGACAACCAGAAGTGCATTTCCTGCGGCGCCTGCGTGGTCAGCTGCCCCTTCGGCGCCATTACCGACCGCTCGCTGGTGCTGGACATCATTGATATGTTGAAACAGTCGGAGGAGAACAGCAGCTACCGCGTCTATGCCGTTGTAGCTCCCGCCATTGTCGGTCAGTGCCGCTTTGGGCGCATCGAGCAGGTGGTTACTGCCATCAAGCGCCTCGGATTCCACCAGGTGGTAGAGGCCGCGCTGGGTGCCGACATTACCCTATACACCGAGGCCCGGGAGATTCAGCACAAACTGGGAACGCAGACGTCCCCGTCTGCAAACCAAGCCGTAATGACCACCTCCTGCTGCCCCGCATTCGTGCGTTTCATCGAGACCAACTTCCCCGAGTTCAAGGACGCCATCTCCACCTCGCCCTCGCCGATGATTACCACTGCCCGCCTCATCAAGCGTAGCGACCCGAGCGCCAAGGTGGTGTTCATCGGCCCGTGCGCCGCCAAGAAGTTCGAGTACACCCTCGAGAAGACCGGGGGAATGATTGACAGCGTGATGAGCTTCGAGGAGCTACAGGCTTTCCTTGATGCCCGTGGTATCGACACAACGCAGTGCGAGGATACCTTCTTGGACAACGCCTCTTTCTATGGCCGCATTTTCGCCAAGAGCGGTGGTATTGCCCAGGGGGTGGCACATGTGGCTGAGAAGCTTGGTATCGAGGGTGTAAAGCCTGTTGTAATGAACGGTATCGACCAGTGCCGTCAGCACCTTGCGCTGTTGCGCGCGAAGAAGGAAACGGCCAACTTCTTCGAGGGAATGGCCTGCGACGGTGGCTGCGTGGGTGGCCCGCTGAGTATCACTCGTTCGCCGAAGAACGTCTTCGATGTTGACCAATACGGCAATTCAGCCAAAGAGAAAGACATCGACGGGTCGCTGCGGCTTTACGAGATGGGGATAACCGAAGGGGGGCTCTAACCGAAAAAAAAGAAGTGCGGATGTGGCAGCTGGCTTCTCCTGAGGGAGGGGTTGGCTGCTATCCTTATGCCCACCTCTTGGGACTTCTTGGGGGAGGGTGCCTCATTCACATCCCCTATTTCGGTGAGTAGGGTAGGGGTAAAAAATGAGGCGCACAGGAATGGTCAACCTCGCACAAAGCACCTACCAAATACCTACCAACTCCTTACCAACTCCTACCATGGTAGGTGTTGGTGGGTCTTTCGTTATGTTAAAATTGGTCGTTTTAACGTTTGTTATGAAAGTTTGACGGTCATTTGAGGGGAGGATCGGTTCTGTAGAAGGGTTCAAATTTGAGGGATCGAATTGAAAAAAATTAAGGAATAAATGTGTGTTTTTTTTAAAAGTTTTAAGGCTGAAAAGACGCCAAAAGATAAAGTTAATTCCGTTTTATATCGATAAAAAAGTTTCGATTTGAAAAATTTTATTGTTGAATATCAGAGATATGAGAAAAAAAATTGAAAAAAAATTTGGTAGATAGAATTTATTTTGTATTTTTGCCCCCGATTTCGAAAGAGAAGAGTACATTGAAGGACGAGTAGAGAGACAGACTGTGAGGTGCCTAGGGGCCGTGGCTTACTACAGCGCGGTTGCCTGGGTGAAAAGGGAATCACGTGGAAATCGTGAGCTGACGCGCAACTGTAAAGTCTGCGACTGAAGTGGAGCAAACGACCATTCGGTCCAAGATTGCCGATGTGCATTATGTCATTGGGGGTTACTACACCTCTGAGAAGGCGCACAAAGGCGGACAAGCCAGGAGACCTGCCACACGGGGATAGGCAAATCTTTCGCGGTTACAAGAGTATTTGCTAATGAGAAGAACAATTAATGTGTTAATGCGTAATGGTGTTAACGCATTGGTGGTTGTGTCGACATGAGTTGTGTGTAGCGACGTTTTATGGGTGTATTGTGCCCAGATGTCATCTCATTAGAATGTTTTAGTCTTTTACTTTTGTTTATAGATAATGAACGCCGTTCCCTGTAGCACCTCGCTGTTGCATGGAACGGTAATTTTTTAGTTCATAATTACTTAATAAACAATTAAAATTCTTAAACGTTATGATGACAAGAGACCAATACATTGAAAGTCTTCGCAAGATGAAGATGAACGTCTGGTACATGGGCGAGAAAATCGACAACCCCGTCGACCATCCGATGATCCGCCCGTCGCTGAACTCGGTGGCTATGACCTACTGGCTGGCCGAGCAGCCCGAGTATCAAGATATTATGACTGCCGTAAGCAACCTTACCGGCAAGCGTATCAACCGCTTCTGCCATCTGCACCAGAGCACCGAGGACCTGGTGAACAAGGTGAAGATGCAGCGTCTCTGCGGCCAGAAGACTGCCGCCTGCTTCCAGCGTTGCGTGGGCATGGATGCCTTCAACGCCATCTACAGCACCACCTACGAAATCGACCAGAAATACGGCACGGAGTATCACAAACGCTTCACCGAATACCTTAAATATGTTCAGGACAATGACCTGACCATCGACGGCGCCATGACCGACCCGAAGGGCGACCGTAGCCTCAGCCCCAGCAAGCAGGCCGACCCCGACCTGTTCCTCCACATCGCCGAGATTCGTCCCGACGGTATCGTTGTTCGCGGTGCCAAGGCCCACCAGACCGGCGCTGTGAACAGTCACGAGCACCTCATCATGCCCACCCAGGCCATGAAAGAGGAAGACAAAGCCTATGCCGTGAGTTTCGCTATCCCCACCGACGCCGAGGGCATCACCATGATCTACGGTCGCCAGAGCTGCGACACCCGCAAACTTGAGGAGTGGCACGACATCGACCTCGGCAACTCGCAGTTTGGCGGTCACGAGGCTCTCGTCATCTTCGACAATGTGTTCATCCCCAACGACCGCGTCTTCATGTGTCAGGAGTACGACTTCGCCGGCATGATGGTGGAGCGCTTCGCCGGCTACCACCGCCAGAGCTACGGTGGCTGCAAGGTGGGCGTGGGCGACGTGCTTATCGGTGCCGCCGCATTGGCCGCCGAGGCCAACGGTGTGCCCAAGGCCAGCCACATCAAGGACAAAATCATCGAGATGACCCACCTCAACGAGACCCTTTACAGCTGCGGCATCGCCTGCTCGTGCGAGGGTTGCAAGATGGCTGCCGGCAACTACATGATCAACCTGCTGCTGGCCAACGTCTGCAAGCAGAACGTCACCCGCCTGCCCTACGAAATCGCCCGTTTGGCCGAGGATATCGCCGGCGGCCTGATGGTCACCATGCCCAGCGAGGCCGACCTGCGCAGCAAGGAAATCGGCCACTATGTGGAGAAGTACCTCAAGGCTTCGCCCGATTACACCACCGAGGAGCGCATGCGCATCCTGCGCCTCATCGAGAACCTGACGCTCGGCACCGCCGCCGTCGGCTACCGCACCGAGAGCATGCACGGCGCCGGCTCGCCCCAGGCCCAGCGCATCATGATCAGCCGCCAGAGCGACCTCGAAGCAAAGAAGAAACTGGCCAAGGACATCGCCAAAATCAAGAAGTAAAAACGTGTGGCGATGCACCGGCGGAAAACCAGGGCTGAAAAGTTCCGTACGAATCTCTGGAGAGTTCCGTACGCAACTCTGAAAAGAAGATAGTTATTCTCTGCGGAGATGATAGTTATTCTCTCCAAAGATGATAGTTATTCTCTGCAGAGATGATAGAGGAACTTTTCGATGGTGCATCGACCGACAATAATAACAAAAGAGGAGCGGGGGCTGGAAATCTGATTTTCTGACATTGAGTTGCCTTTAGAAGCATAAACCAGCCCCACCCTTTATTCGACAAGAAATGGATTGGAAACAAGAATATAAGAACAAACTGACCACGGCTGAGGAGGCCATCAAGCACATCAAGGATGGCGACACCGTGGTGATGTCGGAGTGCGCCGGTGTGCCGCGCAAGGTCATTAAGACCCTCGCCGCGCACCACGCCGACTACCACAACGTGAAGATTTACCACATGCTCACCCTCGGCGACGGCGAGTGCTTCGCCCCCGAATGTTACGAAAACTTTTGTCATCTAACCAACTTCGTCGGTGCCAACTCCAGACAGGCCGTCTGGAGTGGTGCCGGCCAGTTCTTCCCCGCCTATTTCAAGGACGTGCCGGGAATGCTGGGCAAGGAGATACCCTGCGATGTGGCGGTGGTTACCGTCACCGAGCCGGGACCCGACGGCTACTGCTCGCTGTCGCTGTCGTGCGACTACGCCATGGCAGCCGCCAAGAAGGCCCGCATCGTCATCGCCGAGATGAACGACCAGCTACCCTTCGTCTCCGGAGGAACCTTGCTGCACATTAGCGAAATTGACCACATCGTGCCGGTCAACTACCCGCCCATGGAGCTGCAGCCCGCCAAGATAGGCCCCGTCGAGGAAGCCATCGGCCGCAACTGCGCCTCGCTCATCAACGACGGCGACACCCTCCAGCTGGGCATCGGTGCCATTCCCGACGCCGTACTGGCCGAGCTGAAAGGCAAAAAACACCTCGGCATCCACACCGAGATGTTCTCCGACGGTGTGGTCGACCTCGTCGAGGCCGGCGTCATCGACGGCGAGCAGAAGACACTCCACCGCGGCAAGCTCGTCGCCACCTTCCTCATGGGCACCAAGAAACTCTACGACTTCGTGGACCACAACCCCATGGTGGCGCTGCATCCGGTGGACTATGTCAACGACCCCTACGTCATCGCCAAGAACGACAACATGGTGGCCATCAACTCCTGCATCGAGGTCGACCTGCAAGGCCAGGTAGCCAGCGAGAGCATGGGCACCAAGCAGTTTAGCGGCACCGGCGGACAGGTCGACTATGTGCGCGGAGCCGCCATGAGCAAGGGCGGACGCAGCATCATGGCCATGCCGTCGACGGCAGCCAAGGGCAAGGTGAGCCGCATCGTAGCCACCCTCACCCCAGGTGCAGCCGTCACCACCTCGCGCAACGACATCGACTACGTTATCACCGAGTACGGCATCGCCCACCTCAAAGGCAAGACTATCGCCCAGCGCTCCGAAGCCCTCATCGCCATCGCCCATCCCGATTTCCGCGAGCAGCTCCGCGCCGACTTTGAAAAGTATTATATCCATAAATGATTGCGCGTGTAGCGGTCTATTCTTCTACTTCAGGCTAATTTCTTCATATAGAGATTAAGGCCGCTACCACCAATCAAAAAAAAGAGAAATCAAATGTTCACAGTTAAAAGCAACATACACCAGTTCGCCACCTTCGAGCAGTTCGCCAGGGGATTCGAGCTGGGAGAAAACGACTTGGTTATCACCCAGTCGTTCATCTACGAGCCTTACATCCAGAAGCTTGGCCTGAAGTGCCACTTCGTGATGCAGGAGAAGTATGGCCTCGGCGAACCCAGCGACGAGATGATCCTGCACATCATGGATGACCTCAAGGGAGTGAACTTCGACCGCATTGTGGCTGTCGGCGGAGGCACCGTCATTGACATCGCCAAGATTTTCGTGCTGGGCATCCTGCCTAATGTCACCGACGCCTTCGAGCGCAAAATTCCCATCGTCAAACAGAAACGCCTCGTCATCGTGCCCACCACCTGCGGCACCGGCAGCGAGGTAACCAACATCTCCATCGCCGAGCTGAAGCAACGCCATACCAAATTGGGACTGGCCGACAACGCCATCCTGGCCGACGACGCGGTGCTCATCCCAGAGCTGCTTACGTCGCTTCCCTTCAAGCCCTATGCTTTCAGCGCCATCGACGCCCTCATCCACGCCACCGAAAGCTACCTCTCGCCCAAGGCCAACGACTACACGCGTCTCTTCTCCACCGAGGCCATCCGCCTCATCCTGCCCATCTTTAAAGGCATCGCCGAGAAAGGTCCCGAATACCGTTTGGCACATCTGGAGCCTATGCTCCGCGCCAGCAACTACGCCGGCATCGCCTTCGGAAACGCGGGCTGCGCCGCCGTCCACGCCCTGAGCTATCCTCTCGGCGGCAACTACCATGTGCCGCATGGCGAGAGCAACTACCAGTTCTTCACGCATATCCTTAACCTCTATGCCAAGAAGAACGGTAGCGGTGCCATCGCCGACCTCAACGCCCTCTACGCCTCGCTTCTCGGATGCCCGTCCGACCCCGCTGTGCTCTACCCTGCGCTCGACAAGGTGCTCTCCTGCATGGTGGCCAAGCGTCCGCTGCACGAGTACGGCATGAAGGCCGAGGAGTGCGAACTCTTTGCTGACAGCGTCCTCGCCACCCAGCAGCGCCTGCTCGGCAACAACTACGTGCCGCTCAGCCGCGAAGAAATCCTCAACGTGTACAAACAACTTTTTTAATACATATTAATTGTTAGACAGGGGGAAGCTCGATTTTATGGATTAATATTATAAAAGTAGATTAGAAGGTGTCATCATAATAGCGACTTTTATATTTTCCCCCTTCTTTTTTAGAAACAAAGAAAACAAGATAGAAATGTCAGAAATTGAAGAAATGATTGCCAAGGCCCGCGAAGCGCAGGCCGTCTATGTGCGCCACTTCGACCAGGACGATGTCGACGCCGCCGTGAAAATCACCACCAAGACCATCTACGACCACGCCGAGGAGCTGGCCCGCATGGCCATTGACGAGACCCAAATGGGCGTCTACGAGGACAAGGTGGCTAAGAACCGCAACAAGTCGAAAGGCGTCTGGTGGGACCTCCATGCTAAGAAATCCATGGGAATCCTCAGCATCGACGAACGCACTGGCCTCATCGAGATTGCCAAGCCTATCGGTGTGGTAGCAGGTGTCACCCCGATGACCAACCCCATCGTTACTCCGATGTCGAAGATTGCCTTCGCCCTCAAGAGCCGTAACGCCATAATCATCAGCCCACACCCCAAGTCGAAGATCTGCTCTTGCAAGGCCGTCGACCTCATCTGCGAGGCTCTCAAGGCTGTCGACCTGCCCGAAGGTATGGTGCAGATTGTACGCGAGCCTACAATCGAGAAGACTCAGGAACTGATGGCCAAGTGTGACGTCACTGTGGCCACTGGCGGTATGCCTATGGTTAAGAGTGCCTACAGCAGTGGCAAGCCCTCTTTCGGTGTCGGTGCCGGCAATGTGCAGGTTATCCTCGACCGCGACATCGACTACGAGCTGGCCACCTCCAAGCTCGTCACCGGCCGCTCTTTCGACAACGGTATCATCTGCTCCGGTGAGCAAAGCTGCATCTACCCCCATGAGCACCGCAACGAGGTTCTCGCCGGTTTCCGCGTCAACCGCGGCTACGTCTGCAACGAGGAACAGCGCGAGAAGGTTATCAACGCCATCTTCGAAGACGGTCACACCGCCCGCGATGTCGTTGGACAGAGTGCTGTGAAGATTGCCCGCAAAGCAGGTTTCGAGGTGCCGGAAAACACCAGAATTCTCGTCGTCGAGAGCAATGGCCGCTTCGGCGTCGACGACCCCATCAGCAAAGAGAAGATGTGCCCCGTGATGGCCGCCTTCCCCTATCAGTACTTCGAGCAGGCTATCGAGATTGCGCAGACCAACCTCAGCTACGAGGGCAAGGGCCACACCGCCGGTCTCCACTCCAACAGCCAGGCTAACATCATCAAGGCTGGCTCGGAGCTCAGCGTTTCGCGACTCATTGTCAACGCTATCTGCGCCACTACTGCCGGCGGCAGCATCCAGAACGGTCTGCCCGTCACCAACACCCTTGGTTGCGGCTCTTGGGGTGGCAACTCCATCAGCGAGAATTTTACTTTCAAACACTTGCTCAATATCACCAGAGTTGCTCCCTTACAAACCCGCATGCGTGTTCCCAGCGACCAGGAAATTTGGGATTGATTGAAGCTAAACTAATCTTTTTATAAGGTGCAAACCGAGCCACCTAGATGGGGTGGCTCGGTTGCTCCGTATCTTTTTTCTACCCATATAAGCACCCCCTAAACTCCTACTTTGCACCTATCAAATACCTACCATCTCCTTACCAACTCCTACCATAGTAGGTGTTGATAGGTCTTTCATTAAGTTAAAATCGGCCGTTTTAACGTTTGTTAAGAAAGTTTGACGCGCATTAGCGGAGAGCATCTCCAAATCGTTGTGGATAACTTTTTTATACTGTGTGGGATTTTTTTTGTATTTTTGCATTTTCAATTTAAAGGGAATAATTAATAATAAATTAACAATAAACGAATTAGTAATTATGACAAAGTACGTTTACACGTTCGGCGGCAAGACTGCCGAGGGAAAAGCTGACATGAAGAACCTCCTTGGCGGCAAGGGCGCCAATCTGGCCGAGATGTGCCTGCTGGGCCTCCCCGTGCCCGCCGGTCTCACTATCACTACCGAGTGCTGCACCGCCTACTACGCCAACAACTGCGAGCTGCCCAAGGGCCTGATGGAAGAGGTGTGGAAAGGTGTAGAGAATATTGAGAAAATCATGGGTATGAAGTATGACGATGCAGAGAACCCCCTGCTGGTGAGCTGCCGCTCCGGCGCCCGCTCCTCTATGCCCGGCATGATGGACACCGTCCTCAATATTGGCCTCAGCAGCAAGACTATCCCCGGCATGCTGAAAAAGACCAACAATCCCCGTTTCGTGTATGATTCGTACCGCCGTCTGATTATGATGTATGCCGACGTCGTCATGGAGAAATCCGAGGGTATCGAGCCCGCCGACGGCAAAGGTATTCGCAAGCAGCTCGACGATATGCTCGACGAGTACAAGTCTGTGAAGGGCTACAAGAGCGATACCGAGCTCACCGCCGACGACCTCAAGAAACTCGCCGACGCCTTCAAGGTGCGCGTAAAAGAGGTCCTCGGTACTGAGTTCCCCGACGACGCCCGCGCCCAGATGGAAGGCGGCATCAAGGCCGTTTTCAAGAGCTGGAACGGCAAGAAAGCCGTCAGCTACCGCAAGATTGAAGGCATCCCCGATGACTGGGGCACCGCCGTCAACGTGCAGGCCATGGTCTTCGGCAACATGGGCGATACCAGCGCCACGGGCGTGGCTTTCACCCGTAACCCTGCCACTGGCGACAACCAGTTCTATGGCGAGTGGCTCATCAACGCCCAGGGCGAGGATGTGGTGGCCGGTATCCGTACCCCCAACCCACTCAACGACGACACCAAGAACGAGCAGAACAAGCACATGCACTCCATGCAGGAGCTTATGCCTGAGACCTATAAGGAACTCTGCGACATTCGTGGCATCCTTGAGAAGAACTACCACGACATGCTCGACATCGAGTTCACCATCCAGGATGGCAAGCTCTATATGCTGCAGTGCCGTGTGGGTAAACGCACCGGCGTTGCCGCCCTCACCATGGCCATGGACATGCTGAAGGAAGGCCTCATCGACGAGAGCGAGGTGGTGATGCGCATTAGCCCCGCCCAGCTCGACGAGTTGCTGCACCCCATCCTTGATGCTGCCGACGAGAAGAAGCACGAGGTTATCGCCAAGGGTCTGCCCGCTGGCCCCGGCGGTGCCGTGGGTGTCATCGCACTCACCAGCGAGAAAGCCAAAGAATACCAGGCTGCCGGTATCAAAAATATCCTCGTCCGCGAGGAGACTAACCCCGAGGATGTCGAGGGCATGCGTGCCGCCGACGGTATCCTCACTGCCCGCGGCGGTATGACCTCGCACGCGGCCCTCGTGGCCCGCGGCTGGGGCAAGTGCTGCATCGTAGGATGCGACGCCGTGAAGATTGAAATGGAGAAGGCTTCCGTCAGTACCAATGAATACGGCAAGAAGAAAGTGAATGTTGAGGAGCACGGCACCGTGACTATCGGCGGCAAGGTGTTCCATGAGGGCGACCTCCTGAGTCTCAACGGTTCGAAGGGCTGGGTGTATGACGAGGAGGTGAAGATGATCAACGCCACGGAGAATCCTTTGTTCCAGCAGTTTATGAAGCTGGTGGACAAGTTCCGCAAGATGGGTGTCCGCACCAATGCCGACAACCCCGCCGACGCGCAGAAGGCCATCGACTTTGGTGCCGAGGGTATCGGCCTGTTCCGCATCGAGCACATGTTCTACGGCGAGAATAGCGAGGTGCCGCTGGAGAAGCTGCGCAACATGATTCTGGCCGACACGCTGGAGGCCCGAAAGGCCGCTTTGTCCGAGCTGGAGCCCTATGTACGTGAGAGCGCGAAGGGCACGCTGAAGGTGATGGACGGCAAGCCCTTAACCTTCCGCCTGATGGACCCCCCGCTGCATGAGTTCGTCCCGCAGACCGAGGAGAAGCAGCGCGAGGTGGCCAAAGCCCGCGGCCTGGAGTATGAGCAGCTGCACGCCCGCATCGAGAGCATGCACGAGGTGAACCCCATGATGGGTCTCCGCGGTGTACGTCTGGGTATTATCTACCCTGAGATCACTGAGATGCAGTTCCGCGCGTTGTTCAGCGCGACCTGTGAGCTGATGAAGGAGGGCTTCGATCCGCGGCTTGAGATTATGGTGCCGCTGACGATCAATGCTGCCGAGCTGAAGCACCAGAAAGCTCTTGCTACCCGCGTGAAGGAAGAGGTTGAGAAGAAGTACAGCATGAAGTTCAGCTACAAGTTCGGCACGATGATAGAAATTCCGCGCGCTGCATTGGTAGCGAACCAGATTGCGGAGGTGGCGGAGTTTTTTAGCTTCGGAACGAACGATCTGACGCAGATGACCTTTGGCTTCAGCCGCGACGACGTGAACGCGATTGTGAAGACTTACGTCGACGAGAAGATTATCCCTGCGGACCCGTTCAACTCGTTCGATCGCGAGTGCGTGGGTGAGCTGGTGAAGATTGGTATCGAGCGCGGCCGTTCGACGCGTCCGGAGTTGAAGTGCGGAGTGTGCGGAGAGCACGGTGGCGATCCGACGGCAGCCGAGTTCTTCTACAAGAACGGAATGACATACGTGAGCTGCTCGCCGTTCCGCGTACCGGTGGCGCGATTGGCAGCCTCGCAGGCGGCGATCAAGGAAGCCAGGGAGAATGCCTGAATGTGAGAATTTATTGACAATCAAAACTCAAACAATCATGCAATCAAACAATCAAACAATAATCAAGGATCTTGAGGCGCTGGGTATTACCGGCGTGAAGGATATTCATTACAATCCCTCGTATGAGGAGCTGTTCAAGATGGAGAGCGATCCGGCCCTCACGGGATACGATAAGGGTCAGCTCACGGAGTTGGACGCGATGAATGTAATGACCGGTATCTACACCGGCCGTTCGCCCAAGGACAAATACATCGTGATGGACGAGCAGTCGAAGAACACGGTGTGGTGGACTTCGGAGGAGTACAAGAACGACAACCATCCGATGAGCGAGGCAGTGTGGGAACAGATGAAAGAGCTGGCCAAGAAGGAGTTGTGTGGCAAGGAACTCTTTGTAGTCGACGCCTTCTGTGGAGCCAACAAGGACACTCGTATAGCCGTGAGGTTCATCATGGAGGTAGCCTGGCAGGCCCATTTTGTAACCAACATGTTCATCAAACCCACCGCCGAGGAGCTGAAGGAGTTCAAGCCGGGCTTCACGGTTTATACCGCCTCGAAAGCGAAAGTGGACAACTACAAAGAGCTTGGGCTGAACAGTGAGACGTGTGTGGCCTTCAACGTGAGCAGCCGGGAGCAGGTGATTCTCAACACCTGGTACGGAGGAGAGATGAAGAAGGGAATGTTCTCGATGATGAACTACTACCTGCCGTTGCAGGGGATTGCTGCCATGCATTGCTCGGCGAATACGGACATGCAGGGTAAGCATACTGCCATCTTCTTTGGCCTGAGTGGCACTGGCAAAACGACGCTCAGCACCGACCCCAAGCGTTTGCTTATCGGTGATGACGAACACGGTTGGGACGACGAGGGAGTCTTCAACTTCGAAGGTGGCTGCTACGCGAAGGTTATCAACCTCGACAAAGAGAGCGAGCCCGACATCTACAACGCCATCCGTCGCAACGCCCTGTTGGAGAATGTGACAGTTGATGCTAACGGCAAGATTGATTTCAAGGACAAGAGCGTCACGGAGAATACCCGAGTGAGCTATCCCATTGACCACATCGAGAAGATTGTGCAGCCGGTGCATGGCAAGAGTGCCGGTCCCGCCGCGGAGAATGTCATCTTCCTGAGTGCCGATGCTTTTGGAGTGCTGCCTCCGGTGAGCGTACTCACACCCGAACAGTGCAAGTACTACTTCTTAAGCGGCTTCACTGCCAAGTTGGCCGGTACTGAGCGCGGTATCACCGAGCCTACTCCGACCTTCAGTGCATGCTTCGGACAGGCTTTCCTAGAGTTGCATCCCACCAAGTATGCCGAGGAGCTGGTGAAGAGGATGGAGAAGAGCGGCGCAAAAGCCTATCTGGTGAATACCGGCTGGAACGGCACCGGCAAGCGTATCTCTATAAAGGATACGCGCGGAATAATAGATGCTATCCTCGATGGCTCCATTTTGAAGGCTGAAACGAAGAAGATACCTTACTTCGACTTCGAGGTGCCGACGTCGCTGCCCGGTGTGGATCCGAAGATTCTCGATCCGAGAGACACATACGCCGACGCGAAGGTGTGGGACGAGAAGGCCCGCGACCTGGCCGACCGTTTCGTGAAGAACTTCGTGAAGTTCACTCACAACGAGGCAGGCAAGAAGTTGGTTGCCGCCGGTCCGAAGATTTGAGATGTGCAGCCTGAAGGCTGCGCCACGGAACAATTGAAATGCAGGCGAGAAGTCTGCGTACCATAAAGAATTGAAGGAAATGAATAGGAGAGTCGCCATAGTTTGTGCGTTGTTGCTGACGGTCGTGTTGCCGGCAAGGGCGTTCGATTTCGGTATACGTCTGAGCAATGGCGACTCGCTGTTCTTCAACTTTACAAATGTGAAATCCCACCGAGTGATGGTGGTGTCACCACAGAGCGTAGGAACAGACTATTATTATGGTCATCAGCAACCTACGGGAACCCTTGTCATTCCCAGTGAGGTGGAGTACCGTGGGGAAAAATATGTGGTGACAGCCATCGGTGCTCGAGCGTTTTCCGGATGTACTCTGGTTCGACAAGTGGTGATGCCGGAGACCGTGGAGGCGATAGGTGCCTATGCATTCTATGGCTGCACTAGTTTGAGAGGCCCTCTGGTAATAGGCGCAAATGTTATGTCGATAGGAGAGTCTGCCTTTTATGGATGCTCTTCCTTGTCGGAGGTATACTTCCGAGCCCGCGAGTGCACTTTCATGGGCGGTTCGATGAGTATGACGGTTTTCGGCAATTGTCGAAGTCTGAGGAGTGTGCTACTTGACGGTGGAGTGCGACGCATCCCTGATTACGCCTTCTGTGGCGTGGATGCCTTGAAAGAAGCCGTTGTTCTGCCTGAGATGCTGCAATACATAGGCGACTATGCCTTTGCCTATTGCAGCAGTATGTATGGTGACTTGGTGATTCCCGACAAGGTGGAATCAATAGGAGAATGCGCTTTCCATCAGTGCCACTCGCTGAACAGCATAACCATTGGAGAGTCGGTCAAACATATTGGAGAGAGAGCGTTTTACCACTGTATCGGGTTGAATCACATAACGGTGAAACCGTTCAAACCCGCAGAGATTACACTTACCTCGTTTTCCGATATACCGAAGGGTACAAAGTTGAGAGTGCCTTGTGTCAGCAAGAAACTCTACGAGCATAACCCATCATGGAAGAAAGTGGCGACGATGGAAACTTACGGTAGCTGCTTGTTTTCGGTGAATGCGGCAATGGAGGACGAAGAGGCTGGAGAAATTGTTGGTAATGGCAATTACGGCTATGGCGAGAATGTCACTCTTATGGTTGTCTGTGCTGCCAACTATGGTTTCGATGGCTGGTCGGATGGTAACCGTGAGAATCCACGACGATTCGTTGTTACTGACAATTTGGCTGTTATGGCAAAGACACGACCTTCTGGAACCATCACGATAATCGATACTCTTTACAGAGTGGACACTGTGTATTCTGAAGGTTACAAGGTGATTCATGACACTGTAGACTTGGTGGAAGTATCCCAAAGCATTAATGATGTGAAGGAGCTGACATTTGACACCAAGGAGAAGTGGGTGAAATGGAATTTTCCGCGGAAGGAAAAAGTTATCAATGTGTCCCTTTACAATCAGACTGGCATGTGTGTCTACACCGGTGATGGACGTAAAGGCAGTGTTGATATGAAACGTTTGCCATCGGGTACCTATTTTGTCCGTATAGAGACGGTGCAGCGTGTCATCCGTTGCCGATTCTTCATGAATTCCGACCGTACATGGATCGGTATAGATTAAATATGAATATAATATAAAAAGTAAAATATATGACGAAAAACAATTTTTCCTCGCGCCACAATGGCGTTTCCAATCCCGCAGAAGAGCAGAAGATGCTCAACGTGATTGGTGTGAAAACGATGGACGAGCTCATCGAGAAGGCTGTGCCCGCCGCCATCCGTCTCAAAGAGCCCATGCCCCTACCCGAAGGCATGAGCGAGTACCAGTTCCTCAACCACGTGCGCGCCCTCGCCCAGAAGAACAAGATGTACAAGAGCTACATCGGCATGGGCTACTATGGCACCATCACCCCTGCCGTCATCATGCGCAACGTCTTCGAGAATCCCGGCTGGTACACCAGCTACACTCCGTACCAGACCGAGATTTCGCAGGGCCGTCTCGAAGCCCTGATGAACTATCAGACCATGATTGCCAGCATGACCGGCATGCCCTTGAGCAACGCCTGTCTGCTCGATGAGGCTACCGCCGCTGGCGAGGCTATGATTATGTTCTACAACAGCCGCAGCCGTCAGGCTGTGAAGGACGGCATCTGCAAGGTGTTCGTCGACGAGGGCGTGCTGCCCCAGACGCTGGCCGTGATGCAGACCAATGCCGCTCCCCGCGGTATCGAGATCGTTACCGGCAAAGCTGCTCAGACCGAGCTCGATGGCAGCTACTTCGCCGCTTTCGTGCAGTATCCCAACCAGTTCGGTGAGGCTCAGGATTGGACGGGCTTCATCGCCAAATGCCACGAGAAGGGCATCTTCGTCTGCATGGCTACCGACCTGATGGCGCTGGCCCTGATGAAGACTCCCGGTGAGATGGGTGCTGACTGTGCCGTGGGCAACGCCCAGCGCTTCGGCCTGCCGATGGGCTTCGGTGGTCCTCATGCTGGCTTCTTCGCCTTCACCGAGACCTTCAAGCGCGCTTTCCCCGGCCGTATCATTGGTTGGAGCGTCGACGCCAAGGGCAACCCCGCTCTCCGTATGGCCCTCGGTATGCGTGAGCAGCACATCAAACGTGACAAAGCCACCTCGAATATCTGCACCTCCGCCGCCCTCGTGGCCAACATGAGCGGTTTCTACGCCATCTGGCACGGTCCCGAAGGCATTAAAGAAATTGCCGTCCGCATCTGCGCCCGCGCCCACCGTCTGGCCCAGGAACTCGAGCAGTATGGCTACAAGCAGCACAACCGTGTCTACTTCGACACCCTCGCCCTCCAGTGCCCCGTGCCCACCGCCAAGGTGAAAGAAGTGGCCCTGAAGCACGAAATCAACTTCCGCTATATCTGCGACGAATGCATCGGTATCTCCATCGACGAGACCACCGAGAAGTGCGACCTCGACGCCATCGTGGCCTGCCTGGCTGAAGCTGCCGGCAAAAGCGCTCAGCCGCTGGAGTGCAAAGGCTGCTGCTGCAAGTTTGCCGACGAGGCTATCCCCGCTGAGCTGAAGCGTGGCGGTGCTTTCCTCACCCAAAAGATCTTCAACCGCTTCCACGACGAGACCTCCATGATGCGCTACATCAAGATGCTCGAGGAGAAAGACCTCAGCCTTAACCGCGCCATGATTCCGCTGGGAAGCTGCACCATGAAGCTCAATGCCGCTGCCGAGATGATGCCGCTCTCTTGGAGCAAGTTTGCCGGTATGCACCCCTTCGTGCCCGCTGACCAGGCTCAGGGTTACCTCGAAATGATCCGCGACATCGAGCACCAGCTTGCCGTCATTACCGGATTTGCCGGTTGCTCGCTGCAACCCAATTCGGGTGCCTTTGGCGAGTACAGTGGCCTCACGGTTATCCGCAACTATCACATCGCCAACGGTCAGCCCCAGCGTAACGTCTGCCTCATTCCCGCCTCCGCTCACGGCACCAACCCCGCTTCTGCCGCTAAGGCCGGCATGACGGTGGTCGTGGTGAAGTGCAACGATAAGGGCGATGTCGACATCGACGACCTGAAGGCTAAAGCCGAGCAGTACAAGGAGACCCTCAGTTGCCTGATGATCACCTATCCGTCGACCCACGGTGCCTTCGAAGAGGGCATCCTCGACATTATCAATATCATCCACAGCGTGGGCGCCCTCGTCTATATGGACGGTGCCAATATGAACGCTCAGGTGGGTCTCACCAGCCCCGGTCACATGGGTGCCGACGTGTGCCACCTCAACCTCCACAAGACCTTTGCAATGCCTCATGGTGGCGGCGGCCCCGGTGTCGGCCCCATCTGCGTCAGCCAGAAGCTGGTCGACTTCCTGCCCACGCATCCTGTGGTCGAGGTCGGTGGCAAGAAGGGCAACACCATGGCGGCAGCCCCCTACGGCAGCGCCTACCTTCTGCCCATCACCTACGGCTACCTGCTGATGCTCGGTGGCGAGGGTCTGACGGATGTCACCAAACATGCTATCCTCAACGCCAACTACCTCCGCGCCCGTCTGCAGAAGTACTACAAGATTCTCTACACCAACCGTAACGGTATGTGTGGCCACGAGATGATTGTCGACTTCAACGAGTTCAGCCTCAAGGTCGGTGTGGGAGATATCGCCAAACGTCTCATGGACTATGGTTTCCACGCTCCCACCGTGGCCTTCCCGGTGCACAACACCCTTATGGTGGAACCCACCGAGAGCGAGCCGCTGAGCGAGATGGATCGCTTCTGCGATGCTATGATTGCCATCCGTCAGGAGATTGACGATATTATGACTGGCAAGAGCGACGAGAAGAACAACCCCATCGCCAACGCTCCCCACACCATGCAGGTGGTCTGCGCCGACGAGTGGAACCTCCCGTACAGCCGTCAGAAAGCTGCCTTCCCGCAGCCCCACTGCGAGAAGTATTGGCCCACCATCAGCAAGATCGATGACGCCTATGGCGACCGCAACCTTCAGGCTGTCTGGGCAGAGTAATGTTTCCTCACATTTTCTTAAAAGCGGGTATCCCTTCATTAGGGATGTCCGCTTGTTTATTATTTGGCCATTTGAGAAATATTAAGTATCTTTGCAACGGATTATTGCACGGGTTTTCTGTGCAAGAGTCTTTAACACAATATTTTGAATCCTGTACTGAATTATAACACTGTAGTAAAATGATGAACTGGAAAGAAGAATATAAAAGAAAAGTCTCCACTCCCGAAGAAGCCATCAAGGATATTCATGATGGGGACTGCGTTGTCATGGGTCATGCTGCCGCAGTTCCCCGTGTGGTGCCTCAGGCTATGGCCGAGCACTGCGAAGACTACAACGACGTCCTCATCTTCCACATGACCACCCTCGGTGACAACCCCTTGCTGCATCCCCGCTGCTATGGTCATTTCCGCCACGTCAGCAACTTCCTTAGCGGCAACTCGCGCGACACTGTCAACCACTTGGAAGGTGACTTTTTCCCTGCTTATTTCCACGACGTCCCCGAAATGATTGGTGACGAGATTCCCTGCGAAGTGGCCATTTTCCAGGCTACACCGCCCAATGAGGAGGGCTACTGCTCCCTCGGAGTCAGCTGCGACTACGCTCTTGCCGCCATCCGTCGTGCCCGTGCCGTCATCATCGAGACCAACGAGATGATGCCTTTCGTCGGGGGCGACAACATGATTCATGTCTCGCAAATCGACCACATTATTCCCTGCGCCTATCCGCTTCCTGAACTCCATAGCGACGCCCCCTCCGAGGTGGAGCAGGCCATTGGCCGCCATTGTGCCTCGCTGGTGACCGACGGCACCACCCTCCAGCTCGGTATCGGTGCCATTCCCAACGCCGTGCTTGCCGAACTGGGCGACAAGAACGACCTCGGTATCCATTCCGAGATGTTCTCCGACGGTGTGGCGGAGCTGATGAAGAAGGGTATCATCAACGGTAGCCGCAAGACCATGCACAAAGGCAAGGTGGTGGCTACGTTCATCATGGGCTCCCGCGAGCTGTACGACTTTGTCGACGGCAACGAGGACATTGAGCTTTATCCGGTCGACTATACCAATGACCCAATCGTGATTGCCCAGCAGTACCGCATGGTCTCCATCAACTCCTGTCTCGAGGTTGACCTCATGGGTCAGGTGGCCAGCGAGACCATCGGCATGCGGCAGTACAGTGGCATCGGTGGTCAAATTGACTTCGTGCGTGGAGCTTCTATGGCCCGCGAGGGTAAGAGTATCATTGCCATGCCCTCTACCGCCGCCGGTGGCACCATCTCGCGCATCAAGCCCTTCCTCACTCCTGGCTCTGCTGTCAGCACCACGCGTAACGATGTCAATTATCTCGTTACCGAATACGGCATCGCACGCCTCAAGGGGCGCACCCTTAAGCATCGTGCTGAGGATCTCATCCGCATTGCGCACCCCGATTTCCGCCCCATGCTCATCGAAGAGTATGAGCGGCGATTCCAGTGCAAATACGAACCGCAGGAACCTATCTACTAAAAAAAGCCCGAAGCATTGCTTCGGGCTTTTTTTTATTCATTCTCCTTTTGTCGCGCCAGTGCGCTGCGCAGGTGCTCGGTGGTGTTCTTGAAATGCAGTGTGTGGGGATTGTCTGGCAGTTCCCTCTCCAGTCCTTCCAGCACCATGTCGTAGTAGTCGATGCTCGAAGGGTCGCGCGGGTCGATGAGGGCGCGGTTGTTGAAAGGCTTGTAAAGGGCTATGAGCGTCGTCAATGAGCCTGTGTTCTCCTCCACAAAGCGGCAGATATACTCCTGCTGCTCCACGAAAGCGGCATGGTAGATTGAGTCGAGGTCTTCTTTTTTGGTGTCGTAGGTCTTCTGGTCGATGATGCCGTCGGTGAGTTGTCGCTCGCAGCTGTTGACCGAATCCACCAGTGCATAGAGAATCTTCGATCCGTCGTTGGTGTACTGCTGCAGTTGCCACAGCAGGATGCTTTCGGGCGAGCCTTTGACGTTGTAGGTTAGCGAGAGATTCTCGTATTTGCCACTCACTTCGATGGTCTCGCCGTTGGAGGGCAGGGTGACGATGTAGTTGTTCTCCGTGGTGTGTAGGTTGTAGAGGCTGTGGTAGGGCGGGTTGTAGTGGTATTTGAAGTGCCCTTTGCTATCGGTGCGGATGGAATCGATGAACATGGGCCCTTCGGGAGCTATTTCTTCGAGCCAAAGGGTCTGGTTTTCGCCACCCTCCAGTGTTCCTTCAATGGTGAAACCGTCGTGTTTGCAGCCTGTAAACATCAAGCCCATCAGACCAAGTAAACCAATTAAACCTATCTTCTTCATAACAAATTATTGATTAAACATAATGCCGTCATAGCTTCGACGATGACGGGGGTACGGAGGACGTGCGAGCGGTCGTGGCGGCCACCGATGATCAGGGTGCGGAGCTCGCCGCTTTCGGTGAGGCATTCCACAGGCTGGGGGAGGGTTACCACAGGATGGAAGGCCACGCGGAATTCCACCGGCATGCCGTTGCTGATACCCCCCTGGATACCGCCGCAATGGTTGGTCTTCGTGATTGCTTGATTGTTTGATTGCTTGATTGTTTGATTGGGTGCATCCTTACTCAAGCAATCAGGCATTGACGCATTCAAACAATTATTCCACCGGTCGATATACTCGCTTCCTTTCATCCTTGCGGCCTCGAAGCCGCAGCCCATCTCAAATCCGATGGCCGACGGGATGGTCATCATAGCCTGAGCCAATTGGGCGTTGAGCTTCCCGAAGACAGGGGCACCTACGCCGACGGGCAGGCCTGTGATGCGACAGCTGACGATGCCGCCGCGGGTGTCATTCTCTGCCTCGGGTCCCAGTTCAGACACCTCGGCGTGAATTTCCACAGGGGCTATCACCTGCTTGGCTATGGCACCGGCCACCACACGCGCCACGGTCTCGCGGGCCGATGCACGGCCACCGCCGCGATGGTCGCGGATGCCGTATTTTTGCTGGTAGGAGTAGTCGGCATACCCCGGACGGAAGGCGTCGACCAAGGCGTCGTAGTCCTCAGAACGTATGTTCTTGTTCCTGATGCAGAAAGCAATGGGAGTGCCGATGGTGATGCCGTCCTTGATGCCCGACAGCCATTCGATAGCATCTTCCTCCTGGCGGGCGGCGCCGTTGCGGCGCCGCGCCAAGTCGGCGCGGATGGCCTCCATGTTGAGCGCCAGCTTCGACGGGCAACCGTCTATAATGCCACCTACGGCGAGCCCGTGGGACTCGCCGTAGGTGGTCAGTCGAAATCTATCTCCAAATGTGTTGCTCACTCTGTGGGATTTATCTCAAGGAGTTCCACTTCGAAGACCAGCGTCGAACCGGCGGGGATGTTGCCCATGTCGTGGGTGCCGTAGCCGAGGTTGTAGGGGATGTAGAGCATATACTTCGAGCCCTCGTCCATCAGCTGCAAGCCTTCAGTCCAGCCGGGGATGACCTGGTTGAGTGGGAAGGTCAGTGGGGTGCCGCGGTCGACACTGCTGTCGAAGGTGGTGCCGTCAATGAGCTTGCCGGTGTAGTGCACCTTCACACGATCGGTGGCCACGGGGTGTTTGCCGTTGCCCTCTTTCAGGCGGCGGTATTTCAGTCCACTCTTGGTGGTGTAGACACTCTTGTTGTCGCTGATTTCCTTCATGAACTTCTCGCCTTTCTCAATGTTCTCGCGGGCGGCGGCATTGTTGCGCAACTCAAACTCCTGCTGGAAACGCTGGAGAAGGGGTCTGGCCTGTTGGTCGTTGAGGCGGCTCTTGGCAGCGGCGCACTCCTGCATGGCCAAACCGGCCATCGTGGCGTTGATGCCAAGCTGCTGGGCGTCCCACTGTGCAAAGATGTCGCGACCGATGGCATAGGAGGCGGAGTCGTTGAAGTTGGCCGGGCCTGCCGTCAGGCGGTCGTAGGCTTCGGCCTTAGCTTTGAGTTCGTTGTACTGGGCCTCGGTCATCGTGACCTTACCCTTCTTGATAGTCACTTCCTGTGCGGCTGCAGTGCCCATTAGGCTACAGGCTGCCAGTATAATAAAGACCTTTCTCAATGTTATATCGTTTTTTATGATGCCGACTGGAAGCCGACGCTCCATTATTAATACTCTTTATTTATACTCTTTCACCTGAACACCGTCAAGCACTTCCTTACCGCAAATGGCAAGGGCCAGCATCTCGTTCTCTCCCTTGTAGATCTTCACGGGGGCAATCCAACCCACGCGCTCCTCGATCATGGCCATCCAAGGTTTGCTGTAGGCGATGCCGCCGGTGAGGATGATGGCGTCGACCTTGCCCTTGACCACAGCGGCCAAGCGGCTGATCTCCATAGAGACCTGATAGGTGAAGGCATCCACCAGAAGCTGGCATTTGGCGTCGCCGGCGAGGGCTTTCTTCTCCACCTCGTAGGCGTCGTTGGTGCCGAGATAGGCCACAAAGCCACCTTCGGCGGTGACCATCTTCTTCAGCTTGGCCTCGTCGTATTTGCCGCTGCAGGCCACCTCGATGAGCTTCGAGGCGTTGATGCTGCCGCAACGGGTGGGGGAGAAGGCACCGAGACCGCAGAGGGCGCGGTTGACCTCCACGCAGCGGCCATGCTCGTGCACACCCACACTCACGCCACCACCCATGTGGGCGATGATGAGGTTCAGGTCCTCATAGTGCTTGCCCAGCTCACGGGCATACAGCTTGCCGGTCATCTTCTGGTTCAGGCAGTGCCAGATGACGCCCTCGCGTGAGGGGTCGAGGTCGAAAACGGGGTGGCCGCTGATCTTGGCGAACTCTGGACGCTCGTCAACAATGCCGGGGTCGGCAATGTAGGCGCACTCGAGACCAATCTCACGGGCGATAGCATCGCTGATGAGGGCTCCGAGGTTGCAGGCATGCTTGCCCTGGATACCGGCGTGGCACTCTTCCTTCATCAGGTCGTTGACACGGTAGCAGCCGCTCTCGCAAGGGCGGGTCAGACCACCGCGGCCCATGACGACGGCAATCTCGTCGGTGCTCACGCCGTGGCGCTTCACCATGTCGAGGATGGCGGTCTTGCGATACTCGAACTGGTCGGCTACTTCTTTGAACTTCTGGATCTCCTCGATGGGGTGGGAGAGGTTCTCGGTGAAAACTTCGGTCTCGCCCTCGTAGATGGCGGCCTTGGTCGATGTGGCACCGGGGTTGATTACCAACGTATACTTCTTGTTGCTCATTTTATTAATGTATTATATCGTTAATTTTCCCTTACTGCTTTATCGATAAACTTTTATCAGTATGTATCGGTTCTTTGATTTGGGTGCAAAGATAAGAAAAAAAAATGGTTTATTGCAAACTTTTTTTTAACAAATATTGTAAAATGAATATAAAATACTGATATACAAGATATAGAACACTTACCATCACCTTATCAACACCTAACCAACTCCTACCACGGTAGGAGTTGGTAGGGTGTTGGTAGGTACTTGGTAGGGTGTTGAAAGTGTCTGCCCTGTTGCACATCTCATATCCGCTTCGGCATTTATATAGATTTTTTTTTTGAAAGAAATTTGCCAATTCAATTATTTGTATTACTTTTGCATTTGAAAGTAATACAATGTAATACAGTTATGGATATTGCAATCGAAAGAAAACCAGCATCTTTCCGTCTTAGGACCGATCTTTTGGAGAGGCTGAGAAAGAATGCCGTTCGTCAAAACCGCAGCCTCAACAACTATGTGGAGAGTCTCCTGCTCGATATCGTTTACAACGAGCCCAATGACACCACCTGTGCCGCCATCGAGGAGGCGATGTCGGGCCGCAACCGTAACAAGGTTTATGCCAGTGCCGATGAGATGATGAATGACATTCTCAACGAAGGATGAAACAGTTACAGCCCACCACCCAGTATAAGAAAGACCTGAAGCGGTACAAGCATCAGCCCCAGTTGCTTGCGGAACTGAAAGTCATTTTGAATCTGCTGATTAACGAGCAGCCGATACCCGAAGAATATTTTCCACACCCACTTGTCGGTAATTACAAAGGCTGTCTGGAATGTCATATCGAGAGTGATTTCCTTTTGATTTGGATTGATGACCAAAGCAATATTATACAGTTGGTGCGATTGGGCACGCACTCTGAACTCTTCGGGAAATAGTTTTTGACACTACAATAAAACAATTGGAGCCGCCAAACTCGTGACGGCTCCGCTTCACATTAAAAAATAGGGTTTATGAAAAACCTTTTGAATCAATATAGTCAATTTCGTCTTTTCTTATTCAAAGGGAAATTTTATTGCATTACATATCAATGATATATTGTTTCTTGCAGTTCTCTCTACTTGTTTCATATATTGTTCCATATATTTCCAATCTGGTATACCTTTCGATTTCACTGGCAATCGGATAATTGTATCAGCCAAAGTGTCGTTATTACCCATATCGGAATATGTCCATTCACTGCATGTTTTACGAAGAATAGTACATATAAAACACCCATTGTATTCGTTAAGATGTTCATTTCTCAGAATCATTATTGAAGAACCAGCACCACCTCGCCCTAAAAATCTATCTTTTTGAAAAAAAGCATATCCGTCAACAGGACTAACTGTAATACAATTTCCTTCATCGAAATCGTGTTCATCTTTTGGCTCCAGATAATCTATTATTCCATTATTATAATTGCCTGAGGCAACAAATCCAACATTGCCTTTTGCATATTTTTGGGCGCTTCTTGAATTGGGACGACTTATAACAAACAGTGTCCCAATTTTAAAATCTTGCCATTTACTAGTGTCAATCTTCTCCTTCTTCATTTTGTTCTCCTTTCAATGCAATAATTGTATCGTTCTTGGTTTGTTTCACCTGACTGCTATACAAAACTTTCTTAAGAAGGTTATCTCCAAATTCCTTTTGGTTGATTTTGCGTTTAAATAGCTCATAATCCATCATGGTCTTAATAAAGTCTTCTTCGAATATTTCAATTTGTTTGGGGGCTAACTGATAACTCAAATGATTATTGGGGTTAATCCATTGTATTGTGCTGCTTCCCGATTGCTTGTATATAATATCAACCCATTTATCTTCAATATCTTGCCATTTATTTCGAATGTCTTGTCGGCCTTGGTTTTTGACGGTCTCAAGACCGTCATCTTCGATATAACATGCGAATATTTCTTGATTGTTTTGAGGGATACCAGTCTTAAATATAAAGATGGATGTTGTTACACCGTCGAATACTTTTTCTGGAAGTTTAATAATCTTTTGTAGAGTATGATTTTTTAATATTTTCTTTACTTTTTGTTTACTATCCTTTTCTAATTTTTTATCAGGTAAAATAAATGCACAGGTTATTTGCCTGGTGAGTTTACCATCATCATCTTCGTTGTAGGCTACACTGTTAAGAACATTGGATATGATGTCTATACAACCGTATTTTTTTTCAAAAGGAGGGTTCATTAATACTTTTGTTATATGTTTCCCTTTAATCCATGAGGATGCTTCTGTGTAACGGGAATCTAGTTTTTCAAGATTTGTTTTCCCATCCTTATGAATAAGCATATTGGCACATGCAAGTGCATATATTTCACGGTCTTTCTCAATCCCATACAATTGTTTGTCTTTGATTTTTTTTGCCAATGAGGTATTGATACCGCCAGCTTCATTTACCATATTGCACATTGATTTGACGAGAAAAGCCCCAGATCCACAGGCAGCATCTAGAACGATATCGTTCTTCGTTGTTTCTGATATTCGATACATTAAGGATGTAATATGATCCGGCGTAAATACTTGTCCTTGTTCTGATTTTCCTTTATATCGTGTAAATTCGTTAAAAAAGATAGCCATTACATCTTCGCCACGCCAAAAGTCTGAATTAATATTATCGGATATTTGTTTTACGTTATCTATGAACTCGTCAATGGCATCTTGATTATCAGTGCTGTTCATTTTTATTTCACTGTACACCTCAAGTAATAAATCAAGTTTTTGGTTTTGCTTTTTTGCTTCTGTTAATGATTTGGAAAGGCATGAGTGGATAGACGTATGTAGGGTAGCGTAATCCATACCACTGTCTAATTTAGCTCCATATCTTTTTGCAACAAGAGCACATGCTGTAAAAATCATTCGATGCTTGAGATTGTTAATACCAAAATCATAATGCAGGGAATCATTGATACGTTTAGTTAAATTGTATATTTTTTGTTTATCAATAGAGTTTTCAGCAAATAAGCCAAGATAATGTTCCTTGTTTTGAAGTGCAGTCTCGTTCTCCAATCGTGTTTCGTCCTTAAAAACAATAGTATCATCCCCATTGTATAGAATACCAATAACGTGTGCGTATTTTTTTTGAGTTATCCTACAATTCTTTAATAATTCATCGATATGTTCCTGTTTTAAAATAGTGTTGCCCGGTTTGGTTTCAAGTATAATTGCAGGAAAACATTTTTCATTGGGTAAATACCAACCATCAGGACGGTCTTTAACCCCTTTAAATCCTAATTGATTAAAAGAAGTTAATTGCCCCACATCTGATTGAACTGTTTCGGTGTCGTAAAAACCAAGTATTTTTTTTGCGAGGTCTCGCACTTTGTCTTCAGAAAGATAACTCGATTTCTTTTTCATAATGTTTGTATTGTAAACATTTCTGCTTTTCTACAAACACCATAAAAAATCCGTGAAACTCTTTTGTTCTATCGGAGGCTCTGGTAAAACCTTTAGTACAAACAAGAAAAGCTCACGGATAACCGCGAGCGTTTTCCTCCTCTTATGTACTAAATGTGAATTTACCAGATTCCCCGATAGCTAAGAAAAGCAAAAACGCTTTAATTATGTATTTATCGTTATTCTATTGTTCTTATTCTATGTCTTTTTTGTTAATTACTATTATGTTGTTTTCGAACTGCAAAGATACGAACTTTTTTGAATCCACCAAATTTATTTGTTCGCAGGCGCGAAAGGAAGTGCGGATGGTGGGGGCGGGAGCACAAAAAAAGTGGATGTCTAGAGACCGTAAATGAGGAAACCGGCGAGGGCGGCGAGGAGGATGAGGAGGATGGGGGAGACTTTTTTCCAGAGGGAAAGGGCGAAGACGGCGAGGAAAATGATTAAATTAAAAATTGAAAATTGAAAATTAAAAATTGAGACGTTTCCTTTTGGGGTGGGGGAGAAGGCTGTGGGCATGAGG
Source organism: uncultured Bacteroidales bacterium (assembly GCA_900318835.1). Taxonomy (GTDB): domain Bacteria; phylum Bacteroidota; class Bacteroidia; order Bacteroidales; family P3; genus Colimorpha. The sequence continues at coordinate 66,275 of ONLW01000013.1, forward strand.
CTGATTGCGGCGGCGGCGATGAGGCCGATGACGGTGAGGCGGAGGGCCTTGAAAATGATGTCGAAGGGGGGATTGTCCTTGTGGGCGAGGAGCCAGCGGCCGACGATGAGGATGAGCGTCATGGGGAGGATGAGGACGGCTAGTGAGGCCGCGAGTGCACCGCCGACAGCCACAGCCGTGGGGTAGCCCTCGGCGATGACGGCAGAGTAGCCCGCATAGGTGGCGGTGTTGATGCCTACGGGACCGGGGGTGATCTGGCTGATGGCTAGGATGTCAGCGAATTCCTGTGACGAGAGCCACCCGTGCTCTTCGACGACGGCACTCTGGATGAGGGCAATCATCGAGTAGCCTCCACCAAATGTGAAGAGGCCGATAATCAGGAACGTATAAAACAGCTCAATAAGAATCATTATCTTTTATCTATTAACTTAGAATAGCTCCATCCGGCGGCGAGTGCGATGAGGATGACAAGGACGGGGCTGACGCCGAAGAGGGAGATGAGGAGTGCGGCAAGGATGGGGATCCATACGGTGCGGAGGGTTACGCCTGCTTTGCGGGCGAGGTTGAATACTGGGGCGGCGATGAGGGCCACCACGGCGGGGCGCAGGCCCATGAAGATGTGCTGTACGGCCGGGATGTCCTTAAACTGGCGGAAGATGGCGGCGATGAGGATGATGAAGAGGATGGGCATGAGGATGTTGCCGAGGACGGCAACGAGGGCACCACGCAGGCCGCGAAGGCGCTGGCCGACAATGGCGGCGATGTTGGCGGCTAGGATGCCCGGCATGGTCTGCGAGAGGGCGATGGCATCAAGCATCTCGGTGTCGGTGAGCCAGCCGCGCCGCGTGACCACCTCACGCTGGATGAGGGGTATCATGGCGTAGCCGCCACCGATGGTGAAGGTGCCAATCTTTAAAAAAGTTATGAATAGGTCGCAATATTTGGGCATTGTTATCGTTAGTTATAACATTTAAATAACTTTGAAAACGGAAAAATATTGTATATGAACGGTTTGTTTTTCGGGATGTTCATGGTTTTCGTGGTGGTGATGCTGATGCTCGACCTTTTTGTCTTCCACAAGAAGGACAAGGTGGTGAGTGTGAAGGAGGCCGCCATGTGGACAGGTATCTGGGTTGGCCTGGCAATGGCTTTCGCTGTGCTGGTCTATTTCTTCGGGGACTGGATGATGCCGCCGACAGAGGGGGTGACAGACCTAGCGGCCTACCGCAGTGAGATGGTATCCGAATTTCTGGCCGGTTATTTCCTCGAAGAAAGTCTCTCGATTGACAATATCTTTGTGATGATCATGATTTTCGTTTCCTTTGGCATCAAGAAGGAATATTACCATAGGGTGCTTTTCTGGGGCATCTTCGGAGCCATCGTGCTGAGGTTTATCTTCATCTTTGCCCTCGGTGCGCTTGTGACGCAGTTCTCCTGGCTGTTGGCAGTCTTCGGCGTTGTCTTGATTTACAGCGGTGTGAAGATGTTTTTCGACAAAGGCGACGAACAGATTGAGACGGAGAATCATCCTATTGTCCGCTTTGCCTCGAAGCATTTCCCGGTAACGCGCGAAAGCCATGGGCATGACTTCTTCCATCTCGGCAAGATGACACCGCTCTTTCTGGTGCTGCTTGTGATTGAGTTTTCGGACATCATCTTCGCCGTCGATTCCATCCCCGCTGTCTTCTCTGTGACGAAGAATCCTGTGATTGTCTACACCTCCAATATCTTTGCCATCATGGGTTTGCGTTCGCTCTTCTTCCTGTTGAGCGATGTGGCCGACCGTTTTTGGCTGTTGCACTACGGCTTGGGAGCGCTACTGACATTTATCGGTGTGAAGATGATTGGTGGCGAGTTCTTTGGATGGCATATCCCGACGCTGACCTCGCTGGCCGTCATCCTAGGTATTCTGGTGGTCAGTGTGGTGCTGTCGATGCTGATAAAAAAGCCTGTGAAGGTTGAGTAGCTTAGCGTTTTGCTTTTAGGTGCATTACCAACTCCAGCGTCTTGCATATGCGGCCGTTGGTTTCGGCTATTTCACCGCTGCCGTCGATGGTGACGAGCATTCCTGAGACGCGGTAGTAGTCGAGCACGGGCTGAGTCTGTTGGTCGTAGAGTTCGATGCGGTGGCGGATGACCTCCTCGGTGTCGTCGGCACGGCCACTGATGGCGGCACGCTCATGGATGCGGCGCACAAGTTCGTCGTGCGGCACGTCGATAGCCACAACACAATCAATCTTCCGCTGTAGTTTGTTGAAGATGAATTCGAGGGTCTGCGCCTGCTGTACGGTGCGGGGGAAGCCGTCGATGATACATCCTTCGGGGCGGTGCGGGTCGCCATAGAGTTCGCGGTCCCATGGGTCGACGGCGGCATCGGGGTTGGGGAGGGTGCTGCGCTGACGCAGGGCGCGGTCGAGGAGTGCCACCACGATGTCGTCGCCCACAAGGTCGCCACGGTTCATGATGGCTTTGGCGCGAAGTCCCATAGGGGTCTGCATGGCCACTTCCTGCCGCAGCAGGTCGCCGGTGGAGATGTGGAGGAAGTCGAACTTCTCGGCCAGGAGCTGGGCCTGAGTGCCTTTGCCGGCGCCGGGGGCGCCGAAGATAACAATGTTAATCATATTATATTAAGGTTAATGATTTTGGCTTGGGGTTAACTATTTTGCATTGAAAAACTTGAACTTCTTGATGAGTATCAGAGAGAAGGTTGCGGTGATGAAATAGAATCCGGCCTGTATCCAGAGGGTGAGGTATTCGTGGCTCACGTCGGCCATTGAGGCACCCATCGAAGAGACCTTGATAAAACCTTGCACACCCGGCGTGGATGGGAAGATGTAGCTTAACCACAGCCATATCTTTGGCATGCTGCACTGTGGCCATACCATACCTGTGAGGAAGAAGAGCACTAGGCTGAAGAAGGCGAAGCAGAGCATGGGGGTGAGTTTCTGTCGCACGAAGAGATTGCCTACGGTCATGCCAAAGAAGATGACTGCCAGCAGGAAAGGTAGCAGGAAAACCATGATGTTGTAGAGGTTGCCCAATTGTGGCAGGCTGAACCACCGCGGGATGAACCACATGCTCATCACGCAGATGGGGGTATAGATGAGGAGGTAGCAGAGTGCGCGGCCGATGGTGACGCGGTGGATGCTTCGTGTGCGCAGACGGGCGGGAATAATCTGCAGGGAACGACGGTTCTCCCTTGTTTCACCACAAAGGAGGCAGATGCCGAGGAAGAGGGTTTGGTGAATGACCAGCACCATCAGCGCCGGCAGGAAGAACGAGCCGTAGCCTCCGGTGGGATTGAAAGCGGTAACTTCTTCGTGCGCCACGGGTTGTAGTTGCACGCGTGCCGCCTCACCGGTGATGCCTTCCATCCCGTAACGCTCCAGTTCTATGGTATGCATCTCGTCGATAAGCACGGCGTTGGAACCCAGCAGCGCAGCCTTGTAATAATAGAACGAACTCATGTCGGCAAAGACACCGATGTGTGCTGTGCGTAGCGAAGCCAGTCGCGCGGAGAAGTCTTTGGGGATATAGAAGATGGCGTGAATCTTGTTGTCTTTGAGCAACTCTTCCGCTTCCGACATATTGCAGCACTTGTAGGTGACGGTAATCTCCGGTGTGGCGTCGAGCTTATGGATGAAGCGCTTCGAGGCATCGCAAACAGCCTCGTCGATTACGGCAACGGGCAAGTCCTGTACATTTTCGGTACGGTACATGTAGCAGAAAATGAGTGGATAGAGTAGGGGGGCGATGAAGAAAATCAGTAGCACGGTGCTGTCGGCAAAGACGCGGCGCACTTCGGCGCTGAGCACCTCCCAGATGTCGTATAGGTTAAGTCTCAGTCGGTTCATTGTGCGGTGTTTTTACGGGTTTGCCAATTCAACATGTAAACTCCGTCGAGAAGCAGCAAGCCGAAGCCCAGTAGGGCGGCGAACTGTACCCAGCAGTGGCTGAATCCATTGCCGTAGATGGCTATTTCGCGGTAGTTGAGGAAATAGTGTCGGATGGGATACAGCCAGCAAAAGCTCTGAAACAGCGGTGGCATGCTCTCGATGGGGTAGGAGAAGCCGCTGAGCGAGAAACTCATGGCGCTGTAGAGTGTGCAGACGCTCATGGCCAGCGACGGGTCGGTGATGCAGCAGCTGATGAACACTCCGGCACACTGGGCGGCGAAGATGAGCAACACGGTGCTCAACGCCATCAGCAGCCAGTTGCCCTCCATGGGGAAGCCCATGAAGCCGAACATGATGAGGTTGGCTATCATCGCCAACAAGGTGTACCAAAGTGTGTAGGGGAGCATCTTGCCCAATATGGCATACAATCCGTTTCCGCGTGCCTTCTGCATCCACCGTTTGATGCTCTTCTGTCGACGTTCTTTCGAGATGGCATAGCCGGTGTGCATCAAGGCGAGGAAAGCCATTACGGCCGGTATCAGGGTGGTCATCAGGTAGATGCCATAGTTGATCCAGGGGTTGCTGATGTTGCGTGTCTCGAAGGCCACCGGCTGGATGAGCCCCATGATTTGGTCCTCGTCGAAGCCTTTCTTGCGCAGTATCTCACGTTGTACAGCGGCACCGGCCATGATTCCCATGGAGGCCAGTTGCTTGTAGCACAGCGTGCCCGCCAGTAGGTAGGCCGAGTTGTTGTAGAGCACGAAATGGGGGGCCTTGAACTGTAGCACGTCGTTGTAGGTGCCCGCAGGAATCTCGTAAAAAGCGAAAATCTCGCCCCTCTGCATTGCGCGGCGGGCTTCCATGTGATTGTTGTACACGGCATGTACCTTTACCCCCGAGGTGGCGTCGAGTTCGTGACAGATGCGGCGTGAGAGGTAGCTGCCATCCATGTCCACCACGCCCACCGGCAGTCGTTGCGGCTGGCCTTTGTTGGTCATCGTGGCGAAGATGACAAACGTCAGCACTGCTCCCAACGTCAGCACGATGAGATAGCGCGGCGAGTTTACCAGCCTCCGGTTCTCGCGTTTGAAAACCCTGTATATTGGATAGTCTTTCAACGTCTATCTTTTTTGTGGCGTAGTCTTTTGGCTGCGCTCAATCTTCTACTATTGCAGTCATTCCGGGACGCATGTCCTCGATTTCCTCCAGCGGTACAGCCTTCACGTCGAAACTCTTTACGTCATACTGGCCGTTAGTCTTGGTAGCGCGCCAGGTAGCGTAGCTTGCCATAGCCTGTACACGGCTGATGCGGCAGGGATAGGTCTGCTTGCCCAAAGCCGGCAGGCGCACCTGGATGGTGTCGCCCGGCTGCAGGTTCTTTAGCAGGTCTTCGCGCACGGCGAAGAACATCCAGCTGTCGTCCATGTTGAGGATGGACATTACGGGGCTACCGGTGCCGATAAGGTCGCCAATCTTGGCGAAGATTTCCACCACCTCGCCGTCGCTGGGGGCGATGAGGTAACTGTCGTCCATGTAACTCTGCACCTCGGCAACGGCACCGCCGGCCTGGTTCACCAAGGCTGCCGCAGCGTCAATATCCTCTTGACGGGCACCTTCCTTGGCCATGAGGTACTGCTGCTCGGCAGCGGCACAGTCGGCCTGCGCCACCTTGTACTGGGCTTCCACCTCGTCGAACTTTTGTGCACTCAGCACGCCCTTCTCGTAGAGTCCTTTCACACGGTCATAGCTCTTGTGGTACACCTCCACGGCGGCTTTGGCTTTCTGCCACACCTGGTAGGCCATCTGTACCTGTTGGCTGCGGGCTCCCGTCTTTGCCTTGCGGCTCTGGGCGCTGGCGGCACTCTTCACGGCCGTGGCCTGCATCATCTTGGCTTCCACCTGAGGACTGGCGATATGTGCCAGCGTGTCGCCGGCTTTTACCCTCTGTCCTTCGACTACATAGAGACTGTCGATGCGGCCGGGAACCTTGTTGCTCACGCGGTATTCTGTGGCGTCGACTTCACCTGTGATCAACTCTTTCTGCGGGTGGATGGCGAAAATGCCCACCAGAGCCACGATGCCCACCGCTGCAATCACCACTGCCAAACCGGCCATCAACGTTTTGTTGTTATCCTTCATTGCCATATTGCTATACTTGTTTAGTTTCAGTTTTTAGTTTCTAATCTTCTGTAGGAGACGCAGCAGGCTGCCTCTCTACAAAATTATTCCAATCCTCAATCTCCCAGGGCTTGTTTCAAATACACTTTTCCCATCTCGATTTCAATTTCGGCATCGAGCACCTCTCCTTTGGCTTTGAGCCAGGCGGTCTGTGCGGCCATCAGGTCGCTGCTGCTCGCCATGCCTGCCGCGAAACTCTCGTCGGCAAGCTTGAGGTTCTCTTCGGCGTTCTCCAGGTCGCTTTGGGCTTCGGCCATCTTCTTGTAGGCCAGTTCCAGTTCGTAACGCACCTTGTGGACCTGTAGCTCAATCAGTTCTTTGGCCTCCTCCATCTGCCATTTCACTTCTTCGCGCTTGGCTTTGGCGGCCTTCAGCGAGTAGAAACTGCCACCGTGGAGGATGGGAATGTTTACCACCACACCTGCGAAGAAGGTGCCGCCAAATTCATTGGAAAAGCTATTGAAGAGGTTTGGGTTCGACACCAGATAGCCACCTGTGACGGCAACATTGGGCAGCAATGTGCTGCGCGCAATGGTCACTCCGGCACGCGCAATACTGTCGCTGATGCGCAGCATTTGCATCTCTTTCCGGTTGGCCCACACGGTATCTATATTGATAGACATACTAGTATTACTAGACATACTAATACTACTAGAAGAAATATTGGATTCTACATCAATCTCGCTGTCCAGCGGCATGCCGCAGCGCTCGGCCAGCAACATCTTGGCCAGAGCCAGACCGTTGGTGGCCTTGGTGAGGTTCATCTGTGCCTCGTTGAGCTTCACGCGCACCTTCATCAGGTCGCCTTTTGTGGCCACCTCGGCATTCACCATCTCTTCCACATCGTGGGTGAGGGTGTCGAGTAGGGCGGCATACTGCTCGGCCAGCTCTTTCTTGTGCTTCACGCTTACCACCTGCCAATAGGCCTCGTCAACGGCGATGAGCGTCGACTCCTTCTGGCGGTCGTATTCCACACCCGAAAGGTTGTTGGCCAGCGAGGCCATCTTGTGCAGGGCTACCAACTTGCCGCCCATGAAGATGGGCTGCGTCACGGTCACCGTGCCGGCCACCACGTTGCGCGTGTCGGTCTCCAAGGCCTCGGTGATGCGGTGCCCCACATTGTCGATATTGGTCGAGAGTGTCGAGCTGGCAATGATGTTTGACAAGGCGCTGGCAATCGAGCTGCCAATGATGGGAATGCCGCCGAATTCCTGCTGGATGGTGTTGGAGAGGTCCTGTTGCACTACACCGCTGAGATTGTTCAGTCGGTCTTTCTGCTCGTCGCTCAGCAGGTTGGTGCTTTTTTCCATCCAGTTGTAGGTGCCATTGGCGCTTACCTTAGGCAGCATCTGCCACAGCGCCACTTTCTCTAAGGCCTCGGTCTCGGCCTTTTTCATCTCGGCGCACTTCAGTCCCGCGTTGGCTCTCAAGGCCCGTGCCCGGCAGGTGTCGAGCGACAGAATCTCCTGACTTTCGGCCACCGTACACTCTCCGGCGGCCATGGCCAACATCGTGAATATGATTATTTTATTTGCTTTCATACAATGTCGTTTCCCTTAAAAAAACAGGTGCAAAGATACGAAAAAAAAATCCTATCTTTGTTCTAAATAAAGTTAAATATAAAAACGATGGGCGATGCACGTTATTTTGTAAAAATACAAATACTTTTTTGTCCCTCAAAATAATATTTCCTCCCTCCCCAGACCAATGCCAAATGTTAAAATATCCGTAGCCACCAAGTGGCTAAGAACCCCATACCAACGCCTTACCAACTCCCTACCAACTCCTACCATAGTAGGAGATGATAGGTATGTAATATGTTGATGATACGGTAGTTGTGTGATTTTGAACGAAAATCGTGTTTTGGGGAGTTTTAATAGTTAAAATTTATACCCTCTTTATGTTAAATTTCATTAATAACCGTTTCTTGATTTTTGATGCATTTGTTCTGGGCTGTTGAAAAAAAAATTTGGCTGAATCGAGTTTGTTTTGTATTTTTGCATTTTATTTAAAAAAAAATTATATTATGAAAAGCATAGCAATACTTACGGGCGGTGGCCCCGCCCCGGGAATGAATACAGTGGTGGCCTCGGTGGCCAAAACTTTCCTTCGCGACGGTTATCGCGTCATCGGTCTCCATGGCGGCTACAGCGCCCTGTTCACCGACAAGCCCCGCATGCAGGACCTCGACTTCCTCACCGCCGACGAAATCTTCAACAAGGGCGGCAGCATCCTCAAGATGAGCCGATTCAAACCTACGTCCGAGGATTTTGAGCAGCGCTTCAACCTCAAGCTCTTTACCGACAACGAGATCAAACTCCTCGTTACCGTGGGTGGCGATGATACTGCCTCAACGGCCAACCGCATCGCCAAGTTTTTGGCTGACAAGCACTATCCCATCGCCAACATCCACGTCCCCAAGACCATCGACAACGACCTGCCGCTGCCCAACAGTAGCCCTACCTTCGGCTACAACAGTGCCAAGGCCCAGGGCTGTGTGCTGGCCACCGCCGTTATGGAGGATGCCCGCACCAGCGAGAACTGGTTCGTGGTCAGCGCCATGGGCCGCTCCGCCGGTCACCTCGCCCTCGGCATCGCCGGCGCCTGCCACTATCCCATGGTCATCATCCCCGAGTTCTTCAACAAGACCGAGATTACCGTCGAGAAGATAATCAACATGGTCGTCTCCTGCATCATCAAGCGCAAGCTGATGGGCATCAACTACGGTGCCGCCATGATTTCCGAAGGCGTGTTCCACTCGCTTAGCGACGAGGAGATTAAGAATTCCGGCATCCACTTCAGCTACGATGAGCATGGCCACCCCGAGTTGGGTAAGGTCTCCAAGGCTCACATCTTCAATGACCTGCTGGAGCGCAAAGCCAAAGAGATTGGTCTGAAGGTGAAGACCCGTCCTGTGGAGGTCGGCTACGAGATCCGCTGCCATACTCCCATCGCTTTCGACCTCACTTACTGCTCGCTGATGGGCATGGGTGTGCACACCCTCTTCAACCAGGGCTGTACCGGCTGCATGGTGTATGTCGACCAGCAGGGCAACGTCAGCCCGCTGTACCTCAAAGACCTGCAGGATCCCGAGACCGGCAAGATTCCGCCGCGCCTAGTCAACGTCAACAGCAACAAGGTGCAGAGCTACGTCAACGACATCATGGACTACATCACTCCCGCCGACTACGAAGCCGCCAAGAAGTATGTGGCCAACCCCGAAGACTATGACTTTAAGAAGATTCTTAACTGGAACTAATAAGGTGAAAGGTGAAAGGCTAAAGGTGAAAGGTGGCTGGTGCATATTGTTGTATGCACTAATTATCACCTTTCACCTCTCTCCTTTCACCTTGAATGCGCAGTCGAAGAAGCAACTCGAGAACGACAAGGCTAAGGTTGAGCAGGAGATAAAAAAGCTCAGCAACGACCTGGCGAAGGCCAAGAAAAACAGCAAGACCGGCCAGCAGCAGCTTAAGATTATCGAGAAGAAAATTGCCGAGCGCACAAAACTTATCAACAACCTCGACGGGCAACTCAATCTGCTCAACATCCGCATGACGCAGACCGAGGATAGTATCGCCCTTATCCGCGGGCAGGTCGACAGCATGAAACTGGAATATGGCAAGGTAGTCCGTGCCCTCTACCGAGAGCGACACAATGTCAGCCATCTGGCTTTGGTGCTCGACACCAAGAGCTATAACTATGCCTACCTGCGCACCAAGTATTTCCGCGACTACAGCCGCTACCGCCGTCGCCAAGCCATGTTCATCCAGCAGAAGGAGCAGGAACTCAACGAGGTGGGTGTCGAGCTGAAGCGTCAGCAGCGTGAGCAGCAGGGCCTCCTCGAGCAGCACCGCCGCCAGAAGGTCGAGCTGGCCCACGAGCAGAAAGCCCAGCAGAAGAGCCTGAAAGACAGTAAGCAGCAGGAAAAGAACCTGCAGCAGCAGATTGCCAAAAAGGAGAAGCAGAAGCGCGAATTGCAGCAGCAGATCCAGCGTATTATCAATGAGGAGATAGCCAAAGCCCGTGCCGCCCAGAAGAAAGAGGTGCCCGTAGGTAGCAAGGGCACGAAGGTCAGTGGCACTACCACAGCCCCCAGTGCCGCCGAGGTGACGCTGAGCAACGACTTTGCCTCCAACAAGGGGCGCCTGCCGTGGCCCGTGAGCTACACCAAAGTGGCACGCGAATATGGCCGCTACACCCATGCCTCCGGCGGACAGAACATGAACAACGGTATCGATCTGGTTTGCAGTGGCGGTGCGGCTGTGAAGTGTGTCTTCAACGGCACCGTTTCGCGTGTGTTCACCTGCCCCAACGGCACCAAGGGAATCATCGTTCGACATGGCGAGTACATGACGGTTTATGCCAATATGGGTACGGTTGCTGTCAGCGAGGGAAAGAAGGTTACCACCGGACAGAATCTTGGCACTGTCTATACCAACAGCGACGGCTCCGCCGAGTTCTCCTTCCAGCTATGGAAGAGCACCTCGTCGCAAAATCCCAGAACATGGCTGAGATAAGGTTTATGGATTAAGGATTAAGGTTTAAGGTGAAGGATAAGGTTTATTTTATAACGGATTCACATCTAGGCAGTGGCAGCAATACCCATGAGCGTGAGTTGCAGCTCTGCCGTTTGCTCGACAGCATCAAGGGCGATTGCAAGACCTTGATGCTGTTGGGTGATATTTTCGATTTCTGGTTCACCTACAAGTATCTGGTTCCTCGCGGACATGTGCGTCTGCTGGGTAAGTTGGCCGAATTGGCCGACGGTGGGGTGGAAATCCATTTCTTCATCGGCAACCACGACATGTGGATGTTCGACTACCTCACCGAGGAAATTGGTGCCATCGTTTACGAAGACCCGGTGGAGATGGAAATCTATGGGAAACGGTTCCTTATTGGCCATGGCGATGGGCTCGGACACATTGACAAGTGGTTCGACTTTGTACGGGTCTTCTTCCGCAGCCGCTTCTGTCACAAGCTGTTCAAGATGCTCCCGTCGGCCTTTACTTTCGGCATTGCCCATCGTTGGAGCGACGGCAACAAGCGTAAGCATGCGAAAAAAGATATGTTGCATTATCTAGGCGACGACCGTGAGGGTATCGTCATTTATTGCAAGCAGCGTCTTGAGAAAGAGCATTTCGACTACTGTGTCTTTGGACACCGCCATACGCCGCTCGTGCGTGACCTCGGAGGTGGTTGCACCTATGTCAACGTCGGTGATTGGCTACATAACCGAAACTACGCCGTCTTTACGCCCGATGGCTCCATCGAGCTAAAGGATTTTGACGTATCTTAAGTCGAGATTGTTCATGGCGTTGCTACGCAATCCTTTCACATTCTTGTGTGTGAAGTGTAGGATTTGGTCGTAGTAGAGCACCACAACGGGTGCCTCCTGCATGATGAGACTGTCCATTTCACGGTAGAGTGCGATACGGCGCTCGGGGTTGTTCTCCGAGCGCATTTTTTTGTATATCTTGTCGATACGGGAATTGCTGAAACGTGTGTAGTTGGGCCCCGCAGGGGTGCGGTTGGGACCATAGAAGAGAGAAAGGTAGTTCTCGGCATCAGGATAGTCAGCCACCCATGATTTGCGGAACCATTCGCACTTGCCTTGTGCCACGTGCTCGCTGAGGGCTGCGGGGGGATTGACGTCAACCTCGACAGTGAGACCGAGGAGACAGAGCTGCTGCTGGATAAATTTGCAGAGATCGAGGTAGTTGGAGGTGGCAGAGAGTTTCAGTGAGGGTAGGGGACCATGCTCTTTCTCCACTTGGGCAATAAGTTGTTTGGCACGTTCGGGGTTGTATTCGTAGCCACAGTTGCTGTAGCCGGGGAGACCTTTGGGAATGAAGCCGCCAGTGCCGGGAGCTCCGATGTTATTGCGCAGGTAGCGCATCATCTTGTGGCGGTCGAAGCCGAGATTGATGGCTTGACGCAGACGGCGGTCACGCAGGATGCTGTTGTCCTCCATATTGAAGCCCAGATACTCGGTGTTGAGGAAGGGGGAGGAGACCATGTCGATGCGGTCGGCATACTTCTTTTCCAATTGTCCGTCGAGGGTTAGAATCTCGTCTTTGTAGCTGGCATCGAGTGAGTTCATAAAATCAAGGTTGCCCTTGACGAACTCCAGGAAGACGGTTTGTCGGTCGACAATGAAGGTGACGGCGACGGCATCGAGATAAGGGAGACCTGTTTCAAAATAATAGGGATTCTTGCGAAGTACCAGTTTTACTCCTTCTTTCCAGTATTGGAACTGGAAAGGACCGGTGCCGCAGGGATGGTTGCGGAAGTCCTTGCCGTAGTGCTCCACGACCTCATGTGGCACCACGGAGCAGTAGACCATGCCAAGCATGGAGAGGAAGGGTGCGAAAGGCTCTTTGAGGCGTACGATGAATGTGGTGTCGTCGGGAGCATCGGTGTTTTCTACATCGGAGAAGATCCAGGCGCCAGGGGAGGCAATGGCAGGGTCGGTGATACGGTGGAAACTATAAACAAAATCAGCAGCTGTCACACGTCTCGTGCTGTCGGGCGTACTGAAAAGAGGGTTTTTGTGGAAAAAGACGTCGTTGCGAAGGGTGAATGTGTAGGTGAGGCCGTCAGGACTGATAGTCCAGTGTTTTGCAATGCAGGGCTGCACCTGCAGGGTAGTATCCAACTCTATCAACCCATTATATAACTGTCGGCAGGGCCAGATGGTGCTTTGGTCCTTGGCAAAAGCCGGGTCGAGGGTGAGAATATTTGCGCTCTCGTTATAGCGGAAAATCATCTTGTCGGTGTGCCGGTTGCCTGAGCAAGCTACCAGAAGTGATAGTGAAAATATGAACAGGATATGTTTCATTTCTTGTAAACAATTTTGCCGTCAACGATGGTCATTGCCACTTTCTCTCCGTGCGTGGCGTAGACGAGGTTGGAAAGACTTTTTGTATCAACCAGGAAGAGGCAAGCCGGCTGGCCGGGGGCGATGGTATGACCGAGGGCCGCGAGACTGAGAATTTGAGAGGCTGGAACGACGGAGGGGTCTCCTCGCCAGCCTTTCTGTAGCAATGCGGAGGTCTTCATCACTTCTATCATATCCAGATTATTGCTAGATGCACTTCCGTCGGTACCGAGGGTGACACGGGCACCAGTGTCGATAAGTTCAATCATTGGGAAACGGTAGCCACTGCCGAGTTTAAGGTTGCTGTTTGGACAGTGGACGCATGTGATGTGATGGTCGCCAATAAGTTTTATTTCGTTCTCCGATAGGTGCAGACAGTGGGCGGCGATGATGTTTTCTCCCATTTGGTCGAGGATGCCCAGTTTGTCGAGGTACTCCCACGGTCGGCAACCATGCTCACGAAGGCAGTCGTTAACTTCCTTTTGTGTCTCACTCATGTGGATATGCATCGGGAGCTGGAGGTCAGCACAGGCGTCGGCGCACCGCCGGAGCCCTTTCTCACTTACAGTATATATTGAATGAGGAGCGATAGCGTACCTTATGGAAGTTTCAGTACTTTCCACTTTCCACTTCCCACTTTCCACTTCTTCTGCATCGCCAAAGACCGTATATCCCAACATGGCGCGTATACCACTGTCTTTCACAGCCTGTGCCATTGCAGGGAGGCGGAAGTACATGTCGTTGAAGGCCGTGGTGCCCGAAGCCAACATTTCGCGGCAGGCCTGGAGGGTGCCTTCATAAACCAGTTCGTCGGTAAGTTTCTTTTCTGCGGGCCAGATATAGTCGTTGAGCCACACATCCAGCGGCTGGTCGTCGCCGAGGCCCCGGAAGAGAGTCATTGGCGCATGGGAGTGCATATTGCATAAACCAGGAAAAACAGCAAGCCCATGCGCGTCGATGTCTGCTGCACATGGGCTATGTGGTGTTATGCTCTCAATGAGAGAGCCGTTGATGACAATGTCAACAGCTTGGCCGTCGAGGAGCGTATCCGCAATGGTCATTGTACCAGTATCAGTATATCGTTTTGCTGGCCTTTGACCACCCCGCCGCGAATGTCGAAGGTTTGCTCGTTGTTGTCAGACAGCATCAGGCGCAGAGTCCCTTTGGAGAGCGACGAAATGATGGGGGCATGGTTCTCCAGTATCTCGAACAATCCCCCAGTGCCAGGCAGTTGCACTAGCTTGGCTTCGCCCTCAAAGAGGATGCTGTCGGGTTTGGTTATCTTAATCTTCATTTCGTTTCAGCTAAGATTTTCTCTCCTTTCTCGATGGCTTCCTCGATGGTGCCGACCATCAGGAAAGCCTGTTCGGGCAGGTAGTCGACGTCACCGTTGAGGATCATGTTGAATCCCTTGATGGTGTCTTCGATGTTCACAAAACGTCCTTCGAGTCCAGTGAATGCTTCTGCCACGAAGAAGGGCTGCGAGAGGAAACGCTGCACGCGGCGGGCACGGTTTACGACAAGCTTGTCCTGCTCGCCAAGTTCTTCCATGCCGAGGATGGCGATGATGTCCTGCAGCTCGTTGTAGCGCTGAAGCATCTGCTTCACACGTTGGGCGGTCTCATAGTGCTCTTCGCCGACCACGTCTGGCGAGAGGATGCGCGAGGTGGATTCCAGAGGGTCGACAGCAGGGTAGATACCGAGCTCGGTAATCTTACGGCTCAAAACGGTTTGGGCATCCAAGTGGGCGAATGTGGTAGCGGGGGCAGGGTCCGTCAAGTCGTCGGCGGGCACATAGACAGCTTGCACCGAGGTAATGGAGCCGCGCTTGGTGGAGGTGATGCGTTCCTGCATCAATCCCATCTCAGTGGCCAGTGTAGGCTGGTAACCTACAGCAGAGGGCATACGGCCTAGCAGAGCCGACACTTCGGAACCGGCCTGGGTGAAACGGAAGATGTTGTCGATAAACAGCAGGATGTCGCGGCCACCGGTCTTCTCGTCGCCATCGCGGTAGTATTCTGCCAGCGTCAGGCCTGCCAATGCCACACGGGCACGGGCACCGGGGGTCTCGTTCATTTGGCCGAAGACCATGGTGCACTTCGAATCCTTGAGGGCTGCCTTGTCAATCTTGCTAAGGTCCCAACTGCCTTCTTCCATGCTCTTCTTGAACTCGTCGCCGTATTTGATAACGCCGGCCTCAATCATCTCGCGCAGCAGGTCGTTACCCTCACGGGTGCGCTCACCGACACCGGTGAAAACGCTCATGCCGGAGTACTTTTTTGCGATGTTATTGATAAGCTCTTGGATAAGAACGGTCTTGCCTACACCGGCACCGCCGAAGAGGCCAATCTTACCGCCCTTGAGGAAAGGCTGGATGAGGTCGATGACCTTAATGCCGGTATAAAGGATTTCCTGACTGGTGGAGAGGCTCTCAAACTTGGGTGGCTCGCGGTGGATAGAGTAGCGCTTCTCGGTCTTGGGAGCAGGCATACCGTCGATGGTGTTGCCGATGACGTTGAAGAGGCGTCCATTGATGTCTTCTCCGACGGGCATTGAGATGGGCTCGCCGAGGGAGAGGACTTCCATGCCGCGCTCGAGACCGTCGGTGGAGTCCATGGCAATGCAGCGCATGGTGTTTTCTCCGATGTCTTGCTGGCATTCGAGGATGATGTCGGTACCGTCGTGACGCTTCACGCTGAGGGCGGTGTAGATGTCGGGAAGAGTTTCGCCGTCGGGGAACGTCACGTCCACCACAGCGCCAATAATCTGAGATATTTTACCTTTCAGTTCCATAATCCATATATAAAATTGCGGTGCAAAGATACGAAAAAATATCTTTGCACCGCAAAAAAAGTTTACCCCAAGGGGATTTTTAACATTTTACTGTTTGATACGCATCTTGTAGAAGGAGCGGTAGACGAAATAGAGGGCTACCAGGAGGAATACCACGCCGAACCAGGGGGCCAGACTGCGGAAGCTGGCGCTGATGGCAATCTCCATGGCGAGGACGCCGAAGAGGGTGGTGAATTTGATAATGGGGTTCAGGGCCACGGAGGAGGTATCCTTGAAGGGATCGCCCACGGTGTCGCCCACGACGGATGCGTCGTGCAGCTCAGTGCCCTTGGCTTTCATGTCGACCTCGACAACCTTCTTGGCGTTGTCCCAAGCACCACCGGCATTGGCCATGAAGACGGCCTGGAACAGACCGAAGGCGGCGATGGAGATGAGGTAGCTGATGAAGAGGCAGACAGCGTTCTGGCCGCCGATGCTCTCGGGGCTCGAGAGGCAGGCGAAGGCGAGGGCGAAACAGAAGATGGCGATGAAGATGTTGATCATACCCTTCTGGGCGTAGTTGGTGCAAATCTTCACCACTTCCTGGCTCTTGGCGATGTCGGCCTTCTTGGGGGCATTGGCGTCGAGCTTGATGTTGTCTTTGATGTATTCCACAGCACGGTTGGCACCGGTGGTGACGGCCTGCATGGAGGCGCCGGTGAACCAGTAGATGACGCAGCCGCCGAGGATGAAGCCAAGGATGCTGTAGGGATTGAGCAGGTTGAGGATGCTGGCGGGCTCGATACCGAGGGTCTTCTGAATCATGAGGATGAGGGAGAAGATCATGGTGGTGGCACCCACAACGGCGGTACCGATAAGCACGGGCTTGGCAGTGGCCTTGAAGGTGTTGCCGGCGCCGTCGTTGGCTTCGAGGTAGTATTTGGCTTTCTCGAAATCGGGCTTGAAGCCGAACTCGCTCTCGACCTCCTTGGTGGTGCGGTCGATGTCGTCCTCGATGAGGGAGAGTTCGTAGACGCTCTGGGCGTTGTCGGTCACGGGACCGTAGGAGTCGACGGCGATGGTCACAGGACCCATGCCGAGCATGCCGAAGGCCACAAGGCCGAAGGCGAAAATGCTGTAGTAGGGGCCGAAGACAGGCTCGATGCCAAAGGCAAAGGAGGCGAAGTAGGCGATGAGCATCAGGACGAAGAAGACGATGCCGGTCCAGAAACCGCCCATGTTGCCAGCCACGAGGCCGGAAAGGATATTCAGCGAGGCGCCGCCCTGTTCGGAGGCTTTGACGACTTCCTTGACATGCTTGGAGGTGGGGGAGGTGAAAAGTTTGGTGAACTCGGGGATGAGGGCTGCACCGAGGGTGCCGCAGGAGATGATGATGCTCAGGGCCAGCCAAAGGTTGGGCATGCCCTCGACATTGCCGAGGATGAAGTAAGAGGCGCAGAAGGTTCCGATGATGCTCAAGATGGAGGTAATCCAAACCAGCGAGGTGAGGGGTTTCTCGAAGTTGATGTCGTCGGCATTTTTATATTTCGCACGGGCGATTGCGCCATTAATATAGTAGGAGAGGACAGAGGCGATGATGCCAAGGATACGCATGACGAAAATCCAGACGAGGAGCTTGACCTGCATCGAAGGATCAGGGACAGCGAGGAGGATGAAGGAGACGAGGGCCACGCCGGTAACGCCGTAGGTCTCGAAACCGTCGGCGGTGGGTCCGATGGAGTCGCCGGCATTGTCGCCAGTGCAGTCGGCAATGACGCCGGGGTTGCGCGGATCGTCCTCACCAATCTTGAAGACCACTTTCATCAGGTCGCTTCCGATGTCGGCAATCTTGGTGAAGATACCGCCGGCGATACGCAGGGCGGAGGCACCGAGGCTCTCGCCGATGGCGAAGCCGATGAAGCAGCTGCCTGCCAGATTCTCAGGCATGAAGAGCAGGATGATGAGCATGAGCACGAGCTCGACGCAGATGAGCACGATGCCGATGGACATACCGGCACGCAGCGGGATGTTCAAAAGATCGAGGGGCTTTCTTCTCAGCGAGGCAAAAGCCATGCGGGCGTTGGCGAAGGTGTTCATGCGGACGCCGAACCATGCCACCGAGTAGCTGCCGAGGATGCCGATGACCGTCCAGGCCAGAATCAGCACCACGGCGCCGGCGTTCATGTGGCTCAACACACCGAAATACAATGCGATGGCGGCACCGATAAAGACGAAGAGGAGCAGGAGGAACTTGCCCTGCTGCTTGAGGTAGGTGGAGCAGGTTTTGAAAATGACGTTGCCAATCTCAAGCATCGACTTGTGTGCCTTGAGTTTGCGCACCTTGTTGAACTGCCAGAATCCGAACAGCAGGCCGAGGATTACCACGGCGAAACCCCAGTAGAGGATGGAAGCGTCGGGATTCGAGGCAAAACCTGCAGGCATTTCGAGGTCTGCTTCGCTGGCGAAGGCCATAATTGGCGATGCCAGTGCCAGAAGTGATAAAGTTAATTTCTTCATATTTAGTAATTTTTGTTGTTATTCTTACATAGAATCGAAATACAAATATATATATTTTCGTTAAAATAGCAAAAAAAATGTTGCAACCATGCGATTTTTTTGCCCCGAAATCCCGTTGGGGTGGAGTGGCGCCGATGTTCCTGTTTGGGATACCTGAACTTTCTTAATAAATGTTAAAAAGGTCGATTTTAACATAATGAAATACCTATCAACACCTGCTATGGTAGGAGTTGGTAAGGAGTTGGTAGGTATTTGGTAGGTGTATTGTGTGAGGTTGTCCGTTCCGGTTTGACTCATTTTATCCTCACTTTTTTGCCCACCCCTGATCCCTCTCCGAGGAATACCATCCAGAGGCAGTCGTCCCCTCCTTCGGGAGGGGTAGGGGTGGGGTGAGAAGGATCGCGTTGGGGCGGGAAAAACAGGCTGTTGAAAAAAAGATTTTACTATATTAAAAAAAAGATGTATCTTTGCATCATGATTACTAACAAAGACATGGCCGCACAGATGGCCGAATTCTTATTGACAGTGAAAGCGGTAAAGCTCAACAACGAGCACCCTTTCACGTGGGCTTCGGGGCGCAAATCGCCCATTTATTGCGACAACCGGGTGACTTTGTCCTACCCGGAGATTCGCACTTTCATCCGTCAACGTTTCACGGAAATTGTCAAGGATACGTGGGGTGATGTGGACGTCATCGCCGGTGTCGCCACCGGTGGCATCGCACAGGGCGCTCTGGTGGCCCAGGAACTGGGTAAACCCTTTGTGTATGTGCGCTCTGAGAGTAAGAGCCACGGCCTGACCAACCAGATTGAGGGCGAGATTCACGAAGGACAATCCGTCGTGGTTATCGAGGATCTCGTCTCCACCGGCAAGAGTTCGCTCATCGCTGTTAAAGCACTGAGAGAGAAAGGTTGCGTGGTGAAAGGCATGGCAGCTATCTTCACCTATGGTCTGCAGGTGGCTGCCGACAACTTTGCCGAGCAGAACGTCGAGCTGATGACCCTGACCGACTACGACACGCTCGTCGGCGTGGCCAAGGAGCGCGACTATATCCGCCCCGAGGATATGGAGAGCCTGGCCAACTGGCGCGTGAACCCCGAGCAGTGGAGCAAAGATCACGGCGAATAAGTGAAAAGATGGAAAAAACAGAAAATATTAAAAGGAATTCCCTACGGGAAATATGCCGTAGGCATTTTCTTTTAATTGTATTCTGTTTTTGTTTTTCAATTTTCAATTCGCTGCAGGCTCAGGACAGCGTACTTACGGTGAAGGTTGCCGAGGGAGTGTCGATAGAAATGGTGCGGGTGAAAGGCGGCACATTCACCATGGGCAACAACAACACACCGAAAGGCGTGAGGCTGACCTATGCGCTGGCCAAACCCGAACACCGTGTGACGGTTGACGGCTATTGGATTGGTCGCCATGAGGTTACTCAGGGGCTGTGGGAAGCTGTGATGGGAAGCAATCCGTCCAAGTTCAAAGGCGAGAACCTGCCCGTGGAGTGTGTGTCGTGGAATGAGGCACAGCAGTTCGTGCTGATGCTCAGTCAGATGACAGGCCGTCGCTTCCGTCTGCCGACAGAGGCGGAATGGGAATACGCTGCGCGAGGCGGCGAGAAGCATCCCTTTGCCGGTTGCGAGCGCGAGAATTTGGACGATTACTGCTGGTATTGCGTGAACAGCGAACATGGTACACATGCTGTGGGAATGTTGAAACCCAACGCGTGGGGATTGTATGACATGAGTGGTAATGTGGCGGAGTGGTGTCAGGACTGGGTAGAGGAATACACCGAGGCCGAGCAGACCAATCCGCGCGGCCCCAAGGCAGGCGAGAACCGCGTGCTGAGGGGTGGTCACTATGGCAGCACCTCGGCGGCATGCACGGTCTACGACCGCGGATGGTATCTTCCGACAGGCAAGTATGAGTTTTACGGTTTAAGAGTAGTCATGGAGGAATGAGAATAAAGGACAGAGATTTCGAGGTGTTCATCTCCGAGGCGGAACTCGACGGGATTGTGCGTCGGGTGGCTGCAGAGGTGAGCCGTGACTACGAGGGCAGGGACTTAGTGGCTTGTCCGATACTGACGGGCGCCTTCATGTTCGCCACCGACTTGGTGCGGAGGCTTACTGTTCCTTGCGAGATACAGTTTGTGCGCTATGCCTCCTACAGCGGCATGAGCAGTACCGGCGAGGTAAGATGCTCATTGCCGTTTCTTCCGGACCTCGAAGGCAGAGATGTGCTGATAATCGAGGATGTGGTCGACACGGGCCTCTCGATGAAACGTATGCTGCAGGATGTCTGGGCGTTGAAGCCGCGAAGTGTGAGGGTCTGCACACTGTTTTTCAAACCAGGGGCTTTTCAGGGCGATTACAAGGTGGACTATGTGGGCCGCGAGATTGGCAACGAATTCATCGTGGGCTATGGTCTGGACTATGACGAACAAGGAAGAACGTTGAAAGATGTGTATGTGGTCAAAGATTAAGCATATTATTTTTTTCGCGTGCGCGTGTGCATGCGTATGGAGTTGCAGCAAGGACGACCGACTGGAGGTGAAACCCAGTCAGCTCTATGGCCAGTGGTGCCAGGACGACAATCGCAACTACCACTGGACGTTTAACGATGACGGCACAGGCAATCTGGTGAATGTGGGCGAGTTTGAGCCCGGTGACGAGAACAATGGCGACTTCACATGGGAAATCAACGGCGGCGACGAGCTGGAGTTGGAATTCAAAGGCAGTGGTGAGCTGGGTGGCATCGATATTGTGAAATTGTTCACCATCAAGGATATTGATGAGAATACGATCCGTTGGGAGGATGTCTACGGCAGAACTACGAATCTTACAAGGCTATGAAAATCAAGAAAGGTTGGAAGATAACATGGATTACGCTGGGCTCGCTGGTGGGTCTGGTGGTTGTCGTGTTGGCAGTGGCCATGTGGCTGATTTTCACACCCAGCAAGTTGACCAAGATTGTCAACAGCCTGGCCGGCAACTACATCACCTGTGAGGCGAAGTTCGGCAATGTGGACCTCACGCTGCTTTCCACTTTTCCCGATGCGGGACTGAAGATTGAGGATGTGGTGGTTGTAAATCCCATGGGGGGTGCCGATAACGACACTTTGGCCAAGATTGGCAGCCTGACTGTGGGTATCGACGTGATGGCATTCCTCAAGGAAAACAAGGTGATTGTGCACCAAGTACAGATGGATGACATCAAGGCCAACCTTTACATTACAGAGGATGGTCGCAGCAATTTCGACATCATTCCACCAAGCGACAAAGAGAAGGATACCAGCAGTTCTTCCTTGCCGGAGCTGATTGACTTGAAGAAGATTAAGGTGAGCAAACTTAACGCTGCCTTTTTTGACGAGCGGGACTGCAAGTTTGCCACAGTGAATGACCTTGAGCTGGCGCTGAAAGGTAGCATGAAAGACAAAGACATCGTCGGCGACTTGAAACTTGAGGTTGCCAAATTGCTTGTCGATATGCCTGCTAACCGGATGATGGCCAACGTGGATGGCCTTGAGTTGAAGGCCGATGGCGCTATGAAGGGTGAGGATATTGATGCTGATGTGCGATTGGGTGTCAAAGGACTGGAATACGGCATGAAAGATACCCTCGGTAACCAGACTTTGCTGACGATGCTGGAGGATATTGTCTTGAAACTGGACGGCAAGGGAACGATGGATGAGGTGATTGGAGACTTGAAGATGAAGGTGGAAAGTGGAAAGATGAAAGTGGGTGAGACCGAGATGGTTAATGAGAAGTTACAGGCCTCGAAGAAGGATTTGCTGAAGGTGGAACTGCCTCATCTAATGGTGTCGCTGAAAGAAATGAAGATATGTTTGGACGAGGATTCGAAGATTAAGATTGATGATTACTCTTTGGCCCTCGCTGGTACGTTGGAATTGGCTCATAAGAGCCAGCCAATGAATGTGGCGATGAATGTGGAAACTGATGGCTGGTGGCAAGTGAAACCATTGCTGGACATTGTTCCGCAGCAGTATATCTCTTTCTGTAAAGGAATGGATATGGACGGCAAAGTGTCTCTCTCGTTGTCTGCCGCTGGCACTCTGACCGACAGCACGATGCCTGCCGTGACGGGAACGGTGCAGTTGGATAAAGGCTCGTTTTATGCTCCCAAGATGCTACCCTATAAGCTGAGCAAGATTAAGGGCAAGCTGACCACTGATTTCCACATGGACAAGAGCAAGGAGAGTTGGGTGAAGATTGAAGGTTTGAAAGCCCATACACAAAGTACGGATGTGGCTATTGATGGCCGTGTGGATGACCTGATGGGCGACATGCGCGTCGACGCCAGGATTAAGGGAACACTTCCGATGGAAGATATCAAACCAATGATTCCCAAAGGAATGAAACTTGATGCTAATGGTGATGCTGACCTTGACTTGAAGGTCGCTTGTAGGATGAGTCAGTTGCAAAAGCAGGATTACGATAAAATAAAAGCTTCGGGCTCACTGAAACTGAAAGACCTTGATGTTGACTATGACACGCTGCATGCTGCCACGAAGCATTTAGACATCGCCTTGCAGATGCCTTCCAAACAGAAAGGGAAGATGGCTGACGTGCAGTTGGTGAGTGGAAAGTTGAACGTGGAGAACGGCAAGAAGATGAACCTCGATTTGGAGAATGCCACAATCAAGGTGGGGGTGAACAACTTGATGAAGGAGCAGGTGGCTGCCGTATTTGATATTGAGATTGGCGAAACCGATGCAAAGATGGATTCAACCATTGTTCTGCTGAGTGAGATGAAACTCGGTGGTTCGGTGCGCCTCGACTCCACCAACCACAATATCATTAAACAATACAATCCACGTTTCAATGTGGCGGTGGACAATGTGTTGTTCTATACGTCCAAGATGCCCGAGAATGTGCGTATCACCGAATTCGATATGTCGTACAACCCCGCCGCTCTCAATATCCGAACCGCCAAGGTGAAAATGGGACATTCGGACTTTGAACTCTATGGCACGGTGGAGAATATTGAGGACTGGCTGGACGACAAGGCTATGTTGAAGGGTGACCTGAACTTTACATCGGACTATGCCGATGTAGATCAGATGATGAGCATGTTCAGCGGCATGGGTAGTGACAAAGACAGTTTGGAGTTGATGCGCAAGGAAGACGACGTGCCAGCCGAGGCCAACCCCTTCATTGTACCGCGTAATGTGAATTTGACTTTGCATACACATATCAAACGCAGTATTGCTTTTGGCAATGACCTGCATGATGTGGCAGGTGCGCTGACGGTGAACGATGGCAAGGTGGTACTCGATCAGATAGGTTTTGTTTGCAAGGCTGCCACGATGCAATTGACGGCGCTGTACAAGTCACCACGTCCCGGCAACCTTTTCGCCGCCATCGACTTCCACCTGATGGATATCCAAATTGACGAACTGTTGGATATGATTCCCGCAGTTGATACGCTTGTGCCAATGTTGAAGGCTTTCGACGGCAACGCCAACTTCCACTTGGCAGGCGAGTCGTACCTCGACGCTTTCTATCGTCCGAAGATGAGCTCGCTGAAGGGTGCTGCTGCTATCTCGGGCCAGAACCTGGTGGTGATGGATAACAGCAACTTGGCCACTATTGCCAAGTTGATGCGCTTCAAGAGTTGGAAAGACAAGGATAACAAGATAAAGATTGACAGTTTGAGTGTGGAGATGACCTGCATGGATGTGGGCCACGGGAGCGAGATAGAGGTGCTACCATTCCTGCTGAGTATGGGCAGTTACCAGATTTGTATCTCTGGAGTGCAACAGTTGAACAAGGATTGCGCCTACCATATTGAACTGCTGAAGAACCCCTTGTTGGCCAAGGTAGGTGTGGATGTGAGAGGAATCATCACTAAGCCAAAGATTAGTCTAGGCAAGGTGATATATGCTGACCTGTTCCGCCCGAAACGTCATGGTGTGGCAGAGAAGAAAGCATTGGAGATAAAGAACAAAGTAAGACAAGCGTTGGAGGCGAATGTAAGATGAGATTTTTCCACAGATATAACAGTACAATTCACGGTAATTACCGGAAAGCATACCTGCGATGCGGGGTGATTACCGGAGTGTTGCTAATATTGTATATTTTGGTGCGCTACATGATGGGGTTGACAGCCGAAAGTCCGGTGTCATACTTTAGCGACGGCATTATGTTGTTGGCGGTATTTCTTTTCACGCTTCTCTACCGCAATGCATTGGCAGAGAAGAAGGCTACGTTGAAAGAACTAATGCTCTTCGGCATGGGCACTGCCATGGTGGCGAGTATTCTGTACGGCATTTTTATTTGGATGTTGGGATTCGCTATTCCGCAACAGACCGAACTGTTTACCAATACCCTGATGAAAGAAGGGGCCTTTGTGGAATTCCCCGCACACTATTGGTCGGCACTTTGGGGCATGGTCTCAACGGTCTTTATGGCTCTCCTTGGCGGCTTCGGCGCTTTCATTGCAGCGTTGCTATTTAGAAACGAGAAGTCGGAGATGCGCTTAAGGAAAGCAACAATGAATAATGTTAATAATATAAAAAGCAAATAATATGGATATTTCGATTGTAATACCTTCATATAATGAGGATGAATCGTTACCCCATCTGGCAGAATGGATTGATAGGGTGATGAAGGAGCATGGTTTCAGTTACGAAGTCATCATCGTTGACGATGGCAGTCGTGACGGCACATGGAAAGCCGCAGAAAAACTCCATGCGGAGAATCCCTGCTATCATGGTATCAAGTTTCGCCGTAACTATGGAAAGTCTGCTGCCCTCAATACTGGATTTGCTGCCGCTCAGGGCGATGTGGTCATCACTATGGATGCCGACTTGCAGGATAGTCCCGATGAGATTCCCGAACTGTACCGCATGATTAAGGAAGAAGGCTACGATTTGGTCTCAGGATGGAAGAAAAAACGCTATGATTCGAAGTTGGCCAAGAATATTCCATCGAAGTTCTTCAACTGGACTACACGCAAGATGAGCGGTATATATCTGCATGACTTCAACTGTGGATTGAAAGCCTACCGTCACGATGTGGTGAAGAGTATCGAGGTATATGGTGAGATGCATCGTTTTATTCCGGTTATTGCCAAGTGGGCAGGTTTTGGTAGGATAGGGGAGAAGGTGGTGCAGCACCGCAAGCGTGAATTCGGTGTCACCAAGTTTGGCATGAATCGATTCATCAACGGATACCTCGACTTGATGAGCATAATGTTTATGAGCAAGTTCGGCAAGCAGCCCATGCACTTCTTCGGCGCTGTGGGAACCATGTCGGGATTATTTGGATTTATCTCGCTAATTGTGGTGCTGGTGCTGCGTCTGGGCGGACATATTGCTTTGACCAACAGTGTATGGTTCTATCTCTCCATGCTGTTCCTTGTACTGGGCGTAATGCTTTTCTTGGCCGGCTTCCTCGGTGAACTCATTTGCCGTAACTCCACTACACGTAATCAATATTTAATAGAGAAAGAATTATGAGTCTGCAATGTGGTATCGTAGGACTGCCCAATGTGGGCAAGTCGACCCTCTTCAATTGTTTGAGCAATGCCAAAGCCCAGGCTGCCAACTTCCCATTCTGTACTATTGAGCCCAATGTGGGTGTTATCACTGTGCCCGACGAGCGTTTGGCCAAGTTGGTGGAGATTGAACGTCCCGCCAGCGTGGTGCCTGCCACCGTAGAGATTGTCGACATCGCCGGTCTGGTGAAAGGTGCTTCCAAAGGCGAAGGTCTAGGAAACAAGTTCTTGGCAGATATCCGCAACTGTGACGCCATTATCCATGTGCTACGCTGCTTTGAGGACGACAATATCACCCATGTCGACGGATCTGTGGATCCTGTGCGCGACAAATACACTATCGACCTCGAACTCCAATTCAAAGATCTTGAGACCATAGAGAACCGCTACGACAAAGAGGTGAAGAAAGGTAAAGCCGGTGGCGATGCCCGCGCAAAGAAACTTGTCGAGGTGATGGATCTCTACAAGGCCGCCTTGCTGGAGGGCAAGAGCGCCCGGACGGTGGAATTGGACGAAAATCAGGCAGAGGTGGCTAAAGATTTGATGCTCTTGACTTCCAAGCCTGTTCTTTATGTCTGTAATGTTGACGAGAATTCCGTGGTTAACGGCAACAAGTATGTAGATGCCGTACGCGAGGCTGTGAAGGACGAAAACGCCGAGGTGCTCATCATTGGTGCCGGCATTGAGGCAGACATTGCCGAGCTGGAGACCTACGAGGAAAAACAGATGTTCCTCGAGGATCTCGGGCTTAAGGAGAGTGGCGTCAACCGTCTCATCAAGGCTGCCTACAAGCTTCTCAATCTTCAAACTTTCCTTACTGCCGGCCCCAAGGAATGCCGCGCCTGGACCTTCCGCAAGGGAATGAAAGCCCCTCAGACAGCGGGTATTATCCACTCCGACTTCGAGCGTGGCTTTATCCGTGCCGAAGTTATCAAGTACGACGACTATGTGACCCTCGGCAGCGAGGCCAAGTGCCGTGAGGCTGGTAAAATCTCTGTCGAAGGTAAGGACTATGTTGTCCAGGACGGCGATATTATGCACTTCCGTTTTAATGTCTAAACGCTGCAATACATACACGCTTCTGGCCATCGCTCTGCTGATGTTGCTCCATGGCTGTTCCACCGAGAAAGCCAAATGGGGTAATATTCAGTACCATAACACCACATGTCACTATAATGTGTGGTGGAACGGCAATGAGAGTCTCAAAGTCGGGCGTGAGAAATTGCGCAAGGGCGCCGTTGACGACTACACTCAGTTCATCCCTCCTGAGAACATTGGCAGTGACGAACTTTCCCGCAGCCTCTACCCAGAGATGGACCGTGCCATCGAGAAAGGAGTCAAAGGTATTAAGAAACACAGCATCTTTGTCAAAGGTGTTGAGCATGTGCCTTACATTAAGAAATGCTACCTGTTGACGGCATATGCCACATTCTACAAACATGATTATGTATCCACCGCCAACACCTGTAACATCCTCATCACTCAGTTCGTGGGTACTCCAGAAGGCGACCAGGGTGCTGTATTGTTGGCCCGTTGCATGACCATGGAGAAGCGTTACGACGAGGCCGAAGCAACCCTCGATCAGTTGGTACAGAACCTAGCCAAGGGAAACTTCTCGCGCTCGCAGCGTGACAAACTCTATTGTGCCATGGTTGAAGCCACTGTGCCACAGGAGAAATACAAGAAGGCTGTCGAGTATATTCACGAGGCTATCGATGCCTCCTCCGACAGCTACATCAAGGCCCGCCTTTCGTTCCTTATGGCACAAATCTACCGCAAGCTCGACAAGCGAGCTGTTGCCGCCAAATACTATGGTGAGGTGCTAGGCTACCATCCGCCCTATGTGTTGGAATTCAATGCCAAGCTAGGTCAGGCCTCCTGCGCCGATCTCGAGCATACCGACATCAAAAAGATTGAAAAACAGCTCGACGATATGCTCAAGGACAAGAAGAACGAGGAATACTGTGACCAGATTTATTTTGCCAAAGGAGAGATGTACCTTGGTGTCAAGCAACCGGAGAAAGCCTGTGACAATTACCGACTCTCTGTCACCGCCGCCACCGTCAACAAGGCCCAGCGTGCGCAATCGGCTCTCCGTATGGGCGAAGTACAATACGAGGTCTTCGAGAACTACGACCTCGCCCAGCGCTATTATGACACCGCTATGCAGTGTATCACGCGCGACTATCCTCGCTACGACCACATTCGCCGCCGCTATGAGATGCTCACAGAACTCTGCTCATACACCCGTGTCTACGAGCGTTGCGACAGCCTCCTTGCCATTTCCTCGATGCCTGAAAGTGAACGCTTGAATCTTATCAATGACAAGATTGAGGATCTCAAAAAAAAAGAGGCGGAAGAGAAAGAGCGGGAACTCCTTGAGGAGCTTAAGGCCGACGCTCGCCAGCAGCAAAACACCCTCACAGGCGACTGGTATTTCTACAATCCGCAGACCGTCACCAAAGGTAAAGAAACATTCCGCCAGCGCTGGGGCATGCGTACTCTCGAGGATCTTTGGTGTCTCTCCAACAAGAATACTTTTAATTTCATCGATGACGACCTGCCTGACGACGAACAGCCCACCGACACTACCGATGTGGACACCACCGATCTCCGTCTGGCCGCTTCTAACCTAATACACGGCAATCCCGACGATCCTCATGATGTGGCCTACTATCAGAAAGACCTCCCCTCCACGCAGCAAGCCCTCGACTCCATCGACTCGCTTACCTCCATCTCGCTGCTCAATGCTGGTTATATCTTTTACGACGGTGTGGGAAATATTCCCCGGGCTCTGGAAAACTACCTCCGTCTAGCCAAAGACTATACTTCATATCCCGAGATAGTCCAGGCCTTCTATATGCTCTACCGCATCTACGACCGGCAAGGAAATACCCCGCAGGCCAACTACTATCGCGACATGGTCCTCATGGGCTTCCCCGACAGTGATTTTGCCAATCTCATCCGCGATAATGAATACTACAAGGAACTCATCCGCCGTTCGCGCCGTATAGAAACTGACTATGAGGAACTCTACAACCAGTATGTCGACGGACGTTATGCCACGGTCATCCAACTCTCCGACGAGGCAGAGGAGATTTATCCAGACAACCCGGCTGTTAACAAGTTCCGCTATTGGAAAGGCCTTTCCCTCGTTCACCGTGGCAACCGCGCCGATGCCGTCGACATTTTCCGTCAGCTTGCCGCATTGCCTGCTACCGACAGTATCCAGCCTTGGGCACAGGCGCAACTCGACCTTCTCCTCGACTCCTCCTTTACGGCTTATGCCTCAAGTGAAGATATCACCGAAGAAGACGAGCGCCGTGCACGCACAACCGTCACCACTACTCCCTCTGGTGAGACGCAGCTTGCTGCATCTTCCAAAGAAGAAGACCCCTTGCCGCCCGAAGCTCAGGTCTACCGCTACCGCGAGAACCAGCAATACTTTGTCGCCATCGTTATTAACGACCGGACCATCAAAGCCACTGAGCTCCAGTTCAAACTTGGTGAGTTCAACAATCGCTACTACTCCAATTCGGGCTACAAAGTCAACGCTGCTCTCTTCACCGACAGCACGCAGATACTCACCGTCCACCGATTCATGACCACCGACGAGGCTCTCAACTACTGGCGTCACCTCCAGCAGGAAGAGAGTCCCTTGCGTCAGTATGCCGATAAGGACTACCAGTTCTTCCCCATTACCACGCAAAACTATGCCACCTTCTATAACCGCAAGGATGTGGAGGCCTACATGCTATTCTTCAACCGTTATTACCTTAAAAATAAATAAACCCAAACATAAATTAATATGGCCAGAACAATGGAACCTGAAAACACCAATTCAATCAACATCATCACCAGCGGTACTGTCATCAAGGGCGATGTCACCGCTACCGGCGATTTCCGCCTCGACGGTACTCTCGAGGGCAATATCCAGCTTAACGGCAAACTCGTTGTCGGAGACACCGGCGTTGTCAACGGAAACGTCCTTTGCATGAATGCCAACATTATTGGCACTGTCAATGGCAACCTCTCTGTCAAGGAGCTCCTCTCGCTCCACAGCACGGCCCGAGTCAAAGGCGATATTCTCATCAACAAGCTCTCCATTGAGCCTGGTGCCGTTTTCACTGGCAAGTGCAACATGCTCGACGAGGTGCGTAAGCAGCAGCAGGCCGCTGCCGAACAGGCCACGGAAGAAGAGGAGTAAATGGAACAACTCAAAACTCTCTTTGCCCAATGGGCGGGCGTTCCCTGCACGGAATGCCTCGCCCTAGGTGCTAATGGCTCTTCCCGCCGCTACTACCGCCTTATAGGTGAAAGGAGTGCTCACGCAGGCGTTACCTCTCGTCTTACGGCAATTGGCTGCATCGCCGACGACCTTCGCGAGAACGAGGCCTTTTTTGCCTATGACCGCCATTTCCACGCCAAGGGCATGCCTGTCCCCGAACTCTATCTTGTGGCCGACGACCGCCGCCACTACCTGCAGCAGGACCTCGGCGACCAGACCCTCTATGGTCTCCTCTATGACAAACAGCGGCAGGGTGGGGGATTCGATGCTGAAATGCTCTCCCTCTACAAACAGGCGCTTGCCGACATCGCTGCCATACAGCAGGCCGGTGCCGACATGGATTTTTCGTTGGCCTATCCCCGCAGCGACTTCGACCGCCAGTCCATCCTTTGGGATCTCAACTATTTTAAATACCATTTCCTTAAGCTTCGGTACATCGCCTTCGACGAGCAACTCCTAGAGAACGACTTCAACGCCCTTGCCGACTATCTCCTCACCGCCGACACCCGCTACTTCCTCTATCGCGACTTCCAGGCCCGCAACATCATGCTTAGCCCAAATGGTTGTTCTGAGGGTGGGCCCTATGGTCCGCAGCTTTATTACATCGACTTCCAGGGCGGTCGTCGCGGTGCTGCGCAATACGACGTCGCCTCGCTGCTCTACAGTGCTAAGAGCAACCTCCCTGAAGCCATCCGTCGCGAGTTGTTAGGCCACTATCTCGACGTCCGAAACATCCGCGGCGAGGAACGCCGACAATGGATGGACCACTTCTGGGCCTACCTCCTTGTCCGTATACTCCAGACCCTCGGAGCCTATGGTTACCGTGGCCTCTTCGAGCGCAAGGACTATTTTATCCAGTCTATCCCACTGGCCCTTAATAATCTTCGCAATCTCCTCCAGAACCACCCACTCCCCATCCCTCTTCCGGAAATCAACCGCATCTGTAGAGACACTGCCTGCAGCGTCCCCTATTTTCAGCCCCCGATAGCTGATTCTCAACTTACCGTCACCGTCCTCTCTTTCAGTTTCAAAAAAGGACTTCCCGCCGACCCCTCCGGTAACGGCGGCGGTTTCATCTTCGACTGTCGCGCACTTCCCAATCCCGGACGCTATCCGGAATATAAGGCCTACACCGGCAAGGATCGACCCGTCATCGAGTTCCTGCAGAAAGAGCCTGCCGTCGACCTCTTCCTTTCACATGTAGAGGCCATTGTGTCACAGAGTGTTGAGAAATACCTCGAACGCGACTTCACCTCCCTCCAGGTGGCTTTCGGATGCACCGGTGGCCAGCACCGCTCCGTCTATTGTGCCGAGCAACTCGCCGCCCGGCTTTCTAAAAAATACTCTTGCAATGTTGTCCTCCGCCACCGCGAGCAGGACCGATAGAAAACCATCGTCCTAAGGCTTCTCACCCCCAAGAGTTTCTTGCGATCCTATTTAGGATCGTTTTTTTTATCCTTGAAAGGTTAAATAAATTTAAATAGTGTTAAAACTGTGACCCAAAAATGACATTTCGGAATCTTAGAAACAAAGCCCACTTCAACAACGGTTTCAAACATTCAAGCAATCAAGCAATCCTCCTCACCCTCACCACCGCATCAGGCAAGACTCACACCGTAAGACTAATGAAGCTATTGGATATCTTCGGACACATGGAAACGGCCAATTTCCCGCCGCCTTGCGGGCAATAAAAACGGCTGTGCAACGTTTGTTCCAGTGATTAACTTTTATTAATTTGGGATATGAAGAAAGCAATCTTGACACTCGCCGTGCTGTGCGGCATCGGTTTCGGAGCCGTGGCGCAGAGCGTGGACACAACAGAGGCTGGTGTTCGAATGATAGACGTGGATTTACAACGCCCCAGTGTAGTGTTCAAAGGTACTGTGATTGATAGCACAAATGGAGATGCCATACTTTTTGCCAAGGTAATTGTGCGAGACCAATGCTATATATACTGGGTTGACACAACTGACATTGAGGGAAATTTTGAAATACCCATGCTTGCCGGAGTATATGACATCGAAGTTTCATATACTGGCATTGAACATTATTGGCAGCGTGTCAAAATAACCAACGCTGAGCCATATACGATAAAACTGCAACCCAAGCGTCATGTCTTCCCTGGGGTTAAAATTGTAGAGACCGATTGGGAGAAAGACATTGAGGTTGCCCCCAATGCACCGACTCAAAAAATGGAAGTCGATGGTGTGAAGATTTCTGTAAGATGAAACCCACAATAATATAATGTATAACAATACAATTTCAGCACTATGGACCTACCCAACCAAATTCCCGGCACCTCCGTCGGGGGCTTTGGAGAGGCCCTTAAGCAAGAGGATGAGAAAAGGTATACGTTTTTTATGGTAAAAACCTATACATTTTTAGGATAAAAATGTATACCTTTCTTAGGTAAAAATCTATACCTTTTTTGGGGTGATTGATTGGCAGGCGCCGAAACAAAGCAGCACTATGGCAAAAACAAAATGGCGCAGCCGCAGAAGGTCCGCCTGGAGGAATGAAAACGATTGACGGAAAATAAACACAATAAGACAATGAAGAAGAAGATAATTATTGCAGTAAGCGTGCTTTTGTTGCTAATCGGATGCGACGCTCTGTCGTGCCTCAATTTCAAAAACAACCACTGGAAACATAACGGTGGGCCGAGAATATCTGATTTCTTAGTTTTTGATTGGCCTGATTACCTTACCCTCGATATGCATTCCATAAAGAGAGATAATCAAACTAAAGGTTATTTGATAGTTTCTGTTGGACGGACGGCATTGTTATATATCGCTGATGGAAAAGATGAGGCGAACAAAAAAGGATTTGCAATGTATACCAAAAAATAAACAAATAAACATTGTGTACCCAAATCAATCCAAGAGAAGAAAGCGCCGTGCGCGGTGAAACTTGCCTTCTCGGAGAACGGAAAGGAAATTAACGACAACTTCTTCCGATGCTGCGGGTTCAAAATCCGCGCCGTCCGCCTGCTATAGCAATCAGACATCATTCCACAATGAACAACCTTTTACCTCGTATAAGTTGCCACCTTTTACTTCGTATTAGTTGCTACCTTTTACCTCGTACAAGTTTTGAACCATATTTCAACCCTTATTCAATATGAAAGAAACCTTGAGAACCATCCTACTGGCGGTGTGCATCGCGGTTTCGATTGTCGCAAACGCCCAGTCGGAACAGTGGAAGGCTTATTTGGACATGAATAACATGGAGGATGCCCTGCAGCGCGGCGACACAGCGACATTCAAGCGGCTGGCCTACCGCGTGGTCCGATGGAAAGGGTGGAACCCGCTGGTGTTCTACTACACAGACCAATACAAGTTTTTGAAGGACTGCGACTGGTGGCCGGAACTGGACTCCATCCAGCAGGCCATCCACGGAAGGAAGGACTACAGCTACGCGGAGACATTGTACCAGATGGAACAGGAAGACCAAGCGGCGCGGCGTGCCTTCAACGACCCCGACCATACTCATACGAAGTCCGTCGAGGATTCGCTTTCGAGACGTATGCACGAAGTGGATTCGGTGAACCTCGCCAGGCTGGTATGGCTGATGGACACGCTGGGGTTCCCCTCATGGGATAGGGTGTGTTCCTACGGTGCACACGCAGCCTGGCTCATCGCACAGCATGCGCACCCTTGGTTCCAGTATGGCTACGTCAAGCAGATGCGTAAAGCGGTGGCGGACACCAACGCCGACCCGTCGAATCTGGCCTACCTGGAAGACCGTCTGCGTACAGGGCGCGGTCTGCCACAGCTTTACGGCACACAGTTCACTTCCACCGGCGAGAATAACCGGACGGTATGGCAATGTCCCATCGCCGACATCAAGAACGTCAATCTACGTCGCGGACAAATGCTTATGCCGCCGCTGGAGGATTATATCGAGGGTTATCTGAAGACCGAGACCGAGCAAGGTCGGCTCGACAGCGACACCCCGCTGACAGAGATGGGGGACAACTATGTGCGATACTATTACCTCGGCGACCAGTATTCGCTTCTGCCTCTAGACAAGCAGGAGGGGGTGACGGATGCTGTGGCGTACACGACCACAGGCGACTACTGCGCTGCAATTTCCATTTTCTGCTCCCGGCTTTCGAACCACTATCCCTTTGTGTGCGACCTGAAGCACTACATGGAATGCCTTCTGCGTAGCAAGTGTGTAGGGGACCAGTACTGCTACATCAGCCATTATGAGGTGCTGGAGCGCATGGTGCTCTGCGGCTACGAGCCGGACGCATGGCTCGATTCGCTGCCCGACACGCTCACTATGCCCCTGCTGGCCGATTACGCCAATCTGCGCGATGAGTACCTGCGCTACCTCAACCACGAGGATGACGCCGAGCTCACTGCCGCCCTTGCCAGTCGCGCCGACTTCGAGGCTTTGCTTCGAAGCGGCAAGAACTACCACCGCTACGAACTCGATGCATGGAACCATGCCTATCCCTTGTTGCGGAAGATGACCGACGAACTGACCAAAGGCGACTATGAAGAGTTCTTTGCCCTTCTTTGGCGCGAAGTGGAGCGTGGCAACCTCCACGCCGAAGATTACGCCTCGCTCTACGACCACACCTATTATCGTCTCTACGGCAAAGACTGGTACAGAACCCTTGCCGCTGGTGTGCCGTCGGCTCGGCCGACAACCGACAAGCATATCCGTACCGCCAAACCGAAGACCCTCAACGAGCGCCGCCGCACAGTATGTCTGCCGTCAGTAAAATAGACACGAAAAGAAATATCAACATGAAGAAAATAAACACATTGCTATTATTCGTGTTATCGATGCGTGTCGCTTCAGCGCAGGACACGCTCACTCCGGTGCAGATGCGGGAGGACTTCAATTATATGATGGAACAGTACGAGCACATCCACCCGAACCCGACGTGGTCGCTCGGCGAAGAGAGCTACAGCGAGCTGAAGCAACAGACTCTGGCACAGCTCGACCATCCGATGACTCAGTTCGACTTTTGGCGCATCATCGCCCGATGGAACCAACACTTCGACGGCCATACGCATGTTGGCTGGCCGACAATACCACCGATGCCTGCGGGGATGATAGCTTTCCCACCCAAAAGCATCGTACAATACCGTAACAATAAATTATTTTTCAGTGCTTACGAAGCGATGCCCGACAGCTTGCAGGGCTGTGAAATTCTCGCCATCAATGAACACCCCTCGGCAGAAATCATCGATTCCATCATGCCTTATGTTAGCCATGAAAGCGAGGCTCATATCAACAATGTCATTTTACGTTCACTCTACTGGTTCTATCAAGCTTTTAACGGATACAGCTCACAGATGGAGTTTCTCTATCGAACTACCGACGGCGAAAACACCGTCTTGTTGGACAGAAGGGCCCTCTACACTTGGCTTGTTCAAGTTGGTGATGTGGGAGAAATTGGAGGGGAAGGAGTTCGCGATTGCCCCTGGCATTTCAGCATCTTTCCCGAACAGGGCGTTGCATTGTTTGAATTCAACACTTGCGGCCCCAACGATAAGTTCCCGCAGTTCGATTCCGTTGTGGCGGCCTGCATCGACTCTGTCAACCACTATGGCATCAACCATCTGTTTGTGGACATCTCGCACAACGGCGGAGGCAACGACGCTTTCTGCAAGCGCTTCCTTTGCCATCTCGACGGCCTTCCCGACACCGTGGCGGCCATGGACATGACGGACACCGAGATGGGTACCGTCGCGAATCCGGAAGAGAAGCGTGTAAAAATGTCATTCACCCCCAAGCACCCCTTGTACGGCGGCAAGCTGTACTTCATCCAGTCGCAGTTCACCTACTCCGCTGCCATCCTTCTTGCCAACCTGGCCAAGCAGTACCGACTGGGGCCGGTGATAGGGGAAGAGACGGGGGGCCTCACCACCACCTTTACCAGGCACAACTCTATCATGCTGCCCAACTCAGGCCTGACATTCTACTGCTCCGACAAGCAGTTCCGCCACTTTGGCACCACAGGCTCCCGAGGTGTGCTGCCCGACATCTCGCTGGAAATCGGCTACAAATACCTCTTCCGCAGCTTCACCGCCAAGGAACTGCAGAAAATGATAACAATGTCTAACCAAAAAGATAAACAATAATGAAGAAAGCCTTGATTATAAGCTCGGTGCTCCTGTTTTTTACAGTCACTACATCGGCACAGACGCCTACATATAAGGAGTTGTCGGCAACCGCCTACAACTTGATTAAAGGGCAGGACTATATTGGGGCACATAAGGCTTTCCATACGATGGACTCCCTGTATGGAATAAGTGACTTCGAAGCCCTCTACTATTACTATGCCTTATCGCACGACTTTGTGCATGACAGCGAGGCGGAAAAGGCCTTGATGTTCCGCCTGGCGCAAAACAAGTGCTGCGATATGCGCTACTTGGACGACTGGGCAAGAAGTCAGCAGGCAGACACGCTCGATTATTGGAACGACATTGTGGCCATCGTTGCACCCCGCGGCTATCAGGACACCGTCTATCAGAACCGCCTGCTGGCGATGAACAGAGCCAATAATGCAGCACGGCAGATGCAGAACAACACCCAAGATTCGGTGCGGGATGCCATGCGTATGGTTAACTCTGCCAATCTGAGTGAGTTGAAGCAGCTGATTGCCGAACGGGGTTTCCCAACATGCAGCAAGGTAGGCTACTATTGCGTCAAATATGCCTCAGCGATAGCTTTGTACCAGCCACTGGAGTTTCTCCATTGGTATCTGGAACAGGCTAAAGCCGCCGCCGACAGCAGCGACTATGACCCTGAATGGCTCGGCTATCTGATTGACCGCGACAGGCGAGAGAGCATCTACGACACTGTGTTCTACTCACGCATCGAGGCGATGTTCCAAGCCGACCAGGAGGCACGTCATCTGCTTAAAAGCGACATGGACCAAGCTTCGGCGTGGAGCATCATCCACAAGGTCGATTCAGCCAATCTTATTGCACTTGAACAACTTATTGCCGAACGAGGATTCCCGACGCTGTCCAAATTGGGGTACAAATGCTGCGACTACGCTGCCCTGATAGCGCAGCACTCGCCGCCAGAGTACCTGCATTGGTTTCTGGAGCAGGCGCAGGCTGCCGCCGACAGTGGTGACTTCATCCCCTCATGGATAGCCTATATGACCGACCGTGACCTTGACCATCAGGACAAGCCTCAACTATACGGAACCCAAGGGCATACCCGCGACGGTCTGACAGGGATGTACCTTATTGAGGATGTCGAGCATCTGAACGAACGGCGGCGAAGTATGGAGCTGGGACCCATTGAGGATTATCTTCCATACATGGATATGCCCGACTTCTATTTCCACCCCTCGCTTGTCAATTACAGACAATACAGCCTCAACCTCCGCATCGAGGGCGACACGCTGCGGGTGTCGGGTTTTTATCTCATCCCCTACGACACCACCACCTATTCGGGACAACCCATCAAGGTCGATACAGCCTATTCCTTGCCACTTGCTGACTACCGCATGGCCGATGGAGCCATCGTGCTGCGCCGCGAGAGCAACTGGTATCCCCACAAGAACGGCGAGCTGTTGACTGCACAGGTGCACATCAAGGCCGACGACTACTATATCATCGGAGGCACAGAATGGCTTCCCTCGTTCGACATACACCTCGTCCTGCTGCCGAAAGACAAATACGCTCGCAAGGTGATTGACACTCCCACGCGCCCATTCCACTTTTATCGGCTTGCAAGCGACACGACACAGTACCCCGACGCCTATTACAACGAGTTTGTGGATTCCTACAACTACTACTGCTCCTTCTTCGGCGATACCTTGTCATCAAAGCCGATGAACATCGTGGAGATTGGCGATCCGCAGTTTGTGATGTGCCAGTCGCTGCGCGACATGATTATCCTCGGACATTATTTCTATGATGTCTACACGATGATACCCGACTTTTCGTGGATTCCTCACGAGGTGGCGCACCAATGGTGGGGCGACGGCATCTTCTTCGAATATCGCGACTACGCCCTCGGCGAAAGCCTGACCGAATACATCAAACTGCAATACCTTAAAAGCCGCGGGCGTGGCTACGAGGAACAGATTGAATACTATAAGGCGACTATGGAGATGGCCGAAAAAACTTTGCCAATCGCCGACATCCGCAGTCTCGAGTCGCAGGACGAGTCCATTGCCATCTATCATACCGCACCATATCGCTTGACCCTTGAGGATACGGTGACTGTCAACACCGCCTTGCGGCAACTCTACAGCAAGTATAAACACACCATAGTGAACCGAGAAGTGTTCCTGCAAGAATGCAAGACATTGCAGAGCTGGCTGAAGTTTGAATAATTCGCCGCGTAGCATGTCTTCAGCAAAATAGACAAAACACTTCTCCTCACCCTCACCACCGCTTCTGGCATGACTCACATTGTTCGCCTTCTAAGGAAATAAGATATTTCTCCCTACGAAAACCCTACCAACACCCTACCAACTCCTACCACAGTAGGAGTTGGTAGGGTGTTGGTAACTGGTTTATAGCTGGTTAGTGATTGCCGTTCCTTTCTCTGTTTTAAAAGGGGATGAAAATGTATTTTTCAGCATTGAAAAGATGGTTTTATCGGGTTGTGAGAGTTGTAATGCGAAAAAATATTAGACTGGTAATGAGATAGATGAATTTTTTTTTCATAAAATATTTGGTCGGTATGAAAAATGTTTGTATCTTTGCACTCGATTTCGAAAGAGATAGTGCCACAAAAAACAGAATGCCGCATTCGTCTAGTGGTCCAGGACATCTGCCTCTCACGCAGAAGATCATCAGTTCGACTCTGATATGCGGTACCAAAAGCGACAAATCCACATGGTTTGTCGCTTTCTTGTTTTTACCCTTTGTTTCGGATGGTGGGAGTCGGCATGGAGCAGGGAAGAAAAAAATTGAGAAAAGCCTTGATAATTCAATGAATTTGTGTACATTTGCGGTGTCAAAATGAATGCTTGAATTTATTATCCATTTGAGAAATAATAAAATAAATAAATAACTTAAAAAAACACAAAAACAACTAAAAAAAATGCTTAAATTCAGATTGACAAGGGTCGTTCTGCCCCTGCTCGCGGCTGCTTTGCTGGCCACGGGTTGCACAAAAGAGAACGTGGCTCCGGGCCTCCGCATCTACACCGAGGCTATGACACGTGACCAGGGTTCCAAAATAACGATGGATCCGCTAATCCCAACCGATGCCCACTGGACGGCTTATACAGATTACATCTCCGTTTGGTACAAAGGACTTGGTGATGCCGAGATGCACTACATCCAGACTGACGACTGGCAGGAGAGAGAGTGCTATGTAAACTTCAACCCCACAAGCATAACGCGAGGTGATAAATACATAGCATGGGCTCCCCAAGATTGGTGGAGCAAACCAGACACCAACACCGTTGAAGGCATCAAAATCTGCAACTTTAATTCCACTCTCGA
The DNA here is from genome assembly GCA_900318835.1 of uncultured Bacteroidales bacterium. Classification (GTDB taxonomy): domain Bacteria; phylum Bacteroidota; class Bacteroidia; order Bacteroidales; family P3; genus Colimorpha. The sequence goes on from ONLW01000013.1 coordinate 105,767, forward strand.
ATACAAAAGAGACAAAAGAGTATTCCAGATGGACTTCCCCTGCGTGGGCTTCGGTTCAAAAGATAGCAACACGTTGACCTTCCAACACCTCACGGGAGGCATGATCTTCAGGCTGGTAAACAATACTCCTGACACTCTGAAATTAAGCAGTATCAAACTGCACGCCAGACGTCATGGCACTGGAGACACCCTCTATCTGTGGCCATGTGATCCATATTGCGTCGGCTGGGATGTTAGCCGAGGGAGCAACGGCAAGGTGCAAATCAACACCAATGAGAGATACGGCGGTACCAACCACAACGACTACCAGTGCACCTACGCGACAACATTCTATGGAGCAGGTGACGATGAACCAGCCGGCATGTATTGGTATTTGAAGCCTGGCGATCATTTGCCAGTAATACTTCCTATACCAATAGTCGAAAACGCCGATTTCCAGTTCTGCCTGCAACCTGCTGTGTTTCGTAATTTTGGTAATAATGCAATGTGGGATGTTGATCCCGACCAGGATCATTGGATTTACAAAGTACTCCCCAACGTGACCATCAAGCGCAACCAGATTCTTCACCTTCCCGATTTAGTAATTGAATAACAAAACTAACTGATAAAAAAACTAACTGATAAAAAAAATGAAAACAGAGAAAAAAGCATATATAGCACCGGACTTGTTTGTGGTTAATTCAGAACCGGAACTTGGCTATTGTGCCAGCAGTGTCGAAATGTTGTTTTTCGACGGAGTGCTTGGCATGGGACAACACGCTTCAGAGAAAGGCAACGGACAAGAAGTGTGGACAGAAGAAAATTACAGCGGCGCCGGTTGGTCCGACGGCGCCTGGTAGAAGTTCGGTTGCGTGTAACGAGCCTCCCCCAAACAGGGAGGCTTTTTTTATTTTGCCGTGTGCGGAAAAAGTCGTATCTTTGCATCTTGATTTATGGGACGCTATTTTATACATCTGGCCTATAACGGTGCATGTTACAATGGATGGCAGACGCAGCCGGAGTTGCCTACTGTGCAGCAGACGCTGGAGGAGGCGCTGTCGACGCTGCTGCGGCAGAAGATTGCCGTGGTGGGCTGCGGCAGAACGGACACGGGTGTGCATGCCAGCGACTTCTATGCGCATTTCAGCCTCACCCCCGACCCCTCTCCATGTGGAGAGGGGAGTAGGTGCCACGAGTTGGATTGTGGCCAGTTGGTTTTCAAACTGAACAATCTCTTGCCTCCCGATATTGCCATCTTCGACATCTTCCCGGTGGCGGACAACGCCCATGCGCGTTTCGACGCCGTTGCGCGCACATATCAGTATCATGTGAGCGACCGGCGGCTGCCGTTCCGCCAGGGACAGTACTGCCGCATCTACTATCGCCCCGACCTCGCCCTGATGAACGAGGCGGCTCGGGTGCTGATGGAATATGAGGATTTTACCTCTTTCGCCAAGCTGCATACGCAGGTGAAGACAAACATCTGCCACCTGACGCATACCGAATGGACCGAGGAGGGCGACGAATGGGTGTTCACCATCCGCAGCAACCGTTTTTTGCGCAACATGGTGCGCTCGGTGACCGGCACACTGCTCGATGTGGGAAGGGGAAAACTGACTATCAGCGGCCTTAGAGAAATCATAGAGAAGAAAGACCGTTGCGCCGCGGGCGTGAGTATGCCGGCCTGCGGATTGTTTTTGACAAAAGTGGAATATCCAAATCTATGAAATACATTGAAGTAACATTCACGATGGACGATACCGGCTTGTTCCGTGACTTGTTGGTGGACACGCTGGGAAACGAGGGCCCTTATGAGAGTTTTGTGGAGACGAAGGATGGACTGAAGGCATATGTACCAGTCAACCTTTTTGACGAGGCATGGCTCAAATGTCAGCTGCAGAATCTTCAGGAAAACTTTCACCTTTCACCTTTTACCTTTCACCTTTCGGAGATGGAGGACAAGAACTGGAACGAGGAGTGGGAGAAAGGGCATCGGGCTGTTCTCGTTGAGTATAATGGCGGGAGTGTCTGGGTACGTGCTCCGTTCCATCCCCATCGCACGGATGTCGACTACGAGTTGATTATCGAGCCGAAGATGAGCTTCGGCACCGCCCATCACCCCACCACCTACATGATGCTCAGTTATGTGGCCGAGCTTGATATGGTAGGCAAGCGTGTGCTCGACATGGGCTGCGGCACCGCCATTCTCGGCATCCTGGCCAAGATGCGTGGCGCGAGCTATGTGGAGGGTGTTGACATCGACGAATGGGCGTTCAATAACGCTCAGGAGAATGCCTTCTCCAATGGTGTTGAGATTACACTTAAGTTGTGTGATGCCAGCACTTTGCAAGGCAACTTTGACATTATCATCGCCAATATCAACCGTAATATTCTCTTGGCCGACATGGAGCGTTACGTTTCCGTGCTCAACGCAGGTGGCACATTGTTGCTTAGCGGCTTCTATGAGGCCGACGAAGGTGTCCTTGTCGCTCGTGCCAACGAGTTGGGCATGACATTAAGGGGTAAGAAAAATCGCGACGGCTGGAGCGCTTTACAATTGGTGAAATGATTGTCTGTATCGCGGAGAAGCCAAGTGTGGCGAAGGAGATAGCCAAGGTGGTGGGAGCCAACACCTCGCACGACGGCTACATGGAGGGCAATGGATACCAGGTGACCTGGACTTTCGGTCACCTCTGCTGCCTTAAGGAGCCGCAGGACTACTGCGACCAATGGCGTCGTTGGAGCATCGGTTCGCTACCCATGATTCCTCCGCGTTTCGGCATTAAACTCATTGACAACCAGGGCTACGAAAAGCAATTCAAGACCATCGAGCGTTTGATGCAGGCCGCCGAGGGCATCATCAATTGTGGCGATGCCGGACAGGAAGGAGAACTCATCCAGCGCTGGGTGATGCAGAAGGCCAAGGCAAAGTGTCCAGTGCAGCGACTGTGGGTTTCGTCGCTTACGGAAGAGGCTATCCGCGAGGCCTTTGCGCAGCTTAAGCCTCAGGACGAATACCGAAGCCTCTATGAGGCGGGTCTCTGCCGCGCCATCGGCGACTGGCTCCTCGGCATGAATGCCACACGTCTCTACACCCTGCGTTTCTCGCAGGCCAAAGGCCAGGTGCTCAGCATTGGCCGCGTACAGACACCCACGCTGGCCATGATTGTGAAACGCCATTTCGAGATTAAAGACTTCAAGCCCGAAAAATACTGGATTCTCTCGACGGTCTATCGTGGTGTGACGTTCAACTCCACCAAAGGAAAAATAAAAAAGGTGGAAGAAGGCCAGAAGGCCATGGAGGAAATAAAAGGGAAAGACTTCACCGTTACCTCCGTGGAACAGAAGGCCGGTACCGAGGCACCGCCGCGCCTGTTCGACTTGACGAGCTTGCAGGTGGAATGCAACAAGAAATACTCCTTCTCGGCCGACGATACCCTGAAGTATATCCAAAGTCTCTACGAGAAGAAACTCACTACCTATCCGCGTGTCGACACTACCTACCTTTCCGACGACATCTACGCCAAATGCCCGGGCATCCTGCAAGGTATCCGCCCTTATGCGCCTCTCATTCAGCCTCTGATGGGCAAGAAGCTCGAGAAGCGCAAGAAGGTCTTCGACAGCTCGAAAGTCACCGACCACCACGCCATCATCCCCACCGGCACCGACCCTTCGACGGTGAGTATTACACTTGACGAGAAGCGTGTCTACGACATGGTGGCGCGCCGCTTCATCGCCGTCTTCTATCCCGACTGCAAGTTCTCCACCACCACCGTCATGGGTGCTGTGGAAAAACTGGAATTCAAGGCCACCGGCAAGCAAATCCTCGACGAGGGCTGGCGGTTGGTCTTCGGTGGAAAGTCTGAAAAATCGGACGAGTCCGACAAGTCGGACAAGTTAGACGACGAAGAGCAGACCCTTCCCGCCTTCGAGCAGGGCGAGCACGGCCCCCACGAACCCACCCTCACCGAGAAACAGACCACACCGCCCAAGCCCTACACCGAGGCCACGCTGCTTCGCGCTATGGAGACGGCGGGCAAGACGGTGGACAACGAGGAGCTGCGCGACGCACTCAAAGCCAACGGCATAGGTCGTCCCTCGACACGTGCCGCCATTATCGAGACGCTCTACAGGCGGCAGTATATACAGAAGGTACGTAAAAGCCTCGAACCCACGCCCACGGGCATAGCCCTCATCGGTGTCATTCAAGAAGAGCTCCTCAAGAGCGCCGAACTCACGGGCCAGTGGGAGAAGAAATTGCGCGATATCGAGGCGCACAAATACAACTCACACCAGTTCATTGACGAACTGAAACAGATGGTTTGCGAGATTATCCGGCAGGTGATGTCCGACGGCACCCGCCGAATGGTCTATCAATAGTTTATTCTCCGATAAGGAACACGGTATTCCTTTTGTGGAGATTAATCTTTCCTCTTTCCGACTTCCATTTGGCGTTCGAAAGCGTGCGGATATATTGTGTCGGTAGCGTCAAGTCACAAGCCACACAAATCATTGTCTGTGGGTTTAATGTGGTGCATAACGCTTCGAGCATCTGATTGTTACGGTAGGGTGCCTCAATGAATATCTGCGTCTGATGCTCGCGGTGGAGGCGTTCCTCGAGGTGGCGGATGGCGGATGCACGCTTGTTTTTATCAACAGGCAGATAACCCACGAAGGCGAACGACTGTCCGTTGAATCCCGATGCCATCAGCGCCAGCATCAGCGACGAGGGTCCCACCAGCGGCACCACCTCAATGCCGCGCCTTTGCGCCACCTTGGTAATCATCGCCCCTGGGTCGGCCACACAGGGCAGGCCAGCCTCGCTCAACAAGCCGATATTCTCGCCACGCTCGATAGCATCCAGATAGCCACCAATCGCCTCATGGGTGGTATGCTCGTTAAGCTCCAGAAAGACAGTGTCGTCAATAGGGTAGGGGTAGCCAGCTTTCTTGAGAAACCGCCGTGCTGTGCGCAACTCCTCTACGATGAAGGTATGGCATGTGGCCAGCAATTCCAGATTGTGCGCCGGCAGCGAGCAGCCCATCTCTTCCGCCCCGATGGGAACAGGGAATAATATCAAGCGTCCTTTATTCATAATATTCTGTGTTAAAGCATTCTGTCGACGCCAATCAATCGTCCTCGGTCGTCGAAAGTATAGTAGGTGGTTTGACGAATGTCTAATGCGGTGGCCCCAATCAGCCATTTCCCTTTGATGCGTTCCACCGAGAACAACCATGGCAAGCCGACGGAACCGTACCGGTGCATATCCTCGCGAATCTTGTTCAGCATGATTTTGCGGTTGGGCATCATCGTGGCAAAATATTTGTCCAGATTAATGTCTGTGTCACTCCGGTAGTCCGTCACTAGTGCCATGAAGTTGCCTTTCTTGTCGAAATAGGCTGTTGGGCCATTGTGGATGTCATAAAGATATATGCCGTCGCTCCTCCGCCGGAGGTTTTTGGTCATCTGCTGGTCGTAGAAGGCTTTGGCTCTTTCCGGCAGTTCCTCTTCGTCGATATTCTTGTATGTCAATTCGGTTGCATGGAAGCAGAACGATTGTCGCAAAAGTCCTCGCGGTTCCTTGCTGCGTCCTGGAACAGAATAGACGGTGGGGCCGTTGACGTCGAACCACTTTAGCTTTTGCTCTGTGAGGTCGAATTTGGCCTGCCAGAAACTGTCGCCCCCATCGCACACTGACAAAGGTCTGCGCAAATACTCATCCTCTTTTCCATAATCATAGAAGGTGACAAATAAGTTTCTGTGGCCCAGTGTATCAATATAGAAAAGATACTGCCGTCCATGGTCGTAGAATCGTGGAGGGGTGAAGCAACGGTGCACCTCTTGGGAGGAGTCCACGATGGCATTGAGGATGTCAACCATCTGTTGCTCAGCCTTCCGGAGTTCCTCCAGCGTGATGCCGCGAAGGGCTTGTATTCCTTTCTCATGCAGTATAAAAATCAGTGTCCACCCCGAAACCAAGTCGTCCTTAGGCTCCATCAGGTAGCCTATCAGTGAGTCTCCATTCCGTATGGTATAATAGGCAATACTGTCTTGAGGCAGGACTGCTTCGTCTACGGTCGACAGGCTGGTCATCTTCTTTGGTTCCAGCCGCTTCGGCAGCGCCAACCGTCGGCTACCGCCACACGCCGTCAGCAGCAGTGCCAGTGCTATGATGCTCAATCTCATTTTCATTGCACTCTCTTTTTAGGTTCTCCTAAAACTATTATTTCGCTGATACAGAGGTCGTCGTATTTGTCGCCTTTGATTACCTTGGTGATGTCGAATTTCAGTTCGTCCACCTTCTTCTGCTCCATGTAGTATGTGTGGTTTTCGTCGAAGAAACGATCCAAGGCCCTTGTGGCCAGCAGGCACGACGCATCAACAATCCCTTGCCAGTCATAGCTTTTCGGCTCCCTTACACCCGGCAACGAGTTCCAGGCATAGACAAATTGGGGGAACGACAGCTCTTCGATGCGGCTGTTGTTGTGCCATGAGGCCGAGTCTTTGGCATATCCGCCCATAATGATGACACCCGTCACCGTCATCGGTTCTTTGAACTGTAGCGTCAGGTGCAGCTTCCCTTCCTTGTCGGGACGCAACACCGCGGTAGTCGACAGAGTCAGGTCTGAAAGATTCTTCATCGGGTATTTCTTGTCTTCTCCCGAGGGAACCACGGTGTATTTAGAGGGACTTATGCGCATGGCTATCAGTTCGGTAGCCGTCCGCTTCGGGAGGTCCCAATGATAGCTCATCATGAACGGCTCGGCCTTCGCCAGGTCCACATCGTGCAACGTCAGCGTCCAGCGTCCGTATCCATTGTGTTTCAGCGGGTAGCAGGATGCAGCCCTTCTTCCGTGATCCGTGTATTGATTGCCTATCCAGAAATAGTCTGCATCATGGCGCATGGCTGACGTGTCCACCTCGATGTAGAGGTCAGCAACCCGTCCGTCGCCCCAATAAGAAGCTGGGCTGAAGTCGTACTCAAAACGGCAGCATTCCGTCTCTCTCTCAAAGAGGGTCAGCAACTCGGTGAATACGGCGATATGGTTGTAAATCCGGTAGCTCACTGTCAGCTCCACCACCTCGTCGGCACCTATCGTCAGCGAGGTGTAGTACCAGCGGCGCATCAGGTCGCATTCCAGTGTGAAAAATCCACCGCCCTCCATGGCCTTTCCCCACACACCGTCCATCGTGATATCTTCTTCATTCTCAATTTTTCCCCATTCTTCATCTGTCAGCGGATGCCCTTTGCGCAGCAGGCTGTCGGCCGAACGTTTCCATGGCAACACCTTGCCGTCTAACACGAAGCGCAAATCCCTTATGTAGTGGTCGTGCCAGCCCACCTCCTGGCCATGATCGTCGGTGTAGGGATGCACTGTGGCCCAGCCCCGATTGCTGTCTATCCGCTCGTACCAGTCGACAGGGAATCCATACCACAACTCCCTCAGCTCTTTGTCGCTACGGTTATGCAGCAGGTAGGTTACCTCCACTTGTGTGTAGCGCCTATCGGGAGTAAAGCGGGCCTCTTCGCGCAGCAACTGTACCTCGGGGCAGTGGCGCATCATGGGGGTGCGCGACAGGGTCATCGCCGACAACTCGGCCACGGGGCCACCGTTGGCATTTACGATCAACGGCATGAGCACCAGCATTATAAAAGGCCATAAGACCGATTTCTTCATCATTCTCTTTTTTTGCAAATATACATATTTTTTTCTTTTCAGGGCAATAAAAAGCCCTTTTTTTTGTTTAATTGTACGTCGGATTCGGAGAACGTACTATAATATAATATCCCAATTGCCGTTTCTCTACACCCGACCTGTTATTTAACATAGTTTAATATTGTTGCCCTATGAACAGAACTATTTCAATCATTGCTGTAACATTCTTGTTTGCAATGCAATCGTGCAACGCCCAACCTGCCGATACGCATGCTCCCCAACCTACAACTATCGACAATCAGCAGTCTACTTTCCGCTCCAGCCTCACCCTCACCGACTTCACCGAGGTGGCGGCGGCTACCATCGATGGTGTGGTGCATATCAAGACCGAAATGACACAGCTTACACCGCTTTACCAGTCTTTCTTCGGATTTATCATCGAACGTGGGGTGCAGCGCCAGACTTATAGCGCCTACGGTTCGGGCGTTATCGTTACCACTGATGGTTACATTCTGACTAACAACCATGTAGTGCAGGATGCCGAGCGCATAACCGTAACCCTCAACGACCGTCGCGAACTGCCTGCCAAGCTCGTCGGCAACGACCCCGCCACCGACTTGGCGGTAATTAAAGTAGAAGCTGAAGGATTGACATATATCCCATTTGGTAACAGCGATAAAGTGCGTGTTGGTGAGCCGGTGTTGGCCATTGGAAATCCCTTCAATCTGACTTCCACTGTGACCTCCGGCATCATCAGCGCGAAGGCCCGAAATATGAATATTATCGATAATCCTCGCTCCAATGAGACGCCATTAGAGTCTTTTTTACAGACAGATGCGGCTGTTAATTCAGGTAATAGTGGAGGTGCACTGGTGAACTCAAATGCCGAACTTATCGGTATTGTGACGGCCATAGCTTCGGGCAATAGTGGCAACTATATCGGCTACTCATTCGCCATCCCGTCGAACATTACCCTTAAAGTGGCAGGCGATCTGCAGAAATATGGCTATGTGCAGCGTGGTTATCTTGGGGTGCAAGTCACTGAGGTTGATGCTAATGTGGCACGCCAGACAGGTGCTCGCGAAACCAAGGGACTCTATGTGGTCAAGGTTAATCGCGACTGCGCTGCCGAGCGTGCTGGCATCCGTCAAGGCGACATTATTGTCCATGTGGCGGGCAAGGAGGTGAACACGTTTGCAGAGATGATGGAGGAACTCGGACTATTCTCTCCAGGCGACGAAGTGGATGTCGATTATGTACGCGACGGTCACTCGAATTCAGTTAAAGTGACACTTTTGAATCTGCATGGTAATAGTCAGATAATCCGTAAGTGACTCTTGAAGACAAATATGACGAAATGACGACCAGACCTGTGAAGGGTTTGGTCTGCAAGATGGCTGTGCCCACCATCATAGCGATGGTAACCACCGCCCTCTATAATGTCGTCGATGCGGCTTTCATCGGACGTCTCAGCACCGAGGGCACCGCCGGCATTGGCATCTCGTTCGCCTACATGACCTTCATCCAGGCGCTCGGCTTCTATTTCGGACATGGCAGCGGCAATCATATTTCCAGAGCGTTAGGAGCGAAAAACGTTGCGTCGGCTAGCGTGGTGGCTACCGTGGGCTTTATCACACCGTTTCTTTTGGGCGCCCTCGCCGCCCTGTGCTGCCTGCCCAACCTCAGCTGGCTGAGCCGACTGCTCGGAGCACCAGAAAATGTGGTGCCCTATGCCAACGATTACCTTCGTTATATTGTTGTGGCTACGCCATTTATGATGTCTGCGCTCACCTTGAACAACCAACTCCGCCTGCAAGGCAACGCCCATTTTGGCATGGTGGGTATCGTCAGCGGCGCCATCCTCAATATCGCCCTCGACCCGCTATTCATTTTCACTTTCGGCATGGGTGTGAGCGGCGCTTCGTTGGCCACTGCCGTGAGCCAGATTTTCGCATGGACGCTGCTTCTATATGGTACATTCAAGCCTGAAAGTGTGCATATAAGACTATGTGACTTCAAGCCATCATTTAGGGTCTATTACGAGATATTCCGCGGTGGGTTACCGTCGCTTTTCCGGCAGGTTTTCAACTGCGCGGCAGCAGTGTCCCTCAACTATTGCGCTGCCCGCTATGCCGCCCCCGGAGAAGAGGCGAGTGCGGTGGCAGCCTTCGCTGTGGTGACGCGCATCATGATGTTCGCCTTCAGCGTGGTGTTGGGATTCAGCCAGGGGTTCCAGCCTGTGTGTGGCTATAACTACGGTGCCAGGCTCTACGACCGTGTGCGGGAGTCGTGGCTCTTCGCCACATGTGTGGGTTCCGCATTCCTTCTGGTTATCTCCATTGTAGGCATAATCTTTGCACCACAGATAGTTGCACTCTTCCGTGCCGAAGATTCGGTGCTTATTGAGATTGGTGCCACTACCCTCCGCTGGCAGTGCGCCGCCTTCCCCTTGGTGGCACTCTTCACCACCACGGGCATGCTCTTCCAGAATATCCGCATGACAGGTCCCGCTACTTTGTTAAGTGTCTGTCGCAATGGACTTTTCTTCCTTCCTGCGCTTCTGCTTTTACCCATCTGGCTGGGCCTGACGGGTGTTCAGATGGCTCAAGCCGTCGCTGACTTCCTTACATTTGTTCTGGCGGTTCCCTATGCCCTCTGGATTAATAGAAAACTAAAACAAATTAACATTTTTTAAGTTAATTTGTTCGGTAAAAATGTCTTTTTGGCACCTGTTTCATAGCAGGTGCCTATTTTTTATACCTAACTCGCAGTAGATGATAGGTATAAACTACCTATCATCTCCTTATCAACTCCTAACCAACTCCTACCATGGTAGGTGTTGATAGGGGTGTGGTAGGTGGTTTGCGTTTAAGAATTGTTAACATTTTATTTTCCAGGCCATTCTCATTGTTGATAAAAATACGGTGCCATGTCGGACTTTTTTCGTATTTTTGCAGCGGAAAAGTAATGTTTTTTATATAATGGAGAACAACGAAAAAGATATCATCCAGGAAGTTACCAACGAAGAATACAAATGGGGTTTCACCACGGATATCGACACCGAGACCATCCGCAAGGGTCTGGACGAGGATGTGGTGCGTCTGATTTCGAAAAAGAAAGGTGAGCCGGAATGGCTCCTCGAGTTTCGCCTCGAGGCCTTCCGCCGCTGGCAGAAGATGAAGGAGCCCGACTGGGCACACCTTGAGTACGAGACACCCAACTATCAGGACATTATCTACTTCGCCGCTCCCAAGCAGGAGAAGAAGAAAAGCATGGACGAGGTGGATCCGGAGTTGCTGGCTACTTTCGACAAGCTGGGCATCCCGCTGCGAGAGAGAGAGGCGCTGGCCGGTGTGGCCTACGATGCCATCATGGATTCCGTGAGCGTGAAGACCACCAGCCAGAAAGCCCTCGAGGAGAAGGGTATCATCTTCATGCCCATCAGCGAGGCGGTGCAGAAGCATCCCGACCTGGTGAAGAAATATCTCGGCTCGGTAGTACCGTCGACGGACAATTTTTTCGCCGCATTGAACAGCGCCGTCTTCAGCGACGGCTCCTTCTGCTACATTCCCAAGGGGGTGCGCTGCCCGATGGAGCTCAGTAGCTATTTCCGCATCAACGCCAAAGGTACGGGCCAGTTCGAGCGGACGCTGATAGTGGCCGACGAGGGTGCTTACGTGAGTTATATGGAAGGTTGCACCGCTCCGCAGCGCGACGAGAACCAGCTGCATGCAGCCATCGTGGAGATTGTTGTCATGAAGGACGCCGAGGTGAAGTACAGCACCGTGCAGAACTGGTATCCGGGCGACAAGGATGGCAAGGGCGGCATCTATAACTTCGTCACCAAGCGCGGCATCTGCAAGGGCTCGCACTCGAAGCTCAGCTGGACGCAGGTGGAGACGGGTTCTGCCGTCACGTGGAAGTACCCCAGCTGCATCCTGCAGGGCGACGACTCCACGGCGGAGTTCTATTCTGTCGCTGTGACGAACAACTATCAACAGGCCGATACCGGCACCAAGATGATACATGTGGGCAAGAATACCCACTCGACCATCATGAGCAAGGGCATCTCGGCCGGTAAGAGCCACAACAGTTATCGCGGTCTGGTGCAGATTGGCCGTGGGGCCGAGAACGCCCGCAACTACTCGCAGTGCGACAGCCTGTTGCTTGGCGACCAGTGTGGTGCACACACCTGGCCTTATATCAAAGCCGACAACCATACCGCCATCCTCGAACATGAGGCCACGACGTCGAAAATCAGCGAGGGCCAGCTTTTCTACTGCCAGCAGCGCGGCATCACGCCGGAGAGCGCCGTGGGCCTCATCGTCAACGGCTACGCCAAGGATGTGTTGAAGAAACTCCCCATGGAGTTCGCCGTAGAAGCGCAAAAATTATTGTCAATATCATTAGAAGGAAGTGTAGGTTGATATGAAAAAATGGATATTGGTTATTGCCGTGCTTATGGCTGCGGCATGCTCAACCGATAGAAAGCCCCAGGAAGAATATAGGGGACCTGCGGTGTGTTTTGATAACTGGAATCGTTTTGAAGAGAAACTTGATTATTTCAAGGAGCTCATCGACCTGCAAGACAGCGCTATTTCCGGCCAAGAAATTTCAATTCGACACTTGCAATTCTTGATGCCGCAGAACAAAGTGGACTTTCAAGTCTTCATGGCTACGGAGCATTATTCTTACATTGAGGTGGATGGAGAAGATGAGGCTAGTCCTCGCGCATTGTATCTGATTGCTGGCGACATGGCTGCCGCCGACACACTCAATATGATGGAGTTGTACCTCAAATGGTCCGAATGGAGCGATGGCTGGGTGTCCGAGACGTTTTGGGACAAAGCTATCGAGATAGAGAAGCGGCATCCGGAGAAGTTCCACCGGCTGATGCAGTCGTCGGAATGGTATGAGCCTTGGCAGGAGTACCGTGACGAACTGCTTGAATACGAAAAAGAATCAGAGTGATGACACACAAACTGACGACAGAGGAGATGGGGCGCATGAGCGTCGAGGAGTTCCGCGCGAGCGAGAAACTGCCGCTCACCGTGGTGCTTGACAATGTGCGGAGTCTCAATAACATCGGCTCCGTGTTCCGCACCTCGGACGCTTTTCGTGTGGAGCATATAGCCCTCTGTGGCATCACCGCCACGCCGCCGCACCGCGAGATACACAAGACCGCCCTCGGTGCCGAAGAAAGCGTGGTGTGGAGCTACCACGAGGATACCGCCGAATGTGTGCGCGCCCTCAAGCAGGGGGGCTATCGCGTATATGCTGTCGAGTTGGCTCACGACAGTCTGAAACTGGGCACGGATACCATAGCCACTGACAAACCTGTTGCCTTGGTGCTCGGCAATGAGATAGAGGGCGTGCAGGAGACGGTGATGGAACTTTGCGACGGTTTTCTTGAGATACCGCAGGCAGGTACCAAGCACTCGCTGAATGTCAGTTGTGCCGCCGCCATTGTGATATGGGAAATGTTTAAAGAACTAAGAAGTAAGAGCTAAGAACTTAGATATTTACAGCTATGACCAAGGAAGAAAGAATGAATAATGCCCGGGGGGTGCACAAGCAGGGCTGCAATTGCTGTCAGGCGGTGGTGATGGCCTATGCCGACCGCCTGCCCATCGACAAGGAGGCCGCCATGGGGGTGTCCGCTCCCTTCGGTCGCGGCCTCGCCGGCACAAGAGAAGTCTGTGGCTGCGTGAGTGGTATGGCTATGGTTTGTGGTCTTACCGGTCACACGGCCGATGTGCGTCCCCTGATAGAAAAGTTCCGCACCGAGCAGGGCGATATCGTCTGTGGTCGCCTCTTGGCAGCAGGCAAGAAACCCTGCAACGAGATGGTGGCCGACGCTGCCGGATATTTAGCAGATATACTATGACCAAACGCAAGATAATAAACGACCCGGTGTATGACGGGTTCCTCTCGATTGATGACCCGGTGATATTGCAGGTCATCGAGCACCCCTACTTTCAACGTCAGCGTCGCATCAAGCAGCTGGGACTGACCTATCTGGTCTATCCCGGTGCCATGCATACGCGCTTCAGCCACATGCTGGGAGCGCTCAACTTGATGAAGCGGGCTTTGGATGTGCTGAAGCTGAAGGGAGTGGAGATAACAGACGAGGAGTGCCGCGGTGCCAAGCTGGCCATCCTTCTGCACGACCTCGGTCACGGGCCTTTTTCGCACACTAGCGAGAGGGTGCTGGTGGATGTGCCGCACGAGGAGATTACGCTTCTGATGATGCAACGCATCAACGAGGAGATGTGCGAACGCGACCGAAGTGGAGCGAACGAGGCCTCTGGGCCTTTGGATATGGCCATTGCCATCTTCTCCAACACCTACTATAAGCACTTCCTGCATCAGTTGGTGAGCAGTCAGTTGGATATGGACCGCCTCGACTACCTGGGGCGCGACTCGTTCTTCACCGGTGTGAGCGAGGGCATCGTAGGCACCGACCGCATCATCTCGATGCTTAATGTGCACGACGACGAGCTGGTCATCGACGAGAAGGGCATCTACAGCGTGGAGAAGTTCATCATCAGTCGACGCCTAATGTACTGGCAGGTGTATATGCACAAGACCGTCATCGCTGCCGACCAGCTGCTGCTGAACATCCTCCGTCGTGCTAGAGAACTTGACCCCACGGTGTTCCACTTCGACCCGTCATTGCCCGACTTCCTTGATGAATTCGCTGAGATTGATGACGACGACATCATGGTCGCTGTCAAGCACTGGCAGCACTCGGACGACGAGATACTAAGCACGTTGTGCCGCAATATGGTCAACCGTCGTCTGCCGGCTATACGTTTCAGCAACGAGCCGTTTACGGATGTCCAAACATCCTATTTTGAAGGCACAGGCAAACTGGCCAACCGTTCCTACGATTTTAACGACCAAGAGATAAAAGTCCTCTACAAGGACGGCCGATGTCTCCCCATCAGCCAGGCCAGCGACCAGCTCGACCGGCATTTCCTGGAGAAACAAGTAACCAAATATTATCATTTTTATCCGAAACAAATATGAAAGTTCACTTTATAGCCATTGGCGGAAGTGCCATGCACAATCTGGCTATTGCGCTGTGCCAGAAAGGTATTACCGTCACGGGTTCCGATGACGAGATATTCGACCCGGCAAAAAGTCGGCTGGAGAAGTACGGGTTGCTGCCGGAGAGTTTCGGCTGGCACCCCGAGCGGATTACCCCCGACCTCGACGCTGTGGTGCTGGGTATGCATGCACGCATCGATAATCCAGAGCTTTTAAGGGCGCAGGAGCTGGGACTGAAGATTTACAGCTATCCGGAGTACCTCTACGAGCAGTCGAAGGACAAGTTGCGCATTGTGGTGGGCGGCTCGCACGGCAAGACGACGACCACGGCGATGATACTGCATGTGCTGGCGCATTGCGGCATCGAGGCCGACTATATGGTGGGCGCGCAGCTCAAGGGCTTTGAGGTGATGGTGCGCCTGAGTCACACCGCAAAGGTGATGGTCATCGAAGGCGACGAATACCTGACCTCGCCCATCGACCGCCGTCCCAAGTTCCACCTCTACCACCCCAACGTGGCCATCATCACCGGCATCGAGTGGGACCACATCAATGTCTTCCCGACGTTCGATATTTATAGGGAGCAGTTCGCGCAGTTTATCAACCTCATCGAGCCAAAGGGTACGCTGATTTACTGTGACGAGGACGCCGAGGTGCACCGTGTGGCGGTGGAGAACCAGCGCACCGACATCCAGAAGCTGCCGTATGTCTGCCCGGAGCACCGCGTGGAGAATGGCATTACCTATATTGGCAATACCGCCCTGCAGGTCTTCGGTCACCACAACTTGCTCAACTTAACCGCAGCACGGTTGGCTTGTCGGCAGGTGGGTGTGAGCGATGAGCAGTTTGATGAGGCGATTAGCACTTTTGAGGGTGCCTCGAAACGACTGGAGCTTGTCAAGAAGAGCGATACTTGCGCCGTGTATAAGGACTTTGCCCATGCGCCTTCGAAGCTACGCGCCACCATCCACGCCATGCGCGAGCAGTACCCCAACAGGCGGCTTGTGGCCTGCATGGAGCTCCACACCTTCAGCTCGCTCACGCAGGAGTTCCTGCAGCAGTATCGCGGTACGATGGACGAGGCCGACGTGCGCTGCGTCTATTTCAGCCAGCACGCTCTTCAGCTCAAGAAACTGCCGCCCCTCGACCCCGAGGAGGTGCGCAAGGCCTTTGGTGGGAGCGTTGATGTGTTCACCGACAGCACCGCAATGGTGGCCAAGGTGAAAGCAATGGAATGGAAGGACAGCAACCTCCTGATGATGTCCAGCGGCAACTTCGACGGCATCGACTTTGCACAGCTGGCCGTCGAGATAATCTAGCGTCTGATGGTGCTGTTTTTCGGTAGGCTGTCGAGTTTGTGGATAGGGGAGGAGTCGCCGCAGAGACGCTCATAGTCTTTGGCGTTGGAGGTCTGGCAACCACCGGTGTACACCTCCCTCACATAGGCCGTCAGCGTTGAAGGGTTACCGCCCGTCTGGTATGAGACGGAGTAGGTCATCTTCTCGCCCTCCTCGTTCTCGAAGTGGTAAGTGTTGGTGTAGATGTAGTCAATGCTGTTGTTCCCGCTGAAGCCATGCTCGAAGTGGTTATAGTATTCGGGGGCATGCGTTGTGACATTTCTTCTGTCATTTTCGGTGGACACAAGGGAGAACCCCTCTTCCTGTAGGTCTTGGGATACCTCCTTGATGGTATTGATAAAAACGCCGTAGGAAGTGACATTTGATGTTACTGCGCAACTGCAGAATGCTAAAGCACAAAGCAATGCAACGGAGAAGAATCTGTATTTTTTCATCATGTATACTTTTTTTTCTGGTGCAAAATTACGAATAAAAAACAAAGGAAAAATCCTTGGACTAAAATAATTTTCCCCATGTCACGAAAAAACCGTATTTTTGCAGTCAAAATTAATATGTATATGGCAACGAATTTTGAAATAGGCGACAAAGTGAAGTTCCTCAACGCTATCGGCGGGGGAGTGGTGAAGAAAGTGTCTGGCGGCATGGTGTATGTGGAAGATGAATCAGGCTTTGACATGCCGTTCGCGCCGGGCGAGCTTATCCGCATGGCGGAGCAGCAGGGCGTCGGCAAGGTGTTCAACGATGAGACCATCGGCCAGAGCGTGGAACAGAAGGCCAAGGAGGAGCACCGCGAGCCGACGCAGTACGAGCTTATCGAAGAGAACCGCAAGCTCCGCAGCCAGAACGCCAACCTGCAGGACCAGATTAAGCAGCTCAAGAGCCAGGTGCTGAGCCTTCAGCGCACCATCGCCAGAATATCGTAAAACCCACAACCCATGACAGTAACCGAGGAAGAACTGCAACGTATCGTTGCCGCCGCCGTCAAGGTGGCGCTCAAGGAAGTAAAAGGTATCGAGGGGCAGCCCGGAAAGCCCGCCGCCGAGGTCGAGGTGAGCAAGATGGGCGACGAGGAGCTCGACGAGGCTATGCGCCTCATGCAGAGCAACCGCGGCAAGGGCGACGAGCCGATGGTGGGCATCTTCTGGTACTCGCCGCAGCGCGACGAGCTGTTCGGCGTGCGCTCGCACCGCATCAGCGACTACACCAAGGCCAATTCCCGCACAGAGTTCGGCAGCGTCTCGTGCTCCGAGATGCACGAGGACGTGTGGAAGAAGGAGTTCCACCGCCAGAAGTACAAGAACGACGGCATCGGCCCCTACGTCGGCGCCTACGAGATGACGCCGCGCGGCCGCATCTTCTACAACCCCGACACCGAGGTGTTCACCATCGCCGTGGGGTCGTGGATTGAGCAATACCCGCAGGCCGTGCCGCTCATCGTCGAGGAGTTCAACCTCGCCGGCACCACCTACGAGGTGAAGACCGCCCACCATTGGGACATCGGCCAGAAATGGCAGTAGCGCACGCTCATGATTGAATGTTTAACTTTTATTTTTCAGCAATATGAAGAAAGCAATCTTGACACTCGCCGTGCTGTGTGGCGTCGGGCTGATGGCCGGATGCAAGAGCGGAGATGATACAAAAACAATTATTCTTAAAACAGAAGACAAAGACCTTACTGTAGCTGAAGTCGGAGATGGTTCAAACTTCTATTGCGAACCAATATCCATTGGTGGTGACGAATTTTACGTCCAACATTCAACAATGGGTTGTCCTAGAATAAAAAATGGTGTTCAGCGCAACTGCTTTATGCAAAATGGCTACAATAATATTTTTTGTCCAGGTTGTATGAGTGATTGGCTCATTTCTGCATGGAAAGAAAAGTTTTTCCCCAGTGGCTATAAGAATAATTGATTTTTGATAATTCACTTAATAAATATAATGTATATGGACTTCCCCAACCAAATCCCCGGCACCTCCGTCGGGGGCTTCGGAGAGGCTCTTAGGCAAGAGGAGGAGGAAAGGTATATATTTTTAGTATAAAAACCTATACATTTTTATGGTAAAAAGGTATATATTTTTTAGGTAAAAACCTATACATTTTTTGGATAGAAAGATATACATTTTTTAGGGAGTTGATTAACAGGCACCGGAAAGGAACAGCACTATGGCAAAAACGAAATGGCGCAGCCGCGAATACAAACCCTCGGCCAAACAGGGCGGCATCCACT